>NZ_JAWHTP010001282.1:0-201 GCF_033052815.1 Chromohalobacter sp. HP20-39 | reverse complement strand
TCAGCAGTGAAACCGCTCAGCGCCGATGGTAGTGTGGGGCCTCCCCATGCGAGAGTAGGTCATCGTCAGGCATTTATTTCGAAACCCCAGCTTCCAATGAAGCTGGGGTTTTTTTATGGCGGCGAAAGACACCAGGGCCCCCCATGGAGAGTCGCGGCGCGCCGCCCGGCGGAAGGCCGCCCCGATCCTCGTCAGGCATTT
>NZ_JAWHTP010001281.1:0-229 GCF_033052815.1 Chromohalobacter sp. HP20-39 | reverse complement strand
GGAGTTCAGGCATCGGGCGGGGACTTCAGGTACAGACCAGGCCGCACGATCTCCAGGCCGCGGTCCGGCGTCGCCAGCGGCTGGAAACCGTGGCGAGCATAGAGGCGATGGGCGTCTCGCGTTAACAGCATGAAGCGGCGCAGGCCTTGCAGGTCGTGGTGGGCGAGCAAGGCCTGAATCATCCCATCGGCGAGCCCTTGGCCGCGATGACCTTCGAGCACGTAAACAT
>NZ_JAWHTP010001280.1:0-229 GCF_033052815.1 Chromohalobacter sp. HP20-39 | reverse complement strand
CTTCTGATACCAGATCGTCAACACCGCCCGACCCTCGCCGCGCTGTTCGACGCGGTCTATCTGCGGCTTGTGCGCTATCTGGATCCGGAAACCCATCGTGTTGGCACGCTCGAGCGCGCGCTCGACAGCATTGAATTGCAGCGCGCGGTACGCACGCGCTATGCTGATTGCCAACGCGTTGCCGGCGTGCGTTTCCAACGATGGAAGCGGCTTTTCGCCACGCCTTACC
>NZ_JAWHTP010001279.1:0-229 GCF_033052815.1 Chromohalobacter sp. HP20-39 | reverse complement strand
ACCGATTTTTTCCATGCGCTCAAGTACCGGCATGATTGCGTCAATTGACGTCACGCCGTGGCTGGAGTTAGTGGTTGCGTTTGCCGGGTAAAGTTTTGCAGCGGTGAACACGCCTTCGTTAAATCCGCGCTCCAGCTCATTAGGATCCAGCGAATCTGTTAAATAACAGGTCATCAATGGGGTGAAATCGTGCCCGGCAGGTACGGCGTCAAGAATACGCTGGCGATAC
>NZ_JAWHTP010001278.1:0-229 GCF_033052815.1 Chromohalobacter sp. HP20-39 | reverse complement strand
CCAGGCGGATGTTTTCGCCGTTGATGCCGCCGCTGAGGTTGAGCCAGTCGAAATACAGCCGGGCGCCGGCAGTGAGTGCGCGCCCCGTGGAGGCCTGCGTGCCGGATAACGGCAGCGATTGGATGATGCTGATGTCGGCACGGGCAGCCGATGCAGCAAGCGCCGCAGACACCGTGAGCGAGACCGCAAGCACGGCAGCCCACGGCCGGCCGCGCCAGGTCCTTCCGCG
>NZ_JAWHTP010001277.1:0-229 GCF_033052815.1 Chromohalobacter sp. HP20-39 | reverse complement strand
CCGCAAGCTGGAAGGCCGCGCCATCAACATCCACCATTCGTTCCTGCCGAGCTTCAAGGGTGCCAAGCCGTACTACCAGGCACACGAGCGCGGCGTGAAGCTGATCGGCGCGACGGCGCACTATGTGACGGCCGACCTCGACGAAGGCCCGATCATCGAGCAGGAGATCGAGCGCGTGGACCACAGCATGGACCCGGAGCAGCTCACCGCCGTCGGTCGTGATGTGGAG
>NZ_JAWHTP010001276.1:0-229 GCF_033052815.1 Chromohalobacter sp. HP20-39 | reverse complement strand
CCGGCGAAACGGCGATCATGCGAAAGCGACCGCGCTGGCGAATCGCCGCAACCACTGGATCAGCGCTCGGCCGCATCCACCGTGTGTGGGGATGGGGATTCTTTCCCTCTGTCATCAACGTAAAGGAAAACACCATGGAGGGGGTGTTGTTCCAACGCCACCCAATTGCGACGCACGTCCGCTGTCGACGTAGCCGTTGGATGGTGTCACGGTCCTGGGCGATGAACAC
>NZ_JAWHTP010001275.1:0-229 GCF_033052815.1 Chromohalobacter sp. HP20-39 | reverse complement strand
AGGCAACGAACTGCGAGTCGATCGCTGCGGCTGAGAAGCCCCGGAGGTTGATTCCGGCCTCGGCAAGGTCCTCGGTCAGTGCCGCGGCAATGCCTGGCTGATTGCGGCCCGTGACACGAACGCAGTGCTGTTTTTGCGAAACGTTGAAGCCCGCCACCGCCGCGGCCTGCATTTCGTGATCGCCTTGCAGTGGGGTGATGAAGACAACGCCTTCGCCGAGTCTGTCGGG
>NZ_JAWHTP010001274.1:0-229 GCF_033052815.1 Chromohalobacter sp. HP20-39 | reverse complement strand
CTTCGGTACGGACGCCCGCTTTCTGCAGCTTCCCCGCGCTCATCTTGACCGCCGTGTCGTCTTCCTGGTCGCCTTCGTAGACCGGCAGGTAGTCCATCCCCATCGAATCCTTCTTGGGGGTCGGCGAGGTGTCGGGAAGTCCCATCGGATTGCGGTAGAAGCGGATGCGGCCCCGTTGGCCGACCTTCTCCGCCGAGGCGTCCGGCGCTTCCTCGAAGCTCACGTCCTC
>NZ_JAWHTP010001273.1:0-229 GCF_033052815.1 Chromohalobacter sp. HP20-39 | reverse complement strand
CGTTTTCGGGCGTGGTCGCAAGCCTCTGCGCTGCATCCGACCATCGGCGTGCACGCGCCGCTCACCTTTGACCTGGCCGACACCTGGACGGGCCGCTCGCTGGGTGGTTGCCAGTATCATGTGGCGCATCCGGGTGGACGCAACTACCAGACCTTTCCGGTCAACGCATACGAGGCGGAAAGCCGGCGGCGCGCGCGCTTCTTTACGACCGGGCATACGCCTGGGGCCC
>NZ_JAWHTP010001272.1:0-229 GCF_033052815.1 Chromohalobacter sp. HP20-39 | reverse complement strand
AGGGACGCTCGCAGGCATCATGACCACAAAGCCGTGCTCATCGGCCGATGTCGGCAGCACATCATGCTTGCGCGTGCGGCCGCCGAACAGGATCGATGCCGGCCAGCCTGCGCCGCCCTTAGTGCCCAGCACATAAGTGTCTTCGGTCGCGCACTTGCCGGAGTAGCCTACGGCCCCAACGCCGCTCGGCGTCGTCGTGCGCGTGACCCACACCTTTGCGTTGCACTCC
>NZ_JAWHTP010001271.1:0-229 GCF_033052815.1 Chromohalobacter sp. HP20-39 | reverse complement strand
ATGCGGCATCCTAGGCAAGAGGAATCGGCGAATGCATGCAAAATTCAACAGCTTTTGAGCGATGATTTCACGCAGCAGTCCTCGTGAAATTTACTTGCATGAAAGTATTGACTTTGGAACTGGACGCCATCGATTTGCGCCTGCTGGACGCCCTGCAGGCCGATTGCTCTCTGAGCAACCAGGACCTCGCTGCACGCTGCGCGGTATCGCCGGCCACCTGCCTGCGGCG
>NZ_JAWHTP010001270.1:0-229 GCF_033052815.1 Chromohalobacter sp. HP20-39 | reverse complement strand
GGCGCCGCGCACTCGGGTCGACCATGCCGGCCCCGCCAGCACGCTGACCACGACCACATGCAGCCACGTAACCCGGGAAATGGTCAGCGCCATACCCAGCAAGAAGCTCAGTGCGATCATGGCCAGAACAATGCGCCAACGCCGAAACCTCTGCGCAAGAAATAGGCAGGCTGCAAGTCCGAATGCCAGGTACGAGGCGACGTGGTTCGGCTGGTTCAGGTTGCCCCAC
>NZ_JAWHTP010001269.1:0-229 GCF_033052815.1 Chromohalobacter sp. HP20-39 | reverse complement strand
ACCCGCCCCTCGTACATAAGGTAGAAGCCAGGCCTCCCGGCGGCTTGCGCCTAGACCGAGGAAGGACAACACACGGCGCCGCCGCTACGGCGCTGACAAAACCAACAAAACGAGATACAGACACATGAACATCGCCAGCAACATCATCAACCTTGCCGACCATCGTAAATTTGTGATGCCCGTTGAGGACGAGGAAGTCTCCATCAAGGAACTGTTTCCTGAGCACCTC
>NZ_JAWHTP010001268.1:0-229 GCF_033052815.1 Chromohalobacter sp. HP20-39 | reverse complement strand
AAGGACCGCTGGGGCGTCTCGTGGCAGATCACTCCGCGCGTGCTCAGTGAGGCGATCTGCGATCCCGACCCCGCCGCGGCCAAACGCGCCTTCGACGCGATGATGACGATGGGCAAGATCGACATCGCCACGATTGAAGCGGCACGGCGGGGCTAGGGCGCCACCTCAAACACCATGTGCACTGGGCGGCTGGATCACGACACCAGCGCCCGCTCTAACCCTCGCAACC
>NZ_JAWHTP010001267.1:0-229 GCF_033052815.1 Chromohalobacter sp. HP20-39 | reverse complement strand
CATGGACGGCGACATGATTGGGCGCGATGATTTCGAATCGCCAGGGCTGCGTGTTGTCGCCGCTGGGCGCCCATCGTGCAAAATCAAGGATCTGCTCGATGACTGCTCGCGAATCCATGCTTTATGCGGCCTTTCTTAGTTGCGGGATGGCCGCGACGCGGCGATGTGGCCGGTGCATGCGTCAGCCCCCGGTGCTGACATCATGATGGTTTCGGTTGGCCAACAGGGG
>NZ_JAWHTP010001266.1:0-229 GCF_033052815.1 Chromohalobacter sp. HP20-39 | reverse complement strand
CAACCCGAAGGTGACGCTGGACCCGAACACCGGTCTGGTGGCAGTGGCACCGGGCACGCCGGCGGGTACGTACACCATCGGCTATCAGATTTGCGAGAAGCTGAACCCGACCAACTGTGCGAGCGCCACGGCCACGGTCACGGTGGCACCCGGCAAGATCATTGCAAGCAATGACACCTACACCGGGACGAACGGCGCCACCGGCAACCCACAGGTTGGCAACGTGCTG
>NZ_JAWHTP010001265.1:0-229 GCF_033052815.1 Chromohalobacter sp. HP20-39 | reverse complement strand
CTCGGCAGATGCCAGCGGACTTCGCCGATCGTGATGACCTGATGAGAGCCTGCTCGGACTACATCGCGGGCATGACCGACCGCTTCGCGATCCGGGAGCACCAGCGCCTGACTGGAAAGAGCCTTTTTCCGCTCTGAACGCGGTGGGCGCCGTCGCCTGACCCGCTCCTGTGAAAACCGTAGCTGGCCTCACTGATGGCCCCGGCGGGGGAAGCAGTCATCGGCAGCCC
>NZ_JAWHTP010001264.1:0-229 GCF_033052815.1 Chromohalobacter sp. HP20-39 | reverse complement strand
CGAAGCGGAGCTGGTGGCGCCCCACCCAACGGGCCATCAGCGCGCCGCCGGCCACATAGGCGCAGATCGGCAGCGTCGCCATCCAGGGGCGTGGCGCCAGCGCCAGGCCGACAAGGCCGTTGATGCCGATGAAGCAGATGTTGTTGGTCAGCAGCAGGCCCTGGGCCAGCACCAGCAACGCTAGGTTGCGGTTCACGCGACCAACGACAGCCAGGACAGCAGGGCCAGC
>NZ_JAWHTP010001263.1:0-229 GCF_033052815.1 Chromohalobacter sp. HP20-39 | reverse complement strand
AGTATCCGAACCTGCTGGTGTCGCGTACGTTCTCGAAAGCCTATGGGCTGGCAGGCCTGCGGGTGGGCTACGGCATTGCACAGCCGCAGTTGACCGATCTGCTCAACCGCATCCGCCAGCCGTTCAATGTGAACAGCCTGGCGCAGGCCGCAGCGGTCGCTGCGCTCAATGATGCGGAATTCCTGCGCCAATCGGCCGAGCTGAACGCCGCAGGCTACGTGCAGCTGAC
>NZ_JAWHTP010001262.1:0-229 GCF_033052815.1 Chromohalobacter sp. HP20-39 | reverse complement strand
GCACCCTCCACAAGACCTTCCAACCCGCGCGCCTCGCCCACTCAAGCAATTGCTGCTCTACTGACTCGTCGGCGATGAGTTCGAACGGCCTATTTGAGGGAACGGACGTGACTGACACTGCTGGTTCAGGTGAGGTACTCGCCAACGCGGAAGCCGCGGCGACGAGCGTGTTGGGATCGGAGGCTCCGTTGCGATTGGCTTGGCCAGCGACGCTTGCTTTGCGAACACT
>NZ_JAWHTP010001261.1:0-229 GCF_033052815.1 Chromohalobacter sp. HP20-39 | reverse complement strand
CGAAACGCGCGCTCCCGGTCGGCACCCGCAATCGCGCCGCTCCAGACCGAACCCAAGCGAGGGGCGCTGACATCAGCAGGTAGTTCGCGAAGTTTGCCCGCGTACAGTTTCGTCAATTGGGCCAAGGCTGTGGTCACCGGGTGCTCGCTATTGGCCTGCCAGGGCAGCTTGGTGATTTCGGCCAGCAAAGAGCGCACGGGACGTATGGCGTCAAACAAACGCTCACGCA
>NZ_JAWHTP010001260.1:0-229 GCF_033052815.1 Chromohalobacter sp. HP20-39 | reverse complement strand
ATACCGTCGAAATCCGGGATGCACCGGCGTTCGCGGCTGAGTTGCAGGCGTTCATCCACGAGCGCGTGGAGGCGGTGACGCTGCCCGCCAACCTGGAAGGTGAAACGGTGGCGCAGGCCTTGCAGCGCAAGGCGGCCGCGTTGCGCTCCGACACGCGCTGGACACCGGCTGAAACCGATGTCCAGCGAGGCCGCGCCTTGCTGCTGGAAGCCTTCAACCAGCCGGACAA
>NZ_JAWHTP010001259.1:0-229 GCF_033052815.1 Chromohalobacter sp. HP20-39 | reverse complement strand
CCGATCTCCGTGCTGCTCGTGCTGCTGGCATCGAGCGTGATGATGATCGTCGGCACCCGCCTGTGGAGCTGGCACAACGTTGAACTCGCCGCGTTCTACATCGTCATGGCCATGGCGATTGCGCTGGCGGGGCGGCTCGAGTCGCGCGTGGCATCGGAGGCGTTTGTCGACGGCATGAAGGGGATGATGCTGGCCGGCCTGCTGATCGGGCTCGCCTCTGCCGTCGAGC
>NZ_JAWHTP010001258.1:0-229 GCF_033052815.1 Chromohalobacter sp. HP20-39 | reverse complement strand
CACGCCGGGGATGAACGCGACCGGGATGAACACCGCCATCAGCACCGCGGTCGTGGCGATGATCGGCCCCGTGACCTCGCGCATGGCGCGCACCGCGGCCTCCAGCGGCGGGTGCCCCTCCTCGAGCTGGCGCTCGACGTTCTCCACCACCACGATCGCGTCGTCGACCACGAGACCGATGGCCAGCACCATGCCGAGCAGGCTGAGCATGTTGAGGGAGAAGCCGAGC
>NZ_JAWHTP010001257.1:0-229 GCF_033052815.1 Chromohalobacter sp. HP20-39 | reverse complement strand
CACCTCGTCGCTCGCGCAGGTGGAAGAGGGCATCGCCAAGCTGGCGGGTGCCATCGCTGAAGTCAAGCGCGCCTGACCCGGCCCGCGGAGGCGCCCGGTGAAGACGACCACCGAACCGGGCGCCGCCGATGCGCAGCAAGCCCCGGCACTGCTGCGCCGCCTGCTGCGCGCCAAAGACCGCATGGACGCCGCCTCGCACGAGGACTGGCCCGTCAAGCGGCTGGCCGAG
>NZ_JAWHTP010001256.1:0-230 GCF_033052815.1 Chromohalobacter sp. HP20-39 | reverse complement strand
CGAGCCTCAGCTGATTGCAAAACCCAAGCAGGTGGACCTGTCCAAATCGATTGGACGGATTGAGGATAACGTCTATGACGAAGAAGATGCCTATCTGCTTTTGAACGCTGCGCACTTGTGGCTCACTCAGCGCAAGCTGAACAACAAAGGGCGGCCACAGAGCAAGGAAACCGAGCCGGCGGACAGTGAGTCAGACGACCCGTTGGTCACGGAAGCCCAATGGCTCACGG
>NZ_JAWHTP010001255.1:0-230 GCF_033052815.1 Chromohalobacter sp. HP20-39 | reverse complement strand
AACATCGTTAAAGCTGTTGAACGTTGTGGCCTGAAAGTAGACCAACTTATTTTTGCAGGACTGGCAGCCAGTTATTCGGTCCTGACGGAAGATGAACGCGAACTGGGCGTTTGTGTGGTCGATATTGGCGGTGGAACAATGGATATCGCCGTGTACACTGGTGGTGCCTTGCGTCATACCAAAGTGATCCCGTACGCTGGGAACGTCGTGACAAGTGATATTGCTTACGC
>NZ_JAWHTP010001254.1:0-230 GCF_033052815.1 Chromohalobacter sp. HP20-39 | reverse complement strand
GCACCTACGGTCGGCATCAACCCGTTTGATCCGGTGTGGATTGCAACGCTGGTCGCGATCGTTACGCTCAGCTCGGTCGGTGTAGCGGGCGTTGGC
Source organism: Chromohalobacter sp. HP20-39 (assembly GCF_033052815.1). Taxonomy (NCBI): domain Bacteria; kingdom Pseudomonadati; phylum Pseudomonadota; class Gammaproteobacteria; order Oceanospirillales; family Halomonadaceae; genus Chromohalobacter; species Chromohalobacter sp. HP20-39. The sequence continues at coordinate 134 of NZ_JAWHTP010001254.1, read as the reverse complement.
GGCGGGGCCACCTTTGCCGCGCTGATTGTCCTGCCGGCCATGGGCCTGCCGGTGACGCTGGTGGCGCTGCTGATCTCCATCGAGCCGCTGATCGACATGGGCCGTACAGCACTCAACGTCAACGGCTCGATGAC
>NZ_JAWHTP010001253.1:0-230 GCF_033052815.1 Chromohalobacter sp. HP20-39 | reverse complement strand
CCAGCCGCTCGGCATCGTCCGGCAAGCCGGCAAAGAGAAACAGCGGGTGGAAGCTGGCCGTATCCGCGCCGGCCTGGCGGGCAGCGTCCAGCAAGTCGCGTTCGCCCGCGCCGCTGCAATGGAGCACGAGTTGCCCTGGGCGCCAGCGGACGTTGTTGACCACACCGGGAATGGCGTCATCCGGCACGGTGACGAACACCCAGTCGGCAGCATCCGCCACGCCCTGCGGG
>NZ_JAWHTP010001252.1:0-230 GCF_033052815.1 Chromohalobacter sp. HP20-39 | reverse complement strand
CGTACCCGCCCGCAGCCTCGGCGGTGACGACCCGGCCCGGCGCGGTGGCGCGGGCGGGCTCGCCGTACTCCGCCTTCAGGTCCAGCCCGGTATGCAGGGCGAGGCCGCGGGTGAAGGGGTCGAGGCGCGTGCCGAACGGGCTCGACACGATCGAGGCCCCCCGGATCGGACGGGCCAGGGGCAGGGTCGCGGCGACCCGGCGCAGGCGCTCGCCGTCGTCGAGCGTCCGC
>NZ_JAWHTP010001251.1:0-230 GCF_033052815.1 Chromohalobacter sp. HP20-39 | reverse complement strand
CGCTCGGCTGGCCTGCTCAACGCCAAGATCGCCGAAGACGGCGCACTGGAGATCGCCAAGCGCTCGCGCGGCACACCGCGTATCGCCAACCGCCTGCTGCGCCGCGTGCGCGATTACGCCGAGGTCAAGGCCGATGGCGTCATCACGCGCAAAGTGGCTGACGCCGCGCTGGCGATGCTCGATGTCGATGCGGTCGGCTTCGACCTGATGGACCGCAAGCTGCTCGAAGC
>NZ_JAWHTP010001250.1:0-230 GCF_033052815.1 Chromohalobacter sp. HP20-39 | reverse complement strand
CCGAAATGGTGCGACAAAGCCGGGCGGCTCGACTTTTCCTTTACGGGATGGGCAAGGGCTTGCGTCTTAGGGGTCGGGAGGATCTTGCATGCCAGATGCCGCCAGGCACCCGGGGCTGGATGAAGTCGTCGCGCAATATCGGGTGCCGCTGCTGCGCTTCTTCCAGCGCAGGGTCGAGCATTTCGAGGATGCCGACGATCTGGTGCAGGACGTTTTCAGCCGGCTGGCGG
>NZ_JAWHTP010001249.1:0-230 GCF_033052815.1 Chromohalobacter sp. HP20-39 | reverse complement strand
CTTGGAGATCGCTTGCGACAATGGCGAAAAGGTGCGCGTCGCCTTTGCACTCGACTGCTGTGACCGCGAGGCCATGGGGCACGTTGCTACCACCGGCGGCATCACCGCCGAGGACATCCGTGATCTGATGGTCGCCACTGTCGAGCATCGCTTTGGCCCGGTGAACCGCTTGGCCTCGCCCATTGAATGGCTCAGCGATAACGGCAGCCCTTACGTTGCTCACGATACTC
>NZ_JAWHTP010001248.1:0-230 GCF_033052815.1 Chromohalobacter sp. HP20-39 | reverse complement strand
AAGCGATTGGCTGGTTTTCCAGACGGCCAAAGGGCAACTGCTTGCCGCTGTCATTCCGCCGAGAATGACGTTCCGGATAGTCTGAGATTTGATGTTGAAGGGGAAGTCTACGCATTCAATCAGGAAGAATCGCTCGCGGTACCGGTGATCGCTATCGTGGAGTATCCCAAAGTCGGCCGACGAATGTACGGGAATGGAGCTCTTGCTTCGGTCGAACAGCATGGAGAGCC
>NZ_JAWHTP010001247.1:0-230 GCF_033052815.1 Chromohalobacter sp. HP20-39 | reverse complement strand
CGCTCTGGATGATGTTGATCCGTGCCAGCGCGCGCCAGGTGCCGCCCACCGCGTAGAAGGTGCGGCCGCGGCCGGTCTTGAGCTGGGCGACGCCGAGCAGCTCGTTCTTGACGATGCGTTCGGCGCGCTTGAGCGATTTGTTCGAGAGGTCTTGCAGCGCGAGGCTGCCGAGCGGCAGCGTGACGCCGCTGCGCACGCGGTTGCCCTTGACGTCGATCAGTTCGAGCGAG
>NZ_JAWHTP010001246.1:0-230 GCF_033052815.1 Chromohalobacter sp. HP20-39 | reverse complement strand
CGGCGCCATCGGCGGCTACTTCGTCTCGCTGCCGCCGCCGGTTCTGCGCATTCCGGAGAACCGCTACATCGTCGAAGCGGAAGACGCTCCGCCGGAGTTGATCTACGACACGCTGATCGCGCCTCCGGTCGAGCGGATTGAGCGGCCCTACTCGCTCGACGAAATCCGCTACAGCCCGTCGGTGCGTCAGCGCATGCCGAGCATTGATGTCGACAGCATCAACTTCGAGA
>NZ_JAWHTP010001245.1:0-230 GCF_033052815.1 Chromohalobacter sp. HP20-39 | reverse complement strand
CTTCATCAATGGATCGGCCACCACAACGTTTGATGTTCGCATCCCGGGCCTGACCATGCGAGTTTGTGCGGCGGACGGACAAGATGTCGAACCCGTGAACGTCGACGAGTTTCGGATTGGTGTAGCGGAGACCTACGATGTGTTGGTGCAGATGCCCCGGAATGAGGCATACACCATATTTGCACAGGCGATGGACCGCAGCGGATATGCACGTGCCACCCTCGCGCCGA
>NZ_JAWHTP010001244.1:0-230 GCF_033052815.1 Chromohalobacter sp. HP20-39 | reverse complement strand
CGAGATGCCGACCCACGGATCTTCGCCCAGTTGCTTCACGCCCAGCGAGACGCGGTTCTTCTCTTGGTCGAACTTGAGGATCTTGGCGGTGATCTCTTGGCCAACCGACAGCACTTCGCTCGGGTGACGCACACGACGCCATGCCAGGTCGGTGATGTGCAGCAGACCGTCGATACCACCCAGATCCACGAACGCGCCGTAGTCGGTGATGTTCTTGACGATACCGTTGA
>NZ_JAWHTP010001243.1:0-230 GCF_033052815.1 Chromohalobacter sp. HP20-39 | reverse complement strand
CCCCGATGCCGGGATGCGCCCGATCGTCGGCTACATCGTGGCCCTGCTGATCGGCCTCCTCGCCATCATCCTCGTCCCCTGGTTCTCGATCGGCTTCCTCTGAAGGCGCCTGCGCGAACCTGAAGGCTCTGCGCCCCGGCGGATGCCGGATCGGCGCGGGACGGCGGGTCAGAACACTGAGTGAGATCCATCCCGGGCCGCCGCGGTGCCGCCCGGGCGGCCTTCGCGCG
>NZ_JAWHTP010001242.1:0-230 GCF_033052815.1 Chromohalobacter sp. HP20-39 | reverse complement strand
CGTTGGAGAGATAGCGCGAGAGGATCTCGTCCTTGCTCAGCCAGGCTTCGAGCCAGAAGGCGATCAGCACTTCCTGCGCCTTGCGCCCGAAGGTGCGCTGCGAATTGAGGAAGGCGTTCTTGGCGAGCTGCTGGGTGATCGTGCTGCCGCCCTGCGAGCCGCCGCTCTGGGTGACGTTGTGCACGAACGCGCGCAGGATGCCGCGCGGATCGACGCCCCAATGGCTGTAG
>NZ_JAWHTP010001241.1:0-230 GCF_033052815.1 Chromohalobacter sp. HP20-39 | reverse complement strand
GCGGTAACGCCCATGCCCATGAGGCTCGCGTCGTGTCTCTGTACCTAGCACCCACATCGCTGCACTGGTGGCCGTGCCAGCGTTGGCGCGCAAATCAGCGGCATCCGCATCCGTCATCACAGGAACGGTTCCTGGCGATTGCGCGTCGGTCGCAATGACTCGCCGTTCAAACCCATTGAGTTCGTACTGCTTCGCAATCCGACGCAGGTTTTCGGAATACCCTGGGTTGA
>NZ_JAWHTP010001240.1:0-231 GCF_033052815.1 Chromohalobacter sp. HP20-39 | reverse complement strand
TCCGTGAGTTCGAATCTCACCGCTTCCGCCACTCCCCATCTAAGTCGTTGTTTTTTCTGAAAACCGTTGTACAGTAACGGGTTTCGGACAGCTTGGTGTGCCAATTGTGTGTGCCAAAAAGCAAAACGACGACATGCCTAAGTACCTCTACAAGCGCTCCGACGGCCGCAGCCCGAACTGGCACGTCCGCTTGACCCCTCCGTCCGAAATTCACCATCTACTTCCCTCTTC
>NZ_JAWHTP010001239.1:0-231 GCF_033052815.1 Chromohalobacter sp. HP20-39 | reverse complement strand
GACGGCCGCCGGATCCGCGCCGGCACGCGCATCCTGATCGCCGTCTATGCGCTCCACCGCCATCGCCGCCACTGGCACGATCCCGACGCCTTCGACCCCGATCGCTTCGCCCCCGGCATGCCGGTGCCCGACCGGCATCTCTACATGCCCTTCGGCGCGGGCCCGCGCATATGCCTGGGCGCCGCCTTCGCGATGACCGAGCTGGTCGTCACGCTCGCCACGCTCGTCCGC
>NZ_JAWHTP010001238.1:0-231 GCF_033052815.1 Chromohalobacter sp. HP20-39 | reverse complement strand
CGCCGATCGCAGCGCCGCGCCGCAATCCGAAGAAGCGCGCCCGACTGGTCACCGAGCACCGAAAGCGGATCGGCGACCCTGCCCTCGGCGGCAGCACCAAGACGCCGATCATGACCGCCTATCGTCAGCAGGCGCTCGGCTGCGCTGCCGCTCTCGCTTCCGGTCCACGCAAGCTGAAAGAGCTCAAACCGGCCTATCCCGACGCACAGAAGATCCTGCACCGGAATGTGT
>NZ_JAWHTP010001237.1:0-231 GCF_033052815.1 Chromohalobacter sp. HP20-39 | reverse complement strand
CTCGGTGGTGGTGTGGCTCTCCATTAAATGTTTTTTCAACGTCGCGCCGTTCTTCGTCTTGATCACCAGCCGGTCGACGCCGGGCACGTAGAGTGCCTCATGCACCAGCACGTCCGCCCCCTTGGCGAACTCTGCGAGCTTCGGATTGTAAGCGGTGTCGCTGGAGAACACGATGATGCCGTCGGGTGTCTCGAATTTGTAGGCGAAGTTGTCGACGATCGGCGGATGCGG
>NZ_JAWHTP010001236.1:0-231 GCF_033052815.1 Chromohalobacter sp. HP20-39 | reverse complement strand
CCTCCGATGGAAGTCCTGCGCGGCTCCTGAGCCTTGCCTTGCCGCAGTGGCGGCCGAGCGGCCGCGCCAGGCGTTTTAGTCTGGCGGGAGCGCGCGCGATGCCCCTCAAGCCTCAGCTCAGGCCCATCAAGGGTAAACCCGCGCCTGTAGGCGGATGGGCTGGCAGCCGCGTTGCGTAAGCTGGGAGCCGATGCCTGGGCGCGTTCGCGCGGGCTTCGGGAGTTGTTGGGC
>NZ_JAWHTP010001235.1:0-231 GCF_033052815.1 Chromohalobacter sp. HP20-39 | reverse complement strand
CGGAAGAACACCACGAGGATGGCGAGGCCGATCGCCGATTCGGCGGCCGCCACGGTCAGCACGAACAGGGTGAAGACCTGTCCGGTGATGTCGTTGAGCTGCGTCGAGAAGGCGACGAGGTTGATGTTGACCGAGAGCAGGATCAGCTCGATCGACATCAGGATGACGATGATGTTCTTGCGGTTGATGAAGATGCCGAGCACGCCGAGCGTGAACAGGATCGCCGCGACG
>NZ_JAWHTP010001234.1:0-231 GCF_033052815.1 Chromohalobacter sp. HP20-39 | reverse complement strand
CCGTTGTTCAGCTCCAGCTCGCCTATCAGCAGTTGATAGAACAGCGGCGCGTCCATCGCCGAGTTGACCGGCGGCGCGGCCGGCGGTTCGGGCGGAGCGGCATCTTGGGCATGGGCTTGCAGGGCGGCCAGCAGGGCCGCGGCGCCAAGCGCGCGTCGGAGAGGCAGGGGCATTCGAACTCCAGGATCAGGGGCTGATTATGATTTCCCCGCCATGCCCGAGTTGCCCGAA
>NZ_JAWHTP010001233.1:0-231 GCF_033052815.1 Chromohalobacter sp. HP20-39 | reverse complement strand
CAAACCGTCGAACCGACGCGAATCATCATGGTGGGCGTCTGGTTGACGACGCTCGACTTGATTAAGGTCGATTCCCCGGGGTTGGCACGATAGCCATCATGTTCTTCTATGACCGCCACACCGCAACTAGTGCTATTCAGAATGTAAACGCGGTCGCCGGTATATCGACTGCCGATAGTGATGAGTATGGCCGGTACCGCAAGTACAAAAAGCAGAAGTGCCACAATGCGG
>NZ_JAWHTP010001232.1:0-231 GCF_033052815.1 Chromohalobacter sp. HP20-39 | reverse complement strand
CGCGCGCTCGGCCAGCACGGCCAGCGCAAATGCCGACAGCGGCGTTTCTTCCGACGGCTTGAGCACCATCGTGCAACCGGCCGCCAGTGCGGGGCCCGCCTTGCGCGTGATCATCGCCAGCGGGAAGTTCCACGGCGTAATGGCTGCCACCACGCCAATCGGCTCACGGGTGACGACAATCTGCGCGTTCGGCTTCGGGCTGGGGATCACGTCGCCGTACATGCGCTTGGC
>NZ_JAWHTP010001231.1:0-231 GCF_033052815.1 Chromohalobacter sp. HP20-39 | reverse complement strand
CTAGCGCGTTGCGTTCGCGCGTGAGACGGTCGATCTCTTGCTGTAGCGTGCTGACGGTCGAAGAGCTGCGGGTGACCTGGAGTTGTGCTTCGTCCATGGCACGCTGCCGATTGGCCACCTCCTCCTGGGACACCGTGAGTTGGGCAGCCAGAGTTCGAATCTGTGCTTCAAGATCGCGGTTGTTGTTCAGGTTTTCGTTCAGCTCTTCCTGCGTGACTTGGAGCTGCAGGC
>NZ_JAWHTP010001230.1:0-231 GCF_033052815.1 Chromohalobacter sp. HP20-39 | reverse complement strand
CCTTGACTCTTCTCGGGATGTAGCCATCCGTGCGGAGCGTTGTGAACCCTTAGCAGGGAATGCGGTCACGCGCGGCCTCATCGCCGTGTGAAGCGCGGAGGGCTCTTCCGTACAGAGTTGGCTGTTGGCGGGGTGACCTGCCCCGAAAATCTGCTCAATATTTGCCCAAATTTGGGCAAATACTCGCCAGCCATACTGTTGAAACGGTCTCAACTTAAACTAATCGGCCTC
>NZ_JAWHTP010001229.1:0-231 GCF_033052815.1 Chromohalobacter sp. HP20-39 | reverse complement strand
GCTCTTCCGATCTGATGTCGCCCCCCACCCAGTGGTTGACGTCATTCAGGAGCTGCTGAGTCATACGACTGTCCCGGTGTTGCTGCTGCCTGTCTGCACGCCGGTGTGCTTGTGCGTGTCGTCGATCCGGTGGCCATTGGCGGACACTTGACCCGTGAACTGGGTGTTGCCGTTGATGCTCATGGAATTGCCGGAGCCGTTGTTTCCGGAGACAGCCATGCCGGCCTGGCC
>NZ_JAWHTP010001228.1:0-231 GCF_033052815.1 Chromohalobacter sp. HP20-39 | reverse complement strand
ACTGCTGGCAGTCGTCGCTGGAGCAGGCACGCAGCAGCATGAACAGCAGCAGGATCAGCACGATGGCGATGACGAGTTGGCGCAGCAATCGTCCGCCATTGGCGAAGGCCGAGGCATCGCGGCTGAACTGGGCCGCCGGTGCCGACACGCCGAAGGCCTGCTGCACGATGCCCGCCGGCACCGGCCGACCGCCGCTCCAGGTGACCTCGGGGCCCTGCTGTTCGCGGCTCA
>NZ_JAWHTP010001227.1:0-231 GCF_033052815.1 Chromohalobacter sp. HP20-39 | reverse complement strand
GGCCGCCTTGCGGATGGTCCGCTCGGCGGGGCAGGGGGCCACGAGCTTGTCGCCCGCGAAGCCGTTATCCTCGGGCTTCACCGCCCGTGGGGCGACGGCCGCGTAACCGCGGGCCGCGATCCAGGGCTCGCGCACGCCGGGGAGGCCGGCATTGAGGTCGATCCGCGCGTCGGTCTCGGTGTAGGGGCCCGACGGGTCGTAGACCCGCACCGGTTCCTCCTTCGGATCGGA
>NZ_JAWHTP010001226.1:0-232 GCF_033052815.1 Chromohalobacter sp. HP20-39 | reverse complement strand
CGGGTGCGCTGCCGGCCAGGCCGCTCTGAAAGCCGTCCCGACGCTTCTACTCCTTAGCTCCTCGTGCGCTGCCGCCCCGGCTGTTCTGAATCCATGTCCTTCTCACTCTAGGGTCTCGGTCGGTGCGATGCCGCCCAGGCAGCTCAGAAATGCTTATCGATCACCGCCGGATAGGCAGTCGTGTGCGCTGCCGCCCAGGCAGCTCAGAACCAGAGCGACGGTGCCGAGTCTT
>NZ_JAWHTP010001225.1:0-232 GCF_033052815.1 Chromohalobacter sp. HP20-39 | reverse complement strand
CCCACATCACTGACCCGGCCCCCCCCCTCACCAACACAGGAAAACAGCCACTCTTTCCCTCCCCGCCGCTCTTCCGATCTCCAAACCCAATGATCCGCGAAATTTCTGAGCTGCCTGGGCGGCAGCGCACCCGTGTGTCAGAGAGGTAGGGCGTGGGGTAGGGTACTGGGGTGGGTTGGCGGGTGGGGAGGTGCGTGGTGGCGGGGGGCGGGCACGGGTCGGGGTGGGGGGT
>NZ_JAWHTP010001224.1:0-232 GCF_033052815.1 Chromohalobacter sp. HP20-39 | reverse complement strand
CACCGTCTCCGCCTCGCGGGGGATCCCCATCAGCCCGAGGCGCGAGGCGAGCTCGCCCTCGTTCATCACGCCCTCGGCGACGAGAGAGGCTTCCTCCACGTGCTGCACGATCAGGGCGTCGAAATCCCGGGCATAGGTCAGGGCGCGACGCAGCACCTGGGCGTTCGCCACGGCCCGCAGCCCGTCCGTGAAGGCGACCGCGCCGGCCTCCTTGAGCAGACCGAACTCGGTC
>NZ_JAWHTP010001223.1:0-232 GCF_033052815.1 Chromohalobacter sp. HP20-39 | reverse complement strand
GGCCGTCGCCAATCGAGAATGCGATGTCGTACTGCGCGAAGATCTCGCACAGCTCGTCGAAATTCTCGTAGAGGAAGGACTCCTTGTGGTGCGCGAGGCACCAGCCGGCCATGATGGAGCCGCCGCGGGAGACGATGCCGGTGACGCGCTTGGAGGTCAGCGGGACATACGGCAAGCGCACACCCGCGTGGACAGTCATGTAGTCGACGCCCTGCTCAGCCTGCTCGATGAC
>NZ_JAWHTP010001222.1:0-232 GCF_033052815.1 Chromohalobacter sp. HP20-39 | reverse complement strand
CGTCGGCGCGCTGCAGCTGCTGCACGTGGACGCCGCCGCGCCGGACGTGAAGCGCATCGACGCCGAGCCGCTGGACGAGGCCGAGATCGAGCAGGCACTGGACCGTGCCGTGACGCCCACGGGTGGCATGGCCGCCACGGCTGACGAGGAGGCCGAGTTCCGTATCTCCATCGCTGGCGCGCAGGACAAGACGGCCCTGCTCTGGCATGAGGGCCACTGGTGCCGCCCGCTC
>NZ_JAWHTP010001221.1:0-232 GCF_033052815.1 Chromohalobacter sp. HP20-39 | reverse complement strand
CCCGGCTCGCCGTCCGGTTTCGAGGGCCTGAGCCTGCCGGCGCTGCGCGAGGCGGTGTCGGCCTGCCGCGGCTGCGGCCTGTGCGAGCAGCGCCGGCAGGCGGTTTTCGGCGCCGGTGCGCTGCAGCAGGCGCAATGGCTGGTGGTGACCGACCCGGTCGATGAGGCCGATGACAGTGCTGGCGAGGCCCTGGGCGGCGACGCCGGCCGGCTGCTGGACCGCATGCTGGCGG
>NZ_JAWHTP010001220.1:0-232 GCF_033052815.1 Chromohalobacter sp. HP20-39 | reverse complement strand
GCAGAGGCGCGCTTCCTGCTCGGGTCGACCCTGCTGCGGCAGGGCGATGCGGCAGCGGCCTTCGCCGAGCTCGATCGCGCCGACCGCCAGGGCTTTGACGCCGACCAGCTCGTGCCCCTGATGGCCCGCGCCCTGAGCCAGCAAGGCCGCTACGACATGCTGCTCACCCGCTTCGCGACGACGACGCTGCGCGACCCCTTGGCCATGGCCGCACTGCAGGTCAGCCTGGGGC
>NZ_JAWHTP010001219.1:0-232 GCF_033052815.1 Chromohalobacter sp. HP20-39 | reverse complement strand
CCCGCGAGATCGCCGAAGCCATGCTGCAGCGTCTCTGGCAACATCCGCAGTTCATGTCCGCCGCACTGCCGAGCAAGGTCTTCCCACCCCTGTTCAACTGCTATACGGCCGGCGGCGAGTTCGGCTATCACATCGACAACGCGGTGCGGCAGGTGCGCAACAGCGCCGAGCGCGTGCGCACCAACCTGTCCGCCACGCTGTTCTTCAGCGACCCCGACGAGTACGACGGCGG
>NZ_JAWHTP010001218.1:0-232 GCF_033052815.1 Chromohalobacter sp. HP20-39 | reverse complement strand
GCGGATGACCACATCGCTCGACTCATCGATGCGCTCCACGTCTGTGTCAGGCGTGGACACCAGCTCAATTTCAATGCCTGGGTGCTGCACATGAAAGTGCGCCAGTTGCGGAAGCAGCCAGCCATGGGCGAACGATGACGAAGTATTGATCCGGATCTGGCGCCGGTCCGGTGCTTCGAACATCTGCTCGGTGGCCTCGGTCAGACGCCCGATGCAACTTGCGACATCCACC
>NZ_JAWHTP010001217.1:0-232 GCF_033052815.1 Chromohalobacter sp. HP20-39 | reverse complement strand
CGCTGAGAGCGCCCGAGCTGCGCTGGAATCGGCGAAAGCTCAGGTATCGGCTTCTAAAGCGGCTATAGAAGCGGCACGCACCAATATCATTCAGGCGCAAACCCGCGTCGAAGCGGCACAAGCCACTGAACGGCGCATTGCCGCAGATATCGATGACAGCGAACTGAAAGCCCCGCGTGACGGACGCGTGCAGTATCGGGTTGCCGAGCCAGGCGAAGTGCTGGCGGCAGGC
>NZ_JAWHTP010001216.1:0-232 GCF_033052815.1 Chromohalobacter sp. HP20-39 | reverse complement strand
GGCTCAAGGCCGACAGCCTGACGGACCGGGCACTCGGGCTATACAGCGAAACCGCCTCCCCGGACACGGGGGATGGAGACCGCTGTGCCGGCCAGCTCTGTACGATCCTGCTGCAATTGGACAACAGCCCGCGCGGCAGGGCGTGGTATGGCGCGCTCGATACCTTTACACCGCACAAGAAGAATCTGGTGTGGCGCGTGTTGAGCCTGAACATCCGTGAGATCAGCCAGGA
>NZ_JAWHTP010001215.1:0-232 GCF_033052815.1 Chromohalobacter sp. HP20-39 | reverse complement strand
GATGGCGGCGGCAGTTCACGCAGACATGGCCGCCACGCCCGGCGGCGACAGGCCGCCCGCTGGCGACAGCCACCTGGCGTGCGATCGGCGCCACCTGGCGCGCCACCACCTGGGCCACCTGGCCGCGCGGCGTGGCACGACGGGCGGGCGCCACCAGTGGGCGCGACAGACGCTGCACCGCCTGCGGACGCGCCGCCACCTGGCGGGTGACGTTGCGCACCGCCTGCACGGC
>NZ_JAWHTP010001214.1:0-232 GCF_033052815.1 Chromohalobacter sp. HP20-39 | reverse complement strand
TATTTCGCCGAATACCGTTTCAAGGATCTGCTCGATCCGACGGCTCGGCTCGAGCGTTTCCTTGGTGAGCGTCGCGACTTCGTCGCCGCGTTGATTGATGCCTCCCCCCGCGCTCGGACCTGGTGCGAGCTGGATCAGGATGCACTGGCGAGGGGAGGGGCCGCGCGCCGGCGAGCTAACGCAAGCACCCCCGGCATCCGTGGCCAGGGGGAAGTAAACGAACAGGGGGTGA
>NZ_JAWHTP010001213.1:0-232 GCF_033052815.1 Chromohalobacter sp. HP20-39 | reverse complement strand
ACGCCACGCAAAGCAGATCAACTCGCCGTTCGAAGAGGTGGACCTCACATGTACCGGCCCAATCATGCAGGGCATGACGCGCCGCGGCCAGCCCAAGCCGCTGGTGGAGCGATTGCCAGAGGGGACCGAAGAAAACGCAGAAATGGATGAGGCCCCCGCGCAATAGGCCATCGGCTGCGCAACAAAAAACCCGGCGTTCGCGGTGGAGTGCCGGGTTTTTTCAACCTGCCTA
>NZ_JAWHTP010001212.1:0-232 GCF_033052815.1 Chromohalobacter sp. HP20-39 | reverse complement strand
CAGGAAGCCTGCTCGCTCATCGCGACGGCTTCGGGCGGGGTCCCCCGCATGATCAATGTGCTTTGCGATACCGCACTTGTTTACGGCTTCGCAAATGACAAAAAAACCATTTCAGATCAAATAGTTAGAGACGTCATTGCAGACAAGCAACAGTACAGCATTTTTCCCGTCAAGCAGGTCTCTCGGGTTCCTTGAATACCGGAATCCTATTATTTTCAAATAGGAAGTCAGC
>NZ_JAWHTP010001211.1:0-232 GCF_033052815.1 Chromohalobacter sp. HP20-39 | reverse complement strand
ACGGCAGGCTTGCTGTGGCTGGGGGAGGTTGCCTATCGCCTCTTCTTGCGTCCCATCGATCTGCCCACGCCGGCGATGCAAGCGCTGGAAATCCATCTCAACACCAGCGGCGTCAAGGGCCACCTGTACGCCGTGCGGCACAGTTATCGGCATTCTCAAGTGACAGCGGCAGCCGGCTTCAAGATCGACGGCTTCCCCCTACCCATCGCGCTGGCGGACTGTCCCGACGAAT
>NZ_JAWHTP010001210.1:0-232 GCF_033052815.1 Chromohalobacter sp. HP20-39 | reverse complement strand
ACCACGCCCGAAACTGGCGTCGGTAACAATGGCGTTCTCGGTCAACTGCTGAGGCGAGGATATGATCCGGTTTTTCCGGAGCGCATCCGTCCCATCGGTAACTCAGGGTGGGTCGAATAAAGTGTCTCCTCGTCATTTGCGAGGAGCGGAGCGCCGAAGCAATCCAGAAAACCGCGCGCGAAGCCTCGATTGCTTCGCTTCGCTCGTAATAACGGCTGGCTATTGTGCTGCT
>NZ_JAWHTP010001209.1:0-233 GCF_033052815.1 Chromohalobacter sp. HP20-39 | reverse complement strand
GCACGTCACCATTCCTGGGCGTGCGCTGCAGTCCATCGACAGTTCGCTGTTTATGGATTTCAGCCGTGTGCTCTTCCGTTGTAAAGCGGCGTCCGCGCTGCCGGCTTACTGCACACCCGGCGCTGGCTGGTCACGCTCGACCCCGAGCGGCAGATGGGAAGAGGGGCGGGGAGGGCACGAGTGTCTGTGGGCCGGTGGAGGTCAGGGTGGTCGCCGCCAGCGGCGACAGGGGG
>NZ_JAWHTP010001208.1:0-233 GCF_033052815.1 Chromohalobacter sp. HP20-39 | reverse complement strand
CCTGGCCGACGAGTTCCAGGTGGCCGTCTTGGTAGCCGCTGATACGTGCAGTCGAGTTTTGAACGCCATTGGTTCCTGCATTCGTGCCACTGTTATGCAAGGAAAATGCGTAATTCCCATTGGTATTGCAGTTCATGTTGTTTGCCGAGGAACTGTAACCGTAGGCTGAGCCGATGTTGGTGCCTGCAGCGCTCCCCGGGCACAACTGCAAACTGCCACTGCCGTTGGCCTGC
>NZ_JAWHTP010001207.1:0-233 GCF_033052815.1 Chromohalobacter sp. HP20-39 | reverse complement strand
CCCCCGGCTGAGCTGCCCGCACAGATAGGTCCACACAGCGTGGGCCGCGGCCTGCGCGGTCAGCTCGGCATGGTCGTAGGGCGGAGCCACCTCGACGCAGTCCATGCCGACGAAGTTCAGGTCGTGCAGCTCCTCCAGCAGCGTGAACAGCTGGCCGCTGCTCAGCCCGCCCGGCTCGGGCGTGCCGGTGCCCGGTGAGAAGCCGGGGTCCAGGCAGTCGATGTCCAGGCTCA
>NZ_JAWHTP010001206.1:0-233 GCF_033052815.1 Chromohalobacter sp. HP20-39 | reverse complement strand
CCTCAACGCACGATAGCTTTACTGCAATTACAGTCGGCGTTGTTCTGTGCGGTGTCAGCCAGCCTCGTGCCAGCATGCTATAGCCTGTCTTGCCCCAATGAAGAGAAACGGACCGGGTCCCGGATGCCGAGTCGATTCGCCACGATCCACCCTATCGCCGCCGATACGGGCACAAGACAAAGCAGCGCTGCCGAGATGCCTTTGCTGGCACCGGTAAGGACATGAAAGTTGGC
>NZ_JAWHTP010001205.1:0-233 GCF_033052815.1 Chromohalobacter sp. HP20-39 | reverse complement strand
CGCCGGAAGGCCATTCTCAGCCCGGAACGCCCGAATGGCGTTGACGGTGCGCCCGCCCATCAGCCCGTCAGGCTGGCCGACCTCGGTGTACCCCTTGGCCGACAGCATTTCCTGCTGATCGTAGAGAACGACATCGCCGGCTGAATGCATACCCGGCCGTTGCTTCTCCGGCGTCGTTACTGCCTTGGCATCCCGGCCCCGGAGCGCCCCCCACAGCGTCGCCCAAAAGCCCG
>NZ_JAWHTP010001204.1:0-233 GCF_033052815.1 Chromohalobacter sp. HP20-39 | reverse complement strand
CGCAAGGGGCGACGGCTGCTTCGAGAGAGGGCTTCGGAAGCCCCCTGGTCATTCTCTTCCTGGCGTTCTTGCTCACCGGCCCTGGCCTCAAGGGCTCGGCCCTGATCGAGAGTTCGCGCAGCGGGGCGGTCACCCAGGTCGACAACGTGCCCCTGGTCATGCTGGCCATCCCATCCTTCGGCAGCACGCTCGCCCATGTCGCCTCGGGGCTGGTGCGCACGGCCTTCAGCGCA
>NZ_JAWHTP010001203.1:0-233 GCF_033052815.1 Chromohalobacter sp. HP20-39 | reverse complement strand
ATTTGCTGATGGGGTTCGGGACCTTCATCTTGAAGTAGCGGCGCGACTTGGCGGCCGCGATGTCGGCGTCGATCCGGGGTGCGAGCGCCGTCAGCAGGTCGTGCTTTCGGAACTCATCCGTGGCGCGCGCATAGTCTTTGGAGATGTTGCTGGCGACTTGCGGATAGTCCGGTGGCATGCCCGTGAGTGCCAGGTAGGCATACATGAGCTGGTTGCCGCTATCGAGCGTGACG
>NZ_JAWHTP010001202.1:0-233 GCF_033052815.1 Chromohalobacter sp. HP20-39 | reverse complement strand
GGAGGGCAACATCAGCTACAAGACGTACGACACGCTGGGACGTGTGTCCTATGACGTGGATGCCATGGGCTACGTCACGCGCTATCAGCGCAATACGTTCGGCGAGGTGACAGCACTGACCCGTTATGCCGACGGAGCTTCTCTGGGGACCGCTGGCGCACCATCATTTAGCACGGCGCAAGTTTCACTTGCGGTTGCTGACCTTGACCACAGTAACGATCGCACGATCGTCA
>NZ_JAWHTP010001201.1:0-233 GCF_033052815.1 Chromohalobacter sp. HP20-39 | reverse complement strand
CGCGCCGATATCATCGCGATTGAGCACGCGGGCGCCGCCGAGCGTGGCGATTTCCAGTGCCTCACGCGCGCTCATCGCTGCCGGGCCGAAACCGACGCGCGCGAGTAGCATCGCCTGGCGTGTCTCGCCGAGCATGTGTGCGCCGTCGTTTGACGCGCTGCCGTCCACGCCCAGGCCAACTGGCACACCGGCATCGCGCATGGTGCGGATGGGGGCAATGCCCGAGGCAAGGC
>NZ_JAWHTP010001200.1:0-233 GCF_033052815.1 Chromohalobacter sp. HP20-39 | reverse complement strand
AGAGATGCGCCGAGTAGAACAATCGCGATCTCAAGGAAGGTCTTGCCTGCAAGAATGCCGTATTGGAACTGACTCATTCCTGTCGTGCGGAAGACAAATGGGAGTAGGAGCACAACGAGAATACCCAATACGGCAGTGAAGGAAATCGAAGATGCCACGTCCTCGGGCTTGGCATCGATGACCGGTGCTGCGGCGGCTATGGCGGAGTTTCCGCAGATTGAATTTCCGCACGC
>NZ_JAWHTP010001199.1:0-233 GCF_033052815.1 Chromohalobacter sp. HP20-39 | reverse complement strand
CAGCGTCGGCTTGTCGCCGGTGCTGGCTGCCAGTTCGCTGAGCGCGCTGCAGCGCATGTTGGAAGAGCCACAGCGCATCGCTACGCTGCGCGAGCGCGGACGCCAGTTCCTGGAGACTGCGCGCGAAGCCGGTCTCAACACGGGTCTCAGCGCCGGATACTCGGTCGTGCCGGTCATCGTCGGCAGTTCGCTCAAGGCCGCGCAGTGGGCCAATGCGCTGTTCGAAAAAGGCA
>NZ_JAWHTP010001198.1:0-233 GCF_033052815.1 Chromohalobacter sp. HP20-39 | reverse complement strand
CCAGGCGCAGCATGGCGGTGAAGTTCTCGCGCGGCAGGTCCGGCGCCGACTTCATGGCGATGTAGGCGTTGGTGTTGGCCGGGTTGCCGACCACCAGCACCTTGACGTTGCGCGAGGCAACGGCGTTCAGTGCCTTGCCCTGCGCCGTGAAGATCTGGGCATTGGCCGACAGCAGGTCAGCGCGCTCCATGCCCGGGCCGCGGGGGCGGGCGCCCACCAGCAGGGCCACGTCC
>NZ_JAWHTP010001197.1:0-233 GCF_033052815.1 Chromohalobacter sp. HP20-39 | reverse complement strand
CTTCGGCGTGCAATCGATGGATCGACAAACGCTGAAGAACAACACCGTCGGCCTTGCCAAGGCGGCGAAGATCTTCAACATCCCCACCACCATCACCACCGTCGAGAGCGAGAGCTTCTCCGGCTACACCTACCCTGAGCTGCTCGACGTATTCCCGGGCAAGGAACTGCTCGAACGCACCTCGATGAACTCGTGGGATGACCAGAAGGTGCGCGACGCGCTGGCCAAGAACA
>NZ_JAWHTP010001196.1:0-234 GCF_033052815.1 Chromohalobacter sp. HP20-39 | reverse complement strand
TTCAAACTCGCGTCTGTACTGGTGCTTGCGTTGTCAGGGCCAGCATTTTCCGCCGATGCGCCCGGTGTCACCGCGACTGAAATCAAGGTCGGAGGCGTGTTTCCGTTCAGCGGACCGGCGTCGTCCATTGGTCTCGTCGGCAGGGGTGTGCTTGCCTACGTGCAGTCGGTCAACGACCGCGGTGGCATCAACGGCCGGAAAATCAATTACATCGCCTATGACGACGCCTACAGC
>NZ_JAWHTP010001195.1:0-234 GCF_033052815.1 Chromohalobacter sp. HP20-39 | reverse complement strand
CGCACGAACCGAGCCCCTGCGCCGCGAAGTCTGCACTGCGCGAGCGGCTGCCGCGCGGCGCGCCGCGCTGCGTGTCGTAGGTGACGACGGAGGTGTCGGGGTCGACCCTCACGCACTGGAAGCGAGCGGACGGGCACATGTAGAGGCACACCTGCTCACGCAGGAAGCCGGCGTTGCCCCAGGTGGCGAACGCGTAGAACAGCATCCAGAAGGTCTGCCACGGCCCGAGCGACA
>NZ_JAWHTP010001194.1:0-234 GCF_033052815.1 Chromohalobacter sp. HP20-39 | reverse complement strand
AGCATCTGGTCGATAGCGTCGTCGAGGGACCCGACCAGGGCCTGAATATCGCTGCGGTCGAAGGGCGTGATGAAGGTCCGGCGGACCGCCAGAAGCGCCTCCCGGGTGATCGCGTCCGCGGCATCCTCATGGGCCGCGATCGCCGCGTAGGCCGCCGATACGGCTTGCGTGCCGTCGAGGAGCGACCGAAGCGCGGCGGCGCCGTCCGTGAGCGTCGCGGCATGACGCTCGAAC
>NZ_JAWHTP010001193.1:0-234 GCF_033052815.1 Chromohalobacter sp. HP20-39 | reverse complement strand
CATCACCGTCTCGCGGACGCTTCAAAACGCCAGCGTAGCCACCTACGCCACCGCCATTCGCGAAGAGGGTCGGGCCGACGGTGCACCGCTCGGTGTGCTTGCCGTGTTCTTCAACTGGGCACCCCAGGCCGAGACGGTGGTCAAGAGCGTGCGGGTCTCTGCCGAAGACTGGCAGCGTACACGCTGCCTGCTGCTCGACTCCAGCTACCGTGTGATCGCGGCTTCGGATGGCAA
>NZ_JAWHTP010001192.1:0-234 GCF_033052815.1 Chromohalobacter sp. HP20-39 | reverse complement strand
CCGCATTGCTAGCCAGAGAACCGACAGCACTGCTGGCTGCCGCCGTCGCGACTTGCATCCAACTGAAATGGTCTTGCAGCCCAACCGCGACGGCCAAGCCTTGCGTCACCACACTGCCGATCGCAGCGCGGCCAACCCCGGCAACAATGCCTGCCGTATTGGAACCCTGCGCAGCCAGCCATGTTCCAGACGCCACCGCCGCGGAGCCTACCCCCGCGGTGACGCCGGCGCCGA
>NZ_JAWHTP010001191.1:0-234 GCF_033052815.1 Chromohalobacter sp. HP20-39 | reverse complement strand
TTAATAATCGGAAAAATGGCTGCGACAGCACACACCATTCCTGGCCACGCACCGCCTTCGGCGCATCAAAGCCAGTCAGCATGCACGCTGAACCTGTGCAGCGTCTGGGTCTGCATCATCAGCCCCGGGAGTGCCGCGCCATCTTGATTGACGCAAGACGCGACGCCGCCCGTATCCCGAAACTCAGACGACGCAGGATATTGGCAACATGCCAGCACCGATGATTACGGTGCG
>NZ_JAWHTP010001190.1:0-234 GCF_033052815.1 Chromohalobacter sp. HP20-39 | reverse complement strand
AAATACAAAATCTATTATGTGAATGAAAATGGTAGAAAAATCCACAAGGAAAAAATGTTTGCTTATTTTTGGGTTAATGTGTTTATTCCTGAAATGAGAAAATTTTGCTTGAAAAATAAACTAGAAAGAGAGTTGAAATCAAATAACAATAAAACTAAGAGAACCAAGATATGAAACGAACAGCAGAAGAAACCAGAAAAATTGAATCACTTTATTTCATGAAGCATATTGATG
>NZ_JAWHTP010001189.1:0-234 GCF_033052815.1 Chromohalobacter sp. HP20-39 | reverse complement strand
CCTCCCTTGGGCGGCGGGCATCGCCCCCTAAAGTCTAGTTCGCCAGTTGCACTGCAGCCTTCATCAAAAGCGCTGCGTATCGAGTGCTTTCTGACGTAGCTGCTACCGTACAAAGGTGCGGGGTAGAACACGTATCCAACAAACCCTGTGCGCATCCCTCTTCTAGCAACGACGGCACTGGTTTCGCTTGCCTTGCCTCCACATCGGCACCCGCCGAAACCGTCGACGTATTCC
>NZ_JAWHTP010001188.1:0-235 GCF_033052815.1 Chromohalobacter sp. HP20-39 | reverse complement strand
GCCAGGTTGGTCCAGTCGGCCTCGGTGAGCTGGTGTTCGCCGGGGCCGTGGCCGTAGGAGATGGCGGCCACGGAGGAGGTCATCACCACGCGCTGGGCGCCGGCGTCGCGCGCGGCCGTCAGGGCCCGCAGCGCGCCCTCGCGGGCGGGCACGATCAGCGTGTTGGCATCACGCGGCACACCCACCGGCAGCGGCGAGGCCAGATGGGCCACATGGCTGCAGCCGGCGGCGGCCT
>NZ_JAWHTP010001187.1:0-235 GCF_033052815.1 Chromohalobacter sp. HP20-39 | reverse complement strand
CGAAATCATCATGTACATCATGATGTTCTTTATGCTGATAGCTGCCGTAGACAGGATCCTGTCGCAGTTCGGCGGTTCTGCTCGTTTCCTCGGTAAGTTCGGTAAAAGTATCGAAGGATCAGGCGGTCAGTTCGAAGAAGGCTTTATGGCAATGGGCGCACTGGGCCTGGCGATGGTCGGTATGACCGCGCTGGCACCGGTACTGGCTCACGTTCTCGGGCCGGTAATTATTCCG
>NZ_JAWHTP010001186.1:0-235 GCF_033052815.1 Chromohalobacter sp. HP20-39 | reverse complement strand
GCTTAGTGCGACTGCATGGGGCGATTTTGGCACACCTGTTTGGCACACGCAACCAGAGCGGACCGGCTACCCGTGGAGGTTACCAGAGTGCCTCGAATGCGCGCCCAGACTCGCGGCAAAGAACACAATCATCGTCGATGCAAATAGCTGGCGTACCGGAGTCCAGGAAGGAAAACGCGAGGCAAGCGGTCCTTGGGTTGTCGGGGTAAAGAAACCGTCAAGCTTGCCGTAGGAC
>NZ_JAWHTP010001185.1:0-235 GCF_033052815.1 Chromohalobacter sp. HP20-39 | reverse complement strand
CTACGTGCCCCATCTGGCCCACGCGACGATGGAGCCGCCGGCCGCGACGGCACGCCTCGTCGACGGCCGCTGTGAGGTCTGGACCTCGGTGCAGTCGCCCCAGGCCGCGCGCGAGCGCGTGGCCCAGCGGCTCGGGCTCGGCGTCGACAAGGTGACCATCAACGTCACGCTGCTGGGTGGCGGCTTCGGGCGCAAGTCCAAGCCCGACTTCGCCGTCGAGGCGGCGCTGATCTCC
>NZ_JAWHTP010001184.1:0-235 GCF_033052815.1 Chromohalobacter sp. HP20-39 | reverse complement strand
CGATGACCTCCGCACCATGCCCCGCAATTTGCTTGGCGATCTCCTCCAAGCGTTTCCCCGGTTTCACTTCCAACGACTGGCTGGCTGTTTGTCCGCCGGTGCCCGAACCGCTTGAACCGCCAGATGTGGAGCTAGTGGTAGAAGCCGACGTGCCGCCCGAGCTGGAAGACAGGTTGCCGTCACTGGAGATCGTCCCGCTCATGGAAGCGAAGGCTCCCATGTCAGGCAACGTGAA
>NZ_JAWHTP010001183.1:0-235 GCF_033052815.1 Chromohalobacter sp. HP20-39 | reverse complement strand
CCAGGTTGATGATGGGCGATGTCAACGGAGCGGCGCTGCTGGCCTCGCCCAGTGCCGATCCGGTGGCGTACCAACTGGCGTTGACCGCCTGCGCTCCGGGGCGCACGTCGGCCGAATGGCCCGGGTGCCGCGGGCTGTCGGTTCAACGCTGGGCCGAGCTGGACCCATCCGATGCACGGCCCTGGATCGGCATGCTCGACGCCGCCCGGCAGCGGGGTGACGAGGCGGCCATCGA
>NZ_JAWHTP010001182.1:0-235 GCF_033052815.1 Chromohalobacter sp. HP20-39 | reverse complement strand
CGTCGACGACACCCTGGCCGCGGCAGCGCAGGACGTCAACTATCCGCTCGACCAGCTGACCGCCAAGCTGATCGAGTCCGCCACCCTTCAGACCCGGCTCACGACTGAGGTGATGGCGGCGCTCGACACCCAGATGGCGGCACGCGCCGACCATGCCAAGCTGCGCCGCAATGTGCTGGTGGTGCTGCTGCCCACCGCGCTGGCCTTGATGCTCTTCATCATGGTGCGTTCGATC
>NZ_JAWHTP010001181.1:0-235 GCF_033052815.1 Chromohalobacter sp. HP20-39 | reverse complement strand
ATCGCGAATCAGATTGGCCAGCAGCACTTCCACGAGAGTACCGCCACCACTACCGCTGCCGCCGGTTGCAACGACATCCGGCACCAGCTTCATCCCGGAGCCGGCAAGCGCCTCCGCGACCTGGACGACGGCGTAGTTGCCGCTCTCCATCGAGTCGATCTTCTGCTTGATGACGCTGGCCTCCGCGGTACCGATGGCCTCGACCTTCGCGGCCTCCGCTTCACCCACCAGCCTG
>NZ_JAWHTP010001180.1:0-235 GCF_033052815.1 Chromohalobacter sp. HP20-39 | reverse complement strand
CTGGACCTCAAGGGCGGGCAGGCCGAGCCGGTTGCGCTCGACGCGCCGGGCCTCAGCGATCAGCGCGTGACCGTGCTGGCGCACGACCCGAGCCAGCCCGGCAGGCTCTGGGTCGGCACCCGCTACGGGCTGAACCAGGTTGACCCGGCGCGTCGCAGCGTCACGCGGTGGCTGCCCGGCCCCGCCGGGTCGCGCTCGCTGTCGGCCGGCTTCATCACGACCCTGCTGAGCGACA
>NZ_JAWHTP010001179.1:0-235 GCF_033052815.1 Chromohalobacter sp. HP20-39 | reverse complement strand
GATGCGGCGGCCCTGTCTCCACTCTTTGCCCGATCCCGGGTCGTTCCTGCCCATCAGATACCGAGTGCCGAGATACTTTTCGTCTATGCCCATTTGAACGAAGACGGAACGATTAAAGGTCCAACGCTCTCGGGAATTCGACAGATCGTTCAACTCACTAATGCGGCAATCGTTGTTCTCGCCTCCCCAAATTCTGGTGCCAGCATTCAAAATGCCGTTGGGCTCCCTGGCCCCA
>NZ_JAWHTP010001178.1:0-235 GCF_033052815.1 Chromohalobacter sp. HP20-39 | reverse complement strand
CGCGTTCCGGGCCGAAATACTGCGCGACCGTGGTGAGCAGATCCTGCACCGTCACCGTGGTGCGCCAGCGCCGGAAATTCGGCGCGATCGGCGCCAGTTCGTTCGGCACAAACAGATCGGCCTGAACCCGTTCGATCGATGTCGGCTGGCGCAGTAGCGACAGCACGATATAGGTCAAGAGATTGAGCGAAAGGCTCCAGAAAACGCCGTGAATCAGCGGAGCCATTTCAGTGCC
>NZ_JAWHTP010001177.1:0-235 GCF_033052815.1 Chromohalobacter sp. HP20-39 | reverse complement strand
GCGCTGAAATGACAAACCCGGCGCAGGCCGGGTTTCGATCAAGGCTGGGCAGTTCAGGCAGACGGAGCCGCGGGCAACCGGCAGCGCAAGTCTTCAAGTGCGCTTGGCCAGTGTTCGATCGCCTGCAGATCGTGCATGTCCTGCAGATCGATCAGCAGGTCCACCACGCGGCTGTCGTCCACATTGATGCCTGAGTTGCGTAACGCACGTGCAAGCGGATCGTCGCCGGGCACGC
>NZ_JAWHTP010001176.1:0-235 GCF_033052815.1 Chromohalobacter sp. HP20-39 | reverse complement strand
CTTGCTGCAATTCAGCCGTGAACGCAACGACTGGATGCCGCTACCGTATGGTCCTGCCGGTGCACCCATGGTCGTCACGCACTACAGTGAAGTTCTTGACGTATTGGGTTCCCCTGACCCCAAACCCTATGGCCCTCGAGGGCGTGAGTACCTTTGAGGCGGGCGCTGCCGCACTTGCTCTTCAGGATAGAAAAAGAAAAAGGGGGCACTTGGCCCCCTTGGTTTGCACCCCCAC
>NZ_JAWHTP010001175.1:0-235 GCF_033052815.1 Chromohalobacter sp. HP20-39 | reverse complement strand
AGAATAATCGATGCGCTCACTGGAACTGGCAGCGAGCTTCGCTCGATACGAACCAGACCAATGCTTGGCCCAGCCGGCTCGCAGGTGCTGAGAGCAATCGCAGCCATGTTCGAGAGCGACGTTCATGGAACGTATTTTTGCCCTGGCGAATGTGGCAACTGCCATGGTGCCATCCTGAATCGATTTAACCGCACCCAAGTGCAGGTAGCGCAAAAACTGGACAACCAGCAGGACG
>NZ_JAWHTP010001174.1:0-236 GCF_033052815.1 Chromohalobacter sp. HP20-39 | reverse complement strand
GCAGCCGGATCTCGTCGCGCAGCACCGGCGGCGTGGGGCGGGCCTGCGGCTTGGCCGGCGGGGGGGCAGCGCGCCGCGGCGCCAGCGCGGCCATGGCCTCGGCAGCGCGGCGCTCGCGCTGCTGGCGGGCTGCGTCCGACGACAAGCCGGCCGGCGGCGCGGGCTGGGCCCGTGGGGCCGGCGGCGCCACCGGATCGGCCTGGCCAGCAAGTTCGGCCTGCCGGCGGCGCAGCACG
>NZ_JAWHTP010001173.1:0-236 GCF_033052815.1 Chromohalobacter sp. HP20-39 | reverse complement strand
GCACCGTTCGGGCCGATGATGCCGACGATCGCGCCCGGCGGAATCGTGAAGCTGAGATTGTCGATCAGCAGGCGATCGCCGTAGCTCTTGCTGACGTTCTCGAATTCGATCACTTCATTGCCCAAGCGCTCGCCGGCCGGGATGAAGATTTCCTGCGTTTCGTTGCGCTTCTGGTATTCCTGACTGTTCAGCTCGTCAAAGCGGGCCAGACGCGCCTTCGACTTGGCCTGACGGCC
>NZ_JAWHTP010001172.1:0-236 GCF_033052815.1 Chromohalobacter sp. HP20-39 | reverse complement strand
CTTAAATGACTGATGAGGCCGGAAATTCTAGTCCCGGCTAAATCCGAGCATTGTCGAGAGCGAAGGCGCAGGTTTGGTCGCGTGCGCCTGTGTTTCTTCGACCGGCCTAGGTGGCGGCTGTTCGGATCGTTGCTCCGGTTTCGGAGCTGGAACCGGTTCTGGCTTGGGGGCAACCGGCAGCTACGCCTCCCGCCGCCGCCAAACCGCCGCGGGCACCTGTCCAGCGCCGCGTTGCC
>NZ_JAWHTP010001171.1:0-236 GCF_033052815.1 Chromohalobacter sp. HP20-39 | reverse complement strand
CAATTGGGATAGTCGTTTAACAATGCAACGGACATATAAGGCCAACTATCTGAAGTTTTTCGAGCGCGCCCGCACCGAGTGGCTGCGCGCCGCCGGTGTCGAGCAGCAGCGGCTGCGCGAACAGACGGGCGTGATGTTCGTGGTCGCCGACACCCGCCTGCGCTATCTGGCGCCCGCCAGGCTGGACGACCTGCTCAACATCACCGTCGAGCCCGAGCCCGCCGGCCGCGCCAGCC
>NZ_JAWHTP010001170.1:0-236 GCF_033052815.1 Chromohalobacter sp. HP20-39 | reverse complement strand
TCTGAGCGATCATGAAATGTGAAAACATCTCGCATGTAAACATGAACGCTATTAATGGTTAACTCCCCTTTTCCGTTGGCCGCACTAAATTGATGCACTCCCAGCGTGGCATAAAAAGAAAATGCCCCGAGCGCACCATATAGATCATCCATAAACAGACCATTTTCCCAAGCAACTCCTTTGACAAACATCGCGAATTTTGTCAAGTTATCACTATCAACTGGAACCCGTTGGAA
>NZ_JAWHTP010001169.1:0-236 GCF_033052815.1 Chromohalobacter sp. HP20-39 | reverse complement strand
CCTCCGTGCTCACCCCAGCGCTCGGGTGTGGCTATCTTGTCGTACCTGCCGCTCTCGTCCATTCGTTCGCTCGGCAGCGTCGAGCTACCGGCCAACCCGTTCCAGCCATTGTCCAAGAAGCCGTGGCGGATTACCTCTCCACTGGGGCGCTGCGCCGGCGCACCCAACGAATGCGTCAGGTCTACCGACGTCGACGCCGCACCGTCATCGACACCTTGGGATCGTTACCGGGGACA
>NZ_JAWHTP010001168.1:0-236 GCF_033052815.1 Chromohalobacter sp. HP20-39 | reverse complement strand
GGTCTATTATCCCACCCAGGTCCGCCAGTTCGTCCGCCTCAACAAGGGTCATCTGCTCACCGGCGCCGGCGGCTATGAATGGCAGGCGACCGACACGCTCAAGTACGGCGCGACCGGCTTCTATACCGAGCGCAACCTCGACCAGGGCACCAACCACCTGCTCTATATCGACACGTCGGCGGGGAATAACGGCACCGGCGCGCTGTCGGCCACTTCGGCGGTGGCGCATTTCACCA
>NZ_JAWHTP010001167.1:0-236 GCF_033052815.1 Chromohalobacter sp. HP20-39 | reverse complement strand
GCAGTAATAAAGCCGCGTATCTTTAGTAGGGAATTCAAATGAGTTAAATCAAAACGTTTGCTCTTCCAGAATGCATCTGAAAACGGTAACGAAGATTTCGGAGCGCCCTTCTCCTTGGTAACAGGACTTATTATTTCGCGATCCCAATTTGGAATGATCGAGCTAGTGTGTTTTGAGTTATTCGAACCGGTCGTCGTCCAACTTCGCGGAATATAATCAAACACCGCCTCATAAGC
>NZ_JAWHTP010001166.1:0-236 GCF_033052815.1 Chromohalobacter sp. HP20-39 | reverse complement strand
CGCCAAGGCTCAGCATGGCGCTCATGCACGGTCACTTCGTTCTTGGACATGTCGAACGTCACGTCCGACATGTGCAGGAAGTAGTTGGCGAAGTACTCCTTGATCACGTAGCCCTTGTAACCCAGGCAGATGATGAAATCGTTGATGCCGTGGGCCGCGTAGATCTTCATGATGTGCCACAGGATCGGGCGGCCACCAATCTCGATCATGGGTTTGGGCTTGAGGTGCGACTCTTC
>NZ_JAWHTP010001165.1:0-236 GCF_033052815.1 Chromohalobacter sp. HP20-39 | reverse complement strand
GCTGGTGCCGAAGCGGTCGGCCTGGATCAACATGGCCACCAGCAAGCTCACGTCATCCACACCGGTGCGGGCGGCGAAGTTGCGCAGCGCCTTCTCGCGTGACAGACCGGCACGCAGTTCCAGCGTAAGTAGTTCGTATTCCTGTGCCATCACCGGGCGGGCCGCCCGCATTTCATCGACCACCCGCAGGATCGCCGCATCGAGCCCGAGGCCAGCCTCCACACACACCATGATGA
>NZ_JAWHTP010001164.1:0-236 GCF_033052815.1 Chromohalobacter sp. HP20-39 | reverse complement strand
CCTCAGTAGAAAGCGCTCGACCACCTGTACGAAATGCGGCGGACATTCCTGCATCGGGTAGTGACCGCACTGCGACAGTGTCACCAATTCCGCATTGGGATGCCAAGCAAGGAAGGTCTGCTTCATGGCCGTTTCATCCAGGCCAGGGTCGTTGCTTCCGACGATGATCAGGAACGGCGTTTCCAGCCCTTGCACGTCTTCGACGAAGCGGGTTGTCGTCAGCATGTGCAGGTAGC
>NZ_JAWHTP010001163.1:0-236 GCF_033052815.1 Chromohalobacter sp. HP20-39 | reverse complement strand
GCGCCGAGGGGAACGGTGCATTCACCGAGGGATCGATGACCACCCGTACGTTGTAAGTGCGAGCAATCCAGTCGGCAACGTCGGCAAGCGTACTGATGCGGTCCCGTGCGTCGTTGTACGACACGGGCTTGTTGAAGAGTTCCGGTTGCGGCTTGGTCGCCTTGACCTTCTCGCCAAGAAGCCATGCCCCCTCATGGATCTGGAAGACCGGGCGGCTGCTCGGGGCAGCGTCGAGC
>NZ_JAWHTP010001162.1:0-236 GCF_033052815.1 Chromohalobacter sp. HP20-39 | reverse complement strand
GCTGCGTCAGCTCCAGCCCAGCAGCGATGGGCTGCTGACGGGCCGTGTTCTGGCGGGCGGTGGCATCAGTCTCAGCACCTTCTCCGGGACTGTGCCGGCCGGTCGTACCAGTCTCGTGGTGCAGCAGGGGGCTCAGCTCAATATTTCAGGCGCCAGCGGGCTGCTGGATGTGCGTGAACGCAGCGATGGCGGCAGCACCGTGTCGCGGCAGCTCATCGGCAGCGCAGCAGGGAGCC
>NZ_JAWHTP010001161.1:0-236 GCF_033052815.1 Chromohalobacter sp. HP20-39 | reverse complement strand
CCCGACCGGCACATCCACCACCTTGGGGCTGGGCACGCCAAGCGCCTGAAAGTACGCACGCAGGTCGTCATCCCGATAACCGCCACCCAGCTCAATCAGGGCGATGCACTGGCCCGCGCCGTCGCTTGGCGGAAAGCGATAGAGCTGTGCAAGCTGCACCGGCGTGTACGACGCTGCTGGCGCTGCACGCAACGGCCGCAACGATACGGGCGCCGTCGGCAGCGGGATGAATCGGA
>NZ_JAWHTP010001160.1:0-236 GCF_033052815.1 Chromohalobacter sp. HP20-39 | reverse complement strand
ATCCCAACGATCGCCTGCGCAAGCTCTCGCCCGTGACGACGAATCTGGCAGCGCCGCCGAATGCCTGGATCAGGATGGAAGCCTCGATCGTCACCGACAAGCTCAACGAGGAGGAGGCTTATGCGCTGACCTCCAAGGTTGGAGAAGACATCGTTGCCTATTTGCGTACGTTGACGCCGACCCAGATCGAGGGCGCGCGGGGCCTGCAATATCTGCGCGAAGATCTGAATGAACGC
>NZ_JAWHTP010001159.1:0-237 GCF_033052815.1 Chromohalobacter sp. HP20-39 | reverse complement strand
GCCTGGCGCGCAAGCTCAAGGCCGGCCAGGTCTTCGTCAACAACTACGGCGCAGGCGGCGGCGTGGAGTTGCCCTTTGGCGGCACGGGCCAATCTGGCCACGGGCGCGAGAAAGGCTTTGAAGCGCTGTATGGCTTCACCACCTTGAAGACCATCGCCATCCGCCACGGCTAGAGCAACACAAACAACACAACACAACACCACGAGGAGACACCATGCGGCTTGCCGGCAAGATCGC
>NZ_JAWHTP010001158.1:0-237 GCF_033052815.1 Chromohalobacter sp. HP20-39 | reverse complement strand
GGTCCGACGGCGAGGCTGAGAGCAGTTGAGACTGCGTCCCGACTGTTTCCACCCAAGCGATTCCGGGCTGATCGCCACCCCATGTACTCAGGTCGTCAATCGTTCCATTGGTGACCGTACGGACCAAATTGGCAGACCAGCTGGACCCAGTCCTGGTCGCGCGCCACAGTTCACTGCTCGCGACCGTGCCAGCGCCTGGCGTCCAGTCTTGCTTGAGGTAGTAGATCTCGGGCGACC
>NZ_JAWHTP010001157.1:0-237 GCF_033052815.1 Chromohalobacter sp. HP20-39 | reverse complement strand
CCAGGTCTTCGCGCTGACGCTGGCGCGCAAACGCTGCTAGCTGGCGCCGGATGCGGCCGAGAATGCCGCGCGAAGATTGTCCGAGCGCCCGCCGCTCACCGAGATAGCGTTCGACAGCCTTGCGCGCCGATAAGCCCGCATGCCAGGCGCGCAGCACAGCCAGTTCGGCGGCATCGGGCAAGCCAAGTGGCGCGACAATCGCAGAATCAACGGGAAGCAGACGCGTTTTCATGGAAG
>NZ_JAWHTP010001156.1:0-237 GCF_033052815.1 Chromohalobacter sp. HP20-39 | reverse complement strand
CACTCGGTCTGGAGCTCTTCGTCGCTGACGCACAGGCCAGCACCGGCCCGGCGCCGGAAGCCGGCGACACGCCCCCGGCGTCCTGGTGACATGGCCGGCCGCCCCTCGCACGCCAAGGCGCTGTCCCTGTGGATGAACGGCCTTCGCGTGGGCGAATGGCGCATTCCCACCCGCGGGCCGATGGAGCTGGCCTACGACCCCGCCTGGCTTGCTGCCCCCGAGGCGCGCCCGTTGTCG
>NZ_JAWHTP010001155.1:0-237 GCF_033052815.1 Chromohalobacter sp. HP20-39 | reverse complement strand
ATGGCTTGCGTTACCCCGAAACAACGTCAGCCATCGAACAGTGCATGGCTAGCGAGCGCCCCAACGTGGCCATCCGCGCGCAGGCCGCGGAAGCCACCAAGAGCGGCGTGACCGCCACGCCGTCGCTGCGACTGCTCGATCGCCAGACGGGCCAGGCCATCCTGTTGCAGGGGCCGATCGAGGGCGATGCCTTGCTCTCGGCCATGGACCTGCTGGCGGCCGGGGAAATGGCCAGCG
>NZ_JAWHTP010001154.1:0-237 GCF_033052815.1 Chromohalobacter sp. HP20-39 | reverse complement strand
GAACCCATCAACCTCATTCAAGGAGTTTTTTCATGAAGGTCAACAAGTTCAGCCTCTTGTTCATTGCGGGCGCCGTCGTGGTCGCCGCCGGCCTGGTGGCCGTCCAGAAGAAGGTGGACCCGTCGGGTGAAGCGACGCATGCCAGCGCCAGCGCAGGTCACCAGGGGCACGCGATGCCCTCCAGCGCTTCGGCCAATGACAGCCCCTCCACGACCGCGTATCGCGCCGTGAACGACC
>NZ_JAWHTP010001153.1:0-237 GCF_033052815.1 Chromohalobacter sp. HP20-39 | reverse complement strand
CGCGTGCAGACCAGCTTCGATCGCGGCATCACGCGTTTTACCTGGCTCATGCTGACGTTGATCCTGGTGATGGCACCCACTGTCTTCCTGATCAACGGGTTGACCAAGGGCAACTGGTTTGAGGCGCTCCTGTTTGCCGTGGCGGTTGCGGTCGGTCTGACGCCGGAGATGCTGCCAATGATCGTGACGGTGAACCTTGCCAAGGGCGCGATCGCCATGTCGCGCAAGAAGGTCATC
>NZ_JAWHTP010001152.1:0-237 GCF_033052815.1 Chromohalobacter sp. HP20-39 | reverse complement strand
CGGGTGGACCTCGCCCGGCGCCAGCGCCTCGCCCCCAATGGTGCGGTGTCGGGCGAGGAGCTCACTTCGGCGACCAACGCCTTCTCCTCGGCCAGGGCCAATCTGGAGCTGGCGCGGGCCGGCGTGGCCCAGGCCAGCTCGACCCGCGGCGCCGCCAGCGGCGAGCTTGCGGCGAACAATGCGCTGATCAGCGGCACTACCGCCAATTCGGCGCCGGAAGTGCTCTCCGCCCAGGCC
>NZ_JAWHTP010001151.1:0-237 GCF_033052815.1 Chromohalobacter sp. HP20-39 | reverse complement strand
CTCGTACTACTTCCCGAGCGATCTGCAAACCTACACGGCACGTACCAACGAGCTGGTGGGCACCCTGAAGAACGTGGTGGACGTGTGGGAGATCGCCAACGAGATCAACGGCGAATGGCTGCGCGTCGATTCGAACGGCCCGGACGCTGTGGCGGCGCAGGAAGAGACGGACATCGGCAACATGGTGGCGGCGGCGTACGACATCGTGAAGGCCAACGGTGGTCTGACCTCCGTGAC
>NZ_JAWHTP010001150.1:0-237 GCF_033052815.1 Chromohalobacter sp. HP20-39 | reverse complement strand
CATTCGGCGATCGCAGCCGACACCACCGCATTGAGCTCGCCCTGGGTCAGGTGCACCTCTCCGGTGCTGGGCGTCGCAGCCTGCACGCCGCCCGCCTCGGCGAGCAGCGGCGCGACCGCAGCCGGAAGCGCCGGCAGCGTGCTGACCAGTGTCGTCGTGCCGATACCGCCGGTGGTGTCGACGCTGATGCCGCCGGTGCTGCTGGTGTCGTCGTCGGTGATCACGCCCTGCGCCGAG
>NZ_JAWHTP010001149.1:0-237 GCF_033052815.1 Chromohalobacter sp. HP20-39 | reverse complement strand
GTGTTGACCGTCTCGAGGTTGATCGCGTGGCGCATCACATGGAACTCGGCCGAGATGCCGTTGCCGCCATGCATGTCACGCGCGATGCGGGCGATGTCGAGCGCCTTGCCGCAATTGTTGCGCTTGATGATGCTGATCGCTTCCGGAGCGAGCATGCCCTCGTCGAACATCCGGCCCGCGCGCAGCGCCGCCTGCAGCCCGAGCGCGATCTCGGTCTCCATGTTGGCGAGCTTGAGC
>NZ_JAWHTP010001148.1:0-237 GCF_033052815.1 Chromohalobacter sp. HP20-39 | reverse complement strand
CACGGCGACGAGGCTCCCCTCGCGGCCGAGGGCACGGGTCAGGGCCTCTGAGAGCGTCGCCGGACCGCGCCGGTCCTCGGTCTCGACGATCAGGATCCGGCGGCCGGACTGGGCCCCCGGGTCGCGGGGCGCTGCGGCGATGCGCGCGACGAGGGGCGCAAGGTCGAAGGCCTCGGCGGTGCCGGCAGACGCTTTCGCCACGGGTGCCGTCGTCGCGGAGGCGGCTGCGGCCTCCGA
>NZ_JAWHTP010001147.1:0-238 GCF_033052815.1 Chromohalobacter sp. HP20-39 | reverse complement strand
GCCGGGGCGACGCAGCGTTTCGTTGCGCTGCAGCCGGGTGAGGCCGTGCCGGCGCGGGCGGTGCTGGCCTCGGCCTGCGACGAGCCCGACTATGGGCACGACCACAACCTGTTAGACGACAACCCCGGCCACCCGGCCTATGGCTTTGGCCGTCAGCCATTCGGCAACCCGGCGGTGGCCATCAGTTCGCAGGCCCCGTTTCATATGGGCTTCTTTCACCAGGGGGGCGTCTTCAATG
>NZ_JAWHTP010001146.1:0-238 GCF_033052815.1 Chromohalobacter sp. HP20-39 | reverse complement strand
CGGATGTGGTCCCGCCGGGTGGCTACCAGTTCCACGTTACCGGAGAGCATCACGTGCCCAACGGCACGCTGCTCGGGTTCTGGATCTACCTGATGAGTGATTGCCTGATCTTCGCGTGCCTGTTTGCCGCTTATGGCGTGCTGGGCCGCGAGTATGCGGGCGGGCCCACCGGGGCGGAACTGTTCGAGCTGCCGCTGGTGGCGCTGAACACGTCCTTCCTGCTGCTGTCGTCAATCAC
>NZ_JAWHTP010001145.1:0-238 GCF_033052815.1 Chromohalobacter sp. HP20-39 | reverse complement strand
CTGAAGGTCGAAGGCCTGTACGTCAGCCTCGACCGCCAGAAGAACTCCGCCGGCGGCGTCTTCTACGGCAACCTCCTGCCCCCGAACGGCACCGCCTACCTCAACGGCGCCGCCGCCAAGACCGAGTTCGCCGTCGTCCGCGCCGGCCTGAACTACAAGTTCGGCTCGTACTAAGCCGAGCGTGACTCGAGGGGCCATCGCCCCTCGCGGAGACTTGGCATGGGACTGGTCCTCTGCA
>NZ_JAWHTP010001144.1:0-238 GCF_033052815.1 Chromohalobacter sp. HP20-39 | reverse complement strand
CGGCGCGCTGGTCGCGCCTGAGCCTGGCCGGCACCGGGCCGGTCGAGGTGCGCCTGCTGCAGCCCGGCGAACTGCGTGCGTCCACCGGCTACACCCGGGTGCGGATGGACCGCCAGGGCCGTGTGCTGGAGCGCTACGACCCCCTCACGGCGCCGGCCGGCAACCAGCTCGTCGACAGCGTCTTCCCGCTGCACAGCGCCGAGGCGCTGGGCCTGGCGGGCCGGCTGCTGTGGACGGC
>NZ_JAWHTP010001143.1:0-238 GCF_033052815.1 Chromohalobacter sp. HP20-39 | reverse complement strand
GACCAGGAAGGCGGCCAGGGCGCCGACATCCTCCGGACGCCCGAGCCGTTGGAGGGCATGCATGGCCGCAATCCCCTGCGCGAGGGTCTCGTTGCCGGTGATCCCCGCAGCGAGCGGCGTGCGCGTCAGCGAGGGCGCCACGACGTTGATGCGGATCTGGGGCGCGAGTTCGGCCGCCAGGGACAGCGCCATGCCCTCGACGGCGCCTTTCGCCATGGCGACGGAGGCATGCGCGGCA
>NZ_JAWHTP010001142.1:0-238 GCF_033052815.1 Chromohalobacter sp. HP20-39 | reverse complement strand
CGTCCGTCCAGGGATATTGCTGGATGGCGTTGAGGAAACCGTCGCGCACCGGCTGCACGCGGGCGGCCGCGTTGGCGGCCCCGACACGGCGGCGCGGATCGGCGGGCTCGGAAGTCGCTGCCCCGGCCGCGACCGGCTTCAATTGGCCGGGGAGCGGCAGGGGTTCGGGGATCGTCACCACCTCGACGGCGCGGAGCGGTTCCGCGGCCGGCGTCGCCGCGATCTCGCGCGGCGGATC
>NZ_JAWHTP010001141.1:0-238 GCF_033052815.1 Chromohalobacter sp. HP20-39 | reverse complement strand
AGCCGGGCCAAGCGGATCAGTGGCGTGTTGCCGATCGTGCCGACAAACCCATCGTGGATAGACATGGCGCCTCCTGCAGGGTGGTGTGCACACCTCTACAGAATAGGCAGGGAACGCCGGCCCGGTGGGCTAGACCACACTGGCAGCGTTGGCGACGTCGGCCGCGCAGATCCTGTTGCGCCCCTGGTGCTTGGCGTCGTACAGCGCGCGGTCTGCGCGCACGCTCAGTCGGTCGAAG
>NZ_JAWHTP010001140.1:0-238 GCF_033052815.1 Chromohalobacter sp. HP20-39 | reverse complement strand
ACCCCACAAGCAAAAAGCACTCTAAAAATAAACACTTGAACATATCTTCATGGGTGTTATTATTTGTCTACGGGGTATCCGAAAGGCGTAAGGACCACGCCATTATTTTTAACGTCAAGGAGTATTGACCATGTCCAAGAAAATTCGCTTTGCTGTTCTGCTTTCCGCACTTTTTGCTGCTGGAGCAAACGCTCAACCGTTCGCCGCAGATATGACACGGCAACAGGTCCAAGAAAAT
>NZ_JAWHTP010001139.1:0-238 GCF_033052815.1 Chromohalobacter sp. HP20-39 | reverse complement strand
CACCGTACGGCCAGACCACGGTGTGCACCTTGGCGCCGATGTTCTTCTGGATGATGTCGACGCTGCGCTGCAGATCATCACGCACGCGCTTGCGATACTCGTCGTCGGTCTCATACCGGCCCATCTTGGGCAGATATTCGTGCGTGCTGGCGGCCGGCAATTCGTTGCCCTGTGGGTTGCCCAGAACGCCGTGGTGCAGGTCGTGCGTGTGGGTGGCGAATTCCGCCAGGCCCGAGGC
>NZ_JAWHTP010001138.1:0-238 GCF_033052815.1 Chromohalobacter sp. HP20-39 | reverse complement strand
ACGTTGTTGGACTTGGGCGATTTGGAAGAAGAACTGAAATCGCTGCTCGGCGTTGACGTCGATCTGCTGACTCCCGGCGACCTGCCGCCGAAGTTCCGGGCCAAGGTGCTCGCGGAGGCGCAACCGATATGAGCGAGAACCGCCTGCCCGATTACCTCGACCACATTCAGCAGGCCGCAACCGATGCGCGCAGCTTCGTGGAAGGGATGGCCAAGGACGACTTCTTGGCCGACAAGCG
>NZ_JAWHTP010001137.1:0-238 GCF_033052815.1 Chromohalobacter sp. HP20-39 | reverse complement strand
GGCGAAGTCACCTTCACCACCGAAAGCCCCCCGAGCCTGCGCAGCGCCGCCAGCCGGCACTGATTACGCTGACGGCCGGGGCGGCCTGCTCGGCCTGCCCACGGCCGCCGCATCGCGAAAGGTCCAGTGCCGGTGCACCAGAAAGTTGAAGACCGCGGTGATGGCCGAGGCAAACATCTGCGCGACGAGGTAATACAGCCCGAGCGCTAAGCCGATCGCCATGATGGTGGCATTGCAC
>NZ_JAWHTP010001136.1:0-205 GCF_033052815.1 Chromohalobacter sp. HP20-39 | reverse complement strand
CACCAAGTTCGAGGGCTACAAGGAGGCGAGCGTTACCGGCTTCCGCAGCGACAACGCCGGCCAGAGCGGGACCACGCTCGACCACTACGACGTCAACGGCAACCTGGTGGAAGTCGAGGACACGACCAAGGATGCGAATAGCCGCGCCTTCGTCAACGACGCCAACGGCAACATCCTGCAGAAGACACAGCAGGGCAACGTCCTG
>NZ_JAWHTP010001135.1:0-238 GCF_033052815.1 Chromohalobacter sp. HP20-39 | reverse complement strand
GAAGTCGTACCACGGCGCTGCGTTGCGCCATCTCTCAATCGAAGGAGCCACCCATGCTCAAGACCACATTCTCTGCAACTTTGCGAAAGATGCGCGGCACATTCGTCGTGGCCGCATCCGCCGTCGTGCTGTCGAGCCCCGCCCATGCCTCCGGCTGGCCGGTGTTCGATGCCGCTAACTTCCTCAAGAACACCATCAGCGCGGCGCAAGCGTTGAAGACCGAGGTGTACGAGAACAC
>NZ_JAWHTP010001134.1:0-238 GCF_033052815.1 Chromohalobacter sp. HP20-39 | reverse complement strand
CACCGATCGTCCGAGAATAGGCATCCAATACCGTCCCGACGGGAAGGGGCTGCTCATAACTCATATCATGAAGGCCTCGCCCGCTTCGCAGACGATCCTCAAACCCGGCGACCGGATCTGCTCGCTCAACGGCAGGACCATCGAAGCACTTGCGGGAAAATATGGCGACATCAGTCCCCCGGTCGGAAAGATCGCCAGGGTCGGCGTCTGCGCCGGTCCGACGGTTTCGATCCTGGCC
>NZ_JAWHTP010001133.1:0-238 GCF_033052815.1 Chromohalobacter sp. HP20-39 | reverse complement strand
CCGAACATGGCAATGCCGACGGCGCCCTGGCCACAGCCACCTGCTATTACCTCGGCCGCGGGCGCCGCCAGGACATGGCCCAGGCTCACCGCTGGTATCTCGAAGCCGCCAAGGCCGGTGACGTCGGCGCGCAGTACCTTGTCGCGTCGATGTTCGAGACCGGACTGGGCGTCGCGGCCGATGAGCGGCTGGCGCGCTACTGGTACGACGCGGCGGCCCGCAATGGCGACGCCGCCGC
>NZ_JAWHTP010001132.1:0-239 GCF_033052815.1 Chromohalobacter sp. HP20-39 | reverse complement strand
CCCCCCCCCCCGTGTTACAGCACCGCCCACCCCCGCCCACCCCCACGGCCAACCGACACTAGTTCCCTCCACGCCGCTCTTCCGATCTCGCACAGGTGTCACAGCGCGCGCGCAACTGGTTGACGCGGGTTGGGCTCGGCGAGCGGCTCGGAGATCGGAAGAGAACACGACTGAACGACAGTCACGTCGTACGTTATCGCGGGTGGCGAGGTCCGCTGGTGGGCGTGGGGGGGGGGGTG
>NZ_JAWHTP010001131.1:0-239 GCF_033052815.1 Chromohalobacter sp. HP20-39 | reverse complement strand
GTCGGCCAAAACTAGCCTGCGAACGCCCGCCTGTGCCAACTGCATCGCGATGGACGCTCCAAGCGCCCCGCAGCCGAAGACAGCCACAGTTGCATTGTCCAGTTCTCGCGGGCGCGCACCGGTTGTGCGTGAAAGCAGAAAATCTGAATCAATGCGCGTCACGCCTGCACGATGAACAGGAAAGGATGCATCCGAAATACGGCGGTAGAGGAGCGTGGAAGAGAAGCGCCTTTTCCTCA
>NZ_JAWHTP010001130.1:0-239 GCF_033052815.1 Chromohalobacter sp. HP20-39 | reverse complement strand
GAGCTTCGACAGGCCGACCACGCCACGGGTCGGGTAGTAGGCGATGTGGGCGAGGCCCATGAACGGCACCATGTGGTGCTCGCAATGGGAGTGGAACGGGATGTCGCGCACCAGCACGATGTCCGAGTAGCCCTCGACCTCCTCGAAGACGCGTTCGAGGAGCTTCTCGGCATCGACCCCATAGCCGCCGAACAGCTGCTCGTAGGCCTTGGTCACCCGGGCCGGCGTGTCGAGCAGGC
>NZ_JAWHTP010001129.1:0-239 GCF_033052815.1 Chromohalobacter sp. HP20-39 | reverse complement strand
CAGCCTGAAGCGGAAGAGCGTCGGCCACTTCCTGCGCGACCGCGCACTGCGGCTCGGCTTGCCCTTTCTGGCCATGATCTTCGTGCTGATGCCGATTGCCTATTACGCATCGTTCAGCCTCTCGACCCACAAGACCGGCTTCTTCGAGTTCTACGTCAATAATTTCAGACAGGGCCAATGGTTCGCCGGTCCTGGCTGGTTCATCTGGTATCTGCTGTTCCTCGATCTCGTGGCGATCC
>NZ_JAWHTP010001128.1:0-239 GCF_033052815.1 Chromohalobacter sp. HP20-39 | reverse complement strand
CCCGGACGAACGGCATCGGTATGTGATTGCCGTGTTGAACGACGCTCAGTCGCGCGGCGGCTCGCGCGCCATGCACGAGGCCGTGGAAGAGGGCAGCACGCTGCAGATCAGCGCGCCGCGCAACCACTTTCCGATCCAGCCGGACGTGCCGCGGCACCTGCTGCTGGCCGGCGGCATTGGCATTACGCCGATGCTGTGCATGGCGCAATACCTGGCGAGCGAGGGGCACGCGTTTGCCA
>NZ_JAWHTP010001127.1:0-239 GCF_033052815.1 Chromohalobacter sp. HP20-39 | reverse complement strand
GACCAGATGTCGCTCGACGAGGTCGTCGCGCATCGCACGCAACTGCTGACCGATTATCAGAACGCGGCGTATGCCGCGCGCTATCGCCATCTGGTGGATCAGGTGCGCAAGGTCGCATTCGACGGCGGATATGGCGAGGCGCTGCCGCGCGCTGTTGCGATCAACTACGCCAAATTGCTCGCCTACAAGGACGAGTACGAGGTCGCGCGGCTCTATACCGACGGCAGGTTCGCGGAGAA
>NZ_JAWHTP010001126.1:0-239 GCF_033052815.1 Chromohalobacter sp. HP20-39 | reverse complement strand
CACGCGAATGGAAGAAGTCCTCCTCACTCACCTCCTTGGCTACGGTGTGGTGCCGGATGAAGACGACGTCGATGCGCTCGTAGTTCCGCTTCAGAAACAGGTACAGCAGCATGAAGAAGCGCTTGGCGAGATCCTTGCGCTGTTCATCCATCGAGCCCGATACATCCATCACGCAGAACATCACCGCCTGCGCCTGCGGGCGCTTGCGTTGCACGCGATTGTTGTAGCGCAGGTCGAGC
>NZ_JAWHTP010001125.1:0-239 GCF_033052815.1 Chromohalobacter sp. HP20-39 | reverse complement strand
GTCGTCGCCGCGGCTGACCTGCTCGCGCTGACGCTGCTGGCTGCGCCGGGCGAATGGGGTGCCGACGTGGTGATCGGCAACACGCAGCGCTTTGGTGTGCCGTTCGGTTTCGGCGGCCCGCACGCTGGCTACATGGCCGTGCGTGATGCGTTCAAGCGCTCGATGCCCGGCCGCCTGGTGGGCGTGACGATCGATGCGCAAGGCAACTCCGCTTACCGCCTCGCGCTGCAGACGCGCGA
>NZ_JAWHTP010001124.1:0-239 GCF_033052815.1 Chromohalobacter sp. HP20-39 | reverse complement strand
CCTATGTCTTATTCCGAACTCAGCGTTGAAGAGCGCGCCACCATTCAAATCGGTCATGCCCAAGGTTTCAGCCTGCGCGGGATTGCCTGCTTGATCAACCGATCCCCTTCGACCATCAGCCGGGAGCTGCGCCGCAATCGAGATGCCTGTGGCGGCTACTCGGCCCGCGTGGCCCAGCAGCAGATGCAGGCCCGCCGTCAGGTGTGTCGACCGAAGCAAAAGCTGTTGCCGGGTAGCGA
>NZ_JAWHTP010001123.1:0-239 GCF_033052815.1 Chromohalobacter sp. HP20-39 | reverse complement strand
CCCCCCCCCCCCCCCCGCGCCCAGCCGCCGCCGGCATCCGCGCTCCCGGACGAAGTGACTGGAGTTCAGCCGTGGGCTCGTCCGATCTTTGACCCAGAGCTGATGAGCCATTCCTTTCTGAGCTGCCTGGGCGGCAGCGCACCCGTGTGGCAGATCGGACGAGCGGCGTGTAGGGAAAGAGTGTCTGTTGACCGGTGGTGGGCGCGGGGGGGGGCGGGGCCGGGGCAGGGGGGGGGGGG
>NZ_JAWHTP010001122.1:0-239 GCF_033052815.1 Chromohalobacter sp. HP20-39 | reverse complement strand
CACCTCTACACCTCCCCCATCACGACGGCGCAGCCCGGCTCGCTCCACGGCTACGACGTGGTCGATCCAACACGCGTGAACCCCGAACTGGGTGGCGAAGCTGCGCTGGGGCAACTGGTAGACGCACTGCACACGCGCAACATGGGGCTGATCGTCGACATCGTCCCCAACCACATGAGTGTGGGTGGCGCACACAATGCATGGTGGCTGGACGTTCTGGAGTCGGGCCCCGACAGCGC
>NZ_JAWHTP010001121.1:0-239 GCF_033052815.1 Chromohalobacter sp. HP20-39 | reverse complement strand
CGTTGACCCGCACCTCGGCAAAGGTGTCGAGCCCATCGAAGACCAGGTCGAGATGGCCGGCCGCGAGCATCGCCGGCGTTACCGCCAGGGTCCGCTTCCATTCCCAATCGGTCAGGCCGGCCCATTGGATCGCGCCCTCATTGGTGCCCCGATAGGGATCGGGCACCAGCCCGGCGGCGATCAGGTCCTGCTGCACACTGCCGGGCACCGTCGCGGGGATCCAGCGGGCCGCGCGCGGA
>NZ_JAWHTP010001120.1:0-239 GCF_033052815.1 Chromohalobacter sp. HP20-39 | reverse complement strand
CTGCTCAGCATCACCGAACTCGCGATGTAGGAACAGCTGATGGCGCCAACGCGAACCGCGGGTTCATGTGCCGGCTTCACCATGATCGAGATGATGGCGGTGATGCTGATCATTGCGATGTTGGCTTCGCTGGTGGTGGCCATGGTCCCCGGCACCGGGCGTGGCAAGTTGAAGGCATTGACGCTGCAAACGGCGGCCTTGCTGCGCCGCGAGCGGCTTGCCGCCGTTCTCACCGGACA
>NZ_JAWHTP010001119.1:0-239 GCF_033052815.1 Chromohalobacter sp. HP20-39 | reverse complement strand
ACATCGAGTACTTCTATGCGACCCGGCTCAAGGGTGAGGCCGCGCCGGTGAACGACAAGGTCGTCCACGCCGGCGAGCCCCGCTCGGTGCGGCTGACGCTCAACCTGGGGTTCTGACGCCGGGCCCTGCCGATGCGCACGCTGCTGCTCTGGCTGCTGATCCTGGCCCAGCCGATCTACGGCGGGGCCAGTGCCAGCCTGCGCATGCTCGGACCCGCGCATTGGCACAGCACGCCGGCC
>NZ_JAWHTP010001118.1:0-239 GCF_033052815.1 Chromohalobacter sp. HP20-39 | reverse complement strand
CCCAGGGCTCGACCGCGTACAGGGCCGCGAAGCGTTGGATCACCGCAGCAGCTCGCGCAGCCAGGTGGCGCAGTCGCTGGCAGCGCCGGCCGGCCAGGTCACCGTGATCGCCATGGCGCCACGTTGCAGCTCGATGCGGATGACATCCCGTTGATGAACTCGCTGGGCTTGCTTCACGGCGACGCGCACTTCGGGAACATCCTGACTGACGGGCAGCGGCTGTACTTTGCTGACCTCGG
>NZ_JAWHTP010001117.1:0-239 GCF_033052815.1 Chromohalobacter sp. HP20-39 | reverse complement strand
ATTCGGAGAGCACGGCCCGGCTGTCTTTCGCGGTTCTTTTCTCAAGCGCGGTCGGTTCGATTTTTTCAGCGCGCTTCTTGACGGGCACGCTCGAGGCGACCGAAGCGAATTCCGCACGGGCGCGATCGTTGTTGCGGTAAGCACGCCAGAGCGCATGGCCCGCCAGCGACAGCAGCAATGCGGCGACGATCGCCAGCGAGATTCCGGCAGCGGTCGGGCCTGCACGGCGGTGCGCAAAA
>NZ_JAWHTP010001116.1:0-240 GCF_033052815.1 Chromohalobacter sp. HP20-39 | reverse complement strand
CCGCCCCCCGCCCTGTCGTCTACCGACCTTGACTGCTTATGTTCTGACCTTCGTGGGGCGCTGAGCTCAGACGTGTGGTGTTCCGTTCTGGGACCTGGATTTTCTGAGCTGCCTGGGCGGCAGCGCACCGCCCCGAAGGCTTGGTTTCCTGCGAACGGAATATCTTAGGTTACGGAACGACAGACATCAGACCAGTGGTGATATGGTGGTGAGAGCGCGAGATCGTAGGGGGGGGGGCGG
>NZ_JAWHTP010001115.1:0-240 GCF_033052815.1 Chromohalobacter sp. HP20-39 | reverse complement strand
CCCCCCCCCCCCCCACACATCCCCCGCCCCCCCCCCCCCCCCCCACCGGACACCAGACACTCTGCCCCTACACGACGCTCTTCCGATCTCGCAAGATAGCGCGACACCGGCTACGACACCAGCCGGTTCGGCACGCGCGCCCCCGCCAGTGAGTTCGGCAGATCAAACGACTGAACTCAATTCACTTCTAACGTTATAGAGTAAAGCGGGAAGTGCTTGAGCAGGTTGTGGCTGGGGGTG
>NZ_JAWHTP010001114.1:0-240 GCF_033052815.1 Chromohalobacter sp. HP20-39 | reverse complement strand
AGTGCTCGAAGTGAAGCACGTTGGCCCGCCAACGGCGCGAGCTGCTCATCGAGCGCCGTCTTGAGCTTGAGCTTGTCCCGGTAGCCGGTTCGAAGCTCTGCCAACGAGATCCGCACTTCCGTGAGATCCGTGCTCGCCCTGCGCGCCTGAGCCAGCAATGGGCACGTCGAGTGCATCGGATTGTCCCGGCACGGAACAGACTCAATGACGTCGGCCTGGCCCTTCAGCGACTTTTCAAGG
>NZ_JAWHTP010001113.1:0-240 GCF_033052815.1 Chromohalobacter sp. HP20-39 | reverse complement strand
CCACCGTGGGTGCCGTCAGCCGTGCCGAAGAACGGCCGCCTCCACGCGGGTCGCGGACACCGTACTTGTGCCAGTAGGTGTAATCGGCGTGGCCAGGGCGGAAGGTCTCGACGATGTTGCTGTAGTCCTTGCTGCGCTGGTCGGTGTTACGGATCAGCAGGCAGATGGGCGTGCCGGTGGTCTTGCCCTCGTACACGCCGGAAAGAATCTCGACGAGGTCTTCTTCCTTACGTTGCGTGA
>NZ_JAWHTP010001112.1:0-240 GCF_033052815.1 Chromohalobacter sp. HP20-39 | reverse complement strand
GCAAGAAATGCGAAACGGCATACTGCGAGTACGCGAGAGACAGTATGAAGAGGGCGCACATCACACCAAACAGGGCTGCCGGCTTGAGCCTCCTGAGTCCAATCAGCAGTAGCGGGAACATCAGGTAGAACTGCTCCTCCACTGACAGGGACCAGGTGTGCAGGAAAGGTAGTTGATTGGCCGTCGGATCAAAGTATCCAGTCTTGCGAGCTAGGAAGATGTTTGAAGACAGAATGGCAA
>NZ_JAWHTP010001111.1:0-240 GCF_033052815.1 Chromohalobacter sp. HP20-39 | reverse complement strand
GGCGCGGGCTCCTTCGGCTTCAGGAAGCTCTCGGGATCGGCATCGAAGCGCTCGCGGCACCGCGCGCTGCAGAAGAAATACTCCTGATCCCTATAGGTCAGGCGATGCTTGGCCGTCGCTGGATCGACGGTCATGCCGCAGACCGGATCGATCATTTTGGCGGGCCCCGCCTCGTCGTGATGGTGGCCATGCGAACAGCACCCCCCATGCTTGTGACCGGCATGCGCGTCGTGCCCCGTA
>NZ_JAWHTP010001110.1:0-240 GCF_033052815.1 Chromohalobacter sp. HP20-39 | reverse complement strand
CGCAGGGCCGGGTCGATCGCGATCAGGCGCTCGCGCACGATCTCACGGCCGTCGTAGGCGTCGCGCCGCGGCGAGGCCTCGGCGTTGGCCCCCTCGGCGAAGTACTCCCACACCGAACCGCCCGCGTAGCGCGACAAAAAGCCGGCATTGGCCTTGTCGGCCGCCTTGGCGTCGCGCGCCTTGGCCCGCTGGTAGAGGGCCTCGATCCGGCGCGCCTGGTCGGCGGTCATCACGCCGTGC
>NZ_JAWHTP010001109.1:0-240 GCF_033052815.1 Chromohalobacter sp. HP20-39 | reverse complement strand
CGAGATCAACATGGGGGCGACGGCGATCGGCACAGGGATCACGTCACACCCGGACTACGCGCGTCTGGTCTGCCGGCATCTCGTCGCCATCACCGGCATGCCGCTGGTGACAGCGGCAAACCTGGTCGAGGCCACGCAGGACTGCGGTTCGTTCGTTCAATTGTCGGGCGTCCTGAAACGTGTGGCCGTCAAGGTTTCCAAGATCTGCAACGATCTCCGGCTGCTGTCGAGCGGACCGCG
>NZ_JAWHTP010001108.1:0-240 GCF_033052815.1 Chromohalobacter sp. HP20-39 | reverse complement strand
GCATCGGGCAGTTCTGGATAACGAACGGCCGGCATGCGCCCTGCGCCGCCGGCCGTTCAGAAAACTCACGCGCGGGTGAGGACGCGGTTACCAGCTGCGGTCCACGTTGCGCACCTCGCCGGTGCGCGCATCGACGTCGACCTGCATCCAGCGGCCGCGATAATCCCGCCCCTCGATCTCCCACTCGTCGCCGAGAAACTCGGTGTTGGACACCGTCACCACGCCGATGCTGGTCGCGAC
>NZ_JAWHTP010001107.1:0-240 GCF_033052815.1 Chromohalobacter sp. HP20-39 | reverse complement strand
CGAGCCGATCGAGGAACCGCGCAACCAGCGCCGCGCCGCCAATGACGATCGCGCCAGCATCGGCCAGATGCTTCAGGAGGTGCAGAGGGGCCGCCCCTCCCTCAACACCTACACCCTGTTCGCGATCTGCTCCGGCGTCTGGCTGCTCGGCTGCGCCATCCTCACCATCGCGTTCTGGCCGTCGCTGCAATCCGCGATGGCGCAGGGCACCGGCGTGCTGGTGCTTGCGGGCCTTGCCGC
>NZ_JAWHTP010001106.1:0-240 GCF_033052815.1 Chromohalobacter sp. HP20-39 | reverse complement strand
GGTGGGCGGCAAGCCTGTGACGTTGCGGTTCAATGTCGACAACCTGACGAATGAGAAGTATTGGTTGCCGAGTTGGGGGTTCATCTTGGCGCAGGGGGCGCCGCGGACGTTTAGGGCTAGTGCTACGGTTTATTTTTGATTCTTGGTCTTGGGGGTTTACCGCCCTTTCGTCCCCAGCCGGGGATGGACCACAAACAACAAAACCCAAAAATAAGTTGCATATCTAACTATATCCGCCTA
>NZ_JAWHTP010001105.1:0-240 GCF_033052815.1 Chromohalobacter sp. HP20-39 | reverse complement strand
TGAAGGAGATTCGACTCAATTGCAAACATTATCAAACGCCGGAAATGCCTGGATGGAGGCCACATACGCATCATCGATACGCCGCAGAGCCAAGCGGGGCAACGGCGCAAACGTTATCGAACTGTGGAAGAGAAACGCGATTATGTTTCGAAGGCTGACTCTAAATTACTCAATATGAGTAATACAGCGACACCGCGCAATGCGGCGCCAAAATCACCGCGTTGCGCGATGATTTGAAAA
>NZ_JAWHTP010001104.1:0-240 GCF_033052815.1 Chromohalobacter sp. HP20-39 | reverse complement strand
GCTACCGGTGATGATGTTGGCCGAAGGCGCAACCGTGCGCTCGCTGGCGCAGAAGATCGCCGAATCGGTGCGTGCCGGGGCATCCGAGGGCCAGGACGCGGGCGCCGCCAGCGAGATGGAGCAGCAGTTGGCTTCCCTGTCGGCTATCCACGGCACGGACCTCAGCAGCGAAGATCTCCAGAAGATGGCCAGTGAATTGCGCACCAACCGTTCGATCAACGATGTAGCCACCGAGACGAC
>NZ_JAWHTP010001103.1:0-240 GCF_033052815.1 Chromohalobacter sp. HP20-39 | reverse complement strand
ATTGCTCTTATAGTTTCTGATAATGTGGATTTTCCACAACCATGTGGACCGACAAGGACAATTGATGTTCCAGTATTTCTATGTGGAAATCTAACTGTATAAGCAAGCAATTTAACGATATATTCAGCATTTATTTTATTTCCAACAAGATTTTCAATATAATCTAGAAATATGCTTATATCTCCCTTTTTTGGCTCAACAAATCCAGTCCACATATTCAATACATCTGGATTATCAAAG
>NZ_JAWHTP010001102.1:0-240 GCF_033052815.1 Chromohalobacter sp. HP20-39 | reverse complement strand
GCCGTGTCGAAAAACTCGTGCTGATCGACTCGGCGGGCTTCCCGATGAAGCTGCCGATCTACATCGACCTGTTCAACCACCTGAGCGTGCGACTGACCTCGCCGTGGATGCTGCCCGAAGGCATCATCCGCGCCGCCACGCGCGATGTGTATGGCGACCCGTCGCGTGTGTCGGAACCCACGCTGCGCCGCTACGCCGATTTCTTCTACGCCGACGGTGCCCGCCAGGCCATCGGCCTGA
>NZ_JAWHTP010001101.1:0-240 GCF_033052815.1 Chromohalobacter sp. HP20-39 | reverse complement strand
CGCATCTGGCGGCAATGGTGGCGGCAATGGCGGGCGCACGATTTCGCGCGCTCAGTTCGACGGTCTCTCGCCTGTGGAGCAAGCCAAGGCGGCCCGAGACCCGAACGTAACCATCTCGGACTGACGGTCCGTCCATCGAAACAAGGCCACCTTCGGGTGGCTTTTTTCATTTGAGGGTCTGCCCACATGAAAAGCATCATCTCCAAGCTCCGCGTGCTGACGCTCGCGGGTATCGCCTTC
>NZ_JAWHTP010001100.1:0-240 GCF_033052815.1 Chromohalobacter sp. HP20-39 | reverse complement strand
CAACGCCGGTGGCCACGGCTCCGGCATTAGGTGCGTGACGTTGCGTGCCGGCTCGGTACCGGGCTCGCCGTTGCGGTCCGGATCAAGCTCGTAGAAGTCGGTGGCCTTCAAGGTATGGAACCGCTGGCCACCGTACAAGGGGTACACCTCGACTTCACAGCCACGGCCTCGGAAATGCTTCGCGGTGTCGTCTGCTTCACTGCGCGTGCGTACCAGCAATACTTTGTATCCGCTCACAGC
>NZ_JAWHTP010001099.1:0-240 GCF_033052815.1 Chromohalobacter sp. HP20-39 | reverse complement strand
AGCGCCTGCGCAAGCAGGCGCTGCCGACAGTCACCGAGCATTGAAGGCCGGCGCATCGATTGCATCACCTGGCAATAAACCGTTACACCTGCAACGTGCCCGCGCCGGAATAAAGCGCGGGCACATTCGGTTTACGTGGGTGCAGGATGCGTCGTGCGAGCACGCCCGCGCCGTCCCGCAGGCAAACCGATGTGCCAGGCAATACGATCAGACCGGTCACTGAACCACCGCTGCAGCGCG
>NZ_JAWHTP010001098.1:0-240 GCF_033052815.1 Chromohalobacter sp. HP20-39 | reverse complement strand
CCAGGAATATTTTGTGCACCAGCAGGTGCGCAATTTCTACTCGGTGTCGATCTCGGGGTACCACATTGCCGAGGCCGGGGCGAACCCGATTTCGCAACTCGCATTCACGCTCGCCAACGGCTTTACGTATGTCGAGGCCTACCTTGCGCGTGGCATGCACATC
The DNA here is from genome assembly GCF_033052815.1 of Chromohalobacter sp. HP20-39. NCBI lineage: Bacteria > Pseudomonadati > Pseudomonadota > Gammaproteobacteria > Oceanospirillales > Halomonadaceae > Chromohalobacter > Chromohalobacter sp. HP20-39. The sequence continues at coordinate 77 of NZ_JAWHTP010001098.1, read as the reverse complement.
GATGACTTTGCGCCCAACCTGTCGTTCTTCTTCTCCAACGGCATGGACCCGGAATACAACGTGCTCGGCCGCGTGGC
>NZ_JAWHTP010001097.1:0-240 GCF_033052815.1 Chromohalobacter sp. HP20-39 | reverse complement strand
CGTCGTGGTCAGGTAGAGGTTGATGGCGTGCAGCGCCACGCCGGCGGCCAGCACCAGCACGCGCAGCGCATTGGCACCGCGAAACAGATCGAGCCACGAGGCATCGTCTGCGGTGATCGAGGTTGAACTCATCTTGGGCTCCAGCAAGGGAATGAGGGATACCTGCAAGACGCGTCAGCCGGGTCGGCTGTGACAGTCGGCTTGCGTTGCATCGCTCGGTATCGCACTATCTTGACGTCA
>NZ_JAWHTP010001096.1:0-241 GCF_033052815.1 Chromohalobacter sp. HP20-39 | reverse complement strand
CCGGACGGACACGTGGTGCCGGCAGCCCAGCTCCAGGCCGCGAGCCTCGCCGCCCTCGGCGATCTGTTCGCCGTGATCGCGCGCGGGCAGGGCGACATCCCGGACTGACGCCGTGGGAACATGGCTCCCGATCCGCAGAGCCCGCGCGGTATCCGCCTTAAGCGGCGGTACTGCCGAATCCGACGGGATCAGGACTGAAGCCGGTCGATCTCGTCGATCACCGAGTCGAGCGCCGGCCGCC
>NZ_JAWHTP010001095.1:0-241 GCF_033052815.1 Chromohalobacter sp. HP20-39 | reverse complement strand
CTTCAGGAGCCCGATGCCTCGAGCGGCGGCGAGGCTGACGAGGCCCCTCCCGGGCCGATCAAGCCGTCGACCGGAGAGGAGTCCGTGAAGCCCCGCTTGGCGCCGCCGGATCGCGGTCTCGCCGGGGTCACCCCGCGACCGCGGGAGGGGCGCCGGGAGCGATCAGGCCGCGGGGGCCTTCACGCTCGCCAGGCTCGAATCCTCCCGGAGGAAGTACTTGTTAGTCAGATAGGCGACTTCC
>NZ_JAWHTP010001094.1:0-241 GCF_033052815.1 Chromohalobacter sp. HP20-39 | reverse complement strand
CCGGTGATGGCGGTCGGCGAGCCCCGGAGCTGGATCCTGCCGGCCGACATTCCCGAGCGCTTCCGCGCCGAGGCGCGCGGCGAGAAGCTCCAGCCGCGGTTCCAGCATATATTGGGGCAGATCGGGATCGAACTGTCGGTCGACGACAGGGATGCGATCACCGATTGCCGGGGCACCTATGGCCATGTCGCGCTCGCCCCGCAATTCTGCGAGGTGCTGCGGCACCGGGGCAAGTTCCGCC
>NZ_JAWHTP010001093.1:0-241 GCF_033052815.1 Chromohalobacter sp. HP20-39 | reverse complement strand
GAAGGCACCAGCACGCGGTGCGTTGGTGATGAAGCGCTTGGTGCCGTTGATAACGTAGTGGTCGCCATCCAGCGTGGCACGGGTCTGCAGTGATGCGGCATCCGATCCGGCGCCCGGTTCCGTCAGCGCGAACGAGATGATCAGCTCGCCGCTGGCAATGCGCGGCAGGTAGTCGGCCTTCTGCGCATCGGTGCCGTCCATCAGGATGCCCTGCGAACCGATGCCGACGTTGGTGCCAAAC
>NZ_JAWHTP010001092.1:0-241 GCF_033052815.1 Chromohalobacter sp. HP20-39 | reverse complement strand
CATCAGCGGATGGGCCGCGTCGTTGGCAACCAGGATCGAATTGCTGGTGAGCGCGAGACTGGTGGTGCCGTCAGCATTGTCAGTGCGGATGCCGCCGATCAAGAGGCTCTCGGCATTGAGCCGGTTCAGCCCTGCCGCGGTGAGCTGAATCGCGCCGTCGGCCGGCGCGCCCGCAAGGGTCGACAGGATGGCGATCTTGCTGCCGCTGATATCGACCTGTGCCCCGCGTCCGCCCGGAGCG
>NZ_JAWHTP010001091.1:0-241 GCF_033052815.1 Chromohalobacter sp. HP20-39 | reverse complement strand
CGAACTCGTCACCGCGGGCCTCCTGGCGATCGCCCTCCAGAAGGACGGGGTCAAGGCCCGCTCCTGGCAGGGCTGGCAGATTCCGGTCGTGACCTCGGACGCCCATGGCTCGGCGCGGATTGCCGAGATCGATCCCAAGAACCTCGAGGCGGGTTTCGCAAAGGGCGAGGTCGCGGTGATCGCCGGCTTCCAGGGCGTCCATGCCGAGACCGGCCGCGTGACGACGCTGGGCCGTGGCGGC
>NZ_JAWHTP010001090.1:0-241 GCF_033052815.1 Chromohalobacter sp. HP20-39 | reverse complement strand
ACCTTGCGTGGCGGTATCGTAGCCTTATCGTCTGGGCGGCCTGCACAGGTCGCGGGCAGAGTGCGATGCGTGCCATCGGCTCCCCTGGCGAGGGTGCGGGCCAGCGAAGCTCCCCTCAGACACGGTTGTTACTGGGGCGGCAAGCTGCCGCCTCGCTGGAGGGTGTGGCAGGGGCTGGGCATGCCTCCTCAGGTCGCCACCCGCACCAGCACCCCCGCCGCCCCGTCCGTCAGCCCGGATG
>NZ_JAWHTP010001089.1:0-241 GCF_033052815.1 Chromohalobacter sp. HP20-39 | reverse complement strand
CCCCGAGCGCTTGCCGTCCGAGACGCACAAACCGATCACCGGCTACCTGTGGGGCGGACTGGCTGTGCTGACTTGCCCCTGCCACCTGCCCATCCTCGCTGTCGTGCTGGCCGGCACAACCGCCGGTGCTTTCCTCGGCGAGCATTGGGTCATCGCGGCGCTCGGTTTGACCGGCCTGTTCCTTCTGTCCCTGTCGCGGGCGTTGCGGGCATTCAGGGAAAGAGAATGAGCGCTTTCCGGC
>NZ_JAWHTP010001088.1:0-241 GCF_033052815.1 Chromohalobacter sp. HP20-39 | reverse complement strand
CCCTCCCCGGGGGGTTACTCCCCCGGGGCTCTTTCCCGCGCGCCGAGCGGTTTGCTGCGCAGGCTTGTACGATTGCCTCGTCGATTCGCTTCAGGTTTTTTCGTGCCGTACATTCTTGCTCGCGGGGGCACGGTAGCCGTTGTGTCGCTTCCGTCCAATGAACATGTGGAGGGGCACGGCCGCAACAGCAGCAATGCCCAGAACAAGGTGCACAGTCTTCGTAAGACCACTCCAATCTTCG
>NZ_JAWHTP010001087.1:0-241 GCF_033052815.1 Chromohalobacter sp. HP20-39 | reverse complement strand
TCTGGGACTGCATGTACATCATGCCTTCCACGCCGTTGACCGCCTGCTCCAGCGGCGATGCCACGGTGTCGGCGATCACCTGCGGGTTGGCGCCGGGATAGCTGGCGGTGACCTGCACCGTCGGCGGCGTGACCTGCGGGTATTCGCTCAGCGGCAGCTGGAAGTAGCTGATCGCGCCTGCGATCAGCGGCAGCACCGACAGGACGATGGCGATGATCGGCCGGTTGCTGCAGACGCGGGG
>NZ_JAWHTP010001086.1:0-241 GCF_033052815.1 Chromohalobacter sp. HP20-39 | reverse complement strand
CCCATTCAACTATACGGGCATTGGTCAGCCGCTCAATTTCTTGTTACCCAAGATAGTCAAACACTTTGCCGACCGAGCTCCTGTTTTAGAGCTCGGTAATTTGGATGTCATTCGTGATTTCTCGGATGTGCGGAATGTCGTTGATGTGTATTCTCGCTTGCTCGGCGCGGATGTGGCTGGGCAGACATTTAATGTCTGTTCGGGAACAGGCTACTCGTTGCGCGATATATTGGCGATCATG
>NZ_JAWHTP010001085.1:0-241 GCF_033052815.1 Chromohalobacter sp. HP20-39 | reverse complement strand
CGCCAGCCTCCGCCGCAAGTCTCTCCAGCTCCGTGGCGACGTCAATATACGTCAGCGGATCTCTTGTGATGGCGACCGAAGCCTGGATTCCAGCTTGTTGGGCCTTCCGAATCGCAGCCGAGATCAGCGTCTCTCCGCGCTGAGCCAGCGCTGCCGTGACCTCCCGCACGAACGGAGAGCTCAAGTCGTATTTGACGTGGGCGTTATCCACGACATGGGCGATCACAAGCTTTGACCCGAG
>NZ_JAWHTP010001084.1:0-241 GCF_033052815.1 Chromohalobacter sp. HP20-39 | reverse complement strand
AGCACCCTAGCCCCCACGGAAGACGGAGCCGGTCGCGCTCGGCCGAGGGTCCTCAGCCCCGCGCCCCCGCGGCGGCGCCGTAGCCGGCGCGGCGGCCGAACACGACGCCGGAAGTCAGCCCCGAGCCGCCGGGATAGCCGTTGAAGAACACGCCGCCCACCATCTCGCCGCAGGCGTAGAGGCCAGGGATCGCACGGCCGTCCTCGCGCTTCACGCCGCCATCGTCGCCGACCTCGACGCC
>NZ_JAWHTP010001083.1:0-241 GCF_033052815.1 Chromohalobacter sp. HP20-39 | reverse complement strand
CCTTCGTTGTCGATGGTGCCGACATCGCCAGTATGCAGCCAGCCCTTCGCGTCGATGGTCTCCGCGGTTTTCTCGGGCTGGTTCAGATAACCCATGAACAGGTAATCGCCTTTGACGAGGATTTCGCCCTTCGGGCAGATCATGACCTCGCCCCACGGTGCGGCCTTGCCGACCGAGCCGAGCTTGATGCGGTCGTTCGGCATCAGCGTTGCCACGCCGCAATTCTCGGTCTGACCATAGA
>NZ_JAWHTP010001082.1:0-241 GCF_033052815.1 Chromohalobacter sp. HP20-39 | reverse complement strand
ACCGGTGCTGCCGGTGGTGCTGCGCTGGCATCAGCCGGGCGAGCGTTTCAGCACCGCCGCGCAGTTCATCGGCGACACCACGCTGGCGCAGAGCCTGTGGCGGATCGCGGCGGCGCGGGGCCTGGGCATCGAGCTGCAGTTGCTGCCCGCGGTGCAGCCCGAGGGCCGCGACCGGCGCGCGCTCGGCGAGGCCCTGCGCGGCGCGATCAGCGCGCGTCTTTGAGCCAGGCCAGGCCGGCGC
>NZ_JAWHTP010001081.1:0-242 GCF_033052815.1 Chromohalobacter sp. HP20-39 | reverse complement strand
AGCAGCTCGGCCACCGCGAGGAATTGCTGGAGGGGACGCAGTTCGATCATTGATTCACCGCAGATATCAATAGAACACGAACAATATATTTGATGCGAAGGCTTCCAAGCGCCACACTGGCGCCATCGACAGGAGACCTTGATGAGCTTCAACCGCCGCAGCAGGAACATCACCGAGGGCGTGGCCCGTGCGCCCAACCGCTCCATGTACTACGGCATGGGCTACCAGGAGAGCGACTTCGG
>NZ_JAWHTP010001080.1:0-242 GCF_033052815.1 Chromohalobacter sp. HP20-39 | reverse complement strand
CGTTCGAGCGCCGCCACCGCTTCACCCACCGGGCCATCGCGCCGGTCGAACAGCGGGATCGACATCACCACGCCCACGCGGTTGTCCTGCAGATCGGGGGCGCGATCCACCGTGCCGCGCAGCGCGAGCGATGGCCAGCGTTGGCTGCGCTCGTGCGCCAGGCGCGCCTCGCCTTCGCGCACGGCAGCGCGATCGGCTTCGAGATCGGGGTGGGTTGCCACCACCATACTGACCAGATCGGC
>NZ_JAWHTP010001079.1:0-242 GCF_033052815.1 Chromohalobacter sp. HP20-39 | reverse complement strand
GCCACCACGGCCACCGCCAGGAGCACGAGCTGACGTGCCGGCACGGGCGTCGGATGTTCCGTCTGGGTGGCCGCCGGTTTCAGCACGACCATCGCGGCGGCGGCCGCCAGCGCGATCAGCACGACCAGCGACCAGAACGCCAGCCGCCACGTCGCGTACTGCGCAAAGATGCCGCCGACCGCCGGCCCGAGCAGCGTCGCAATGCCCCACATGCCCGAGAGCAGCGCCAGCGCGCGCGGCCA
>NZ_JAWHTP010001078.1:0-242 GCF_033052815.1 Chromohalobacter sp. HP20-39 | reverse complement strand
CCCCGTCTGGCGCGCTCGCGATCCGTGACCGCCATGGAAAACGCCCACCCCGATTGGGTTTGCGCCCGATGGCGCGCTCCTTGCAGTGATCCCAACGCGACCGCGTGCGAGCCTCGACAGAGCAATGTCGACCAACGCACGAGGGCCGCAGGGGAGAGCGCAATCAGGATTGGATCGAGCAGGGGCGCGACAGAGCGCGGGGGCTATGCACCCCAGCCATATCTGCGTGGCGCACCCGTAGC
>NZ_JAWHTP010001077.1:0-242 GCF_033052815.1 Chromohalobacter sp. HP20-39 | reverse complement strand
CTCCTGGACGCCTATCAGCTTGGATAATTTGCACATTGAGCCAAATCAGATACCCGCTTAGTTGCGGGCGGCTCCCATCGGGCATTCACCAATCTCTACGATCGATCGAGTTTCTCAGGGAATTCTGATTTTCGATTCGATATCAATTTTTGATCAAGGCGACCAAATAGAACAGAACTCACTTCGTGGATTCACCACACTCCGGGCCGCCGGCAAACCGTGTGGCCCGGCAAGGAATTCCA
>NZ_JAWHTP010001076.1:0-242 GCF_033052815.1 Chromohalobacter sp. HP20-39 | reverse complement strand
ATGGTTGGCGTCGCGGCTGCTCGCCATTTCATCCGGCACACGCAATGGCTTTGATCTTGCAACTTCCATGATGCGGACTGGGCACGACTTCCCTTCCGTGGATCTGATCGATGAGATCGGCGAGTACATGGGCAAAGCCGACTCGTCGGAAAAGCTGGCGAACGTGGCGCGAGAGAACGCGGCCTATGTCGAGCGAAAGGTGCTTGCGATCGGCGGTGGCATGGCGTTGACCCTGAGTCTTC
>NZ_JAWHTP010001075.1:0-242 GCF_033052815.1 Chromohalobacter sp. HP20-39 | reverse complement strand
CATAGGGGGGCACATCGTGTGGGTGACATCATGAATGGAGAGCCCATAGTCTCTCCCCAGGCTGTCCATGAAACTGATCAGGTGATACGCGTGGGAGTCACCCCAGAAAATTGCATGCGTAGCCGCTTGCGGATCTCCCACGGTGCAGTCTTCCGGTGAGGTGATCTCGACCTTGTTCCAGCATTTCTGGGATCGCTCGCCATCAAAAATGGACCGGCCCGTCAGTTCGAAGGTTTGACGCA
>NZ_JAWHTP010001074.1:0-242 GCF_033052815.1 Chromohalobacter sp. HP20-39 | reverse complement strand
CCCAGACGCGAGCAGATCGCCGCCAGTTCCGCCGAGCCCAGGTACACGTTCGTGTTCTTGCCCAGACGGTTCGGGAAGTTACGGGTCGACGTCGACATGACCGTCGCGCCTTCACGCACCTGAGCCTGGTTACCCATGCACAGCGAGCAGCCCGGCATTTCCGTACGCGCACCGGCCGTGCCGAACACGCCGTAGTGGCCTTCTTCGGTCAGCTGCTTCTGGTCCATCTTGGTCGGCGGCGC
>NZ_JAWHTP010001073.1:0-242 GCF_033052815.1 Chromohalobacter sp. HP20-39 | reverse complement strand
GAGGAACGCGCCAAACAGCGCGATCACGCCGGGCACCGTGCCCATCTCGCTCTTCACCAGGTCACCCAGCGAGCGCCCATCGCGGCGGCTGGAGATGAACAGCACGATGAAGTCCTGCACCGCGCCGGCAAACACCACGCCGGCCAGGATCCACAGCATGCCGGGCAGGTAGCCCATCTGCGCGGCCAGCACGGGGCCGACCAGCGGGCCAGCACCAGCAATGGCCGCGAAGTGGTGGCCGA
>NZ_JAWHTP010001072.1:0-242 GCF_033052815.1 Chromohalobacter sp. HP20-39 | reverse complement strand
CGCACCGTCGAGCGCAGTCAGCGCACCACCCACGGTGGTTGCGTGCCGCCTGCAACGGTGTAGCTCGGGCCCTTGATGGTGCCGTCCGCATTCATCGTGGCGTCGCCGCCCAGTGCTTCTACGGAGGATTTGAGTTGCGAGACGTTCACGGCGTCGGTGGCTTGCGTGCCGGCGGCCATGTTGACGATCTGGCGTTGCGTTGTGGCGTTGCCGATTGAGACGGTGTTGTCGCGGTTTGCTGC
>NZ_JAWHTP010001071.1:0-242 GCF_033052815.1 Chromohalobacter sp. HP20-39 | reverse complement strand
AAGGGCGCCGGTGAAGAGACTGCCGCGCCAGCGCGGAAACAGATCGCCGGTGTAGAATGCCATGCCGGAGGGGGCGATCGACGGCACCCAGTATTTGACCGGCTGCTCCATGCCGGGTTTTGAGGTGCTTTCGTGAATCTTGGCGCCGGAATAGTCGATGCCGTAGCCGATCACCGGCCAGCCGTAATTCTTGCCCCTGCCGATAATATTGACCTCGTCGCCGCCGCGCGGGCCGTGTTCGA
>NZ_JAWHTP010001070.1:0-243 GCF_033052815.1 Chromohalobacter sp. HP20-39 | reverse complement strand
CCACAGCGTCCACGTTGTGGCCGTCCACGGCGCGAATCACGTTCCAGCCGTAGGCTTCGAAGCGCTTCGGGGTGTCGTCGTTGAACCAGTGCACGACCTCGCCGTCGATCGAGATGCCGTTGTCATCCCACAGCGCGATCAGCTTGTTCAGGCCCAGCGTGCCGGCCAGCGAGCAGGCTTCGTGGCTGATGCCTTCCATCAGGCAGCCATCGCCCAGGAAGACGTAGGTGTGGTGGTTGACGA
>NZ_JAWHTP010001069.1:0-243 GCF_033052815.1 Chromohalobacter sp. HP20-39 | reverse complement strand
CCCCCCCCCCCGCCGCCCTCATTCCTCCCTTCTCCCGGATCTCGCGATTCCTTACGAATTGTCTGGAGTTCAGACGTGTGCACTTCCTATCTCTTCGCACCCAGCCCGGTCGCGACGACATGTTCAAGGTGATGCTGATCGGCCACGCCGAAGATCGGAAGGGCGTCGGGGAGGGAAAGGGTGTCTGTTGAGGTGGGGGGCGCTGGGGGGGGGGGGGTGGATTGCCATCGGGGGGGGGGGGGG
>NZ_JAWHTP010001068.1:0-243 GCF_033052815.1 Chromohalobacter sp. HP20-39 | reverse complement strand
CGATCCGCCCGTGGATCCCCGCTGACGTCCGGCCCGTCAGGCCGGCTCCCCGCCGCCCGCCGCCCGGGCGCGCACCGGCAGGGAGGGGCGCTGCGCGGCGACGCGCTCTGCGCCCTGGCGCAGCTTCGCCTCCGGGCCGTGCAGCGGCTGATGGGCCTCGCCGCGCCCGCGCTCGGCGAGGGGCCGGTCGAGGATCGCGGCGATCAGGTCCCGGGAGGCTGGCCGGCTCACGGTGCGGAACAG
>NZ_JAWHTP010001067.1:0-243 GCF_033052815.1 Chromohalobacter sp. HP20-39 | reverse complement strand
CGTTCGGGTGAATCGGCGCCTTGCCGCCGCGCTTGCCGGTGAGGATCACGTTGGCGCGGCCCGCGATCACTTCGTTGACGTTCATGTTGGTCTGGGTGCCGCTGCCGGTCTGCCAGATCACCAGCGGGAACTGGTCGTCCAGCTTGCCGTCGACGATCTCCTGCGCGACCTGGTCGATCACCTTGGCGATCTCGGGGTCGAGCCCGTGCTTCACGTTCACGCGCGCCGCGGCCTGCTTCACGA
>NZ_JAWHTP010001066.1:0-243 GCF_033052815.1 Chromohalobacter sp. HP20-39 | reverse complement strand
GAAGGAAATCAAATTGTTGATCAGCGATGCTGCAAACAAGGTGCAAACCGGCTCCGCGCTCGTTGAGAGTGCAGGCTCGGCGATGCGAGACATCGTGCATGCGGTGCAGCGCGTGGGCGGCATCATGGCTGAGATTGACGCGGCCTCAGGAGAGCAGAGCCGAGGCATCGAGCAAGTTAGTCAGGCCGTGGGCCAGATGGACGAGGTGACTCAACGAAATGCGGCGCTCGTAGAAGAGGCCGC
>NZ_JAWHTP010001065.1:0-243 GCF_033052815.1 Chromohalobacter sp. HP20-39 | reverse complement strand
ACGTGATGCGCCAGGCCCTCGAGTGCTGCCATCGCGGCTGGGGCGAGTCGATCGTCATCGGCGTGGCGGAAGCCGGCCGCGAGATCTCGACCCGTCCGTTCCAGCTCGTCACCGGCCGCGTCTGGAAGGGTTCGGCGTTCGGCGGCGCGCGCGGACGCACGGACGTGCCGAAGATCGTCGACTGGTACATGGAGGGTAAGATCAACATCGACGATCTGATCACCCACACCATGCCGCTGGAGG
>NZ_JAWHTP010001064.1:0-243 GCF_033052815.1 Chromohalobacter sp. HP20-39 | reverse complement strand
AAACGCAGGTTCCGGACATGTTCTGCCAGCCTGCGCCTCAGGTAGGGGTCAATGTCTTTGCTATCTGTGTCGGTCATGGCCCGGAGGTTGGCGCAACATGACCTATCCGTCTACTTCGCAAACATATACTATCTAAACGTATACTGCGTAAACGTATATAATGACGTCCTTCGCGGCACGGACACGTCTTCCAGGTGCTGTCGCATATCGACACTCTCTTGCGGACAAGCGCCTCCCTCGATT
>NZ_JAWHTP010001063.1:0-243 GCF_033052815.1 Chromohalobacter sp. HP20-39 | reverse complement strand
AGGGAAGGCTACGCCCTGGTCACCCGGCACCTTGACCGTGAGCGTGGTACCCGGCGCCGCCGGCGAGGCACGGCCCACACCATTTACGAACACCGTTGATTGGCCCGACATCGTAGAGCGAATCTGCACGTTGACGCGCTTCACGAACGGCACGCCTGCCTTGGTCGTCCACGTGACCGGCAGGGTGGCGCCGCCCGCAAACGTCGATGCCGTGCCGGGGGTGAGGATGTCGCGCGTGGCCTG
>NZ_JAWHTP010001062.1:0-243 GCF_033052815.1 Chromohalobacter sp. HP20-39 | reverse complement strand
CGCCGAACAGCTTGACGGTGCCCTCGGCACGGAACTGGTTGAAGTTGTGGAACGCGACCGAGGCCATGCGACCCTTGTGCTGCTCGCGCGGGCCATACACGTTGAAGTAACGGAAGCCGACAATCTGCGACAGCGCCGTCGGCATGACACGGCGCACGACCTGATCGAACAGCAGCTTGGAGTAGCCGTACACGTTGAGCGGCCGCTCGAACTCCGGTTCTTCCCGGAAGGTTTCCGACGCGC
>NZ_JAWHTP010001061.1:0-243 GCF_033052815.1 Chromohalobacter sp. HP20-39 | reverse complement strand
GAGGCGTGCTGTTAGATGCCAGCGGCTATACCGCTACCTTCGGCTTCAGTGCACTCCTCTTGGTGGCTGCGTCGGCCCTGGCATTGACCACGGCGCATCGCAGTCGCCGGGTAGCGTGATGACCTAGTTCAAAGGAACCTACATGGATTTCTCGAATTCTCGCCGCCGTGCGCTGCAAACCGCCTGGGCTCGCGGCGCGGCCGCCGTGACGGCCGCGCCCGCACTCGCCGGCGATCGCAAACA
>NZ_JAWHTP010001060.1:0-243 GCF_033052815.1 Chromohalobacter sp. HP20-39 | reverse complement strand
GACCGCACCCGGCGTGTCGCCGTGAATGCAGACGGTGTCGATCTTCACCGGAATGATCTTTCCGGACGCAGCGGTAATGGCGTTGTCCTGAACCATACGGACCACACGCTGCGCGATCTGACCGCCGTCATGGAGCACCGATCCCGCTTTGCCGCGCGCCACCAGTTGCGCATCGTCCTCATAGGCGCGGTCGGCGAACACCTCATAGATCAGCTTCAGTCCCGCTGCCTCGCCGGCGCGGAC
>NZ_JAWHTP010001059.1:0-243 GCF_033052815.1 Chromohalobacter sp. HP20-39 | reverse complement strand
GTACCTGCGCTTCGGGCATGACATCAGGTGCCGTCACAAACATTGCACCTGACTCGAGGATGAAGTAGCCCAGTGCAGCAGGCGCAGTGCCCGTTTGCTGTTCGCAGAGTGAAGAGTAGAGGGCCAACTGCAGATGCTGGCCTTCATGCAAAGAGGCGGCGTAACGTTTGTCGCCGCGCCATTTCATGTCTAGCACCACGGACTGCCCCTTGGGCAGTTGTACAAGCAGGTCGGCTTTGCCGA
>NZ_JAWHTP010001058.1:0-244 GCF_033052815.1 Chromohalobacter sp. HP20-39 | reverse complement strand
AGTCGTTGACCAGCACACGGCCGAGGCGCTTGGCAGCGGCGTCGGTGCCGTCAGCCACGATCACCACGCCCGAGTGCTGCGAGTAGCCCATGCCGACGCCGCCACCGTGGTGCAGCGACACCCAGGTCGCGCCGCCGGCCGTGTTGAGCAGCGCGTTGAGCAGCGGCCAATCCGACACGGCGTCGGTGCCGTCGCGCATGGATTCGGTTTCGCGGTTCGGGCTGGCGACGGAGCCGGTGTCGAG
>NZ_JAWHTP010001057.1:0-244 GCF_033052815.1 Chromohalobacter sp. HP20-39 | reverse complement strand
ACTCGGGGGCCGTGACGGCGCGGCTGCCCAGCTGCGAGCTTGGCGGCACATAGCCAGGCCGGAAGAAATTGAAGACCGTCGGGCTGCGCAGCGGGCTCTGGGCGAGACGGTTGGCGGGGTTGGTCGTGTCGCCGATATTCCACAGGCCGGTGGCCGACGTGACGCCAAACGTGCGCCCCCACTGCAGGAAGCGCAGCACCGGCTCGCGCAGCTTGCCGGCACCGGCACCGGTCGGCACCGTGCG
>NZ_JAWHTP010001056.1:0-244 GCF_033052815.1 Chromohalobacter sp. HP20-39 | reverse complement strand
ATCGCGGATCGAAGCACCCGCATCATGTCCTCGACCGCTTGCGCGTTATCGATACCAGAGGCCGCGATCTTCAGGCCTTCAGAGACGTGTTGGTCGATGATCAGCAAGGCGACTTCGCGCAGGGCGGCTCGGGCGGCGTGGATCTGCTGGATCTCGTCGAGGCAGTAGCGGTCTTCCCCGATCATCGCGCAGGCCTCGGACCTGTCCCTCAATCCGGTTGAGGCGCTGCACGAGGGGCGTCCGC
>NZ_JAWHTP010001055.1:0-244 GCF_033052815.1 Chromohalobacter sp. HP20-39 | reverse complement strand
TCGCGCACGGTCAGCACGGTGGTATCCGCCGGATAGGGGATGGTCTGGCCGTGCAGCTTGTCCGCCGCGCCGGCATAGAACTCGAAGTAGCGGGCGATGGCGCGGGCATCGGCGCGGGCCTGGCGCATGGGCTTGCCGGTGTCGCGGGCCTCCAGGCGGGTGAGTTCTTCTTCGTGATCGGCCAGTCGCAGCGCCACGCGCATGAGCAGCCGGCCGCGCTCGGCGGGGCTCAACTGGCCCCAGA
>NZ_JAWHTP010001054.1:0-244 GCF_033052815.1 Chromohalobacter sp. HP20-39 | reverse complement strand
CACGACTTCGCTGAGATGGACCTTGTCGTCGATCTCAAGTCCGATCAATTCGCCGAGCTTGACGTGGCGCGCGAGGCCGGAAACGCGGAAATGCGTCGAGGTCACTTCGGAGACGAGGCCGCCGACACGGACCACCGGCACGTCCTTGCGTAGCACGGCGATGGTTGATTCGAGCTTTTCGAGCGCGTTCATCTCAGACTCCGGTCAACCTCACGCCTTGGACGGGTCGCCAAGGGTGCGAATG
>NZ_JAWHTP010001053.1:0-244 GCF_033052815.1 Chromohalobacter sp. HP20-39 | reverse complement strand
CGACACGTTGGTCGTGTGGCGACTAGACCGGTTGGGGCGCAACTTGCAGGACCTCGTCCGCATAGTCAACGACCTGGAAAAGCGCGGCATCAAGTTCAAGTCCCTGAAGGAATCTATCGATACTGGGAGCCCTTCCGGCAAACTTGGATTTCATATGTTTGCAGCGCTGGCCGAGTTCGAACGTGAAGTTATCAGGGAGCGAACCATGGCGGGCTTGGCGGCAGCGCGAGCGCGGGGCCGCAAA
>NZ_JAWHTP010001052.1:0-244 GCF_033052815.1 Chromohalobacter sp. HP20-39 | reverse complement strand
ATCGCGCCAGCCGATATCGCCATCGGCCAAGGTGACATTGGTGCACTGTTTGCCGTCTGCGGAGATCTCGCGGCACGCGACGTTATTGCCGTCGGCAATCGCCTTGTCGCAGACGTAGACAGCGCCGTTCACGGCCGTGATATTGGGTGGCAACACTGGCGCCGCGGCTGCCGGCGCGGGTGGGGCCGGGGCTGTGGCAAACAAGCCGACGCGATCGGCGGCTGATCCGAAGCGGGCGCCGTCG
>NZ_JAWHTP010001051.1:0-245 GCF_033052815.1 Chromohalobacter sp. HP20-39 | reverse complement strand
CCGCCCCCCGGCCCCCCCCCCCGTCTGCCGCAAAACTGCCCTTCGGAGATACCGTTCGTTGTGCCTGGTGTTCACTCTTTTGCTCTTCCGTTCTCATGCATTTCTGAGCTGCCTGGGCGGCAGCGCACGGCGAGCGGCTCGAAAACGCCCAAGAGCGGAAGAGCGTCGTGTAGGGCCAGAGTGTCTGGTGACCGGGGGTGTTAGCGGGGGGGGGGGTCTGAGATACTGAGGGGGGGGGGGGGGGG
>NZ_JAWHTP010001050.1:0-245 GCF_033052815.1 Chromohalobacter sp. HP20-39 | reverse complement strand
GCCAAGGTGAAGATCGCGCATGACCTGGCCCGCGGGGAAGGACAGGCCCTGCTCGAAGTGCCCGGCGTCCGCTTCCATGTCGACGGCCTTCAGCCCGACGATCTCACGCCGCTCACTTATGGCGTGATCGCCGATGTGAACGGGCTCGTCGCCGGCACCGGGCGGTTCGGCTGGTCGGGCGACACGGTCACCAGCACCGGCCATTTCACGGCGACCAATGTCGATCTGGCCGCCGCGTTCGGCCC
>NZ_JAWHTP010001049.1:0-245 GCF_033052815.1 Chromohalobacter sp. HP20-39 | reverse complement strand
GCCACACGGATCGGGTGGGCGCCGAAATGGCCCATGTCGGCATACAAGGCCTCGGCGCCGGTGACGGCCAGGAACACCGCGCCAAGCACGACGAAGGTGACATGGCCATGGGTCAGCGCGAACTGCAGGGCCAGACCCGGGTTCATGGCCCACAGCACATCGGGACGCTTGACGATCCAGATCGCGCCGGCCCAGCCGATGGCGATGAACCAGACCAGCGTGATGGGGCCGAACAGCTTGCCGAC
>NZ_JAWHTP010001048.1:0-245 GCF_033052815.1 Chromohalobacter sp. HP20-39 | reverse complement strand
CGCCCTTCCAGCCGGGCGGCGAAGCGATCCGGGAAGGGGAAGCGCAGGTTGGCCCGGCGCAGGGTGACACGGCTGAAGCGGGCTCCGACCAGGGCGGGCGCCAGGCCCCGCCGCACCGTCTCGACTTCGGGAAGCTCCGGCATCTCTCTCGCGACTTTGCGTGCGTGGCGCCTCATGCGCCGGCTCCGGATATCGGCGGGATCGGTCCGGGCCGCAACCGCGCGGCTCCGGCGCGGTTTGCCGCG
>NZ_JAWHTP010001047.1:0-245 GCF_033052815.1 Chromohalobacter sp. HP20-39 | reverse complement strand
CCAGCCGCTCAACCGGCCTTCGGCCGAGAGCACGCGGATCTTGTCCAGCAACTGCAAGCGCTTGCGGATGAGCGTGCCGATGTTGTCCAGGATCTCCGCCAGGTTGCCGCCCGATTCACGCTGGATCAGCACTGCGATCACCAGGAAGCGCAGGTCTTCGATTGGCACGCGGCGGCTGAACGCGGCCAGCGCGTCGCCCATCGGAACGCCATAGTTGATCTCGCTGAAAACCAGCGCGAACTCGC
>NZ_JAWHTP010001046.1:0-245 GCF_033052815.1 Chromohalobacter sp. HP20-39 | reverse complement strand
AAGGCGCAGGGCACGCGGGACTTGGTCCGGATCTTGGTCGAGTTGTTCAAGACTGCGGGCGACGCGACCCCTGTGATCACACCAGCTGACTTCGAACTCTCCGGCGACGACCGCGGAAGCGCGGCCGCCTTGATCGACAACGTCGGCATAGACCACCACACGCAGCTTCGGGACCGCGCTCTGCGCAACCTCACCGCTGTCGAGGAGGCCCTTGGCGGCGACCTGTCAGGTGTTCCGCACTTGCG
>NZ_JAWHTP010001045.1:0-245 GCF_033052815.1 Chromohalobacter sp. HP20-39 | reverse complement strand
CGGCCGGTGCGCACGTCGCGAGGCGGCATGGATGGCGTGGGCCAGCAGCTCCTTGCCGGTGCCGGTCTCGCCGAGCAGCAGCACGGTGGAGTCGGTCTGCGCCACGCGCCGGGCCTGGCGCTTGACCTCCAGCGCCGCGGGGCTGGCGCCGATGAAGCTCGCGATCGTGTGCTTGGGCCGGCGCTGGGCCGCGAGCTGGCGGCGCGTGTCCTCCAGCTCCTGCTGCAGCCGGCCGAACTTCTGGA
>NZ_JAWHTP010001044.1:0-245 GCF_033052815.1 Chromohalobacter sp. HP20-39 | reverse complement strand
CAGGTTGCGCAGCATGCCCGCTGTCGCACCCCAGATGAAGTGGTAGCCGCCGTCAGCCTTGCGATATGGCATCGCGTAAAAACGACGCACGCGATCATCCCAGCGCAACTCACGCACTTCGTGATTGGCCGGGTCCATCAGGAACGCGAGCGGTACCTCGAACACCTCGGCCACTTCGCTTGGGTCCGGATGCAGCGTGAAGTCGGGCGTCAGCAGCCCGACAATGGGGCTCACATGAAAGCCCG
>NZ_JAWHTP010001043.1:0-245 GCF_033052815.1 Chromohalobacter sp. HP20-39 | reverse complement strand
CCAGTCATAAATGTGTTTTTCCAGCAGTGAGAAGCAGAAGAACCAGGCGGTTTTATTGATGGGGCCGCCCATATCGAACGCCAGCATCGCACCGACCAGAAACGCTGCCGCAAACTTCATTGATGGAGGAATGGTATTCAGGAAGTGGAGCAGCCCGCCCATGAGGTCGGACATCACCGGCCCGATAACGTAGTAAGTGAGCACGCCGAAAACCAGCAGAGTAACGAACGGGATCAGCATTGAAC
>NZ_JAWHTP010001042.1:0-245 GCF_033052815.1 Chromohalobacter sp. HP20-39 | reverse complement strand
CATGTGAAGCCTGATTATGTCAAGGTATTCCTCGACGGCGTGCCGGGTGCCAAGACCGCCGCCTTCCACGAGCCTTATCTGGCCGATCCCGTGCGTGGCTGCTGCTTCCGCGGCGCGACCATGCTGACGGTGCCGGACCTGATCCGCTGGCTCGGACGATGCGAGAAGCTCGGCCTTGCCGCCAAGATCCATTGCGCTGGCGATGCCGCGGTGACGCAGGCACTCGATGCCATCGACGTGGTGCG
>NZ_JAWHTP010001041.1:0-245 GCF_033052815.1 Chromohalobacter sp. HP20-39 | reverse complement strand
GCCGGCAATCCCGCACGCATCGTGCGCGAGGACGTGACGTGGCGTCCGGACCTGATCTGACCGCACCCCGATGAGGCAGGCGAGGGCGGACGGCTCCGGGCCTCGGATCGGTCCTGCGGAGCACCGTCGGCGCCCCGTTGTTTACCCGGTGCGCGTGTTCCGTTAGGGCGATGAACCGCCGACACGGCGTCTCGTCCGACGCGCCGGCACGCCTTCGATCAAGCCCACAATCGGCCCGCGCGAAC
>NZ_JAWHTP010001040.1:0-245 GCF_033052815.1 Chromohalobacter sp. HP20-39 | reverse complement strand
ACCGGCTCGCCCTGCGCCCGTGCCGCGCAGACGACGGCAACGTCATGGCCGAGGCCCGCCTGGGTGCGGGCGAGTGTCTCGACCATCAGTTCGGCGCCCCCGACCTGCTCGGGCGGATAGAGCGAGCTAAGGTGCAGGATGCGCATGCGGCACCTCCCGAGCGGGGCGCGCCGGAGCGCCGTCCCGGAGCGCGTCGAGCAGCAGGCCCTCGTAGCGGCGGGCGGTTTCGGCCCAGTCGTAGCGAC
>NZ_JAWHTP010001039.1:0-245 GCF_033052815.1 Chromohalobacter sp. HP20-39 | reverse complement strand
CTTGAGCTCACTGAAGATGGCCGCTTGCAGCGTGCCATAGACCTCGCCCAGCGAGACCGCCCCCTTGCGCTGGGCCTCGGGCAGATAGCCGGGCATCTCGATCAAGCGGCGCGCGGTGTTGGGCGACAGCAGGCGGTCGAGCACCCGGCCCTGCAGCCCGGCGACAGCGTCGGGGATGGACAGCGGCAGGCCACGGTCCCACTCGTTGTAGTCGACCACCTGAGTCGCCAGGAACTCGGGCTTGA
>NZ_JAWHTP010001038.1:0-245 GCF_033052815.1 Chromohalobacter sp. HP20-39 | reverse complement strand
GTGGTCGTGCATGGTTTCCTCCAGGGTGAACGAACGGGTGCCGGGTGCCGTGACGCGGTCGGCGTGCCACGGCTCGGGCAGACACCCTTTATTCGTTGCGATGGGAGGAAACCGGAAGAAAATTTTCTGACTCCGCAGGCTTGAGTGGTGGCGTATCCGCGTGGCACTAGCGCAGGCGCACCGCTTGCCGGACTTGCGCGCAGAAAAGATCGGCGCGGCCGTCGATGATGGCCCCGCTCGGCAAC
>NZ_JAWHTP010001037.1:0-246 GCF_033052815.1 Chromohalobacter sp. HP20-39 | reverse complement strand
CGGCGCCACGGTAGGCATCCACGGGCGCGGTATTCGTGAAGACCGCTTTGACTTCGGCGTAGATGGCTGGTGTTTTGTACTGCCCGGCAAGCAGCGTCGCGTACAGGATGGTCGGCACGCTGCTGGCCACGCATCTGAGCCTGCCGGCCGGCGGCACGCACAAGACGTTCTGCGAGCGGCGGAAGGGCTGATGCTGGCTCGCCCTCGCCCGCCGGAGCGCCTCCTCGGACAGGAAGGTGCGCTCAC
>NZ_JAWHTP010001036.1:0-246 GCF_033052815.1 Chromohalobacter sp. HP20-39 | reverse complement strand
GTACAGCGCGCTGCCATTGGCGTAGCGGTATTCAAGTTGTGCCGTGGCAGGAGCAGCCACCCCGAAGTGCGCGCGCTCCATCGTGCGCGGCGATTCGAACAGGCGATACAGCAGGCCGCTTTGCTGCGCCTGGCCTGTGTAGTCCACCTGCAGGCCATCGGCGGATTGCGTGACCGACACCGTCACCGGCTGGCGCGCGGCATGGCTGCGCACGAGGCCCGGATGCACGAGATGGGTGTGCAGTGG
>NZ_JAWHTP010001035.1:0-246 GCF_033052815.1 Chromohalobacter sp. HP20-39 | reverse complement strand
CTAGATCGCGGATAGCGAATTTTTCTACGTGGTCCAGTTTTAACTCTTTGGTCGCCACTGATTCTGCGTGTTCGCGGTCTTCTGCAAAATCAAGATATTTAAAAACGTGTTTCATGATTCCACCTGTCATTCAGAAATATCGCAATCACAGGCCTTCAGCTGGGCGTGGATATCCGCTTTGATTAACTTCAGGCGCTTAACAAACAGCTTTTCTTCTTCGCTGCAGTCGTACAAGGAAGCACTGCA
>NZ_JAWHTP010001034.1:0-246 GCF_033052815.1 Chromohalobacter sp. HP20-39 | reverse complement strand
CCGCCGGTGCGGGTGCTGCTGTCGGTGTAGCAGCTGCGGCAGGTGCCGCTGCAGGCTTGACCGGGTGGCCTTCCATGTTGCCGTTCAGGTACAGCTCGCCGCGCAGTATCCGGGCCGAAGCTGTCGGTCGGCAACGGATACTGCGCGGGTAGCGGCTTGACCAGTCGCGGCGTCACGACGAACAGCAGCTCGGTCTGGTCTTGCTGGAAGCTCGTGCTACGGGCCAGGGAGCCGATCACGGGCAAC
>NZ_JAWHTP010001033.1:0-246 GCF_033052815.1 Chromohalobacter sp. HP20-39 | reverse complement strand
GTCAACTCGATGACGGTGATTGGATGATCGAGGTGACCATGGTCGAGAGCGGGGAGAAGGCGGAGTACCGCTGGACCCACCTGACCGACGACCCGGTGGCTCACTGATGTACGCGGTCGCGTTTGACCTGGTCGTCGCCGACACCGAGAAGCACCATCCGAAAGGCGTGACGCAGGCCTATACGGAGATTGGCGCTGTGCTTGGAGAGCACGGTTTCAGTCGCGTTCAGGGCAGCCTCTACGTCAC
>NZ_JAWHTP010001032.1:0-246 GCF_033052815.1 Chromohalobacter sp. HP20-39 | reverse complement strand
GCTGCCATCCTGGCTGTGGTCCGAGAACAGCTTGGTGCCGCCGTAGCGGAGCTGCCAGCCATGCGTCGACAGATGGTCGATGCGTTGAATGCACTGCGGCACGTCAAACCGTTCGCCGCTAAAAATCACCACGCTTCGGGTCTTCATGCTACTGCCCCAATCTTGTGCCTGCCGTCGTCATGCGCGGCGGGTCGTCTAACGCCCCTGTGGTACGGGGAAGTTTAAGAGGGTTTATGGGCAAACAGC
>NZ_JAWHTP010001031.1:0-246 GCF_033052815.1 Chromohalobacter sp. HP20-39 | reverse complement strand
ATTTCCAGAGTCCATGTGCCGCCGCTGTAGCGCAAGTTGGCGACTGCAACGTCGAAACGTCGGTTCCGCAAGAGGATGAAATTGTTCATGTTGTACCTATTGCCTGTGCGTCCGTTCCTGGCCGGAAGCGGTCCTTCGGTTCAGCCCAGCAACGCGGAGCCATCACGAGCAAGCACCCCTCGCCGCCGCTCCACGGGCAGCAGCTAACGGTACCCGTACCGTACAGTGGCCGGGCTAACGAACGAA
>NZ_JAWHTP010001030.1:0-246 GCF_033052815.1 Chromohalobacter sp. HP20-39 | reverse complement strand
CATCCGGGCGCGCGGCCACGTAGCGTTCCATGCCCAACTCGGTGCCGAAGCAATGCACGCTTTCCACCCAGCCTGATTCAATGGCGGGGATCAGCGTCGGGTGCGGGTTGAGCGTCCAGTTACGGCAGATCTTGCCCTTGAGGCCCAGGCGTTCACCGTACGTCGGCAGGATCAGCTCGATGGCTGCGGTATTGAAGCCGATGCCGTGGTTGAGCGACTGCACGTTGTGCCGCTGGTAGATGCCGC
>NZ_JAWHTP010001029.1:0-246 GCF_033052815.1 Chromohalobacter sp. HP20-39 | reverse complement strand
CCGGGCAACATCGCCGTGCAGAAATACATGAACGCGCGAAAGGTCCCGCAGCTGTTCCTGGCGGCCGCCGCCAGCAAGCTGTCGGACCCCGCGGTCAATCCGTGGACGATGGTTGGCGGGACCACCTACGAGATCGAGGGCGCCGTCGTCGGCCGCTATATCGCAGGCACTTTCCCGGACGCGAAGATCGGCCTGCTGTACCAGAACGACGATGCCGGCAAGGCAACGCTGTCGGGTCTGAAGACC
>NZ_JAWHTP010001028.1:0-246 GCF_033052815.1 Chromohalobacter sp. HP20-39 | reverse complement strand
GAATCGGCTTCGCTCGATGTTGGTGAGCAGGTCACGCTGCCAGAGCGCGGCTAGTGCCCTCAGCACGTCCACCGCGCGATGCGATAGCGGGAGCCTGGGCGGTACTCCCTTGTTGTCTGCGCCGCGCGCCTCAGGTGGAAAGTCGATCATCCGAGTTGCAAGCTTGACCCACTCCCACCGCAGCGAAAATAGGGTGCCTTGACGCAGGCTTGTCTCGATGGCCAACTCAAAAGCGAGCGGCGCCCA
>NZ_JAWHTP010001027.1:0-246 GCF_033052815.1 Chromohalobacter sp. HP20-39 | reverse complement strand
AAGTTCGTGGATTTTCCGTAGGGCGACAGCAAGGTCAATCGAGTGTTCAGAGGCCATCTGCGGCGCGCTCCAGAATAAAGATGCAATGCTTTCGATGGAGGCATTGCGCGAGACTCGTCCATCGAGCGAGCTCATCCTCGGGACTAACGTGATGGCTCATCCGGCGGGCCGTAAGGACCCGGTCACCAATCACGCTACCAACGGCCGAGAGACCACGTCAACGCCGACGCTGGAAAAGTTGGCAAC
>NZ_JAWHTP010001026.1:0-246 GCF_033052815.1 Chromohalobacter sp. HP20-39 | reverse complement strand
CCGCTCGACCTGGGCCTTGCCCAGCGCCTCGGCAGCATCCAGCGGCTGGAACTCGGCGTGAGCCGCGGCAAACTCGGCGGCAATCGCCTCGTTTTCGGCGTCCAGCAGGCTGCACGTCGCATACACCAGCCGCCCGCCCGGTTTCACAAGGCGCGCAGCGCTGGTCAGGATGGCCCGCTGCTTGGCCTGCAGTTCCGCCACCGCCTGGGGCGACTGGCGCCATTTCAGGTCCGGGTTGCGGCGCAG
>NZ_JAWHTP010001025.1:0-246 GCF_033052815.1 Chromohalobacter sp. HP20-39 | reverse complement strand
GTCCGACGAGAACGCGAGGGAGAGTCTTGCTGATCGCCTTGGGGCTGACAGTGAGGACATCGAGCGCTACCTGCCTTCCAATGTTCGTCCGGTCCTGGCGCCGGAAGAAATGTTCCCCGAGCGCGGCAAGCGCAAGGGCCGGAAAGGCCCTCGGCGGTCCGTTCTCAAGAGGTCGGAGGTGCTGGAGCTGGCGCGTTCGTCAAGTCGCTGGATTCAGCGGGTATGCCGCGCGATGCTGCAGCTGGA
>NZ_JAWHTP010001024.1:0-246 GCF_033052815.1 Chromohalobacter sp. HP20-39 | reverse complement strand
GGCGAAGCGGTGGAGCGTTAACGCCAATCGCCAGTGCTCGCCTATGAGCAGTGATGCAACCGAAGGCCGGGTCAGGGAGGTCTTTACGGCATTCCTGAAGTTAGGCCTGACGTCTTTCGGCGGCCCCATTGCCCATCTCGGATACTTCCGCGATGAATTTGTGGTGCGGCGCAAATGGCTCGACGAGACAGCCTATGCGGACCTGGTCGCGTTGTGTCAGTTTCTTCCCGGACCTGCCTCCAGCCA
>NZ_JAWHTP010001023.1:0-247 GCF_033052815.1 Chromohalobacter sp. HP20-39 | reverse complement strand
CCGGGATGATCCTCTCCACCGCCGCGCATGCACAAGCAGCCGGCAGCAACTTCGTCAGATTGTGGTGGTTCCGCTTAATGCCGAACTGCTCTAGCGACACGCTGTTCATCAAGAGCGTGGGCGGTGCGCCGTTCAACCAATCGGTGCCCAACACCGGCGCCAAGATTCAAGAAGCCGATACCGTCGGCCTCGCCTTCACGCACTTCTTCACCGACAACTTCGCGGTGGAACTTGTGGGTGGCATTCC
>NZ_JAWHTP010001022.1:0-247 GCF_033052815.1 Chromohalobacter sp. HP20-39 | reverse complement strand
CGAAGAATTTCGCGTGGACCTCGCGGTCTTTCCACATGCTGGTCGCATACTTGATATCGACGCCGTAGGCCGAGGTGTCCTGCGACACCACCAGCAATTCCTTGACGCCGGCGGCGACGAGCTTCTCGGCTTCGAGCAGCACATCCTTCGCCGGGCGAGAAACCAGATCGCCGCGCAGCTTCGGGATGATGCAGAAGGTGCAGCGGTTGTTGCAGCCTTCGGAAATCTTCAGGTAGGCGTAGTGGCG
>NZ_JAWHTP010001021.1:0-247 GCF_033052815.1 Chromohalobacter sp. HP20-39 | reverse complement strand
CCGACCTCGCGGCGCGTACCAGGATGATTAATGCGGCGCAGCAGCGCTGTGTGGAACAATTCCTATGGAGAAAAATCCTGGACGAATACGATGACGTTTTGGCTCGCTTGCAGCAGGCGACTCACTAAATTTGCCAGGTTCATGCCGATTTAACATGACAAGAAGTCATTCCGCCAAGATCGCAGTCGTAATACCGGCATACAAAGTGCGGCACCAGATCATAGACGTCAACGTCGAACGCCTAACG
>NZ_JAWHTP010001020.1:0-247 GCF_033052815.1 Chromohalobacter sp. HP20-39 | reverse complement strand
GGGCGCGTGGGGCTGCGTCGCGCCTCGCCCACGGGCAGCAGGTCGCCGTCGCGCAGGGCCCGCCCCCACAGGCCGCCGAAGCCGGCCTTGAGGTCGGTGCTGCGCGAGCCCAGCACCGGCTCGACCGCGATGCCGCCGCTGACCGTGACATAGCTGCGCAGGCGGCCTCGCGGAGCCGCCAGCTTCAGCACCTGGCCCGCGTGCGCGGGGCTGCGCCAACCGGGCCGCAGCGGCCGGCCATCGAGAC
>NZ_JAWHTP010001019.1:0-247 GCF_033052815.1 Chromohalobacter sp. HP20-39 | reverse complement strand
ACCAGGCACGTCCCGCAGATGCCTTGTCCGCAGGAGACCGGCACCTCAATGCCAGCCGCGGCAAGTGCTTCCGCCACGGTCTGCTCCGCTGGCACGGCAACGGTCTTGCCTGAGCTGGCGAGCTTCACTTCAAACGCATCGCCGGTGGCCTCGACGCTGGCGGCAAAGAATTCGTAGTGCAAGCGATCCTCTGACCAGCCCAGCCGGCGTGCTGTCTCCAGCACAGCATCCATGAAGCCCTTGGGGC
>NZ_JAWHTP010001018.1:0-247 GCF_033052815.1 Chromohalobacter sp. HP20-39 | reverse complement strand
CGGCATCGCCGGCGAGCGTGCGGCCGGACCGGTCACGATAGTTGACCAAATATGGAGGGTCCGTTAGGGCGTGGTCGCAAGACTCTGATGGCAGGCCGGCCAGCGCTGAGCGGCAATCGCCGAGCAGCACGGTGTCGAGGGGAAGGGCAGGATGAATCGCAGGCATAGGTCGCTCCGAAAGCTGGCGACAGGGCCGCATGGGGCCTCTGCCGTGCGCTTGTGCCAGGTGTCCGACAGCGCATGCCCG
>NZ_JAWHTP010001017.1:0-247 GCF_033052815.1 Chromohalobacter sp. HP20-39 | reverse complement strand
GGAGATATCAGGGAGAATGTTTCCCCTGTCCTCAATCAAGTACTCAACCAGGTAAAATCCGAGGCCATAAGCAAAAAAGAATACAGTTAAAGCCCTTTCTCACAAGAGCAAATTCCCCAGGTTCAAACTTCCCAGCACGTAGTTGTAAATCCTGTGTGCTTCCTCCTGTTTTCCCCTTTTTATACATCCATGTACATAAACTCTCACTTTGTACCTAAGTTCGGTCATAGCCCGGGAATACTGCTCC
>NZ_JAWHTP010001016.1:0-247 GCF_033052815.1 Chromohalobacter sp. HP20-39 | reverse complement strand
CAGCGGCTTGCCGGTTCCCGGCGGTATCACGACCTGCTTGGGCATTCCCCTGCGCCTCCCGCACGCGACCTGTCGGCCGGCCCTTGCAGGCTGCGCGGGAGGCCGCAGCGCGGCGGCGTTCGGGCACCCTGCCGGTCACCGGCCGGATGCGCGATGCACTTATCCGGCCAGGTCGACGCCGGCAGCGTCAACCGCAGCGGGTGAAGGCGCCCCGAGTGCTCTCTCGAAGGCGGGGACGTCCGAGACC
>NZ_JAWHTP010001015.1:0-247 GCF_033052815.1 Chromohalobacter sp. HP20-39 | reverse complement strand
GGGCTTTGCTTGAGCGCACCGGCCACGGCACCGGCCAGTGTGACCTCCAGCCCGTCGAGCAGCCACGTGATGCCGAGCGCCACGACCACGCGCGTATGGAATCGGCTCCACGGCAGGCGGTCTAGACGGCTGGGTAGATCAGAGGTATGGAGGGCTGGCGAATCGGGCATTGCTATGCATCCGATTGGGAATGCGCGCGATGCAGCACGATTTTCCAGACAGCCCTCTTTTCTTGTCAAATGGCTGC
>NZ_JAWHTP010001014.1:0-247 GCF_033052815.1 Chromohalobacter sp. HP20-39 | reverse complement strand
GCGAATTGACCCGGCTGCTACATCCCCTGGAGCGCGAGTCCACCATCGTTGAGCATGTCTCGTCGCTGGACATGATGCTCACGTTGGTCGGAGCTGGTTACGGCATCGGCTTCGCAACGGCGACCCGAATCGCGGTATGCCAACGTCCCGACGTGGTGATCCGGCCGTTGGCGCTCGATTCGGCCGTCATCATCACCTACCTGCTTCGGCCCGAAGGCGGTAGCGGACTCTCCGTTCCCGTAGAGCG
>NZ_JAWHTP010001013.1:0-247 GCF_033052815.1 Chromohalobacter sp. HP20-39 | reverse complement strand
CTGGCACGACTGAAAGCAAGCTGGCCGGCGCCGTGTAAGTCGGCAGGCAACACCTGGTACAGGCGATACCAGACGCTGACGCCTGCTAGTCGCGCAGCCTGCGCCAGCAGATCATGCTGCTGCTAAAGCCCAGCTCTTGCGGGAGCTGTTCCCATGGGATGCCGGGCTGCCGTTGAGGACCAGTTCGTCGTCCAACCGCCGCCTTTTGGCGAGGGCTACCTTCAAGCTGCATGGCTGCCCTGGCCAA
>NZ_JAWHTP010001012.1:0-248 GCF_033052815.1 Chromohalobacter sp. HP20-39 | reverse complement strand
CCGTGGTGCTCGACGTCGATGTCGAGAAGGAGCGGATCTCGCACGGCGACAAGAAGCTCGAAGGCGACCCCTTCGCCGAGCCGGGCGACGTCAAGAAGGGCGCGGTCGTGACCTGCGAAGTGCTCGAAGTGAAGGAAAGCGGCATCGAGGTCCGGATCTCGGGCACCGAGTTCACCACCTTCATCAAGCGCTCCGAACTGGCCCGCGATCGCAACGACCAGCGCGCCGAACGCTTCGCCGTCGGCGAG
>NZ_JAWHTP010001011.1:0-248 GCF_033052815.1 Chromohalobacter sp. HP20-39 | reverse complement strand
GCGCCGGCGGTGCAGGCGGCGGGGAGCGGCGGGCTTCGGGCTCGCCGGGGCGGCCGCGCCTGACGCCGAGTACGAAAAAGAGGCCGGCCAGCAAGGCCCGCAGCAGCAGGTACTTCATGCGCCGGCGGCAGCGGCGGTGCGCTGCAGGATGACTTCAAGCACGAACCGCGACCCGGCATAGGACAGCAGCAGCAGCCCCGCGCCCGCATAGAGCCAGCGCGTCGCGCGCCGCCCCCGCCAGCCATAGA
>NZ_JAWHTP010001010.1:0-248 GCF_033052815.1 Chromohalobacter sp. HP20-39 | reverse complement strand
ATATACAGGTATTTAGCGCGGTGCGGATGTGCGCCAACACACCCGCATCGCTAATCACAATCACTATTCCTGGAGAATAGCAGTTATGACTGACACGCATTCTATTGCACAACCGTTCGAAGCAGAAGTCTCCCCGGCAAATAACCGTCATGTCACCGTCGGTTATGCGAGTCGCTACCCGGATTACAGCCGTATTCCCGCCATCACCCTGAAAGGTCAGTGGCTGGAAGCCGCCGGTTTTGCCACTG
>NZ_JAWHTP010001009.1:0-248 GCF_033052815.1 Chromohalobacter sp. HP20-39 | reverse complement strand
CATCAGCGCCCAGCAGCGCACCGATCACGACGTCGCGGCCGGTCTTCATCTGGCCGTCCGCCTGCACGCGGATGCGGTTGCGCAGGCCGTTGAGCATCAGCGTCTGTTGCGTCTCGGCCAGGCCCAGTTCCCACGGCGTACCGGCGTGCTTGATCGACGACCACGGCGAAGCGCCCGTGCCACCGTCATGACCAGCGATCACCACGTGATCGGCCTTGGCCTTGGCGACACCGGCAGCCACCGTGCCC
>NZ_JAWHTP010001008.1:0-248 GCF_033052815.1 Chromohalobacter sp. HP20-39 | reverse complement strand
GGCCTGTCACCGGCTGCACGGCTGCGGAGAAGCGGATCGCTGGAAGGCGCATGGCCATGGCAATATCCTTTCCTCAAACACGACCTCGCCGGCGAGGGGCCAGATGCGGCACCCGGGGCGAAGGGAGTTCTGTTGTTATCTTTGCGTTCCGGAAGGATGGCCGAACGGCGCGGCGAAGAACTCCGAAACAAAAATACCTGCTAAATAAGTGAAATACATATTGCTGAAAAAGGGCCTTTATACAACCC
>NZ_JAWHTP010001007.1:0-248 GCF_033052815.1 Chromohalobacter sp. HP20-39 | reverse complement strand
CCGATCACCATCACGTCGACGTCGCTGTCCGCGACTTCCTGACCACGGGCGACGGAACCGAAAACGAATGCGGCGTCGATCTGATCGGAACACGGGATCAGAGCCTCGGCGAGCACGTCGGCAAGACCGGAAGTCTTGCGCATGATGCTCGCCAGTTCCTCGTAAATCGGAAGCCCTATTTGCGCGATAGACACTCTGTTGCCTTGCCGATCCCGGCTCAAAATTCCCGCCGCGGCCAGCTTGCTCAG
>NZ_JAWHTP010001006.1:0-248 GCF_033052815.1 Chromohalobacter sp. HP20-39 | reverse complement strand
GCGGCGCAGTCGTCACACCATTGCTGCTCTCATTGACAGGTGCCATCGGCTGCAGATACTGTATAAATATACAGTAATTCGACCATGACCGCCCGTGACTTCCCCTCCGCACCGACGCAGCGCAACAAGCTCTCCCGTGAGGCCTTGCGAGCAATCTGGCAGCGCAGCCCTACGCCGGAGGTGCATGAGCTGCTGTGGGAAATCTATCGTCTCCAAGACATAGCCAGACAGGCACAGAGCGTGGTGAC
>NZ_JAWHTP010001005.1:0-248 GCF_033052815.1 Chromohalobacter sp. HP20-39 | reverse complement strand
AAAAAAACGACGATATGAAAAACGAACTTTTTATATTTGATTTTATAAGGTGGGAAAGGTGGGAAAGGTGGGGCAACATAGAAGAAGAAGCTTATAAATACTATATTTATTATTATTTATATTAAAAATAAATAAGGTGGGGTAAAGGTGGGGTAAAGGTGGGAATTTATAAAAGTTCGCATATTCTTCTTGATTTTAAACTTGGCTAACAGCCAAGTTTCTAATATTGAAAATTTTTCTCTCTTGAA
>NZ_JAWHTP010001004.1:0-248 GCF_033052815.1 Chromohalobacter sp. HP20-39 | reverse complement strand
CGCGCAGACGCAGCATCTGGGCAACTACACGTTTGCTGTGATCCGCGAGCTGGTCGACGACATCGTCACCGTGAGCGATGCGGAGCTGGTGAGCATGATGCAGTTTTTCGCTGGCCGCATGAAGGCGGTGGTTGAGCCCACCGGCTGCCTGGCTGCCGCTGCCGCGTTCACCGGCAAGGTGGATGTGGTGGCCAAGCGCGTCGGGGTGATCATTTCGGGCGGCAATGTGGACTTGCCGCTTTTCGCCA
>NZ_JAWHTP010001003.1:0-248 GCF_033052815.1 Chromohalobacter sp. HP20-39 | reverse complement strand
CGCGGAAGCCGCCCTCGTCGGTCTTCTCCAGTTCCTCGCAGCCGGGAATGCAGGCCTTCAGCACTTCGGGATCGTTGAGCTTGTCCCACACAGCCTGGCGCGGCGCCGCAAGCTGGACTTCGCCGGTCATTGTCATGGCCATGGGGGACCTCCTCGATCGCTAGCTAAACCTGTTTCCCCAAGTAAAGCAGCCGGCACGCAAAGAAAAGGGCACCTTCGGAGGATGAGCGATGCATATTCGCAGCGCA
>NZ_JAWHTP010001002.1:0-248 GCF_033052815.1 Chromohalobacter sp. HP20-39 | reverse complement strand
ACAACCAGCAAGCGGAAAGCCCAACCACCCCAGAATGCGATGTGGCGGACCAGCGTCCATGCGACGGACAGCTTTGTCAGTGTGGCCTGTGAGTTCATGGTGTTCCCAATGGATGTGTAAGCGGTTAGCGATCGAGTGCGTCGCCACTCCATAAATGGCAGTGACTCGCAAAAACCGGCAATCGGCTTCAAAAAATGTCGGTGGAGTAGACCGCTGCGCGCCGAACCCGGGGCGTCACGCAATCGCGG
>NZ_JAWHTP010001001.1:0-249 GCF_033052815.1 Chromohalobacter sp. HP20-39 | reverse complement strand
AGCGCACAGCTCGGTGGCATTGGCGGCGTGGCACAGACCAGCGAAGAACGGATCGGCGCCGATCATGCGTTCGGCAATCGGGCGTGTGTCGAGCAGTGCGCCCTGGCCGAACAGCCAGACCGAGTTGACCGGCAGCAGGCCGCGCGCTTCGCGGGCTTGGTTGACGGGGTGGTCGTACCACGTCATTTGGATTTCGTTCTGGAACTTGCGCCAGGCGCGTTCCTGCTCGCCTTTGTGCATCCAGATGTC
>NZ_JAWHTP010001000.1:0-249 GCF_033052815.1 Chromohalobacter sp. HP20-39 | reverse complement strand
ATCGCGTTCGCGCGGCAGCTCACGCGCCTGGTTCACCGCCTGCGCGGTCAGGTGTTCGGCTGACCACAGCGGTGTCCGGGTCGCCGAGGACACGAGCACCGCGTAGGCGCGGTAGCAGAGCAGGTGGCTGGCGCCAGCGTGCTTGCTGGACAGCACCTTCGGTTGCGCGCCGTCCGCGACCGATGCGCCGCAGTGATCGGGAGAGGCGCCGGCGACCTGGAGGAAGGCAGAGAGGGCAACGAAGAGCAG
>NZ_JAWHTP010000999.1:0-249 GCF_033052815.1 Chromohalobacter sp. HP20-39 | reverse complement strand
GATTGCCACGACCATCCATCATGATGAGCGATCCGCCATCTGCGCCAATCAGATCACGCGCCGTAGAAAGGATGTCTTCCCATGGCGGAGTCTCATCAGAAATCTGCTCGACGGCCTCCATGGCGCGTCGAAAGTACACCGCTGACGACACGATTCCCTCCCCGACTACCTCTTCTAGCGCGTAGCTTTGACGGGGCACACAAGCCCTGTCTGCCTTGCTTCGTCCGACCCTCAAGCGGTCGAGAAACA
>NZ_JAWHTP010000998.1:0-249 GCF_033052815.1 Chromohalobacter sp. HP20-39 | reverse complement strand
CGCGAAGCCGGCGGTGCGCTGGCTCTCGGGCACCCGATCCGCCACCAGCGCCCGGAACGGCTCCATCGCGATGTTGATCGAGGCGGTGAGCACCCACAGCATCAGGCTGGCGACCCAGAGGCTGGCAGCATTGGGCATCAAGAACAGGGCGAGCGCCGTGCACAATGCCCCCGCCAGGATATAGGGCCGCCGCCGGCCGAGCGGCCCCCGGGTGCGGTCGCTCAGATGGCCGATGATCGGTTGGACGAG
>NZ_JAWHTP010000997.1:0-249 GCF_033052815.1 Chromohalobacter sp. HP20-39 | reverse complement strand
CCTTGTTCGAGAACACCATCCAATACATCCGGCCGCGCTCCAGTTGCCCCGTCTGGCGCAACTGCCCAATCCTGTCCATGGCGGGCACTTGCACCAGCGCACGGCTTCGCTGATCGAACAGATACGGTGTGATGTTCTTGTCGGCAAACACCTTGGCCACCGCCGGATCGAGCACACGGTAGCTCAGCCGGATCAGGTTGCCCGACGCGGTCAGCCGCACGCTCAGGCCATCGACACCACCGTACGACC
>NZ_JAWHTP010000996.1:0-249 GCF_033052815.1 Chromohalobacter sp. HP20-39 | reverse complement strand
CGCTGGTCACCGAGGGCGCGCTGGTGGGCCAGGGCGAGGCGACGCCGCTGGCCGTGGTGCAGCAGGTCGACAAGCTCTACGTGAACTTCACGCAGTCCGCCGGCGAGGTGTTGCGGCTGCGCCAGGCGCTGGGCGACGGCCGGCTGCAA
Organism: Chromohalobacter sp. HP20-39; assembly: GCF_033052815.1. NCBI lineage: Bacteria > Pseudomonadati > Pseudomonadota > Gammaproteobacteria > Oceanospirillales > Halomonadaceae > Chromohalobacter > Chromohalobacter sp. HP20-39. Next base: position 100 of record NZ_JAWHTP010000996.1, on the reverse strand, counting down.
AGCGCCGGCAAGGATGCAGCCCAGGTGCAGCTGCTGCTCGAAGACGGCAGCGCCTACCCGCTGCCGGGCAGGCTGCTGTTTTCCGACCTGAGCGTGGACC
>NZ_JAWHTP010000995.1:0-249 GCF_033052815.1 Chromohalobacter sp. HP20-39 | reverse complement strand
ATCTCCTGCACGCTGATGAGCTTGCGGCGGCCATCGGTCAGGCGCGAAACCTGCACCACCACCGACAGTGCCGAAGTGATCTGCTGGCGCATGGTCTTGGGTGGCAGCGACAGGCCGGCCATGCTGACCATGTTCTCGAGCCGTGTCAGCGCATCGCGCGGCGTGTTGGCGTGAATGGTGGCCAGCGAGCCCTCGTGGCCGGTGTTCATGGCGTGCAGCATGTCCAGCGCCTCCGCCCCGCGTACTTCG
>NZ_JAWHTP010000994.1:0-249 GCF_033052815.1 Chromohalobacter sp. HP20-39 | reverse complement strand
CTAGCACCCTGCCCTGCTCGGCAATAATGCCCTCACCGAGCCAGTTGCCCTCTTCCGTGACGACCGGTGGTACGCGGTCATATGCCTGTCGCTCTGCAATTCCGCGCACGAAGCCAGCGGCGAGGCGGCGATTCCGATACACCTGCCTGCCCCATGCGACGCGAGCCTTGTCTGTTGCATTTAGGTCGCCTGCCCAGGGCCCGTCATAGTTCAGCTCCGACCAGACGTCTGACGCGGGTTCCGCCCAAA
>NZ_JAWHTP010000993.1:0-249 GCF_033052815.1 Chromohalobacter sp. HP20-39 | reverse complement strand
CGCAGCGGCACCAGCGCTGATCCGGCGTTCACTGCGTGGGTGGCCGACACACTGCGCGCGCTGGGCTTTCGTGTGCAGATCAACGACCCATATCGCGGTGGCGATCTGGTGCGCAGCTATGGCGATCCAGCAGCGCACCGGCACAGCATCCAGATCGAACTGAACCGCGCGCTCTATATGGATGAAGCCACCTGCGAGAAGCACGATGGCTTCGCGGCTTTGCGTGGACAACTGACCCGTTTCGTGGAA
>NZ_JAWHTP010000992.1:0-249 GCF_033052815.1 Chromohalobacter sp. HP20-39 | reverse complement strand
GGTAAACGGCCGTTCGCTGATTAAGATGATTCGCATTGCACTGGGCTCCACGGCTACGCCCATCGTTGGCCGCACAGGTGCTTCCGGGACAGGATGACGTTTCATGCGGATACTGCTTCAGGCCGCGGCGTCCATTGACAGGTTAAACGAACGGATAGCCGACGTCGTGCGTTGGGCGCTGCTCGAAATTGCCCTGCTGATCACGTGCATTGCGCTGAGCCGAAAGCTTTTCTCTGTTGCATGGGCAAA
>NZ_JAWHTP010000991.1:0-250 GCF_033052815.1 Chromohalobacter sp. HP20-39 | reverse complement strand
GCCCAGGACAACACCAATGCCAGATATGCCAGCATCAGCAACTGCGTCAGCTGAGCGGGCCAAGTCCTGGCCAGTCCAAGCTTGCGCCCAATGAAGGCCAGTGCCTGCCCACCATTCGTTGCAGGAAGCGGCAGCAGGTTGAACGCCGCAAACTTGGCGGCCACGCTGCCCAGCAGCATGGTGAATGGCCACTGCAGGATGGCCTGATGCGCCTGCGCCAGGAAGGTCTGTGCATCGCCGGCGGGAGACA
>NZ_JAWHTP010000990.1:0-250 GCF_033052815.1 Chromohalobacter sp. HP20-39 | reverse complement strand
CCACTCGCGTCAACGTCTGCAGCGGAGGTGAATTGTCCGTATGGGTGAGTCGGATACAGCCAGCGCGTGCCTCCGTCGGCGCGAGGGTATTGCTCGGGTGGTTTGCCAAAAAGCGCTTCCACGGCGGAGGCCGGGTGGCCGATCAGTGCCTCCCCCGTTTGAATGGGGTGAGTACGGTACATGCGCTCATCCACGCCAGCGCAATGGCGAGCTGCGCGGTGCGCTGCCAGGTTCGGGTGCCCACGATGGT
>NZ_JAWHTP010000989.1:0-250 GCF_033052815.1 Chromohalobacter sp. HP20-39 | reverse complement strand
AGGGGAAGTGGAAGATGAGCCAGAACAGGCCCGAGGCCGACCGACACGGGGTCATCGCGGGGTTGCGCGCCGAGGGCGAGGCGGGTCTCGCCGGGCTGGTCGCCGAGCGGAGCGGACTGTGAGCGCGCGCCTCAACGCCTTCGGCAAACCCATCGGCCCGGCGCTGCCGGACTGGAGCCCGCGTCCGCGCCCGCCGCGGACGCCGATGGAGGGCCGCACCTGCCGGCTCGTCCCGCTCGACGCCGCCGCC
>NZ_JAWHTP010000988.1:0-250 GCF_033052815.1 Chromohalobacter sp. HP20-39 | reverse complement strand
GGCCGTGGGCACCGATGGCGCGAACCTGGCCGCGCGGCGTGGCGGTGGCTTCGAGCAGCTGGGCGACCAGGTCGGCATAGTTGCGCGCCACCGCGTTGGCGGCCAGTGCGGCGCGGTGCAGCTCGTTGGGGCCCGGGGTGTTCAGCGCGAGCAGTTCATCGCGCAGTGCCGGGGCGAACGGGGTGTGGACATGGCCAGTGACGGCCAGCCGGGCAGCGTCGAAGAGTACGCCGTCGACACCGTCGAGCGA
>NZ_JAWHTP010000987.1:0-250 GCF_033052815.1 Chromohalobacter sp. HP20-39 | reverse complement strand
CCGGCGCTCAGCCGTGAGCTGCTGTGCAACGATGCGGAAGACGAAGTGGTGCTTGGCCTCGAAGCGCGCTACGTGTCGCGCATGCTGGCTGCTGAAGTCGGTGAGTTGCGCGAGCAGGCGGCACGCGCTGCGGCAGGTGCGTCGGCCGTACCCGCCGTGCTCGGCTTCAAGTCAGCAGGTTCGCTCAGCCACCTGGAGTGGTTCCCGCTGCCCGCATTCGCGCTGGAGCCTGATGAAGTCGAAGTGGAAC
>NZ_JAWHTP010000986.1:0-250 GCF_033052815.1 Chromohalobacter sp. HP20-39 | reverse complement strand
CTTGGCGCGGGTGTAGAGGTCCGTCACGTCGTCGTTGGTCATGCGGATGCAGCCCGACGAGACGGCGGTGCCGATGGTCTCCGGCTCATTGGAGCCGTGGATCCGGTAGATCGAGCCGCCGAGATACATGGCGCGGGCGCCCAGCGGGTTCTCGAGGCCGCCCTTCATGTAGCGCGGCAGGTCGGGCCGGCGCTTCAGCATGGTCGACGGCGGGCGCCAATCCGGCCACTCACGCTTCATCGTGATCGTC
>NZ_JAWHTP010000985.1:0-250 GCF_033052815.1 Chromohalobacter sp. HP20-39 | reverse complement strand
AAATGGGCATCGCGGCTGAAATCGTCGATTTCGCGTTTGGTGCATCCGCCGGGACCGCCGCCGAAGCTGATCTTCGATCCGCTCGAACAGCGCCTCTTGATGAGCGCCGATCCCGTCGTCGTCGATCTCTCTGCGATCCAGCCCGCGCAGCAGAACCACGACGTGCTGGTGCGTTTCCTCGATCAGGTGGTCACCACCAACGAGCAGACCCAGCATATCCAGCGCATCGAAACTGTCGATCGCAACAATC
>NZ_JAWHTP010000984.1:0-250 GCF_033052815.1 Chromohalobacter sp. HP20-39 | reverse complement strand
CCATGAAGTACTTTGCCCTGACGCCACTCGTCGCCGGCGCCCTGCTCGCAGGCTGCGCCACGCCCTACCCTGAGCCGCGGGTCGAGATGAGCCAGACACCGGTCGTCAACCTGCCGGCGACGGTGCCGCTGGCGCCGACCAATGGCGCCATCTACCAGGCCGCCGCCTACCGACCGCTGTTCGAAGACCACCGTGCCCGGCTGGTGGGCGACACGCTGACGATCAATATCGTCGAGAAAGTCTCGGCCAC
>NZ_JAWHTP010000983.1:0-250 GCF_033052815.1 Chromohalobacter sp. HP20-39 | reverse complement strand
CCGGGCCGACGCGCCGGTCTTCATCCAGTCGTTCGAGGTGGATAATCTCAAGAAGCTGAAGACGATGACGCAGGTGCGGCTGATCCAGCTGATGGCGGGAAGCGGCGGCCCGGCGGACGGCGCGCAGCCCAGCTACAAGGCGATGGCCACGCCGGCGGGGCTGAAGGCAGTGGCCGCCTATGCCTATGGCATCGGCCCGGAGCGGACGATGATCCAGCCGGCATCCGGCCCGGCCACCACTTTGGTCGCC
>NZ_JAWHTP010000982.1:0-250 GCF_033052815.1 Chromohalobacter sp. HP20-39 | reverse complement strand
GCAGCAAGCCGCCCGAGCCCCTGCCCGCCCCGGCTGCCGCCGTCGCGGCCAGCGAGCCGGCGCCGGCCGCCACCGCGGCGCAGGCGCCTGCCTCGGCGGCATCGCAATAATCAACCCCGGCATGGCGGCCCGAGACATCTGCTGTCTCGGGCCGTTTTTTATGGGCCGCGGCACGGCAGAATGGCTGCCATGGCGAGCATGGCGATCACAAGGCATGAACTGACGCGGCGACGCGAGCAGTTGCAGGACC
>NZ_JAWHTP010000981.1:0-250 GCF_033052815.1 Chromohalobacter sp. HP20-39 | reverse complement strand
CACCACTTTGCACGTGCCTGTATCGGCCTCGGCCCCGGGTTTGAACGCGGTGCAGTCTGCGCACCGGTGTCCTTCCTTGGGGCTGTCCTGATAATGCAATATCGCCTTGTTGCCGTTATCGGCCTCGGCGCGTTGGCTGTGAAACACAATGCGGGTCAGCATCACGGCGCCCAGCGCGCCGGCACCATGGCGGAGCATCTTCCGCCGCGAGAGGATCTTGTTCGGGTTCATGGTCTTGACTCCCAGGTCA
>NZ_JAWHTP010000980.1:0-250 GCF_033052815.1 Chromohalobacter sp. HP20-39 | reverse complement strand
AAGCACAGCTTGGGAGCGCCCGACGACGTACAGCAGCGCCGCCAACAAAAGGCATGAAATCGCCAAGCCGGGGCTGGGTAGGGCGGGGGCGGCAGCAAAGGCCACCCGTTTGGCGTAGGCCAACCAAAGGACGACAGCGAAGATGATCGGCCCGTGCCCCTGCTCGTCTCGCGACCAGATCGTGCGCGCGAGGTCGACTGCAGTGGGTGCATAGAGCACGCAAAGCCCCGCCAACAATGGCAGGAGGACT
>NZ_JAWHTP010000979.1:0-250 GCF_033052815.1 Chromohalobacter sp. HP20-39 | reverse complement strand
CCGATATTGGTGACGGTGTCGTTGGTCACACCAGTGGCCCCAGGCACGAGTGCAAGCGGTGTCACAACGGCTTGGCCGGCAGCAGAGCCGATGGTCACGCCGCCAACGGAGAAGGTCACCATCTGGCCCAGCACGTAGTTGAAGTGGCCCGCGGCATCCGTTGTGCCGCTCAGGTTGCCCGACACGTAATGCAGGCCGGCGACCGGCGCATCCACAAAGACACCTTGAGCGGTTTGCGGCGTGCCGGGGC
>NZ_JAWHTP010000978.1:0-250 GCF_033052815.1 Chromohalobacter sp. HP20-39 | reverse complement strand
CGCGAGAAGTCGGCTATATCTTTACGGCGTCGGGGTTCGTCAACATCATCGTTCAGGCGGCTGGGATGAAAAAGCTCGAGCGTCTCTTCCCAGATAGCGTGCTCTGCGCGTTCAGTTTGCTGCTGTTCTGCGCAGGCCTAGGAGTCCTGAGCATATTTCCGGGGCTGGCAGCGCTTGCCGTGGGGTTACTGCTGGCGAGCGTCGGCACGGCAATGAGCAGGCCAAGTCTGATGGCAGCCTTGTCTATGAC
>NZ_JAWHTP010000977.1:0-250 GCF_033052815.1 Chromohalobacter sp. HP20-39 | reverse complement strand
GCACCACCGAGGCCCGGCTGGGTGGTTTGCCTTGCTGGCTGGCACTGAGCAGGGCAACAATTCGAGCCCGCAACTCCGCGTCTTGAAGTTCACCCTGGGCGACCAAACCAGCCAGCTCTGCCAGCAATGTCTTGTACAGGTCAGCCCAATTGACCGTCTCCGTGACACCTGCTGCGACCGTGCGCCAAAGATCGGCAACGCGCCGCTGAACCATCAAGATAGCTTGGTCTGTGCTAGATCGGAAGAGCAC
>NZ_JAWHTP010000976.1:0-250 GCF_033052815.1 Chromohalobacter sp. HP20-39 | reverse complement strand
GCAAAGACATACGCAAGGGATGGATATGGGCGGTATCCACGCTTTGGGCCGGCACCGTGCTAGCCCAGCCAGTAGCCGCCCCTCACGTCCCATCCAGACCAGACAGCCACATGGTCGCCCAATTGTGGGAGTCAGCTTGGCAGCGGCAGCCAGAAGCCGCTGGAGAAGGCGCCTGGCAGCAGGCCGCCCAAGCACGCCAAGAGACGGCCGGTAGTTGGGTGGCAGGTCCGATGGCGCTGGAAGCCTCCAC
>NZ_JAWHTP010000975.1:0-250 GCF_033052815.1 Chromohalobacter sp. HP20-39 | reverse complement strand
CCACGCTCAATCTCTCCGCAAGTTCGCGCGTCGTCGTGGACAATTTCATCTATCAGGAAGGAGCTAAGGACAACGCCGCGCTTCTGAATGTCACGCGCGGCACCATGGCCTTCGTCGCCGCCGCCGTTGCCAAGACCGGCGACATGAAGATCGAAACACCGACGGCAACGCTCGGCATTCGCGGCACCACAGGCGTCGTCGAAGTGCCGGAAGGCGTTGCGGCCGGCACCGCCAGCGCGAACAATGTCGG
>NZ_JAWHTP010000974.1:0-250 GCF_033052815.1 Chromohalobacter sp. HP20-39 | reverse complement strand
CCACGCTGACCCAGATCACGGCGACCATCGAAAACGTCAGCGCCGGCCCGTCGCTCGACGCGCAATTCCCCATCAAGACCATTGTGGAGTGACCCATGAAGCTGGTTGTCAAAGACGAATTCGGACCATATAAGCAGGGCGACGAGATCACCGATCCGGACGTCATGCAGGCGGTTCTGGCCAGCGAGCAGTCCGCATTTGTCGTGCAGGTTGCCGACGACACTCCTCCGAAGGCGAAGAAGTAACAAAA
>NZ_JAWHTP010000973.1:0-250 GCF_033052815.1 Chromohalobacter sp. HP20-39 | reverse complement strand
AAAGGATGATCGAATCGCGGCGCGCCAGGTTGCGGTGCATCCACTCGATCTGGTCGGCGTAGATGTTGGGCGTGGCCATCTCCACCGTGGCCGGCAGGTTGAAGATGATCTTGTGCGTCGGGCTGGGGTCCCAGACCTCGGTCACTGCGTTGCAGACTTCCAGCGCAAATTCCAGTTCGGTGCCGCTGAAGACTTCCGGGCTGTATTGGTACGTCCACTGCGTCTCAGGCATCGTCTCCGCAATCTCGCG
>NZ_JAWHTP010000972.1:0-251 GCF_033052815.1 Chromohalobacter sp. HP20-39 | reverse complement strand
GGTCGAGATCTGGCCCGGCGGCGGCTGGTATACCGAGATCCTCGCGCCGCTCACCCGCGCCAAGGGGCAATATTACGCCGCGATCGGCCCCGACTTCCCGAATGGCGGCAAGGCGGTCGAGGCGCTGAAGGCCGGGGCCTACGACTACCTGACCAAACCGGTGGACCTGCGCCAGTTCCGCCTGGTCGTTGGCTCTGCCCGGGGGCGCGGGGTGCCCGGCGCCGCGCCCCCCCCGGTGGGGGGGGGGGTGG
>NZ_JAWHTP010000971.1:0-251 GCF_033052815.1 Chromohalobacter sp. HP20-39 | reverse complement strand
GTCACTGCTGCAAACACCAGAACAGTTCCGCGATATCACCTTGCGGGTCAATCAGGACGGCTCAGAGGTAAGGCTGGGCGATGTCGCCACCGTCGAAATGGGGGCGGAGAAATACGATTATCTTAGCCGCTTCAATGGTAAGCCAGCCTCCGGGCTGGGGGTAAAACTGGCCTCCGGCGCTAACGAAATGGCGACAGCGGAGCTGGTGCTCAATCGTCTCGACGAGCTGGCGCAGTATTTCCCGCATGGAC
>NZ_JAWHTP010000970.1:0-251 GCF_033052815.1 Chromohalobacter sp. HP20-39 | reverse complement strand
CTGGCGGCCATGCGCATGATCGAGACCACCAACCGGGCGCTCGAAGACATCTCGCCCTAGGCATCGAGGCGCCGCCGCGCGCCATCCCTCTACCTTCCATCCTGCATTGCCCCAAGAGGGGTCGCCACGTGCGACCGCCTCTCGGCGGAGTACATCCCAAGAAAAACAGACAAAACCCGTCGAAGTGTCAGGCACGGGGACTACACAGAGGAGACCTCACCATGAAAACCACGTCCTGGCTGATCGGCATG
>NZ_JAWHTP010000969.1:0-251 GCF_033052815.1 Chromohalobacter sp. HP20-39 | reverse complement strand
CAGCCCAGGCGCCGGGGCCTCGATGAGGGCATCCTGCGTGTGGCCGGTGGGGTAGACGCCGGTCCAGCGCTCCACCACATCGCAGGCCGGCAGATGCACGGCCTCGTGCAGATGGCCGAGGATCAGTTCGTCGACCGCGTCGCTCGCAAAAGGCTCGGGGCTGGCGTCCTCAAGGTGCGAATCACCAACGACCAGGCTGCCGTCCGCGCTCTGCACCGCAATCAGGTGGATGCCGTGGGCGAGGCTGTCGG
>NZ_JAWHTP010000968.1:0-251 GCF_033052815.1 Chromohalobacter sp. HP20-39 | reverse complement strand
CTGCCGGCGCTGCAGCGCTCCGACTGAGCCGCCACTCCGGCGCGGCTGACGATCGCGCCTACAGCGCAGTGTGCGCTGGCGGCTACTGCATCGTCGGGCTGTGGCCGCCGGGGTGATCGCTGCCGGGTGTGAACAGCGCGCCCACGTCCACCGCATCGAAGCGGTAGTGCCGGCCGCAGAAATCGCAGCCAACCTCGATCTCGCCGCGCTCGGCCAGCACGCTGTCGGCTTCCTCGCGGCCCAGGCCAAGC
>NZ_JAWHTP010000967.1:0-251 GCF_033052815.1 Chromohalobacter sp. HP20-39 | reverse complement strand
GCGGCATGCTGAGCCCCTGCGTTCCGCCGAGAATGGCAGGCCCGTTGGCGAACAGGAAGTGCAGGATAAAGGATGCTGCGATGGTGGCGATCGCGAGGTAAAGCCCCTTCACGCGCAAGCTCGGAATGCCGACAACCATGCCGACGCCTGCCGCTACAAATCCCGCGACGATGAGATTGATGATGAACGGCGTGCCGACGCGTATTTCCAGAATGGCGACGGTGTAGGCGCCGACCGACATGAAGGCCGCC
>NZ_JAWHTP010000966.1:0-251 GCF_033052815.1 Chromohalobacter sp. HP20-39 | reverse complement strand
CAATGCGATGGGTATCTCCAAAGCCATGGCCGAGAAAATCATGGTTGCAAAGTCGCGCACCGTTCGCGAAGGTGGCACGGTACTTTGCGCCACCCGCTATGGCAACGTGATGGCCTCGCGCGGCTCGGTCATTCCGCTCTTCATCGACAAGATCAAGGCAGGAAAACCGTTGACCGTGACTGACCCCAAGATGACCCGCTTCCTGATGTCGCTGGAAGACTCAGTCGACCTCGTACTGCATGCGTTCCAGC
>NZ_JAWHTP010000965.1:0-251 GCF_033052815.1 Chromohalobacter sp. HP20-39 | reverse complement strand
CCGAGCAGGCCCTCGCGGCGGGTCAGATAACCGAGTTCAGCCTGCGGCGCGTAGTTGCCATAAAGCATGCTGACCGACCAACGGTCGAAGTTGGCTTTAGCTTCCGCCTCAAAGCGGTTGATGTTGCCGGTGGCTTCATCGATGCGGGCGCGGGTCGAGAACGAATAGGTGCGGTTCGGCGCGTAGCTGACGCTGGCGACATAGTCGGAGCGCGGGGTCTGCAGGCCGGAGGCGACGCCGGTATTGGTCAG
>NZ_JAWHTP010000964.1:0-251 GCF_033052815.1 Chromohalobacter sp. HP20-39 | reverse complement strand
CGGTCGCTCAGCTGGCTTTGCGCCGCCTGGGCGCTGCGGCTGATGGCCCAGTCGGCATCGCTGTAGCGCCCCTGCCCCTTGCGGCATTGCCAGGCGCGGCGTACCTCGTCCTGCATGAACTGCCGTTCGGCATCGCCCAGCGACGTGGAATTGCCGCGCGTCTGCATGTCGCGGATCTCGGCGTCGCCCGGGCAGGCGTTGCCGACAGCGGCCACCACCGGGGCCGAGGCCGGCGCCAGCGCAGCGCGCAA
>NZ_JAWHTP010000963.1:0-251 GCF_033052815.1 Chromohalobacter sp. HP20-39 | reverse complement strand
ACCCCGAGCGGCTGCTGCTGCTGTGCCAGATGTCGCAGGGCGAGCACAGCGTCGGCGACCTGGAGGCGGCGCTGGGCATCGTGCAGCCCACGCTGTCGCAACAGTTGGGCGTGCTGCGTCGGCAGGGGCTGGTGCAGACCCGGCGCGACGGCAAGAAGATCTTTTATGGCATCGCCGACGCGCGACTGCTGACCGTGTTGCAGACGCTCTACGCGCTGTATTGCCCCAAGGAGACCCGATGAACTTGAACT
>NZ_JAWHTP010000962.1:0-251 GCF_033052815.1 Chromohalobacter sp. HP20-39 | reverse complement strand
AGAATCAGGGGGGTGGCGGGTTGTAGCCAAGCTCGCGGCCGATGCTTGCAGCGCAGGCCAGCAGTGGTTCAAGCAATTGCGGCACGTCGCGCGCGGTGATGCGCGTGTCCGGCCCCGAAATGCTGAGCGCGGCGACGGCCATGCCGCTCACGTCGCGCACCGGCACGGACACGGCCGCGGCGCCCGGCGTGACTTCGGCAAAGCTGGTGGCGTAACCCTTCTGCTGGACGGCGGCGATCTGCTCGGCAATG
>NZ_JAWHTP010000961.1:0-251 GCF_033052815.1 Chromohalobacter sp. HP20-39 | reverse complement strand
CGGAAGTGCGCCTCGGCACCCAGCCGCTGATGCAGCGCCGCGCAGAAGGCCTGGCAGTCGGCCACCGCCTCGCCGGGCGTGAAGATGCCACCGGCCAGCGTGGCCTCGGTGTCGGCCAGTGCCGGCTCCAGCGCGACGCATTCGTCATGCGACAGGGCCTGCTCCGCCGCACTGCCGCGGGCCCGCGCGGCCACGCGCGCGAACTCGGCCGGCCGGCGGTAGACGACGAGCTTGCCCGGCGTGCGCAGGGC
>NZ_JAWHTP010000960.1:0-251 GCF_033052815.1 Chromohalobacter sp. HP20-39 | reverse complement strand
GGCAGCGCTTGCGAGAACGGCGCGGGTCATTTCTGCGCCGTGATGACGAGCTTATTCTCGACGGTGCCAGTTTCGCCCTGAACCTTGGCGCCGAGCGAAAGCTGCCAGCGGCCCGCCATGCCAAACGTTGCCTTGAATTTGTAACTGCCCGGCTCCGCGCCCGGCACCGGCGCGATCTTGGTTGCCATCTCCTGCATACCGTCCGGAGCCATGTCGAGACGGGTCGCGAAGATGACGGCGTCAGGCACGGA
>NZ_JAWHTP010000959.1:0-251 GCF_033052815.1 Chromohalobacter sp. HP20-39 | reverse complement strand
CCGATCTGGCGACGTCGCTCGACATCAACGCCTCCAGCTCGGCTACGCAGGCTTTGCCGACTTCCAGAACGTGTTCCGCGACAGCAAAGCGCAGCGCCACCGCCACTTCTACAGCCAGTAGGCCGAGCGGCTGGTGACGGGCAAAAATGACACGTGTGCATCCACGGCCTGCGGCAATTCAGCGCATTGGCCAGCGCCCTCTGCTACGGCCTCGGTATGATCCGCACGGATGTCGCGATGCTCGATATGCA
>NZ_JAWHTP010000958.1:0-251 GCF_033052815.1 Chromohalobacter sp. HP20-39 | reverse complement strand
TGGGCGCCGAGTTCATCACGCAGGAAGCGCACCAGCTTGCGGGCCTTCTCGCTGCCGGCCTCGAACTCGATGCCGGCATAGATGTCTTCCGAGTTCTCGCGGAAGATCACCATGTCCACCTTGTGCGGCTCCTTCACCGGGCTGGACATCCAGATCATGAGCCAGGTGCGTGCCATGCGCTACACGCTGGAGCGCGTGATCCGTGGCCTGGACACCATCAGCGCCACCGGCAACATCCTGCGCGACTACCT
>NZ_JAWHTP010000957.1:0-251 GCF_033052815.1 Chromohalobacter sp. HP20-39 | reverse complement strand
CTGCTGGCTGCCTAAGCCTAGTCGCTGCGCTGGTGCAGTTCGGAAGCCGGCTCTTCGGAGCCGGCTTTTTTATGGCTGCCCAATCAAACAACGTGACGAGACTCCAACCAACGCACAGCCTTTGGTAGAGTGTGCCGATTAGGCCGCGTGGCGGCGCGCTCGCCCATCGCCCGGCCCATCTTCAATCGCCCCATCCGCAGGAGCCTCGCACCCATGGCCAAAGTGGTTCTCGCCCTACTCGTCGTGGCGGC
>NZ_JAWHTP010000956.1:0-251 GCF_033052815.1 Chromohalobacter sp. HP20-39 | reverse complement strand
CATCGGCCGCGAGCACTTCCGCAATCAACGCATCGTCTGCAGCGACGCGATCACGCTGCTCTGGTGAGCGATGTTCGGCCGGCGTGTGCAGCGCCTGCAGTGCCGCGCCGTCCACCAGAGGAGGCGGGGTCTGGCCTAGATCGCGAACTACCACCACCGCTCCGGGGCTGGCCTCTTCAAGGCCTCGCACAAGCTCAGTGGCAAGACGGGTGGATTGCGAACCCTCTCCGTTGGCGTACGGACGGGCACTC
>NZ_JAWHTP010000955.1:0-251 GCF_033052815.1 Chromohalobacter sp. HP20-39 | reverse complement strand
ACGGGCTGGAGCGCAACCTCTACACGGCGGGCGCGAACATCCTGACCGCGATCGGCTTCGCACTCCTGCTCGGCGGCTTCTTCGCCGTCCGCAGTGGTGCGACGGGCGAACCGATCTCCTGGCACGAAGGCCTGATGTGGGGGCTCGCGGGCTTTGCCGTCTTCACGATCGCGCCAAGTCTTGGACTGCCGCCCGAACTGCCGGGTGTGCCGGCCGCGCCGCTGCTCTCGCGCCAGATCTGGTGGATCACG
>NZ_JAWHTP010000954.1:0-252 GCF_033052815.1 Chromohalobacter sp. HP20-39 | reverse complement strand
ATGCGCCCGTTGCTCGGGTTGAAACCGGCCTGCAGGTTGAACAGCGCGCTCACGCCGCCGCCCAGGTCTTCCTTGCCGCGCATGCCCCACCGCGACGGCACGGTGCCTGTGAGGTTCGGCATGCGCACCAGCCCGCTTTTCGTAGCCCCAACGTTATTGACGTATTCAACGCCGGTATCCACAAGGCCGTAGAGCGTGATGGACTGTGCAACGGCCATCATCGGGGTGGCTGCCCCGATACTCATGCCGATC
>NZ_JAWHTP010000953.1:0-252 GCF_033052815.1 Chromohalobacter sp. HP20-39 | reverse complement strand
GCCAGCGCCAGCAGCGGCGCCAGCAGCACCAGCGGCAGGCCGGTCCAGCCCCAGTGCACCGCGAGCTTGAGCGCGACGGCGAGCGGGCGCGGCAGCGGCGACAGCCACCATTGGTCCAGGCTGCCGTCCGCGAGGTCGGCCGCAAACAGGCGCGGCAGGGACAGCAGGCTGGCCAGCAGCGCGACGATCCAGAGCAGACCCGGCGCGAGCTCGCGCAGCCGCGCCGGCTCCGGCCCCAGGCCGAGCGGGAAC
>NZ_JAWHTP010000952.1:0-252 GCF_033052815.1 Chromohalobacter sp. HP20-39 | reverse complement strand
ACGCCATTGCGACCTCTCCCGGAGCGGACTCGATCCGCCTCATCGACGTGTTGTGGCTGGCGAAGGGTGGCGACGGCGTCGCCGCCGCGTTCGAGGTTGAACATTCGACCTCGATCTACTCGGGGATCGTGCGCATGCTCGATCTGGCGCTGTCGGGGAGCGATCTGCACGCTGCCGCCGGGCTATTCCTGGTCGCACCGAATGCGCGCGAGCAGGACGTTCGCGCGCAACTCCGTCGCCCGGCTTTCAGCC
>NZ_JAWHTP010000951.1:0-252 GCF_033052815.1 Chromohalobacter sp. HP20-39 | reverse complement strand
CATGATGTTCTTCGGCCAGAACCTTGCGCCGGACGACATCACCCGGATTGTTGCCGGCCGCGACCTCACCGCAACCTCAAGACTGACTACGTCGGAGGGGGCCGCCAAGCCCACGCTGCTGGGTAACAGCTTTATTCTCGGAGGGCCGGGCGATCTGATCGTCGAGGCCGGTCGCAATATGGGGCCGTTCCTCAACTCGGCCGTTGTCAGAATCTTCGTCCCAGACGCTAACAATAACCCGGTCAATACGGG
>NZ_JAWHTP010000950.1:0-252 GCF_033052815.1 Chromohalobacter sp. HP20-39 | reverse complement strand
GCCGGAAGATGCGACGGAAGAGAACATCCAGGCGCGCATCCGCGGCACGCTGTTGATGGCGCTGTCCAACAAGTCCGGCCGCATCGTGCTGACCACCGGCAACAAGAGCGAGATGGCCGTCGGCTACTGCACGCTGTACGGCGACATGGCCGGCGGTTTTGCCGTCATCAAGGACATCTTCAAGACGCTGGTCTACCGGCTGTGTCGCTACCGCAATACGTTGTCGGAGGTGATTCCGGAGCGCATCCTCAC
>NZ_JAWHTP010000949.1:0-252 GCF_033052815.1 Chromohalobacter sp. HP20-39 | reverse complement strand
AGGCGGCGTCCGGGAAGTCAGGTGGGGTAAGGGTGGAAGGCGGGCGCGGTTTCATGGCTGCCAGTTTAGCGCAGCAATGTGGCCATTACGATAAGAATAGTTATCCCTGTCGAGATACTGAAAAGCGTTATCCTCGTTTTTCCCAAAACTGTTTTGCCAGTTCGCTCAGAGCGCTAGTTAACTGAGCGACAGATTTCGCACTTTGCAAATTATTCTGCCCGGTCTGTACATTGGTATCAGCAGCATCGCGTA
>NZ_JAWHTP010000948.1:0-252 GCF_033052815.1 Chromohalobacter sp. HP20-39 | reverse complement strand
ACCTCGGCCACGATGTTCAGCGCCGCGACGATGTCTTCCATGCTGACCGTCAGAGCCGGCTGATTGAGTACGCGCTTGCCGCGCAGCGCCGCAGTCGCTGCATCGTGCAGTGTGATCAGGTTGCGCACCACCGTATCCACCGACACCACCGGCACTTTGGTGTCGGGTCGCAGTGGACACACCGTTGATCTCCCCGCCACGCCGTCGCGCACCATACCGGCGATGCGGTCGGACACCGACAGGGTCGGCGGG
>NZ_JAWHTP010000947.1:0-252 GCF_033052815.1 Chromohalobacter sp. HP20-39 | reverse complement strand
GCATTAGCAAGCCCTGTTCCCACAAGAGACAGGGACAAGCACGCTGCTATCGCGCCAGAAAATTTAAACGATAAATGCCAATGAAATTGGGATTGGAATCGTTGGGTATCCATCGGGTGTCCTTCCATGTCATAAGTTGTTGCAGACTGACTGCGCGCATTCCGTTGTCAGTTTTCGTGGCGCTTCCGGTGTGGTAGATGACGTAACGCCCCATCCAGACCATTAAGTGCTGGGCATCGCCCTGATCGAAAA
>NZ_JAWHTP010000946.1:0-252 GCF_033052815.1 Chromohalobacter sp. HP20-39 | reverse complement strand
CCTGGTGCGCGGAGTGCCGCGCAGATAGAAGAGCGGCGGCAGCGGCTCCAGGCTGCCGCGCACGATGCCGCTGGCCTCGCTGGTCAGCACCTCGCCGGTGACGGTGATGTCGAGCGCCGCGATCGGCCCCTCGGCATAGAGCATCGTCACCGAATTGCCGAAGCCGTCGCCCGCGTCGCGCAGGCGCGCGTCGCAATCCACGCCGACCAGCCAGCTCACCACCGTCTGGTCCTGCGTGTCGCAGGGCGTGAG
>NZ_JAWHTP010000945.1:0-252 GCF_033052815.1 Chromohalobacter sp. HP20-39 | reverse complement strand
CGCGACCCGCTCTCCGGCAATGCGGTGCTCGGCGGCGTGGCGGTGGAGATCGCGCCGGCCTGAGCCCGTCGGCGGCCGGTGATTCCAGGCAGGAAGTCACGCCGGTCCGAGCGCCCGCACTGGCGCCGCTGCCGGCCGCTGCCTAGACTGCAGTCGTTCATCAACCCGAGGGCAAACCCGTCGAAAGGCGGGGACGCAAAGCTTCCGGCCTACAGCGCTTTGGCGCCATGGCAGCGGGGCCGCCAGAACCAG
>NZ_JAWHTP010000944.1:0-252 GCF_033052815.1 Chromohalobacter sp. HP20-39 | reverse complement strand
CGACCTGCCAGAAAAACACGTTCCATGCGTTGTTGGTGATGCCCATGAAGGCAATCCACTTGCCGTCGGGGCTGAACACCGCGTTCATCGGGTCCTGGATGCCCCAGGCGGGTTGCGATACCTGCTGCAGCGTGCGCGCGGCAAAGTCGTAGATGAAGAGTTGACTGGTGCCATCGCCGTAGCTCACGTAGCTGTGGTACGCGAGCTTGCCGGTCAGGCTGGCCGGAAACGTGGTGTTGGATTGCGTGGGCG
>NZ_JAWHTP010000943.1:0-252 GCF_033052815.1 Chromohalobacter sp. HP20-39 | reverse complement strand
AGCGCATCCCCGACCCAAACGACGAGCACACCTACCTGGCCTCATGGCCGGGTGAGGCCAGCTTGGCCGACCCCGAGCAACTCGGCTGGCTCAGCCGCACACATGCCTTGCTGGCCCTGCGCCACACGCACATCGTGCCGCGCCTGGCCGGCGCCCGCGCGCTCGATGCCCTGCCGCTCGGCAGCGCCGGTGCGCTGGCGCGCTGGCGTCTCAATGACGGCTGCATCCTGACCTTGGTGCTCAACCTGGGGG
>NZ_JAWHTP010000942.1:0-252 GCF_033052815.1 Chromohalobacter sp. HP20-39 | reverse complement strand
TCTCCGTCACCACCTTGATGCCGATCTCCATGGACGTGCGGCCGGTGTAGTTGACCGACGCCAGGAACGTCACCAGTTCGCCCACGTGGATCGGCTGGCGAAACACCACCTGATCGACCGACAGCGTAACCACGTAGCGGCCGGCGTAGCGGCTGGCGCAGGCGTAAGCCACCTGGTCGAGCAGCTTGAGGATGTGGCCGCCGTGCACGTTGCCGGAGAAATTGGCCATGTCGGGCGTCATCAGCACGGTCA
>NZ_JAWHTP010000941.1:0-253 GCF_033052815.1 Chromohalobacter sp. HP20-39 | reverse complement strand
GCCTTTCGCGGCTGGAACGACGCTTGGTTGGATCCGGCTCGGCGCGGATGGACAATCGAGACAGCCCTCACGCGATGGACCGTCCCGGCACTCATCATCCAGGGAACGAAGGATGCTTACGGACCCAAGGCCCAGATTGCTGCCGCTCGCAGACTTTGCCCCGCCGGTCTGCTGACTGTTTATGAGATGCCGAATGTTGGGCATCACCCACATCGCGAAGCGTTGGCAGAAACTGCCGACGTCATCGCCCGCT
>NZ_JAWHTP010000940.1:0-253 GCF_033052815.1 Chromohalobacter sp. HP20-39 | reverse complement strand
CCTGGATTGCTCCCCTCCGTCAGCGCGGACGGGATGGATCAGGCAAGTCGGTCTCGCGGCTCAGGGTGCCAGCTTCCGCTGACGACAGGTGCCGCAATCGCCCTCGACCTCCAGGATGCTGTGGGTCGGCGTGAATCCGGCCCGCTCCTGTGGGCGCCCGCGGCTCCCCTCGACCCCCACCGACGCGGCCTCGTCGACGCCGCCGCAGGTCCGGCAGATCAGAAAAATCACCCCCTCCCCGGGCGCGTGGCCG
>NZ_JAWHTP010000939.1:0-253 GCF_033052815.1 Chromohalobacter sp. HP20-39 | reverse complement strand
ACCTTGTCGCCGGGGTTCAGGTACTGACCGGGGTTGACACTTGTCACACCGATTCGCCCAGCAAACGGTGCACGGATCGTCTTCTTCTCCACAAGGGCACGCTGCTGTTCTGCAGCGGCACGCTTGGACTTCAGGTCAGCCTCATCCGCATCCACTTGGGCCTGCGACACTGCGTTGACCGCGAGCTGCGCCTTGTCGCGCTTGAGCACGGTGGCTGCCAAATCGGCCGTGGCTTGCAGCGAGTGCAGCTGAG
>NZ_JAWHTP010000938.1:0-253 GCF_033052815.1 Chromohalobacter sp. HP20-39 | reverse complement strand
AAGGAGGGCAGGCGGGTTTCAAATGGAATCAGCGCCTGCTCGATAACGCTGACAAGCCCCCGGGCGCCGGTGTTTTCACTATAAGCCCGCCGGGCAAGGATGTCCAGGGCCTCCTCGGAAAAGCGTGCATCAATTCCGTAGGTTGCGAAATCGAGCCGTTTGCTCAAAATAATCGGGTTGTTGGGGTTTTGCAAAATTTCCAGCAGATCGTGCCGGGAAAGGCGCTCAAATACGGAGCGCACCGGCAGCCGGC
>NZ_JAWHTP010000937.1:0-253 GCF_033052815.1 Chromohalobacter sp. HP20-39 | reverse complement strand
CCAACCTCTACACCGACTACAGCTTTGCCGTGTGGAACCGCGCGCCTTGCGACGCCGCGGAGGCCGAGGCCGCGCTCGACGCGACGGGTGGCGAGCTGATGCTGGTGCCATTCGCCAAGGCCTACTCGGGGCTCACCGACAAGGAGATCCAGCGCGTGGACCGCGAGATCCGCAAGACCACCGTCGAGAAGTTCGGCCCGGTGCGGCGCGTCCGGCCGACGCTGGTGTTCGAGCTGGGCTTCGAAGGCATCCA
>NZ_JAWHTP010000936.1:0-253 GCF_033052815.1 Chromohalobacter sp. HP20-39 | reverse complement strand
CTTCCACAACGTCATCATCGGCGGCGTGGTGTTCGGCGTGTTCGCCGGCATCAACTACTGGTTCCCCAAGGCCTTCGGCTTCCGGCTGGATGCCTTCTGGGGCAAGGTCTCGTTCTGGTGCTGGCTGATCGGCTTCTGGGTGGCCTTCTCGCCGCTGTATGTGCTGGGCCTGATGGGCGTCACGCGCCGCGTCAGCCACTTTGACGACGCCTCGCTGCAGCCCTGGTTCATCGTCGCGGCCATCGGCGGCGCC
>NZ_JAWHTP010000935.1:0-253 GCF_033052815.1 Chromohalobacter sp. HP20-39 | reverse complement strand
CCAGCTTCCAGACCACTGCGCCGAATTTGCAGGTGGACATCGACCGGGTGAAGGCCAAGTCGCAGGGCGTATCGCTGACCGAGGTGTTCGACACCCTGCAGGTCAACCTTGGCTCGCTCTACGTCAACGACTTCAACCGCTTCGGTCGCACCTACCGGGTCATGGCCCAGGCCGATGCGCAGTTCCGCATGCAGGCTGAGGACCTAGGCATGCTCAAGGTGCGCAATGCAGCGGGCGACATGATCCCGCTGAG
>NZ_JAWHTP010000934.1:0-253 GCF_033052815.1 Chromohalobacter sp. HP20-39 | reverse complement strand
CAACATCTCGCTGCGACTACAGAATTACGATCTCGGTCCGCAACGCTACAGGCTTTCGGTCGAGGGCGTGCCGAGCGGCTGGACCGCGACGCTGCTCGGCGGCGGCCAGCCCGTCGCAGCCGCGATGCCGGCACCGGATTCCAGCGTGCCGTTGCAGCTTCGCCTCGATATTCCAGCCAATGCTTCGCTCGCCGAGCAGACATTGACGGTGAAGGCCGAAGGGCAGGGCAGCGAGGCAAGTCTGCCGATCGTG
>NZ_JAWHTP010000933.1:0-253 GCF_033052815.1 Chromohalobacter sp. HP20-39 | reverse complement strand
CAGGTTTGGCTAGCTGCCGTCGACTCCGATCGGCGACTGACGCGTTACTGCCGCGCAGAAGCACCTCAACGGGGAATTCGGTGAGCGTTTTGACAGCCGCCCGCACAGCTTCAACCGTGCACTTGCCCCTGGATGTCGCATCATCCGGCACGACATCACGCGTGAGCACAGTGTGGACCGCCCGCAGCGCTGGCACTCGCGCAGTGGAGTCGCGGGGGGGGCGGCGGCGGGTGCCCGCCGGGGCGGGGCCGAC
>NZ_JAWHTP010000932.1:0-253 GCF_033052815.1 Chromohalobacter sp. HP20-39 | reverse complement strand
CCTGGCCGCCCGCAAGCTGGCGGCCTTTGCCATCGGTGAACCCTTCGCGGAGCCGACGCCGGTGGCCGTCCCGGCCGAGCAGCTTCGGAGCGTTGAAGGCCTTTGCGCGTTCGACGACAGCCAGGCCAACACGCCGCGCCGTGCCCATGTGCCGCAGGTGGATGCTCAGCTCGACTTCAGCGGCACCGAGGGTCCGGCCGCAACGCTGACCCTGCTGCAGGGTGGCCGCACCCTCGTCATGGCCCGACGTTGA
>NZ_JAWHTP010000931.1:0-253 GCF_033052815.1 Chromohalobacter sp. HP20-39 | reverse complement strand
CGCGGCGCGGCGGCGGTGTTTGGCCCGCAAAAAGGGGCAACGCCGGAGATGGTCGAAGAACTTGAACAGGGGCTGCAAAATTACGCCCGTGTTTTACAACAGCAAACTGAAATTAATGTCTGCCAGATGGCGGGCGGCGGCGCTGCGGGCGGTATGGGTATTGCGGCGGCGGTATTTCTCAATGCGGATATTAAACCGGGCATTGAAATTGTGTTGAATGCGGTCAATCTTGCGCAGGCAGTGCAGGGCGCAG
>NZ_JAWHTP010000930.1:0-253 GCF_033052815.1 Chromohalobacter sp. HP20-39 | reverse complement strand
GCCGCCCAGGCGCGCGCCCCAGGCCTGGTGCAGCACCGCGAGGCCGCTGTAGGCGAGATAGGTCAGGACCAGCCCGGCGCCGGCCCAGGCCAGCAGCGCGCCGTGCCCGCGCGGCAGCGGGAAGAACAGCCCTGCAAAACCCGCCACCAGCAGCAGCCCGATCAGCGGCAGCTGCCAGGCCAACGCGGGCCGGCCCAGCGCACGGTCGCAGAGCCGACCGATCCATGGGTCGATGACGGCGTCCAGCGCACGC
>NZ_JAWHTP010000929.1:0-253 GCF_033052815.1 Chromohalobacter sp. HP20-39 | reverse complement strand
CGCGCTGGGCCTGCCGCGCGACAAGGCCCGCCAGATGGCGGTCGCCCAGCTCTCGCGTACCATGGCCGAGCATCATGGCGACATGGAGAAGCCGCAATGATCCTGTTCTCGCTGGCATTGACCGTGCTCGCCCTACCGGACAAGACCTGCAATCTCTCGGCGCAATGGGGCACGAAACTGCCCAGGAAGAGCGCCGATGCCTATGGCGTGCGCGACAATGGCGGCGAGGCGCTATGGGGCTTCATCCGCGCCA
>NZ_JAWHTP010000928.1:0-253 GCF_033052815.1 Chromohalobacter sp. HP20-39 | reverse complement strand
GTGCCGATGTCGTAATCCGAGCCGAGCGCATGGCGCACGCCCCCTAGGATCATCTGCTTGGCGCGCTCCGGCTTGCGGCGGCAGAGCTGGAAGAAATACATGCCCCAGAGCACATTGCGCCATCGGATCATGTGATAGGCGAGCCTCAAGGGCAGCTTCTCGCGCAGCTTGTTGGCGAGCGCGTCTTCCGCGGGCCGCGCAACCACATAGGTCGGCGAGCGCTGCAGCAGGGTGACATGCGCGGCGGTCTTGG
>NZ_JAWHTP010000927.1:0-253 GCF_033052815.1 Chromohalobacter sp. HP20-39 | reverse complement strand
GCCATCGGCGGCCCGGCGTCCGCCGCCGGGCGGGCCCCCCCGTAAGGACCACGGCGGTGATATGCTCCGGCGGAACGCAGGGAGCACTCAGATGACGATTAATCATCCCAATGCCAAAAGCATCTGGACGACGATTGAAATCGACAAGGACGGCGTGGAGACGGTGCTGGTCGTCGAAACCGATCTGGAATTGAATGCCGCCGCCCCGGCCTTTGATGTTGCCAAGGTTGATGCGTTGATCGAAGCCGCGATG
>NZ_JAWHTP010000926.1:0-253 GCF_033052815.1 Chromohalobacter sp. HP20-39 | reverse complement strand
CTGTTGGAGGGCCAGGCGCGCATAGGCGGCCATGTCGCTCACGGCGCCCCACAGCGGCGCGCGATCGCCGGGTACGGTCAGCACATCGGCGGCAGTGCGCCAGTCGCGCCGCCACTGGCGCAGCGTGCCGGTGGCCAGGGCATGCATCAGCCCCACGGATGCCATGACAGGCGCCACCATGCGCGGCAGCCCGGGGGACGGCTCGATGCACCCTTCGAGCGTGCCGGCCAGTGCAGCAGGCAGCGCATCGTCC
>NZ_JAWHTP010000925.1:0-253 GCF_033052815.1 Chromohalobacter sp. HP20-39 | reverse complement strand
GCCCGAAGCGGGCCAGCACGCCGGCCAGCAGGGCCGAGGCGATCGCGACGGGCAGGCGGTCCATCAGCTTCTCGAACACCCCACTGGCACCGGCCGCAAAGATCAACAGCCCGCAGACGATGAAGGCGCCGATGGCCTCGGGCAGGGCCAGGCCGCTGGTCGCCGCGAGCAGCGCCGCGCCCGGCGTGGACCAGGCGGTCAGGATGGGCTGGCGGGTCCACAGGCTCAGGCCCAGGCTGGTCAGTCCCATGCC
>NZ_JAWHTP010000924.1:0-254 GCF_033052815.1 Chromohalobacter sp. HP20-39 | reverse complement strand
CCAAGACGGAATGCGGCATCCATCGCAGCAATTGAGCGTCGCCGCGCCCCCAAATCGGAACGCTGCAACGCCTCACTCGTTCACTCCTCACTGGCGCAGCGCGCTCAGAATTTAGGAGTATCCGTGCCATGGAGAAAGAAACCGCAGTTTCTCAACACGAAACACCGCAGACCGACCATACACCCGAGCCTGCCAAGAAATTGACGATCGGCCTGGCCGCATGGAGCCTGTTCGGCGGCCTCGCGGTCCTGGCG
>NZ_JAWHTP010000923.1:0-254 GCF_033052815.1 Chromohalobacter sp. HP20-39 | reverse complement strand
GTAGACGAACGTCACGCCCAGCTTTTCGTGCAGCGACTTCAGCTCGTACTGCATGTGTTCGCGCAGTTGCTTGTCGAGCGCGCCCAGCGGTTCATCCATCAGCACCAGCTTGGGCTCGAACACCAGCGCGCGGGCAAGGGCAATGCGCTGCTGCTGGCCGCCGGAGAGCTGCGCGGGGTAACGCTTGGCAAAGCCTTCCATGCGCACCATCTGCAGGGCCTTGTGCACGCGGTCTGCGCGCTCGCTGGCGGGAA
>NZ_JAWHTP010000922.1:0-254 GCF_033052815.1 Chromohalobacter sp. HP20-39 | reverse complement strand
GCGAGATTAAAAGGGCGATCAGCGGTAGCAGAAAGATGGTGAGGCTAGACAGGCTGACGACCACGACGTCAAGCGCGCCGGCGCCGACGTTGCCAGTCGGCGCGCTGCCGAGGAATGTCAAGGACAGCGACAGCGCGGCCAAGAGCAATGTAGTCGCCAGAACCCAGCGGTTGCGCAAGCCTTCCTTGATTTCCTTCGCCGCGATGATGACGATGTTTCTCATGCGGCATTCCCTCGCAGAAAATGGGCGTAGA
>NZ_JAWHTP010000921.1:0-254 GCF_033052815.1 Chromohalobacter sp. HP20-39 | reverse complement strand
CGGCGAAGCCAGCCGAGCCGACCGCCAGGGCGCCTCCTCGGACCTGAACGATCAGGGCGCTCGACCGGATGCCCCCCGGCGTTGGGGGCCGGTGGTGTCCTCGCGGCCATTCCGAAAAGAAAGTACGGCAACCCGAAGGGCATGGTCCGGTCCGCAGATCACGCTAAGGACGCGGTCTGGACCCATCGGCCCTATGATCGAGCCGGCATCGGGTTTGATGCCGGCCTCTGTTTCCAAGGGTTGGACCAGGCATC
>NZ_JAWHTP010000920.1:0-254 GCF_033052815.1 Chromohalobacter sp. HP20-39 | reverse complement strand
GCCCAGGGCACCCCGAAAAAAGACTCACGCACTGAACATCATCCTCCGCATAGGAATTTTCGGATTCTTCGATCTAAGACCCCCTCTTACCTTGCGGACGGATACCACAACCGCCAATCTCATGCGGTTATGCCTCCTGGCATGACATTGCCAGTCCATTCATGAGAAACGCAATGCCACAGAATATGATTTCGCTTCAGATTGCAGCGGCTGACCTAACCGCCATCGACACTGCACTGAAAACGCTGGAAGAC
>NZ_JAWHTP010000919.1:0-254 GCF_033052815.1 Chromohalobacter sp. HP20-39 | reverse complement strand
GGCCGGCGAGACCGACCACGACGTTGAGGCCCCAACCCAGCATCACGTAAGTCACGACCAGGATCGAGAGGTCGAGAATGTAGCGCTGGTTGTAGAAGATCACCGGGACCAGGAAGGCGAACACCAGCAGCGCCGGAGCCAGCCAGCGGCCGGCGAACGACATCGCCGCCTGCACCGGTTTCGGCACGACGCGCTCGGTATCGACCGGTCCCCACCATTGCCGCAGCAATTCGATGATGATGCTGCCGCCGAAC
>NZ_JAWHTP010000918.1:0-254 GCF_033052815.1 Chromohalobacter sp. HP20-39 | reverse complement strand
CCGCGAGGATTTTCTCAAGAAGGCCGAGGACAATGTCGTGGAGATCTATTCACGCATGAACCCGGAAGCCGCCGCACAGCAGATCGCCAGCATGGCGGACGATACGGCCGCCGCTGTCCTCGCCAAACTGAAAGTGCGGGTCGCGAGCGCCATCCTCAATGAAATGGAGCCGGCCCGCGGCGCGCATCTCGCCGATACGCTGGCCGGCATGCGTCGCACCGACGACGGGAAAGCCAGGAAATGAAGTCTTCGAG
>NZ_JAWHTP010000917.1:0-254 GCF_033052815.1 Chromohalobacter sp. HP20-39 | reverse complement strand
AGCGTTCCGGTCGTCGAACCCGAGACGATGTTGTTGATGTTCGCCGCCGCGCCATTGCCGCCGCTGGCGCCATAGTAGCCGGTGCCGCCTGCACCGCCGATGATGGTGCCGTTGACCTGGACGGCGCCACCGTTCGAACTGCCACTTGCGGTCGCGCTCGCACCGCCACCGGCTCCCCCGGTCCCACCGGCATAAGAGGCCGTGCCGCCGCTTCCACCGACTGCACTCGCGGTGACATTCGTGGAAGAGGAGTC
>NZ_JAWHTP010000916.1:0-254 GCF_033052815.1 Chromohalobacter sp. HP20-39 | reverse complement strand
CCGGCCACGAATGCCTGCGGCGACACCAGGCGCGTCACGCCGTTGACGGTGTCCAGCCAGTACACCCAGTCACCAAACAGCAGCTTAAAGGCGTAGCTGTCGATGCCAGCCGTAGCCTTGGTGCTGGTCGCATTGCTGATCGTGTCGCCGGCCGGGCCGACGCCGATCATGTAGATGCCCTCGGACAAGCCGAAAGTGACCTGCGTTGCCCACGTAGTCGAATCCGAGCAGTCGGCCAGCATCGCCACCGAAAC
>NZ_JAWHTP010000915.1:0-254 GCF_033052815.1 Chromohalobacter sp. HP20-39 | reverse complement strand
CCTGAGTATAGGTCTTGTACTCGATCAGCTTCTCGGTGCCGCGGTGGAGCAGGCCCACATGCGGATCGATACGCTCGATGATCTCGCCGTCCAGCTCGGTCACCAGGCGCAGCACGCCGTGCGCCGCCGGGTGCTGCGGACCGAAGTTGATCGTGTAGTTCGCGATCTCGGTATCGCCCTTTTCCGGCTTGCCGCCGTCGGTGACACCTTCGATCTCGTCGAGATATTCATCCATTACGCTTCACCCTCCGGCG
>NZ_JAWHTP010000914.1:0-254 GCF_033052815.1 Chromohalobacter sp. HP20-39 | reverse complement strand
ATGCTGGATGAGGAGATCAACCGAGCCGTCCGGGTTGGCCTTGAGGCTGTCGCGCGGGCTCAATGAATAGCGGTTGATCGGGTTGTCGACGAAAAAGTAGTCCGCGTCATACATCGTCAGCGACCAGAAGCCGTTGACGGGCGGCAGCTCGCCGGCCGGGAAACGCATCACGTAGGTCGAGGCGCCGGTCAGCCGACGGCCCGCGGCATCAACCATGGCCACCGGGTAGACTGCGTCCTGCGGCAAGTTGCAGC
>NZ_JAWHTP010000913.1:0-254 GCF_033052815.1 Chromohalobacter sp. HP20-39 | reverse complement strand
CAGACGAATGGGCCGACCTCGACAGCGTGGTGCCGCGACTGTACCTCACGGTGCGCATGATGGAGGTGATGGGCAAGGGCAAGCCCAGCAACTGATGCGTCTGGCGTGTCATCCCGTTTTGCATCGAGATGACACGCCATCAGATCAGGCCAACGGTTGGCGATCACGCACCCAGCAGCGCCGGCGGACGGCGTTGCACCCACTGCGTCGCCTGCTCATACGCGTAGGCAAGTTGCAGCACAGCCAGATCCGCC
>NZ_JAWHTP010000912.1:0-254 GCF_033052815.1 Chromohalobacter sp. HP20-39 | reverse complement strand
GGCGCGGAAGTCTATGGCTATAGCCTGGCACCGGAAACCAACCCCAGCCTGTTTATGCTGGCCGAGGTGGAGTCCGCTCTGGCCAGCCATACGCTGGGTGACATTCGTGATGCGGGTAGCCTGCGTGAGGCCATGGCTGCGGCCCGACCCGACGTCGTCTTCCACCTGGCGGCACAGCCGCTGGTGCGCGCGTCCTACCGAGACCCGGCCGACACCTACGCCACCAACGTGATGGGCACGGTGAACGTGCTGGA
>NZ_JAWHTP010000911.1:0-254 GCF_033052815.1 Chromohalobacter sp. HP20-39 | reverse complement strand
CTTCAGGTACCACTGATCGATGGTGCGGCTGTAGGTGTCACGCAGCGTTGGTGGTGTCGTCGAGTCCCCCGAATCGTAGAACTGGCCGATGTAGGCGGTGGGGGCGGGCGTTGCGCCGCCAAACAGCGGGTCATTCGGCAGCGCCGTGTGCTTGCGCAATTGGTCGACGGCCACCAGTTCGACCTCGGGGTCGGCGGCCAGGCGCCGGGCGAGCTGGTCGCTGCTCAGGCCGCGGGCCACCACGACATGGGTGC
>NZ_JAWHTP010000910.1:0-254 GCF_033052815.1 Chromohalobacter sp. HP20-39 | reverse complement strand
AACGATTGCGAAGCCTGCAACGCCGTGCGCCGCACATCCTCAAGCTGCAACAGGCTGCCTGCGCCCAGGCGGTAGCGCGCGTTGGACGCCTCCAGCACCTTCGCGTATTGCGTGTCAGCCATCGTGGCCGCATCGACCCGACGGTCAGAAGCATCCAGACGCACCAAGGCGTCTTCCACTTCCTGCACGGCCTGCCGCACCTTGCCCCGGTAGCTGGCCAGCGCCTGGTCGTAGCGCGCACGCGCCGTTTCCAC
>NZ_JAWHTP010000909.1:0-254 GCF_033052815.1 Chromohalobacter sp. HP20-39 | reverse complement strand
GATAACCTGATCAAGGCCGCACGAGAAAACTGACGCGCGGATCGCTATGCCGACCAGCGGATGCAGTCGCCGCAGCGTTCCTGTAACATTGCGGTCGAAGAGCAGTCCGGGAGATGGGTGTGAGCGATATCGACACGGTTTTCACGCAGGCAAAGTTCGCTGACGGCAGTTACAGCACGATTGCCGTCAGCGGCGGTTTCATTGCCTCGATCACTTCCGGAAGTGATCCGGCACCCGCAGCCGCGGAGACCATC
>NZ_JAWHTP010000908.1:0-254 GCF_033052815.1 Chromohalobacter sp. HP20-39 | reverse complement strand
CAGCAAGATCGTCATGCCCTGGCTTTACCCCCCAACGTTCCTGCTGCTGATCATCCCGCTTGCGCTGCTGCCGTTCTGGCCCAGCTATGTGCTGTTCGTGCTGGCCACCGGCACCTTCTACGTGAAGGCGGCCGGCTGGCTGCTGGGTGTCCGCTCGGTCTGGCGCCAGGGGGTGTGGCTGCCCATCGTGGCATCGCCGGCGGTGTTTGTGTCGGGGCTGCTGGGGCAGAACTCGCTGCTCACGGCAGCGCTGG
>NZ_JAWHTP010000907.1:0-254 GCF_033052815.1 Chromohalobacter sp. HP20-39 | reverse complement strand
CTTCACGATGGACGACGGCACTCCGATGCGATTCAACGGCGTTGAGCGCGATCGTGCCGTGATCGTGAAGCCGACCGCGGTGACGTGCGGCGCAAGCTGCGCGTCGACGATCCGCGGAAACGACTGGGTATAGTTGAGCTCGCACCCCGGCAAACTCAGGATGATCTGCTCGGCCGAAATCTTCCGCGCAAGTGGCGTGAAATCTACATCCAGGTCTCGGATCGAACTCCGGAATGCATCTACATCGTCAAAAC
>NZ_JAWHTP010000906.1:0-254 GCF_033052815.1 Chromohalobacter sp. HP20-39 | reverse complement strand
ACTGCCGTCACCGGCAGTGCCGTCGGCGGAGACGGTGCCGGTGGGCGCGAGCGGCGGCGTGAAGTCGGGCGCCAGCGCCGAGGTGGCGGGCGAGACGTTACCCGCCGCATCGGCCTGGGTGACCTGAAGCGTCTGGCCATTGCCCTCCGTGGTGGTCAGCGTGACGGCATAGGCGCCGTTCGCGGCGACCAGCGCGGTGCCGATCACGGTTCCGGATGGATCCCGGACGGTGACGGTGGCGCCCGGCTCGCCCG
>NZ_JAWHTP010000905.1:0-255 GCF_033052815.1 Chromohalobacter sp. HP20-39 | reverse complement strand
TGGTATCTGATCTATCGGGACGAGCAGCAACTCGCAGCCACCTTCCCGGAGGAAGCGTGCCGCGATATCAAGGCCTACGTCGACGCCACCGGCGTCAACGTGTTCAGCGAGGCCACGGTGATCTAGATGGCCGAGAGCGCAAGTGATCCTCTGAAGAGTGCGGTCTACCGCAGCGAGCGCGAAGGCTTCCGGCTGTCGTTCAGCCGGACCACGGCACTTGTCGGTATCGTCCTGGTGCTGATGGGAAGCGGCCTG
>NZ_JAWHTP010000904.1:0-255 GCF_033052815.1 Chromohalobacter sp. HP20-39 | reverse complement strand
CCGGCAATGGCCAGCAGGATGAGGTTGCGGTTCTTGAGCAGCGCGAGGATGTCCGCACCCTTGATGCGCGCGAGCGGCGGCTCGCCTTCGGGCGCATCGCGCAGGACAATCCAGGCAACGACTGCGCACGCCAGCGTGATCCCCCCCAGCAGGCGGAAGGCGTTCTGCCAGCCATACCACTGCGAGATCGTGGGCACCGTGGCGTTAGTCAGCACCACGGCCAGCGACGTGGCGGTGGTGTAAAGCCCCATGGCG
>NZ_JAWHTP010000903.1:0-255 GCF_033052815.1 Chromohalobacter sp. HP20-39 | reverse complement strand
CAGTCGGTCCGACATCTTCCACCTCCGCTGCCGGCGCGCGGCTCAAGAGATCGTTGAGGGTGGTCTGCCGACCAGCCTTCTCGTGCGGATGCGGGGTGGGCGGCGGCAACTCCATCGCCTGATCGCGCGTCGCGGCCGGCAGCCGGGGGAACGGGTCGACGCCGGTGAATTGTGCGAGTTTGGCGATGCTGACCACCGCATATTTCGGCGTGGCATCGTTGGGTGCGATGTAGGCTGCTGCGCCGACGCCCGGGA
>NZ_JAWHTP010000902.1:0-255 GCF_033052815.1 Chromohalobacter sp. HP20-39 | reverse complement strand
CAAGCGCAAGGGATCGATTACCTGTCGTCCTCGAGCATCACCGGTGTCTCCACAATTACCGCGACGCTTCGGCTGAACTACGATTCGAGCAAGGCGCTCACCGAGATCAACACGCAGATCAACTCGGTGAAGAACCAACTGCCCGCGCAAGCACAGCAGCCCGTGCTATCGGTGGCGGTGGGACAGACAACGGACGCCATGTACCTTGGGTTCTACAGCGATGTTCTGGCCACCAACAACATCACCGCCTACCTG
>NZ_JAWHTP010000901.1:0-255 GCF_033052815.1 Chromohalobacter sp. HP20-39 | reverse complement strand
ACGGCGGCTCGCGGCTGCTCTACCGCAACGTGGCCTTCAACACCTATGGCTTCCTGAACGTGCGCGACGAGTTCATCGAGCGCTATCCCGACGAGGTGAAGCGCGTCATCGGACACTACGAACGCGCGCGGCAGTGGATCCGGGCCAACACCACCGAGGCGGCCAAGATCCTGGCGGAGGAAGCCAAGGTCGACCTGACCGTCGCGCTGCTGCAGCTCAAGCTGCGCACCGATCTCTCCAACCCCCAGCCCGGCG
>NZ_JAWHTP010000900.1:0-255 GCF_033052815.1 Chromohalobacter sp. HP20-39 | reverse complement strand
GACGCCAACACCTGGCTGCATTGGGCGCTGTGGACCCACGGCGGCTATCTCGTCGACAAGAACGACAAGGTCATCATCAACTCGCCTGAGACCATGAAGGCGCTGGAATACGTCAAGGCGCTGTACGAAAACTTCATTCCAGGCACGGCGTCGTGGAACGATTCGTCGAACAACAAGGCGTTCCTCGCCGGCCAGCTCCACGTCACCGTCAACGGCATTTCGATCTACGTGACCGCCAAGCGCGAGGCGAAGAAC
>NZ_JAWHTP010000899.1:0-255 GCF_033052815.1 Chromohalobacter sp. HP20-39 | reverse complement strand
TCGAGTTCGGCAACGCCGCGTTTCTGTTCGGCGGCGAGCGTAACGGCGTGAACGAGATGCGAGGTGTTGTGTCCGGCCGGATGAAGCGCGATCGGCGGTCCGACGACATTGTCGCCGGCTGCAACGAGGCCGGCATTGGCTTGAACGATCAGGCTGCATTGCAGCGCGAGCCAGCTCTCGCAATAGGTGCGGAAATCCGTGGCATCGCCGAGCTGTTTCCACAGCGCAGATTCCAGCATGGCGACCTGGCCGGCA
>NZ_JAWHTP010000898.1:0-255 GCF_033052815.1 Chromohalobacter sp. HP20-39 | reverse complement strand
ATGGTCTGCAAGGGTACCCAGGCACGGACCGTTTCGAGAACGACCCGGATGAAGTTGAGTTGCGCAAGGAGACTTGGCCGAGCATCAAAGTGTCGTTCTGGGACACGGCCTGGTACAAGCCCAGTTTGCTGAATGGCTTGCGGTTTCTCAACGAAGGGACGAAACAGTACCACGGCACATATTCCTGCACGGACGCGGGCCTTGCGCTGGCCAAAGCCTACGAGGAGGAAGTGCAAAAACTGGAACCTGCCGTCG
>NZ_JAWHTP010000897.1:0-255 GCF_033052815.1 Chromohalobacter sp. HP20-39 | reverse complement strand
GCTGCTGCCAAGAGGATCAAGCCCTCAATCGTCTAACACACACCCGGGATAGCGGCAGGGTGCGCGCTGTTAGGATGGAAATTGTGGCAACTGTCGTAATATCCACCATTTGTTGGAGGGGTGGTCGGGTTAGGGGCATCTTCGGATGCTCCACCGGGAAGTGGCTCGGACGGTGTACTGACCGCGATGGATTTCTGATCCTCTTTTTGATACGTCGTGCAGCTCACGTTGCTGATGTCTACCGCAGTTGCGTCC
>NZ_JAWHTP010000896.1:0-255 GCF_033052815.1 Chromohalobacter sp. HP20-39 | reverse complement strand
GCTATTTTGTTGGGCAGCAGCGATGCCCCGGGGGTTGAGGTTGATTGGGTCCATCGGGGTTCCCTTGGTAGGGGTTGGGATGGCAGGCCAATGAGTCTCACCGTTCTCGGCAGTGAGGCTGATTGGTCCGCGTTGATGCGGGTTCATGGGTGGGCTCACGGCACAGCTCCCAGTACGCGTAGCAGCCCTGCCACGGGCCACGCCAAACGGCCATGGATGCGGAGGGGGCGCAGCGGCCCCGACTCGGCTGACGCC
>NZ_JAWHTP010000895.1:0-255 GCF_033052815.1 Chromohalobacter sp. HP20-39 | reverse complement strand
GCCCATAGGCACGCGGCTTGCGACACCTACCGCACGAATGCCGTCGGCGCCATTGCGGCAGCGGACGGTGCTGACAGACGTTGCACACACGGAGGTCGACATGCCTGCTAAATCCAAGGCACAGCAAATGGCAGCCGGCGCTGCACTTTCCGCAAAGCGCGGGGATAGAAGTCCCGGGTCGTTAAAGGGCGCTTCGAAATCGATGTACGACTCGATGAGCGAAACGCAGCTCAGAGAATTTGCATCGGCGAAGCA
>NZ_JAWHTP010000894.1:0-255 GCF_033052815.1 Chromohalobacter sp. HP20-39 | reverse complement strand
ACTACATCTTCGACCGGGAGACGACGCTCGCGATCCTGGCGGGTTTCGCGCGCAACCGCCGCGTGATGGTCACCGGCTATCACGGTACCGGCAAGTCGACCCATATCGAGCAGGTGGCCGCCCGGCTGAACTGGCCGTGCATCCGCATCAACCTCGACAGCCACGTCTCGCGCATCGACCTCGTCGGCAAGGACGCCATCGTCCTGAAGGACGGCAAGAAGGTCACCGCCTTTCAGGACGGCATCCTGCCCTGGG
>NZ_JAWHTP010000893.1:0-255 GCF_033052815.1 Chromohalobacter sp. HP20-39 | reverse complement strand
GGAGGGGCGCAAGGTCTTCGGCAACATCGTCAAATACATCAAGATGGGTGCCAGCTCGAACTTCGGCAACGTGTTCAGTGTGCTGGGCGCCAGCCTGTTTCTGCCGTTTCTGCCGATGGCACCGGTCCAGGTGCTGCTCAACAACCTGCTCTACGACTTCTCGCAAACCGCCATCCCGACGGACAACGTGGATGAGGACTACCTTGTCCGGCCGCGCCGGTGGGAGATCGGCCTCATCCTGAAGTTCATGCTGTA
>NZ_JAWHTP010000892.1:0-255 GCF_033052815.1 Chromohalobacter sp. HP20-39 | reverse complement strand
GCCAGCACCACATTATGGGAAAACTCTTTTTCACAGTATTTGCATTTGAGCGCGATATCATTGGCGCGTTTTCGCACGGCAAAGCTGGATGAAACCGGTTCGGCATGGCTGATACAGTTGCTGTTCGGGCAGACCAGCACATTGTCGATGCGCTCCGGCAGACTTGGGCGCGATTTACCCACCACTTCATAGTTGTCGATACGGTTAACCGTGGCTTGCGGCGCATACAATGCCAGTTGATCTACTTGATCTTCA
>NZ_JAWHTP010000891.1:0-255 GCF_033052815.1 Chromohalobacter sp. HP20-39 | reverse complement strand
AGCGCCGGGCCGGAGCCGAGTAGCGAACGGTAACACGGGCCGGTGCCGGCTCGGGCAAGGGCGCCGCGAGCGTGCGGCCGGCCAGTTCCCGCATGCGGGGAAGCGCGGCGGCGATCGACGAGAAGATCGTCCAGCCGGCGACGGCGAAGGCAGCGGCGAACAGCAGAACGCTAAGCAGTGCAGTCATCACTTGGCTCCCAAAACGCGCCTTGCCCGGCAAGAACCCTGCGATTCCAACCCCTTGGCGCCCGCCGA
>NZ_JAWHTP010000890.1:0-255 GCF_033052815.1 Chromohalobacter sp. HP20-39 | reverse complement strand
GGCAGGCTCAGCGCCAGCATCAAGAAAGGCGCGTGTAGCGACGAGGTTTGCTGTACGGGCCGCCGCAAAGATGTCAGCGGGTTCAATCGAGGTACTGGGCTTCGCCATGCTGACTCCTTGATCGCTATCTTGGATTGCAAAACACTTCGGGTCTTCACGCGGTTGGCCTCATGCGCTGCCGCCGGAGGGCATCTAGTTTTCCCACAGAATCATGACGGCATTGCCCTGGAGGCGGGCGTCCCGCAAGAAAACGCA
>NZ_JAWHTP010000889.1:0-255 GCF_033052815.1 Chromohalobacter sp. HP20-39 | reverse complement strand
CACAGCAGCACGACGGTGGCCGGCACAAACACGACGCGGTATTGATCAAGCGACGTGCCCATCATGCCGAAGAGCAGCAGCAACCCAGCTTCGAGCATGAGCGGCAGCGCAAATTCACTCTGCGTGCGGCGTCGGCGCCCCCAGTTGACAAGCACGGCCGTACAGGCCGCCCCGCACAGGAACGCCAGCAGCGACGCAAAACCCGCGAGCAGGAGCACGATATTGCCCAGCACGAGGTCGTCGGCCATTGCCGAG
>NZ_JAWHTP010000888.1:0-255 GCF_033052815.1 Chromohalobacter sp. HP20-39 | reverse complement strand
GCCGCTGTGGCCGCGGCTGGCGCATGACATCGCCGCGATCGCGGCAAGCGCCGGCCGCGCCTGAGCCAGCGCGGCGGCTATTTGGCTCGCGCCTGGGCCTTGATCTCGACGCTGCTGCGCTGCTTGTCCTCGCCCTCGACGGTCAGCGTCAGCGGCACGGTCTCGCCGGCCTGGATGGGGCGTTGCAGGCCCATCAGCATCACGTGGTAGCTGCCGGGCTTCAATGCCACCGGCTGGCCGGCGGGCAGGGCCAGC
>NZ_JAWHTP010000887.1:0-256 GCF_033052815.1 Chromohalobacter sp. HP20-39 | reverse complement strand
GCCGGCAGCCACTTCTCGACGTCGTCCTCTTCCGCCTCACGGGGGATCTGCCCGCGAAAGGCAAACCGGGCACGGTCAACCATCGCTGCGCGCAGACGGAAGCTTCGGTCGTTAGGAAGGCCGTCGAGGAAACGGTTCGCTGCGTCGCCAGGCATTCCGCCGCCATATTGGGCATGCCAGCTGACCGCATCCGTGACGGCGAGCATCGTCGTGGCCGATAGGCCGCCGCGGTCCATGATCGCAGTGACAGCCTCGA
>NZ_JAWHTP010000886.1:0-256 GCF_033052815.1 Chromohalobacter sp. HP20-39 | reverse complement strand
CAGACGGGAAGGTAAATGGCGAGTGAGCCGGGTAAAAATTTCTTTAAACATAAGGAGTCCCTCCGCACTGTCTGAAACAGTACAGAAATGTCTTCAGGCGTGGCGAAGCCTTACCTGAAGGTCATAAAGCTGAGCAGGGACGTTAAAACGTCACGGCCTTACGCATCCGGTAACGCCGTGAAAAGACGGGCTTACCGGAAAAGTTTTAATCTCCGTCGAGGGAGAGGCGTGGGATCAGGTTCCATATAACCTCCGG
>NZ_JAWHTP010000885.1:0-256 GCF_033052815.1 Chromohalobacter sp. HP20-39 | reverse complement strand
CTGGCGCGTGGAATTGACTTGGTACTCGGGCGGCAGCTTCGGCCCCTTGGCCAACGTGGAGTACAGGATCATCGCGTTAGGCTTGGCGATCAGCATGCCGGTGGGCTCGCCGGATGCATCGCGCTGGATCTCGCCGCCCGGCGGGTTCGGCGTGTCCTTGGTGTAGCCGACCTGGCGCAGCGCGGCGCGGTTGAGCAGTGCGCGGTCGTACAGGTGCAGCACGAACACGGGCGTGTCGGGCGCGGCCTGATTCAGC
>NZ_JAWHTP010000884.1:0-256 GCF_033052815.1 Chromohalobacter sp. HP20-39 | reverse complement strand
CACCCATCTCGGTGTCGGCAAGCAGCAACTCGTGGAGATCGCCAAGGCGCTCTCCAAGGAGGTCAAGCTGCTGATCCTCGATGAGCCGACCGCGAGCCTCAGCGAGACGGACAGCGAAGCCCTGCTGCAGCTTCTGCTGCGCTTCAAGGCGCAGGGCATCGCCTCGATCCTGATCTCCCACAAGCTCAACGAGATCGCGAAGGTGGCCGACCGGATCACCGTCCTGCGCGACGGCACCACCGTCGAGACCCTCGAC
>NZ_JAWHTP010000883.1:0-256 GCF_033052815.1 Chromohalobacter sp. HP20-39 | reverse complement strand
GTCGCCAGGCGGCGCGCAGTAGCTTTCCTGTCCTGCTTTGTGGAGAAGAGGGCGTGGGCAAGGCACTGCTAAGTCAGGCAATTCATAATGAAAGCGAGCGTGCTGCAGGTCCTTATATCGCCGTCAATTGTGAGTTATATGGTGATGCTGCGCTGGCGGAAGAATTTATTGGTGGCGATCGCACGGACAATGAAAATGGCCGTCTGAGTCGGCTGGAACTGGCACACGGCGGCACGCTGTTTCTTGAAAAGATTGA
>NZ_JAWHTP010000882.1:0-256 GCF_033052815.1 Chromohalobacter sp. HP20-39 | reverse complement strand
CCTGCTTAATGCCGCGACGGTCGGTCAAGTCATGGAGAATTCCGCGCGCAGCAGCGTGCGCCCAATCTACGGCTGGTGGCGGGTTCGTGCCGTCTCCAACCCACCATTCATCTGTAGCGTCGAACGGGTATTGGGCGCCACGTTGCAGCGAGTGCTTTGCCAAATCACTCATGGCCATCCCCTCCCTGCGCTGCCGGTGTGGGCGCGGCGGCGATGACGGCTTTCTCGTTCGCGGATTTCATTGCGGCATCAAACG
>NZ_JAWHTP010000881.1:0-256 GCF_033052815.1 Chromohalobacter sp. HP20-39 | reverse complement strand
CCCTGCGGGCCGGCCTGCTGTCGGCCACGTCGGTGATCGTGTCCTCGGGCACGAGCGGGCGTCACATGCTGGAGGTCTTCGCGAACCTCGGCATCGGCGAGGCGCTGAAGGCCAAGACGACACAGCCGCCGTCAGGCGCTCAGATCGCCGACTTCCTGGCGGCAGGCCAGGCCGCGATCGGTTTCCAGCAGATCAGTGAGCTGCGGCATGCCCCGGGCATTCGCTACCTTGGGCCCATCCCGGCGGAACTGCAGAG
>NZ_JAWHTP010000880.1:0-256 GCF_033052815.1 Chromohalobacter sp. HP20-39 | reverse complement strand
CCGCTTTGGTCACCGCTTCGGCCATGACGTGATTCGAAGCTTGTGCGAGAGAGGCTGCGAGACGCAGCACCTCCTGGGGTTCATAGCGGCTGCTGCACTCGATGTCGACCAGCCGCGCGTACCCTCCTGTGAGGGTCCCGGTCTTGTCGAAGAACAGGGTATCGGCCTGTGCGAGCCGTTCCAGGGCGCCGCCGCCCTTGATCAGAACGCCGCGCCAGGCACAACGCGACATGCCCGATACGATCGCCACCGGTAC
>NZ_JAWHTP010000879.1:0-256 GCF_033052815.1 Chromohalobacter sp. HP20-39 | reverse complement strand
AAAAATTGTAAGCGACGGGCCGACGCCAGCAGGTCGGGTTCTCCCAGACATTGCCCTGTAGTAAACAGTGAACAGGTCGGGTCCATATCCATACCTTGCGGTTGTTCATCGACCACCGTGATGGTTCTGGAACGACGGCCCAGACATGCACCATGACTCTGATGGTAGATCCCAGGCGTTTTTCGCCACGGTGCGAACACCGCAATTCCACGAATAAAGCGATCGTTATATTCAACGGGAAGGCCGGCAATGATGG
>NZ_JAWHTP010000878.1:0-256 GCF_033052815.1 Chromohalobacter sp. HP20-39 | reverse complement strand
CGCTGTCGGGCGACGGTGACCCGGTGGACGTGCTGGTTGTCACGCCGTTCCCGCTGATCCACGGCTGCGTGGTGCGTTGCCGCGCCCTGGGCATGCTGAAGATGACGGACGAATCCGGCGTGGATGCCAAGCTGGTGGCCGTGCCGGTCAACAAGCTGAGCCCCGCCACGGCCCACATGACCGACCTGTCGGACATCGGCCAGAACCTGCTGGACCAGATCAAGCACTTCTTCGAGCACTACAAGGCGCTGGAAGC
>NZ_JAWHTP010000877.1:0-256 GCF_033052815.1 Chromohalobacter sp. HP20-39 | reverse complement strand
TGCGACAGGCTGGCTGGCCAGGTGCCCCAGCAGGTGCTGCGGATCGGTACTGTTGTTCGCAATTGACATGGTCTGTTTCCTTCTACCGGCGCAGCCGGCGTTTTTCCTATCCCGGTATGACGAACGATGCGACTGCCGCCGCAATGCACAGGGCGATCACGCCGAATGAAACCGATCGATTGAATGGTGAAATCACCCCCAGGCTGAAAGCCGACATGAAGAGCACTCCGATGAGTGCCAATCCGATTTGGCCAAG
>NZ_JAWHTP010000876.1:0-256 GCF_033052815.1 Chromohalobacter sp. HP20-39 | reverse complement strand
CCTGGGCCGATGGCCCGGAAGCCTACCTCGGCATGGCGGTCCCGGGCTTCCCGAATCTGTTCATGATCTATGGTCCGAACACCAACCTGAACCACAACTCCATCCTCTCGATGCTGGAGATCCAGCAGCGCTACATCATCGATGCGATTCGCGGTATCGAGGCCGAAGGCGCTGGCGGGTTCCAGGTCAGCAAGGCGCTATCCGACGACTACAACCGTGCGCTGCAGGCGGCGATGAACGGCTCGGCATTTTCGGC
>NZ_JAWHTP010000875.1:0-256 GCF_033052815.1 Chromohalobacter sp. HP20-39 | reverse complement strand
CGCTGCGCCGCCTTAATCGGTGCTCTGATCGGCGCTCTGATCGGCGCCCTGGCCAGCATGCCGGCGGCTGCCACCCCGGACACCCCGCCGCCGCCGCAGCGTGAGGCCTTGGTGCTGCGCCAGGCCACGCTGCATCCGGTCAGCGGGCCGGTCATGGCCAACGCCAGCCTGCTGATCGAGGGCGGCAAGATCCGCGCGATCGGCGGCGCCGACCTGCCGGCCCCGTCGGGCGCCCGCAGCCTGGACCTGGGCGGCC
>NZ_JAWHTP010000874.1:0-256 GCF_033052815.1 Chromohalobacter sp. HP20-39 | reverse complement strand
GCTACCTGGACCAGCTGTTGCCCGACATCGACGCCCTGGACGCCGCGCTGGACGCGCTGACGGCCGAACTGCAGGCCATGGCGCCGCTGGCGCTGCTGCCGATGAAACAGCATCTGAATGCGATCGCCGCAGGCCGGCTCGATGCGCTGCGGCTGCAGGCCGACATCGAAACGGCGCGTGCCTCGGCCGATCTGATTGAGGGCCAGGCCGCCTGGGCGGCGCGCCGATCGGCCCAGTTCAAGGGGTGTTGAAAGCC
>NZ_JAWHTP010000873.1:0-257 GCF_033052815.1 Chromohalobacter sp. HP20-39 | reverse complement strand
GCCAACGGCACAGCCCGCCTGGGCTGACACACGCTCCTGGTCCCCAGGGTCCGATCCCCACATCACGCGGCCGACGCATGCACGCACGTGTGCGCCGCCTAACGGACACCAAAACAACATGAACACCTACGAGCCAATTCTCTCTGGCCAGCCGTGCGCCAGTACGGCTTCTGCCTGGCACCCGCGTCGGTGCGCGATTGCTGGCGCCACTGTGGTGCTGGTCGGCACGGCGCCGATGGCCGTACACGCTGCGGCCA
>NZ_JAWHTP010000872.1:0-257 GCF_033052815.1 Chromohalobacter sp. HP20-39 | reverse complement strand
TAGCGCTCGCCACCACGCCGCTGAAGGCGCTCAAGGAGCGCAACAATCTCAAGCCCGGCAGCGTCGATGACGTCGTGCTCGGCGTCGTCGATCCCGGTGGCGAAGCCGGCGGTGACCTCGCGCGCATGGCCGCGCTGTCGGCCGGCTATGGCAACGACGTCCCCGGCATCCAGATCAATCGCTTCTGCGCGTCCGGCCTCGACGCCGTGAACTTTGCAGCCGCCCAGGTGATGGCCGGCCAGCACGAACTCACCATC
>NZ_JAWHTP010000871.1:0-257 GCF_033052815.1 Chromohalobacter sp. HP20-39 | reverse complement strand
CCGAGGCGGCCCAGGCGGCAGGCTCGCCGGCGGGCCTGAGCGTGCTGCTGGTGAACCTGGCCAACAGCTGTGCCTGGACCGGCCACTTCGACGAAGGGTGGCGCCATCTGAACCGATGCGCCGAGATCACGCCGCTCGAGGCCAGCACCGACGACCGGCGGCTCTGGTTCTACCAGGCCCAGGCGCTGCTGGTCTGGAAGGGCGGCGATCCGGCAGCCGCGCTGCCGCTGTTCGAGCGTGTCGTCGAGATCGGGCGC
>NZ_JAWHTP010000870.1:0-257 GCF_033052815.1 Chromohalobacter sp. HP20-39 | reverse complement strand
CCGACGACGCGGCCTGTCCGGCTGACGTGCTGGCTGCGCGTGCTGAGTCCGCAGCATCAGCCGCATGGGTTGCCGCCTCACGGGCTGATGTGCTGGCATCACTGGCTGACTTCTTCGCGGCTGCCGTGTTCTGTGCCACCGCGGACGCGTTACGCGCCACCTCTTCCACCATCAGTTCAAAACGGCGCAGTGCCTCCGGACGGGCATCATCCTCCGTCATGGCACCGAGAAAATCATTCAGCGTACCGGGTTGAGAA
>NZ_JAWHTP010000869.1:0-257 GCF_033052815.1 Chromohalobacter sp. HP20-39 | reverse complement strand
CGCCTGGAGGTGGCGAGTCGGCTGGGCGCGAGTGCGTGCATCAACGTCACCAGTGAAGATGCGGTTGCCGCGGTCAAGAAGCTGACGGATGGCGTGGGCGTGGATTGCGCGATCGAGGCGGTGGGCGTGCCTGCCACGTTCGAGCTGTGCCAGGATCTTGTTGCACCGGGCGGCGTGATTGCCAATATTGGCGTGCACGGCGTGAAGGCGGATCTCCATCTGGAGACACTGTGGAGCCAGAACGTCGCCATCACCAC
>NZ_JAWHTP010000868.1:0-257 GCF_033052815.1 Chromohalobacter sp. HP20-39 | reverse complement strand
TATGGCGGCACCATCAACCTGCTGGCGCACATGCTGCCGCGGTTCGGCATCACCACGACCTTCGTCAAGCCACGCGCGCTCGACGAGTTCCGTGCCGCGATCAGGCCGAACACGCGGCTCGTGATCGGCGAGACCATCGGCAATCCCGGCCTCGAGGTGCTCGATATCCCCGCGGTGGCGCAGATCGCGCATGACGCGAAGATCCCGCTGTTGATCGACAACACCTTCGCGACACCCTACCTTAGCCAGCCGATCGA
>NZ_JAWHTP010000867.1:0-257 GCF_033052815.1 Chromohalobacter sp. HP20-39 | reverse complement strand
AACCACGGCTTCGCGGTGGATCCGAACAGCCTGCCGGAGACAGCCGTCGAGACGCATGTGTCGCTGTTCGACGGCTCGAATTGCGGCCTGACGCTCACCGACCGCCCGGCCTTCTCGGTGCAGCACCACCCGGAGGCCTCCCCGGGCCCGCGCGACAGCCACTACCTGTTCGAGCGTTTCGTGACGCTGA
This sequence comes from Chromohalobacter sp. HP20-39, assembly GCF_033052815.1. Lineage (NCBI taxonomy): Bacteria > Pseudomonadati > Pseudomonadota > Gammaproteobacteria > Oceanospirillales > Halomonadaceae > Chromohalobacter > Chromohalobacter sp. HP20-39. Next base: position 67 of record NZ_JAWHTP010000867.1, on the reverse strand, counting down.
TGCGCTCCGGCACGCCGGAAACCGCCAAGGGCGCCTGAGACCGGATCCGAGCCCGCGTTGCTCCCGC
>NZ_JAWHTP010000866.1:0-257 GCF_033052815.1 Chromohalobacter sp. HP20-39 | reverse complement strand
CGCCTTCCTGGTTGATCATGATCATGGTTTCCTGCGTCGCCTCGGCCGCGGCGACGGACCTGTCCGTAACCGACACGGCCTCAGCGGCGGCAGCGGGATTGGTCTCGATGGCAGCGCCATAGACCGCGAAGCCCAGCGCCCGGCTGGCATTGGCATATTCGTTGAGCGCCAGCGCATCGGCCCGGGTCTGGCCCCCGGTCGAGACACGCATCTGCGCCAGCCGCTGTGAGCGCGGCGTGGACGGGAAGAGCTCTTCC
>NZ_JAWHTP010000865.1:0-257 GCF_033052815.1 Chromohalobacter sp. HP20-39 | reverse complement strand
ACGCTGCGCCTCAGGCATGTTTCATTCATTTCACGCCGACCTGTGCACGCGCAGCGGACACCCCGTCGCGATACTGCTTCACCAGCATCCCATTTTCGATAGCGATGGCCGCGTCGGCGCGCTGCTGACCATCCTTGAAGAACCCTCTGCAGGTGAACCGTCTGCCCCTGGTGCGGCCGGCGACACCTCGACCACCGAACTCGACCCGACGCGTCAATACGCGTACCTGATGATCGGCCAGGAGCGGGAGCGCAAGC
>NZ_JAWHTP010000864.1:0-257 GCF_033052815.1 Chromohalobacter sp. HP20-39 | reverse complement strand
CCGACAACGCGCACCTGGTCATCGATGTCGGCTACTTCACCACCGATTGGGTGGTCGCCCAGGGCGTCACGATGGACGACAATCGCAGCGGCGGCGTACCGGGCGGCTCGTCCAAGATCTATCAGCAGATCGCATCGCTGATTGAGCAGGACGAGGGTGAGCCTGTCACCGGCATTGAGCGCATCGACAAGTGCCTGCGCGACAAAAAGCCGATGCTGTTCTTCGACAAGGAGATCGATCTCACGCCGTATCTGGAA
>NZ_JAWHTP010000863.1:0-257 GCF_033052815.1 Chromohalobacter sp. HP20-39 | reverse complement strand
ATGAGCGACAGCTCGGCCTGGGAACTCGTTTGAGGCGCGGCCGACAGACCGGGGGGAGGCCTCAGGCGGAGGCAGGTCGAGGGGGTTCGCAGGCGGCCGCGACCTCACCGAAGGCTCGGACCAGATCGACATCGAGCTTCGCGGTCATCTGCCTCAGGATGGCGTAGGCCTCCGGGGCCGATTTCGGCGCCTTGTAGGGGCGCGCCTCGATCAGCGCGGCGAAGATGTCGCAAATGGTGATCAGACGGACGAGATCC
>NZ_JAWHTP010000862.1:0-257 GCF_033052815.1 Chromohalobacter sp. HP20-39 | reverse complement strand
ACAGACCAGCAACGCCGAGGGCGGCTGTCCAGGCGAGCAAAATCAGACTGCTGATAAATAAGCTCACGCGGTGATAGAACAACGCGCCGAGCAGGACAACCGTAGCGAGAATACTCAAAATCATCATAACGAAAAGCCCCTTACTTGTAGGAGGTCTGACCACTTGTGATGATATGGTTGTAGTGGATGTAAAAACATTTAGCAATATGTTTACAATATAATTACAACAAAGCTCACATTGTTGCTGTTTTTATCCG
>NZ_JAWHTP010000861.1:0-257 GCF_033052815.1 Chromohalobacter sp. HP20-39 | reverse complement strand
CTCGGGACCGATGGTGTAGTGGGAAAGCGCCGTCCAGACCGGGTGTCCGGTAGCGGTTCGAGACAGACCGGGGGCCTTGCTCATCTGAATTCCCACTAACATAGTAGGTTTAAAATGTCAAGCACCCCGATCGCGTCGCCTGCTCACGGCTTCGCGGCGGGTTTCGGCCGGAAGCGCAAGGCCTGGATGGTAGCCGGCCGGGTCGGCGCCAGCAGCACCGTGCCGTCGAGCAGCCCCTTGTCGCAGTGCCAGCGAAA
>NZ_JAWHTP010000860.1:0-257 GCF_033052815.1 Chromohalobacter sp. HP20-39 | reverse complement strand
ACGGCCGGCGCACCGACGTGATCTGCCTCGCCTGCACCCACTATCCCCTGCTGCTTCCGCGCCTGCAGGCCGTGGCGCCCTGGCCGGTGACCTGGATCGACCCGGCCCCCGCCATCGCCCGGCGCGTCGTGCAGCTGATCGGCCCGCTCCCGCGCGAGTCGGACCGGCACGGCTCCGCGCTCGGCGCCTTCACGGCCGGAAGCTGCCTGACCGACGCCCTGCGCACAGCCCTCGCGGCCCGCGGAATCGGTGAGGTC
>NZ_JAWHTP010000859.1:0-257 GCF_033052815.1 Chromohalobacter sp. HP20-39 | reverse complement strand
GCAGGCTATCGCACACACAAATATCCGACAAGCTGGGTAGAGGGTTCTGAGGTCAAAGGAATGGCTGCTCTTGGTCGGTAGAGTATTGTGGACGCCCCCTGGCTTCTCCCAACAGCAGGCGTTCAAGTGTCCGACCGCCGCACTCGTGAGGCTGCCGTGGTCCACGACGATGTCGACCGCCTCTTTCGTGAAGTCATCAACGATAGTCAGACACTTCAGGCGGCGCCCACTGGATAGTGCGCCCATCACGAAATCAA
>NZ_JAWHTP010000858.1:0-257 GCF_033052815.1 Chromohalobacter sp. HP20-39 | reverse complement strand
CGGCGCTTCGCCGCGGTGAGCATCACGCGCAGCGGCCGCGCCGCCTTCAACCGGATCGCAGCCCTCGGCAGTGCGATCGAGGCGCGGCTGCTCGGCAGGCTTTCGCCGGGCGAGCGAACGATGCTCGATTCCGCGCTCACCCGGCTCGAGGCGGAAAGCGCGCGGATCGATGCGGGCGGCTGGCGCGCGCTGCTCAACGGCGACACGCCATGACGGCCGCATTGTTCGCGCTGACCGCACTGCTCTGGGGCGGCGGC
>NZ_JAWHTP010000857.1:0-211 GCF_033052815.1 Chromohalobacter sp. HP20-39 | reverse complement strand
TCCGACGAGCGCAACCTGGTGAATGCGATCGGCGACGTAGACGGGGTGGCGGCTACCGATCAGCCGGAACAGGTCCAGCGTGCCCGGCGGCTCATGCGAGAAGGTCCCCTGCAGCATGAGGACCGGCATGTGGCCCGACAGCGCATGAATGCGCTCGGCAAGCACCCGCAGTGCCGGCGTGTGCGCGTCGAGCCGATGATCGGTTGCGTCA
>NZ_JAWHTP010000856.1:0-257 GCF_033052815.1 Chromohalobacter sp. HP20-39 | reverse complement strand
ATGCAACATGTTGGCGTAGAACAGCCGCGCAAAGTGTGCGCGTCGCTCGGGCGCTTCTGCAGCGGCCAATGCATGGGCGACCCTTCTGAAGACCTGTTCGCGCGTCGACTCGCCAGGCGCGAGATAGCGGTCTGCCAGCACAGCAGCACAGACGGGAGGCAACACCTCTGACGCAATCCGCATCTCGGCCCCCATGACAATGGCCTCCCTGGGCAAGGACACCAGCGGCGTCAGCCTGTGCGTGGTGCTCCCGCCGG
>NZ_JAWHTP010000855.1:0-257 GCF_033052815.1 Chromohalobacter sp. HP20-39 | reverse complement strand
ACCCAGTCCGCGTACTCGCGCGTGTCCATGGCCGACAGCGGCGGGGCTGCGTTCTTCTGCCCTGAGGGCTTGGCACCGATGGGGATTGCAATCTGCATGATCTCGCCCATCACTGAGCTGATTGGCCCCATCGTGGGCGTCACGCCCGGGGCTAGCCCTTCCTCCATGGACGTCAGGCGTTCGGAGACCATCTGGCGCGCCCGGAAGATGTCTGTCTTCCAGTCAAATGTCACGTAGATGAAGGAAAGCCCGGCGCT
>NZ_JAWHTP010000854.1:0-257 GCF_033052815.1 Chromohalobacter sp. HP20-39 | reverse complement strand
CATGGCCTGGGCCTCTGTGGGCGTTGTGTCGTTATGCGCGGTCGTGCTGTTGGTGCAGCTCTGGGGGAACTACGTGTCGGCGGAACGCCTTCAATACGGTTTCGCGAGCCAGCCAAGGCAGCCGGCTGGGTATCACGAACACGGCCCGACTTTGCTGTTGCCGTATGAGAGCTTGGCAAAGGCAAGCCAATGGAAGGTCAGCCCTGAGACGGCTGAATCGCTCATGCAGCTGGAACGCCGGGCCGTGCAGTTCTATC
>NZ_JAWHTP010000853.1:0-257 GCF_033052815.1 Chromohalobacter sp. HP20-39 | reverse complement strand
GCCAGCCGGAAGCGCACGAGATAAGTCAATGCGACCTTGGGCATATAAAAAATCATTGACACCCTTCATTCCCCATCCTACCCGATCCAACTCAATGTAAAGATTGTCCACGGCGTCATAATGCACAGATGGAATGTAACCACATGAAAAGTCCCATGTTTCGAGCCAGTCGAGAAAGTCAGACCTGAAATATGAAGGAACAATATTTTGAAGTGTGGCTATGGAATCCGCCATCTGCTGAGGCGTTAATGCGCTCC
>NZ_JAWHTP010000852.1:0-258 GCF_033052815.1 Chromohalobacter sp. HP20-39 | reverse complement strand
CAATCCCGTGGTGACGCCCCAGCAGGCATAGATGACGCACAGCGTTTCGTAGGATGGCGCGGTGGAATACAGATAGCCCAGCGCACCCGTCATCACCAATGAAAAGCTGATCAGAATGCGCGGGCGGACCCGGTCTGCCAGCCAGCCGCTTGGCATATAGCAAACAACAAACACCGTGCCCAAGATGGAATACAGCGTACCGAGCTGCAGGTCATTGAGCTTGAAGAACTCCAGAATCGTGACTTCATACACCTTGCG
>NZ_JAWHTP010000851.1:0-258 GCF_033052815.1 Chromohalobacter sp. HP20-39 | reverse complement strand
CCTCGCGGCCCAGCGCAAAGGTGTTGTAGTTGACGCCCTGGGGCGCGGCGGCCGGCGCGCCCTTCTCCCGCGAGCTCATGGCCCAGACCAGCCGGTGCGTGCCCGCCTCGTAGGCCGGCACCTCGGCCCAGCCGGTGATCTCGAGCGGGGCCACGCCCATCTTCTGGCGCTCCTCATTGCTGGCCTCGGTGCCTTCCTTGTAGCTGGCCAGCAGCTCGTCGGCTTTCCACTCCTTCGCGTCACCGTCTTTGACATAGC
>NZ_JAWHTP010000850.1:0-258 GCF_033052815.1 Chromohalobacter sp. HP20-39 | reverse complement strand
ACAGAGCATGGCCGAGAAACCTGGCGTGCAGTCCCTGGCGGACGCGATCGCTGCCTCGCTGGCCGAGATTCAGGAGCCCCGCGACGCCGCCCTGATCATGGGCAGCCACGCCCGCGAGCTGAATCAGATGCGTCGCGAGGCCAACGTGCAGGCGGGAGATCTCGAACTCAAGCTGACCGACGCCAGCGGCCGCAGCGCCTTTGCGACGCCGGGTGCCGCGCAGGTCAGCCACGACAAGCACTGGATGGCCCAGGCGCA
>NZ_JAWHTP010000849.1:0-258 GCF_033052815.1 Chromohalobacter sp. HP20-39 | reverse complement strand
CCTTGCCCGACTGCAGCGCGGGGATCAGACCGTCGAAGTCCTGCTGCACCAGGGTGCACTGGGCCCGCATCTGCGCGCAATACGCCTGCACCAGCTCAATCTCGAAGCCCTTGAGCTTGCCATCGGCGCCGATCTCCGAGAACGGCGGATAGGCGCCCTCGACGCCGATGCGGATCGTCTTCCAGTCGGGCGGCTGGGCCCGCACGGGCGTGGCCAGCAGCAGTGCCACGGCCATCGCAAGGAGCAGCAGGTGTTTCA
>NZ_JAWHTP010000848.1:0-258 GCF_033052815.1 Chromohalobacter sp. HP20-39 | reverse complement strand
CTGATGTTTGATGGCGGTCCGCTTACATGCGGAACACGCCGAAGTTCATATCGCCAATCGGCGCGTTCAGGCTGGCCGACAGGCCCAAGCCCAGCACGCTGCGCGTATCCGCCGGGTCGATCACGCCGTCGTCCCACAGGCGTGCGCTGGCGTAGTACGGATGGCCCTGGCGTTCGTACTGGTCACGGATCGGCGCCTTGAAGGCGGCTTCCTCGTCGGCGCTCCACTGGCCGCCCTTGGCCTCGATGCCGTCGCGGC
>NZ_JAWHTP010000847.1:0-258 GCF_033052815.1 Chromohalobacter sp. HP20-39 | reverse complement strand
AAAGCCACATACTGTGCAGTCGAGAACCTTGGCCCAAACTGAAAGAAATCCTGCCCCTCGAAATCACTCTTTGGCGTCCAGACCTGCCATAGGTACTTGTAGAAGCGGGCCTGTGGATGAAGACGCTGCGCAAAAGACACCAGCCCATCCGGTGTAAAGCGTTCCCAGTTTTCTCTTGTTGGCGCTATCACTCTCACTCCACCGAAGAATCGCCTGCTTGTTTGGCCATCATCGCACGGGGCCCTTCTCGAAACATCC
>NZ_JAWHTP010000846.1:0-258 GCF_033052815.1 Chromohalobacter sp. HP20-39 | reverse complement strand
CGGCGCAAGGTGCGGGCCGCCGGCTTTATCGCCTACGCGGTACTCGTGCTGCCGATGATGCTGCTGATGGATCAACACAACATCGGCCTGGCCTTCCTCGCCATGATGGTGGTGGCGCTGCCGCTGCCGATCGTTCAGTCCGTCGGCTATCCGACCTACGCCGAGCAGTTCCCCACCCGCGTGCGCTACACGGGCATGGCGTTCAGCTTCAACATCGGCGCGATTGTCGGCGGCGGTGTCACGCCCTATGTGGCGACC
>NZ_JAWHTP010000845.1:0-258 GCF_033052815.1 Chromohalobacter sp. HP20-39 | reverse complement strand
CAGATCCTGATCCAGGCTGCCCCAGTTCACGCCGATGCGCACGGGCTTGTCGTAGCGACAGGCAATCTCGATCATCTGCGCGAACTGCGTGTCACGCTTCGCGCCCTGCCCCACGTTGCCCGGGTTGATGCGGTACTTGGACAGCGCCTGCGCGCACTCGGGATAATCCTGCAGCAGCTTGTGGCCGTTGTAGTGGAAATCGCCCACCAGCGGCACGTCCACGCCCATGCGATCGAGTTGCTCGCGGATGGCCGGCAC
>NZ_JAWHTP010000844.1:0-258 GCF_033052815.1 Chromohalobacter sp. HP20-39 | reverse complement strand
CTGGAAGATCATGGCGATGGAATCGCCGCGCACCCGCCGCATCTCGACCTCGGGGGCCGTGAGCAGCTCGCGCCCCGCGAAGCGCACGCTGCCGCCGATGCGGCTCGCGTCCCGCGGCAGGAGGCGCAGGATCGACAGGGCGCTGACGCTCTTGCCGGAGCCGGACTCGCCCACGAGCGCCACGGTCTCGCGGGGCCCGACATCGAAGGAGACGCCGTGCACCACCGCGTGCCAGCGGCCCTCCGAGCGGAAGGACAC
>NZ_JAWHTP010000843.1:0-258 GCF_033052815.1 Chromohalobacter sp. HP20-39 | reverse complement strand
CCCGGCATCAGGCCCTCGATCCGGGCCGCGAGATCCAGGGCCAGGCGCCGCTCGGCCCCGATCCGGGAGATCTTCGCACCGCCCTTGGCACCGATGTCGGGTCCGGCCGTGAAGTCGAGCTTGGCCCCCCAGGCGTCCAACGTCCCGGTTCCATCGAGTTCGAAGTCGATTGGCGGCGTACCGGGCAGGTTGGCCGCCTTCGAGAGCAGGCCGCCCGCCGGCTCCACGAGGTTCGCCTTCAGCTCGAGCCGCTCGCCG
>NZ_JAWHTP010000842.1:0-258 GCF_033052815.1 Chromohalobacter sp. HP20-39 | reverse complement strand
CATCGGCGCTGATACGCTCAGCGTCAGCGGCTTCGATTCCGTCACCTTGAATACGCAAACCATCGCATTCGCGGGTTCGATGAACGTAGCGATCCCCGGTGCGCTGACACTGAATGCAAGTTTCGGAAATATCGTGCTGCTGCCGGCAAGCAGTGGGCTGCTGCCGTCAGGCGTTGATCTTAGCAACTCCAGCAATAATTTCGGGCTCGGCAGCATCCCGAGCATCGGCGGCGCGGTCGTGAACCTCGATGCGGGCTA
>NZ_JAWHTP010000841.1:0-258 GCF_033052815.1 Chromohalobacter sp. HP20-39 | reverse complement strand
CCAACCGCTCGACGTCCAGGATAGGGTAAGCCGTAGCACGGTCACCCGAGCCCAATACCAGCACAGAATCGCTTCGCGTGTCGAATAGTTGAGCTGGTGCCATCCACGACAGAAACGTTACAAGCCGCGTTAGAACAAAGTCTTGCGCATCGGCAGTTACGTGAACATTCGGTCCAGACCGGTTGCTCTGCGCCTGGACAGCGTACGCAGGATGCCGTTGGACGCGCCAATCCGCTGGATTCGCATCAGTGCGCCGGG
>NZ_JAWHTP010000840.1:0-258 GCF_033052815.1 Chromohalobacter sp. HP20-39 | reverse complement strand
CCCGGGGCGGCGTGATCGACGTCGTCGTCTCCGGCGATGCCGAGGCGCCCACGCTGGTGCTCAAGGCCAAGGGCTCGCATGCCCGCATCCCACCCCACGTGGAGGAGCTGATGGCCGGCCGCCCCGAGAGCGGCACCGTCGACGCGCACGGCATCCTGCCGTTCTACGCGGGCCTCGTGGCGCGGGCCGCCGCCATGGATGTGCGATTCGCCATCGAGGGTGATGAAGTGACTATCACCGCCACGCCCGCCGCGAGCC
>NZ_JAWHTP010000839.1:0-258 GCF_033052815.1 Chromohalobacter sp. HP20-39 | reverse complement strand
GACAGGCCGAGGTTGAGCCCGATCGCCATCGCCGCGCCGAGGCCGAAGGCGAGCGACTGCGACACCATCTGGAACGAGCCGTAGAGCCCACGGCGACCAGGCGGCGCGAACTCGATCAGCATCGCGCTGGCGCTGCCGAATTCGCCGCCGGCGGAAAAGCCCTGGATCAGGCGCGCCAGCAGCAGCAGCAATGGCGCCGCGATGCCGATCGCGCCGAAGGTCGGCAGGAAGCCGAGCATGCCGGTGCCAACAGCCATC
>NZ_JAWHTP010000838.1:0-258 GCF_033052815.1 Chromohalobacter sp. HP20-39 | reverse complement strand
GACGCGATATCGGCGCCCTGCCCGCACCCGCGCGGCTTGCCGCGGCCGGTCTCTATCATCCGGCGGCGCCTGCCCCGTTTGCCGCGGCGGAACCGTTCCGAACCTGGGCAGGGACCCGGGGCTGGGCGGACCGGCCGGTGGTCGCCATCGCCATCGCCGATGGCATGATCCGCGACATGCAGACCGAAATCGTCGACGCGGTCGTCGCGGCGCTCGCCGAGAAGGGGCTGCTGGCGGCCCCCTTCTGGTCTGACGATC
>NZ_JAWHTP010000837.1:0-258 GCF_033052815.1 Chromohalobacter sp. HP20-39 | reverse complement strand
CGACGCGATCCCATCGAGCGCGAGCGCCATCATCTTGGTCAAGGGGTACTTGCTCTGGCCGGCGAAGCGGGCATGGCGTTCGTATTCAACGACGGCCGTACGAAAACCGAGCAACGGAATGATCCCGCGAAGGAACAGATTGATCTCGCGGAAATCCCGCAATGCCTCCAACGCGCGCCGGCTCATCAGCCGGTAGTCGGCATGATCCTGCAGCACTTTCACGCCAAACTGCCGGAGCAGCCGATAGTAGGTTTGTGC
>NZ_JAWHTP010000836.1:0-258 GCF_033052815.1 Chromohalobacter sp. HP20-39 | reverse complement strand
CACCAGCGCGCCGGAAGCCGCGCATCTCCAAGCAGGTGCGGATGCGCAGGGGGATGACCCACTGGGCGCGCTGTGGCGCATCGTGGTGGGCTACTTCGAACTGCTGCAGCGCCCAAGCCGGCTGCGCACGGTGCTGGAAGTGCTCTACTACAAGTGCGAGCACGTGGAGATCAACCGCCCCATCCTCGAATGGAACAACCGCGTGAACCGCGCCGAGCTGCTGCAGATGGAGCAGTTGCTGGAAGCCGCCGTCGCCTG
>NZ_JAWHTP010000835.1:0-258 GCF_033052815.1 Chromohalobacter sp. HP20-39 | reverse complement strand
CAGCGGATTGCCCCGTCCATCAGAGAGTGTTCGTCCCACTTTGCCATATGGGTACATTGACGAGCTACGGAAGATGATTGCGGAGGGGCCCAACTTTCGAGATTGGCGCTGGGCGCAGAACGCTCTCGGCCTTACAAGCTCAGCGCTGTTCCGCAATATAGGCGACGAGACGGACGATAGCGACGTTCTTGATGAGCTAGATGGCGCCAGAATCTCACGCGTCTGGTTTGAGGTTGACCCTCGAACAATCGACCGGTC
>NZ_JAWHTP010000834.1:0-258 GCF_033052815.1 Chromohalobacter sp. HP20-39 | reverse complement strand
TCGTTATTCGGGCATTTGCGCGCGCAGCGCTTGACCGTTGCGAGCTAGTCATCGCAGGAGACGGTCCTACACGTAACGCCATGCACGCGTTGGCCGATAAGCTAGCCCCCGGCCGCGTCAGCTTTCCCGGCAATGTGAACGACGTCGCTGGTCTTTTAGCCTCGGCACAGTTGTTCGTGCTGGCTTCGGACCATGAGGGATTACCGCTGTCAGTGCTCGAAGCGATGCGAGCCGGGCTGCCAGTGGTGGCATCGGACC
>NZ_JAWHTP010000833.1:0-258 GCF_033052815.1 Chromohalobacter sp. HP20-39 | reverse complement strand
TGCTGGCTTTGACCGTTGCGATGGGTTGGGACGATCCGGATTTGACCGTCGGCAAGTTGCTGCGTGTCTGGCGTTGGTTCGATCAGCACACTCTTGAAGGTAACGCTCCTGGCGTTAGCGCAGCGTTACTGGATCGCATCGCAGGTGTTACCGGATTCGCAAATGCGATGGCCAAAGTGGGCTGGCTGATCATGTCCGACGAGGGAATTTCGCTTCCGAACTTCGATCGGCACAACGGCGAGACCGCAAAGAGCCGTG
>NZ_JAWHTP010000832.1:0-258 GCF_033052815.1 Chromohalobacter sp. HP20-39 | reverse complement strand
AGAGCTGCGCGTTGTTCGCCGCTGCGGTCGGGTCGCCCGCCAACCAGGCGCGCGCGAACAACTCTGCCGCCTTGTCGGAGCTACGAATCACGTATTTTCCATCGCGCACGATCTGGCCAGCAACACGCAGGAGCCGACTATTGACTGCGGTACCCGTGGAAGCCTGGGCCGCCGCGAGAATGCGGGGCGCCATGTCGTCGCGTAGGGGCAGCATCGAGTCGCCCTCGAAGTATTCCGCCAGCTTTGCCGGCGTGAGCC
>NZ_JAWHTP010000831.1:0-258 GCF_033052815.1 Chromohalobacter sp. HP20-39 | reverse complement strand
CCGGTTTTCCTAGCGCATTGCCGGGCAAAGTGTAAGCGGCATCGCCCCTGGAGCCGGCGCAATGGCTAATGAAAAAGCCTCCTGCGACGGTATCGCAGGAGGCCATTCAGTTTCGTCCGTTGATGGAAAATCAGCCGCCGACGTCGGCGCTGATGACGTCACCGAACAGTTCCCATTTCTCGCCCTTGAACTTCATCAGCTGCAACTGGCTGATCGGCGCGAAATCGTTCGGCGCGGTGTTGATCTTGATGCCGGGCA
>NZ_JAWHTP010000830.1:0-259 GCF_033052815.1 Chromohalobacter sp. HP20-39 | reverse complement strand
ACCGAAGGCAAGTTCGAGCTGCTGCCGTTCAAGACCGAGAACCTCGCCAAGGTGCAATACCTGCTGACCGGCACGCTGACCCGTCAGGGCGGTCCCGCCAAGCCGCTGCTCAACATCAACCTCGCGCTGGTGGAGCTCAAGACCGGCCAGGTCGTCGCTCAGGCCTCGGCGCTGGCCCGCGACGAGGGCCTGAACCACACGCCGCTGCCGATCTATCAGGACAGCCCGGTGCTGGTGAAGGACAAGGTCATCGATGGCT
>NZ_JAWHTP010000829.1:0-259 GCF_033052815.1 Chromohalobacter sp. HP20-39 | reverse complement strand
TAACAGGTTTCGTCATAGCCGAGCAAGCAAGTCGCGACATCATCAGCATCGCGTATCCCATAGAACGGCAACTCTTCGACCATGAGGCGCGCGATGATCTGCGTGGCCCCTGCCGCCTGCAGCGATTCCTTCTTGGCCAGCAACTCCTCCTGGCCGACCAGGAAGGTGTACAGCCTGATCTGCTGCCGATCGAGCGTATCGTGAATGTCGCGCAGCCACTCGTACTCATTGACGTTGTAGCGCTGTGCCTCATCGCAAA
>NZ_JAWHTP010000828.1:0-259 GCF_033052815.1 Chromohalobacter sp. HP20-39 | reverse complement strand
ACGGTAGGTTGCTGGTGTATGCGGAAGTCCAAACCGGCGTGATTGAGTCGGCGTTGTTCTACGAGCGCGGTGATGCCCGAGTGGTGACATTCCGGCATTGCAACGATGAGTTACTGAGCGCCCTGTATGAGATTTGGGAGCGCTGGCAAGAGGTCCCAGGTAACGAGGCGTGGTTCTGTTTGAGCTATCTGGTGCAGGGTGGAAAATTCCAGATTGACCTCGCCTACCCAGACCAAATTGACCCTGATGAGGGAACTCC
>NZ_JAWHTP010000827.1:0-259 GCF_033052815.1 Chromohalobacter sp. HP20-39 | reverse complement strand
AATTTGAAGAGCACGCAGGAGGGAGATCAGATCTGGGCCGTCAGATCTGAGTGCGAGGACCAACAGTCATTGGATTCAGGAAAGGTGCACGAGGGTTAAACCATTCGAAAGTATACATGAGGATGGACTTTGAAATCTTCCAAGTCAAGGAAGAAAGCACAATCTCAGGAGGAGGAGCTATAGTGATCATTGGATCGATCATCGTGAAAGATCTAGACCGTCAGATCATAGTCTAGACAATGAGGATTAAGCACAGAGG
>NZ_JAWHTP010000826.1:0-259 GCF_033052815.1 Chromohalobacter sp. HP20-39 | reverse complement strand
CATCGAGTACATTGGCGTTGAGCGTGCGGCGCGTCGTAACGCCGAGGCTGAGGCCCATTTGCCCAAGCCTGCGGGGGACGACGCATCCGTCCTTTGACCCCAGCTTCTCGAGGCGACGATGCCAACCCATTCCAACGACTACTGGTTCCCTGCCAAGCGCTACGGGTGGGGTTGGGGGCTGCCGTCTCGCTGGCAAGGCTGGGTGGTGATCGCCATCTATGCCGTGCTGCTGGCGGCAGGCATTGTTGTGCTGCGCCCG
>NZ_JAWHTP010000825.1:0-259 GCF_033052815.1 Chromohalobacter sp. HP20-39 | reverse complement strand
CACCATTCCAGGGGCCCGCCACCGAGGCCGCTGAGGCGCAGCGAACCACCGGTGCCCCGGCTGTCGCCCAGGCTGGAGCCGCGCACCTCGGTGCGAGTGAAGTTGCCGCGCAGGTCGAGTCGGGCGAGGCTGCCGAGGTTGGCACGCCAGAGCGGCGAAATATTCAGCGTCCCGACCTCAGGGCGGTTGGCATTGGCAAGTGTCGAAATACCGCCTTGCGAACCCAAGGTGGGTGTGGACTGGAGGCCAAACGCCGATG
>NZ_JAWHTP010000824.1:0-259 GCF_033052815.1 Chromohalobacter sp. HP20-39 | reverse complement strand
GCAACCTAGGGCGCCAGCCTCAAACTCAAGGAGTTTGGAATGAAAGCATTGCTCGACCTATTCCGCCAGGTACAGCAAGAAGAGCAGTTTGACGCGATCAAGATCGGCCTCGCGTCGCCTGAGAAAATCCGTTCGTGGTCGTACGGCGAAGTCAAGAAGCCCGAGACCATCAACTACCGCACGTTCAAGCCCGAGCGTGACGGTCTGTTCTGCGCCAAAATCTTCGGCCCGATCAAGGACTACGAGTGCCTGTGCGGCA
>NZ_JAWHTP010000823.1:0-259 GCF_033052815.1 Chromohalobacter sp. HP20-39 | reverse complement strand
CGGAACAGGACGCGCGGACGTAGGAAATCGTCTGCTGTTGCTGGCGCTGGATCAGCCGCGCACGTCGCCATGGCAATCGAATACGGCACATGCAATCACGGTGCCATCTGGCGCAGACCGCCGCGGTGGCCTGGGGGCACCTGCTGTGGCGCTGGGGCCGCGGGGCACCGCCACGTTGGCCTATGCGCCAGACAACCGTGGGCAGATCTGGCGCTTCGACTTACGCGATGCACCGCCCTGGCCGAATGCATTGGGTACG
>NZ_JAWHTP010000822.1:0-259 GCF_033052815.1 Chromohalobacter sp. HP20-39 | reverse complement strand
GCGCCGCCCTTGCGCATCGTATGCGTGTGCCAGGCGCTGGCCGTGTTGATCCTCTTCGATCAGGCGGCCCTTGGCGTCGTAGCGGAAGCGATTGATGTAGGTGGTGCCGCTTTGCACCGCTGCCGCCGTCATGCGCCCCGCTGCGTCATAGCGATACACGAGCTTGACATCGCCCGCATCGATCGCCACAGGCCGATCCCCCGCGTCATAGCGATACAGCCACACTCCACCATCGGGCCACGTCTTCTTGATCACGCGC
>NZ_JAWHTP010000821.1:0-259 GCF_033052815.1 Chromohalobacter sp. HP20-39 | reverse complement strand
CCAGTCTTTCGCGAGACGCTGCAGACACTAACTGCTGAGGCAACCGTAGAAACCTATGTGGTTCTGTTCGCCGCCAAGAAAACGTTGTCGAAGCTCAGGAGCGCGGCAGGCACGAGTAGCCCCGTTCATCGCAACAACTATTGAGCGGGCCAGAGTAACGGACGCAGCTACTTGGCTGTAGCTTTAAGAGTGAGACGCTACTCAGCCCAAACCATATCGACCTCTCGCAGCAAGTGGCCGCTCAGAATGTCGTCGCCAA
>NZ_JAWHTP010000820.1:0-259 GCF_033052815.1 Chromohalobacter sp. HP20-39 | reverse complement strand
GCAGAGTTTTGGTGGGCTTTCCGCGCTGTATGCCGGACTGCACTGGCCTGAACGCTTTGGCTGTGTATTAAGCCAGTCAGGATCGTACTGGTGGCCGCATCGGGGCGGGCAGCAAGAGGGCGTGTTACTTGAAAAGCTAAAAGCTGGTGAAGTTAGCGCCGAAGGTCTGCGCATTGTGCTGGAAGCGGGTATTCGCGAGCCGATGATCATGCGGGCCAATCAGGCGCTGTATGCGCAATTACACCCCATAAAAGAATCC
>NZ_JAWHTP010000819.1:0-260 GCF_033052815.1 Chromohalobacter sp. HP20-39 | reverse complement strand
GCTTCTCCGTGCCCCGACACTGTGGGTGGTCGAGATCGTCATGCGCGGCCATCGAGATTTCACCAAAGCGGTTGTACGAGCCCATGTCTCCAACAATGGCGACTGAGCAGTGCTCCCCGTTGATGACGATGGCTAAGTCTCCTCCCTGAATCCCCGTATTCTGATTCAGATGCGGGCCTTGCTTCGCTCCGTGCTTCACGATGTAGGGCATCGTTTCCGCATCCAGGCTCTTCCCCTGCAGATGGAAGCTGGTTTGGGGG
>NZ_JAWHTP010000818.1:0-260 GCF_033052815.1 Chromohalobacter sp. HP20-39 | reverse complement strand
TGTTCAGGAAGACGCCGTCGCTGGCGCCAGCGGTCAGGCCGAGCACGACCGGCACGCCGGGCCAGATCACCGCGTTGACGGCCTTGATCGCCGCCAGCAGGCTTTCCTTCATCGGCGGCCGCGGCGCCTCGGTCGCCTGGCCGATGGGCGTGATCTTGACGCGCGGGTCCGCCACGACGCGCTCCAGCGTGGCCTGCACCTCGTCGACCCGCTCGCCGGGCAGGATGCGGCAGTTCACGTTCGCCTGGGCCCGCTGCGGC
>NZ_JAWHTP010000817.1:0-260 GCF_033052815.1 Chromohalobacter sp. HP20-39 | reverse complement strand
CCCAGGTCGACGGCGACGCCCCGGCCGCGCAACTCGCGGCGGCGGTGGAGCGCGCCGGCTATGGCGGGCGCCACCAGGCGCTGCAGCTGAGGATCTCTGGCATGAGCTGCGCGAGCTGCGTCGGCCGCGTCGAGAAAGCGCTGCTGAAGCAGGCCAGCGTGCTGTCGGCCGAGGTCAACCTGGCCACCGAGACGGCCCGCGTGGTGGCGCTGGACGGCGCCGACGCCGGCCCCTGGCTGGCCGCGCTCGACCGCGCCGGC
>NZ_JAWHTP010000816.1:0-260 GCF_033052815.1 Chromohalobacter sp. HP20-39 | reverse complement strand
CGATCAGGCCGAGCTGCCCGTCGGTGACGTGGAGTGAATCCTGGATCGGCTTGGCGAGAATCCCGAGGAGCTGCCGGTCGAGGAAATTGAGCACATAGACGAAAGTGAGCGTGACGAGCACGATCCAGCGGCGGGCGCCGCTTGCCTGGGTTTCCACGCTTCCTCTCTCCCTGACGGTTCTTCCGCCTTCGCCGCATCATGCGGGCAAGCGCGCGATACTGTCAACACACACTATCACGCGTGTGAATATCTGCGCGGAG
>NZ_JAWHTP010000815.1:0-260 GCF_033052815.1 Chromohalobacter sp. HP20-39 | reverse complement strand
GGATACGCCAGCCAGCCGGTGCGCGCGAATTCGCCCACGAACAACGACATCATCACCAGGATGGCACCGCCCGTGGTCATCCAGAAGCTGAAGTTATTGAGAAACGGGAACGCCACATCACGCGCGCCGATCTGCAGCGGCATGACGAAGTTCATCAGACCAGTCACCAGCGGCATGGCCACGAAGAAGATCATGATCACGCCGTGCGCGGTGAAGATCTGGTCGTAGTGATGTGGTGGCAGGAAACCAGTGCTATCGCC
>NZ_JAWHTP010000814.1:0-260 GCF_033052815.1 Chromohalobacter sp. HP20-39 | reverse complement strand
CGTCCTCGGCCGGCTTGTAGAAGGCCAGACCCTCCACCTGGGCATCCGACAGCGGCAGGGCGAACCGGTCGCGGAAGGCGCGCAGCGCGTCCACGTCGAGCTTCTTGGCCTGGTGGGCGGTCATGCGCGACTCGCCCGCGCCGCCCATGCCGTAGCCCTTCTTGGTCTTGGCCAGGATCACCGTCGGCCGGCCCTTGGTGGCCTTGGCGGCGGCGAAGGCCGCGTAGAGCTTGCGAAAGTCGTGGCCGCCGCGCTTCAGC
>NZ_JAWHTP010000813.1:0-260 GCF_033052815.1 Chromohalobacter sp. HP20-39 | reverse complement strand
CACCGCGTCGATCTTGCTCAGCGCAACGATCTCGATCTTGTCGGCGAGATGCTCGTCATACGCTTCCAGCTCATTCCGCACGGTCTTGTAGTCTTTGCCCGCATGCTCGGATGTTGCGTCCACCAGATGCAGCAGTACGCGACAACGCTCGACGTGGCCGAGAAACCTGTCGCCGAGGCCTGCGCCTTCATGCGCGCCTTCGATCAATCCCGGAATGTCGGCCAGTACGAATTCACGCCCGTCGATGCCAACGACGCCGA
>NZ_JAWHTP010000812.1:0-260 GCF_033052815.1 Chromohalobacter sp. HP20-39 | reverse complement strand
CGCCCGCAGTGAAGTAGAGCCCGACAACCGCACCGTGCTGCGCAAGCTCTCGGCCGGCCGCTACGGCGAGGACGGGCTGGCCCTGGTCAACGAGGCAGTGGCCGAGGTGCTGATGCGGGAAGACGGCATCCGCAATCTGCAGCCTGCGGGCGTGGTGAAGGCTTTTGGCTATGCGTTCGGGCTGAGCCGGCAGACGGTCGACCCGGCCCAGTCCCTGGCGCTGGCCAAGGCCCTGCATGAGCTGTGCCGCAGCGGCCGAA
>NZ_JAWHTP010000811.1:0-260 GCF_033052815.1 Chromohalobacter sp. HP20-39 | reverse complement strand
ATGTACTGGGAGAAGCCCTGAAATTATTAGAATTACAAGGGATTGCCAACACCACGCTGGAGATGGTTGCTGAACGTGTGGATTATCCACTGGACGAGCTACGCCGCTTCTGGCCAGACAAAGAGGCAATCCTCTACGATGCGCTGCGTTATCTTAGCCAACAGATAGATGTCTGGCGTCGTCAGCTGATGCTGGACGAAACGCAAACCGCCGAACAAAAGCTGCTGGCACGTTATCAGGCGTTATCGGAGTGCGTTAAA
>NZ_JAWHTP010000810.1:0-260 GCF_033052815.1 Chromohalobacter sp. HP20-39 | reverse complement strand
GGATTCGTTGATCGGGTAGCCGTAGCCTTGCCCCACCGCCACCACGTGGGCAATGTTGGCGAGCACGTTGCGGCCCGCACTTCCTGATGCGCCGTCTGCCCCGCGCGCCCACTGCAGCATCTGCGTGAACAGGGGGCTGCGCGTGACGGCGTTGTCGGTATAGGACAGCGATACCCATACGCCGCACAACGTGGTCAGCAGCACGCCGGTGGCAATCAACGCCGCGCCGCGCGTGAGCCGGCCATCTGCCGGTGCGCGCA
>NZ_JAWHTP010000809.1:0-260 GCF_033052815.1 Chromohalobacter sp. HP20-39 | reverse complement strand
AGAAGGCGGCCGAGCACAGCAAGAACCTCGCGGCGATCATGATCACCTACCCGTCCACGCACGGCGTGTTCGAGGAAGGCGTCAAGCGCGTCTGCGAACTCGTGCACAGCCACGGCGGCCAGGTCTACGTGGACGGCGCCAACATGAACGCGATGGTCGGCACGGCTGCGCCGGGCCACTTCGGCGGCGATGTCTCGCACCTGAACCTGCACAAGACGTTCTGCATTCCGCACGGCGGTGGCGGCCCGGGCGTCGGTCCG
>NZ_JAWHTP010000808.1:0-260 GCF_033052815.1 Chromohalobacter sp. HP20-39 | reverse complement strand
GATAATTCTTGCTTAGCAAGAGTTCCGCCAGATAAGCCCCGTCCTGCCCTGTAATCCCCGTTATGACAGCTACTTTCATTTTTTGAAAAGTAAAATTTAAAAATTGTGGAAAAATTATCGAATTAGCGCAAGCGGCCCGGTAATCGCCTTACCAACTGCGACATCCCCTCGCGAGCCCCATCGCACCAATGTACTTACGACCTGCCGTGCGGCGCCCGCCACAACATGCGACTGCAAAATCCGATGGTTCATTTGAACTA
>NZ_JAWHTP010000807.1:0-260 GCF_033052815.1 Chromohalobacter sp. HP20-39 | reverse complement strand
GCGCTGTTTTCAATTGTTCTCGTGGCTCTTCGAAAATCCATCGCGGACCGGCAGAGCGTGTACGAATTGCAGCGAGGCGTCTCTGATAGGTTCTTTCGTCGAGCTTGAAGACTCTATCCTCCCTGGCCTCGGTATTGCCGGATACGGCTTCCTCGACTATTGCACGCAGCCGGTCCGCATCGATGACGTTGTTATCGAACCCAGGCTGGAAATCCAGGTCATCAACGAAGATGACGGCGCGCTCTTCTGCGTCAATATTG
>NZ_JAWHTP010000806.1:0-261 GCF_033052815.1 Chromohalobacter sp. HP20-39 | reverse complement strand
GCGACATCCCCGACAGGGTGCGGGAGACCGCATCCACGACCGTTTCGATCAACGGCTCGCCGGACCGGCCGCGGTTCGGCAGGCCGATGATGTCCACCGCCGGCTCGCCGAGAACCACGCCGTCCTCGTCGATGGCGATCGCCACCGAGACCAGGCCGGCCTGCATGAGCTTGCGCCGTTCCGGGATCGCCCGGTCCTTCTCGTCGATCAGGACGTCGCCGTCCTTGAACAGCCGGCCGGCCTTCACGTGGTCGACCACCG
>NZ_JAWHTP010000805.1:0-261 GCF_033052815.1 Chromohalobacter sp. HP20-39 | reverse complement strand
GCCGCCGCGATTTCCTCACGCGACGGCTTGGTGCGCACCGACATGTAGCCGCTGGTCCGGCCATTGCGCACCACCGGCGTGGCATTGGCGCGCACCCAATAATGGTCGCCATTCTTGCGGCGATTCTTCACCAGTGCCGTCCACGGCTGGCCAGCCTTGAGCGTCGCCCACATGGCGGCGAACGCCTCGGGCGGCATGTCGGGGTGGCGCACCCTGTTGTGCGGCTGGCCTTCGATCTCTTCACGCGAAAAGCCGCTCACC
>NZ_JAWHTP010000804.1:0-261 GCF_033052815.1 Chromohalobacter sp. HP20-39 | reverse complement strand
ATCCAGATCGCGGAACTGCCCCAGGACCGTCATCCCGACCGCTTCCTGCGGCTCGACCAGCTCACGATCAAAGAGGTCGATCAACGCATCGCGCTTGTTGGGGCGAAGTGTGTACTGGCGCAGCTCGATCACCTCCAGTTGCCTGTCTTGAATGCTCGCGTTCATGTTTGACCTTTGCGTGGGGGAATGCACCCACGATATGTCCATTAACATGACACCTCATGTCATGTATTTAAGGTCGTGGGACATTCATGAAAGCGA
>NZ_JAWHTP010000803.1:0-261 GCF_033052815.1 Chromohalobacter sp. HP20-39 | reverse complement strand
GCACGGCGTGCACGCACTCAAGACGCGGGCCGACCACCCTTCCGGCAGCGACCGCCTCGCCGAAGCCGTCGGGCAGCTGGGCCTGCCGGACGACGCGGTGGTCGTCAATGTGCAGGGCGACGAGCCACTGATCGCGCCGGCCCTGATCAACGCCTGTGCGGCAACCCTGACCGCGCAGACCGATTGCGTGATGGCGACCGTTGCGCATGCGTTGACCGACCCTGACGAATTCGCGAACCCGAATGTCGTCAAGCTCGTGAC
>NZ_JAWHTP010000802.1:0-261 GCF_033052815.1 Chromohalobacter sp. HP20-39 | reverse complement strand
GCCTCGGGCAGGTCTCCTACAGCATGGCGGGGTCCCGCGCGACCGCCTCAGCGCGGATCGGCCTCAGGCTCGCCGGCCTCGTCCTCGGGGATCGGCGCGGCCCCCCAGGCGGCCAGCGCGGCGTTGAGATCGTCGAGGACGAAGTGCCGGGCGCTGTCCCGGTCGTATCCGTCGGCCAGGAGGTCGTCGTAATCGGTGAAGACGTGGCGTGCGTACGTGATGAGGGCGAGGCGTGCCGCGGTCTCCGGGGCGGCCCGGCGC
>NZ_JAWHTP010000801.1:0-261 GCF_033052815.1 Chromohalobacter sp. HP20-39 | reverse complement strand
CAGAGATTCTTCTTGGAGAAGCCCCTTCTCCAAGCTCTCCCTTCTCTGTTTCTAAGACTCAAAGTGCAGTCCATTCTGTCGTTCACTTTCTGACGTTCAAAAAGCAACAATCGATCTCTACAGGTAGAGAATCTCCACTAGAGATCGTGGTGCTCAACGGAGTTTAGTCAACTTGGTTATGCAAAGCTGCTTGTTTACTAAATACGATTCAAGCATCTCAAAGAGTTGCCCAAAGAGATTCCTTGAAGACGCTCGTTAGAA
>NZ_JAWHTP010000800.1:0-261 GCF_033052815.1 Chromohalobacter sp. HP20-39 | reverse complement strand
GTTGCAGCAGGCCGAGGCGCTGTCGTCGGGGTGGTCAGTGTCCCATCGCGGAACAATCTGATCTGCACCTGGCGGTAAGGGGGTGAGAAGACTTCAGGGAAAGAAAGATCATCCTGACTGACCTGCAACCCGACAACGAGAAGCCCGTCATCCTGCTGGTGGTGGGCTATCCCAAGGCCGCCTGCCAGGTGCCCGTGCACGGCTGCATATAGAAGCCGCTGGAGCAGATCAGCAGCTGGCTCTAGTGTGTTGCCGGTCAGG
>NZ_JAWHTP010000799.1:0-261 GCF_033052815.1 Chromohalobacter sp. HP20-39 | reverse complement strand
GCCGGCCGAACGGCATGTTGTCGCGCAGGATCTTCACCTCCTGGCCATCTTCTTCAAGCGTGGTCAGCGAACTGTGCGACCACGACGGTTTGGCATCGTCGTCCAGTTCGATGTCGGACAGCTTGGTCCGCCCGATGATGCGCTCCTGCGCCTCGACGGAAAGCGCGTTCCACCCGGCCATGTCATGCAGATACTTTTGCACGAGCACGTAGCTCCCGCCGGCAAAGGGCGCATCCTCATCACCGATCACGGTGAAATCAA
>NZ_JAWHTP010000798.1:0-261 GCF_033052815.1 Chromohalobacter sp. HP20-39 | reverse complement strand
ACTCGGTGGTACTTGAGTGCAATTCGTCATGCGGCTGGTCGGCGGGTGTGGCCGCCGAATTGCGCAATTGATCGTGGCGGTCGGTCATCGAAGTTCCCCCCTTGTAGAGCCACACACACTACGCACGTAGCGAAGCGCGTGCAAAACACCGTCACCCCCGCGCCAGCATTGGCGCTGCGGCGCTAGTGCTGGCTTCGCGGCGAGCGTGGCCGGCTGCGTCGGCTCGGTTGCCAGCCCTTGCCGGGCAAGGCTTGATGGATG
>NZ_JAWHTP010000797.1:0-261 GCF_033052815.1 Chromohalobacter sp. HP20-39 | reverse complement strand
CAGCAATGGAGATGCAAGCACCATGATGGATGATGCAATGCATCGCGCTCAAGATGTCGTCTATGGCCAAGACCAAGCCGCGCAGATGCGAAAGGCACCGGGCCTTGCGCGCATCCGCGCGGCAGCATCTGACTCCAGTTGCACGGTATTGGACCAGTCGGTCTGGAAGCGCACTGAGCTGGGCCCGGTCCTTGATCTCCTCACGACTGAAGGATCAACCCAGCGGGTCTACGTCGACGTGCCCATCGCCGCCGTGGTTTG
>NZ_JAWHTP010000796.1:0-262 GCF_033052815.1 Chromohalobacter sp. HP20-39 | reverse complement strand
CAGCGGTGGGCGCCCCCGTCGACGGAGCCGCCGCCACAGCACGCGGGGCCACGGGTGCAGCTTCACGAGCGAGGCGGCGATCGCGCCAAGCGCTACGTACACGCGCCACGTCGTCGTCGATGGCTTTGCGCGCCGACGGTGTCAATTGCGCATGCGAGGCCAGCGATGCGGCATCGTCTTTGCGGTCATTCACGGTCTGCCAGATCACGAGGTTTCCGGAAATCTTCGGGCTGCCGGCAGCCATCTGTTGCGCTTGCATCAG
>NZ_JAWHTP010000795.1:0-262 GCF_033052815.1 Chromohalobacter sp. HP20-39 | reverse complement strand
TTGAGAAGCTGAAACAAAACCAACTGTATGTGAAGAGAGAAAAGTGCTCATTCGCTCAAGAGCGAATAAACTTCCTTGGTCACGTGATCGAGTGTGGCCGAATAGGCATGGAACAGAACAAAATCCATGCGATACGAGATTGGAAGATCCCGGCCGCTGTTACCGAACTACGCTCCTTCCTCGGATTGGCTAACTACTACAGACGATTCGTCGAGGGATTCTCGGAAAAGGCAAGACCGTTGACTGAATTGTTGAAGAAAGA
>NZ_JAWHTP010000794.1:0-262 GCF_033052815.1 Chromohalobacter sp. HP20-39 | reverse complement strand
CGAGCCGGTGGTCCGGGCTCGCGTCCACATTCCATCGCCGAAGCACGTAGCCTGCCAGGGCCGCTCGCGCCTTGATCCGAAGCACCCCGTCGCGCATGCCGTAATCGGCTTCGATGGCCTTCGGGTGCTCAATGCCGGGATGCGGCGCCAGCTCCATCTCGACCATCCTGGCCCACTGCTCGTCGGCCCCCAAGAGCTCACGCTCCTCGGCCTCGCCTTCGATTTCCTGCACTTTGGAGATCCGGGTCAGCACGAAGTCACC
>NZ_JAWHTP010000793.1:0-262 GCF_033052815.1 Chromohalobacter sp. HP20-39 | reverse complement strand
ACAGGTTCTTTGGAATTCCACGGCGCGATCCGCTTCCCTTGCACTCGCCGCCTCTGAATTCATTCCTTTGAACTAATCGCTTCCTCATAGTCCGAATGAGGTAGCCACGGCGATTTTTCCGGTAGAAAGAATAATCGATAAATCGGCGCTGGAAAGTCCCAAGCAGTGGGGGTTTCCTAAGGGTGCCGGATTACCCCTCAAGAGGGAGGCGGCACGTACTGGCAGCATTCATACTCGTGCAGTAGGATGCCCTCTCATTCAA
>NZ_JAWHTP010000792.1:0-262 GCF_033052815.1 Chromohalobacter sp. HP20-39 | reverse complement strand
CGGCCGATCGCCGGCACCCGCCCCCGCGGCAAGACCGCGGCGGAGGACGATGAGAACCGCGCCAGCCTGCTAGCCGATCCAAAGTAACGCGCCGATCATCTGATGCTGCTCGACCTGGGCCGCAACGATGTCGGCCGGGTGGCGGAGGCGGGCAGCGTGCGGGTGACCGACAGCTACACGGTCGAGTTCTACAGCCACGTCATGCACATCGTCTCGAACGTGGTCGGCAGGCTGGCCCCGGGCAAGGACGCGCTCGATGCGC
>NZ_JAWHTP010000791.1:0-262 GCF_033052815.1 Chromohalobacter sp. HP20-39 | reverse complement strand
CAGCAGAATCGCGACATCGGCACGTGGTGCACGCCGAGTCATCCGCGCAAAGTGTCGGACCTCGCTCATGTTGTAGGCCACCACGAACAGGATCGCCGACAACGCCGCCAGCGGCACCTTCGACGCCAACGGCGCAAGCAGGAGGAGGATCGCAACCAGCGTCAGCGCGTGCACGATGCCTGCCAAGGGGCTGTTCCCTCCGTTGCGGATGTTCGTTGCCGTACGGGCAATCGCGCCAGTCGCCGCGAAGCCGCCAAAGAGG
>NZ_JAWHTP010000790.1:0-262 GCF_033052815.1 Chromohalobacter sp. HP20-39 | reverse complement strand
CAAAACCAGCTTTCGTCAGTGCGTTTGCAGGCTCCTGGCACTGCATGCCAGAACCGTCTACCACGATCACCGGTTTGTCTTTGTGCTTCTCAAGCTCACCAACATTGTTGGCTTTGATTTCGCTCGGCAACAGATTAATAGAACCTGCGATATGGCCTTTACGGAAGTCATCACGCTGACGTAAATCCACAACCACAGCGTCTTCTTTGTTGATCAGACGCGTAGCTTCACCACGAGTAATCACCTTCACTTTCGAGGTCAG
>NZ_JAWHTP010000789.1:0-262 GCF_033052815.1 Chromohalobacter sp. HP20-39 | reverse complement strand
CGGTAGCGGCGGGCGTTGTCCACGTAATGGGCGGCGCTGGCGCGCAGCCCGTCGATCTGGTGCGGCTCGAGGGACCGCACCGCCTTGGCGGGGCTGCCGATGATCAAAGAACCATCGGGGAACTCCTTGCCCTCGGTGACCAGCGCGCCGGCGCCAACGATGCAGTGGCGGCCGATGCGGGCGCCGTTCAAGATCACCGCGCCGATGCCGATCAACGAGCCGTCGCCGACGGTGCAGCCGTGCAGCATGACCTGGTGGCCCA
>NZ_JAWHTP010000788.1:0-262 GCF_033052815.1 Chromohalobacter sp. HP20-39 | reverse complement strand
ACGTTAATCAATGCGTGTCCGTTTTCCGAGACGCTTTGCTTTATCCAATCCCGCGTCAAAATCGCGACGACGATCCAGCGCGCCGGCTCGCCAAAACCCAGCAACCCCGCCAACCGAATGGTTTCGCGGGGTTTTTATTTGGCACGATCACGCTGCTGACGCTCGGCTGCAGAAAACCCGCGTAGCCCACCAGCTAGTAGGGATCGCCATTTCCATAAGGAAATCCTAAGAAAACAATAATGCCCGCCTTGTACGCTGCGCC
>NZ_JAWHTP010000787.1:0-263 GCF_033052815.1 Chromohalobacter sp. HP20-39 | reverse complement strand
CCCCCGCCCCCCCCCCCCGCCCCCCCCACCCCTACCCCATGCTCGACGCCTTTCTCGCCGCTCGCGATACCGTTCGAATTTACTGGAGGTCTGCCGTGTGGTCGTACGATCCCGGCCTCGAGGCCCCGGTGTTGCTCGGCGAGTTGCTCGAAGATCTGAATAGCGTCGTGTAGGGAAAGGGTCTCTGTATACCAGTTAAGGAATCGGAGGTCAACGTCTCGAAAAAGATGCAGTTGGTGGGGATTCGGGTGCGTGGGGGCGAT
>NZ_JAWHTP010000786.1:0-263 GCF_033052815.1 Chromohalobacter sp. HP20-39 | reverse complement strand
GGAGCCCTTTGGCTTCTCCAACGATGCCGTCGGCAACTTCGGTCCGCCGCGGTTCGAGCAGGCCGTCCTGACGCCTGTCGCCGGCCAGCCGATCAAGGTCCGCCTCAACTGACCGGAGGACGCCATGCGCACGAACCGCCGCTCCGTTCTCGCCGCTTTGCTCACGGCGGGCCACGCCCCCGAAGTGCTGGCCCTGGGCCTGCCCGTTGACACCTTTGCCGCCAGCGCCCCCGAACTGGCCCCGCTGCAGGGCCTGGCCGGCC
>NZ_JAWHTP010000785.1:0-263 GCF_033052815.1 Chromohalobacter sp. HP20-39 | reverse complement strand
CACCTCTTCCGGTTTTGTTGATGGTGCCATTTTAGTTAATTTACCCTTACAAAACAAACAGATAAAATAAAAACATCACTCATTATCTTCTGTTTCGTACCCCACATCAGAAAGCCTGACCTCAAGCTCTAATGACGTCGTGAAGCCGCTATTATTCAGAAAATGTGTCACCTTAGTGATTGTCCAGTCCTGCTCGTCTATGACGCGCTTAAAGCCAGACACTTTGACCGGTGTTTCCGTGTAAATATCTGCCCGACCGGTAG
>NZ_JAWHTP010000784.1:0-263 GCF_033052815.1 Chromohalobacter sp. HP20-39 | reverse complement strand
CCGCGAGCGCCCTGGGCCTGAGGCTCTTGGGGAGCCTCAGGTGGCCGTTCCTGGCGGAGCACCGCATAAATCTCCTCTGCTGACTTGCCAGTGAAGCGTTCCTCCAGCAGTGCGCCTTTCGGGAGCTTCAAGTTGGCAGCGAGCACAACCGGATTGACCGCATAGTCACAGGCCGCGTTCCACAGCTTCTGATCGCGATTGCCACGCCGCCAGCAATGCCCGCTGGCGGGGTGCAGCACCTCATGAGCGAGACACCCACGCAG
>NZ_JAWHTP010000783.1:0-263 GCF_033052815.1 Chromohalobacter sp. HP20-39 | reverse complement strand
AACAGGATGGTTCCGAGCGCGCACATGCTCATGATGGCGACGTACTCGCCCAGCATGAACAGCAGGTACGGGGTCGAGGAATACTCGACCATGAATCCGGCCACGAGTTCCGATTCGGCCTCCGGCAGGTCGAAGGGCGGGCGGTTCGTCTCGGCGAGCGCCGAGATGAAGAACACCACGAACATCGGGAACAGCCACAGCCAGTACCAGCCGAAGATCCCGAGGCTCGTGTCCTGCGCCATCACGCTGCGGGAGAGGTTGAG
>NZ_JAWHTP010000782.1:0-263 GCF_033052815.1 Chromohalobacter sp. HP20-39 | reverse complement strand
CCGGCGAGCAGACATACACCAGCTGGGTGCGGGCCCAGGTCGGCACGTCCACCTGGGACCAATCGACCGCGAAATTGCGCGCCGGGTCGGCGTTGGCGAAGAAGACGTCGGCGCCCGCGAGCAGCGCGGCGCCTTCGTAGATCTGATAGAACGGATTTGGGCAGACGACGACGGGCGCCGGCCTGGACCGGTCGACCACGGTCTGCGCAATCGCGAACAGCGCTTCGCGCGAACCATTGACCGGCAGCACCTGGCTGGCGGCG
>NZ_JAWHTP010000781.1:0-263 GCF_033052815.1 Chromohalobacter sp. HP20-39 | reverse complement strand
CAGTGGCAATCATGATGAATACAACCGTTTGATGGACTGGGGGTTGCGTCTTTGTTTCCTGTTGGCGCTGCCGAGTGCGGTTGCGTTGGGCATTCTTTCCGGTCCGTTGACCGTTTCGCTGTTCCAGTACGGTAAATTTACCGCGTTTGATGCGCTGATGACCCAGCGGGCGTTAATTGCCTACTCGGTGGGTTTGATTGGCCTGATTGTAGTGAAAGTGTTGGCTCCTGGCTTTTATTCCCGCCAGGACATTAAAACGCCAG
>NZ_JAWHTP010000780.1:0-263 GCF_033052815.1 Chromohalobacter sp. HP20-39 | reverse complement strand
CGCAGCCAAGGCCGGCCTGAAGCAGGGCGACGTGATCACGGCCATCGACGGCGAGCCGGTCAACGTGGCCGGCGACGTGTCCAGCCGCGTGGGCCTGGCCCGGCCCGGCGACAAGCTCAAGCTGGAGCTGTGGCGCGACAAGGCCGGCCGCAGCGAGGTGGTGTCGCTGGGCCGTGCCGACAAGGACGTGCAGGAGGCCAGCGCCGCGCCCCAGGGCGGCCAGCTCGGCCTGGCGCTGCGCCCGCTGCAGCCTCAGGAGCTGC
>NZ_JAWHTP010000779.1:0-263 GCF_033052815.1 Chromohalobacter sp. HP20-39 | reverse complement strand
CAACGCCCATGTCACGGTGCCCACAATCGCACCGAACAGGAACGGGTACGACCACAAATTCCCGGGACCCCACTTGAGAAACGACCAAACCAAACCGACCGTCACCACAACCAGGCCCCACTGCGCGGATTTGCCCGCGAGGTGACGAATCACACTGTTGTAGAGCAGGATGCAGGACAACAAGGAAATCAGTGCCGTTAGCAATGATGTCGATCCCGTACGCACAAGCTCCCAATAGGCCCATGCGTAACGCAGGGTGAAGC
>NZ_JAWHTP010000778.1:0-263 GCF_033052815.1 Chromohalobacter sp. HP20-39 | reverse complement strand
CCCAGCCCGGCGCCGGGCCGGTGGCCGGACGGGTCGGCGCGGTAGAAGCGCTCGAACATGCGGGCCTGCTGCTCGGGCGTCATGCCGATGCCGCGGTCGGCCACGCGCACGCCCAAAGCGGGCCGGCCGCGCAGCTCGCCGTGCAGGCTGCTGATCTCGATCGGGCTGCCCGGCGACGAAAACTGCACCGCATTGCTCAGCACATGGGCCAGGGCGCGCTGGGTCTTGCAGGCGTCCAGCTGCAGCGGCGTGTCCGGGTGGGC
>NZ_JAWHTP010000777.1:0-263 GCF_033052815.1 Chromohalobacter sp. HP20-39 | reverse complement strand
CGAGGGGCTTTGGCGATCGATGCGGCCGAGGCGGACGCGCAAGCCGCCTCCCAGGCGTTACGCGCAACCCAGATCGCGCTGGCGGCCGATGTGGCAACCGCCTACTTCGAGCTGCAGACACTTGCGCACCGCGTGGCGTTGAACCGTCAGGCGATTGCCGTTGCGCAGCGCCAGGTCGAAGTGGTTCGCCGAAAGTTCGACGCGGGGCAGGCCACGTCGGTCGATGTGGACCGCTGGCAGGCAGAGCTGGCGCAGGAGCAAGC
>NZ_JAWHTP010000776.1:0-264 GCF_033052815.1 Chromohalobacter sp. HP20-39 | reverse complement strand
ATTCGCCCACCAGGCTGGAGGCAAACGGCAGAAAGCTGGCGAACAGCAGTGACGCGATGTTGATCCAGATCAGCTGGTTGTCCAGGTGGCGTACCCAGGCCTGGGTGCGCAGCGATGCATGCCAGAAGATCGCCAGCACGAAGAAGCTGATCAGCCACGCCATCATGCGCGGCAGCAAGTTGACCAGGGCCGCGAGCAGCTCGCCGGAGCGCTGGATGTGCAACTCGGCCGGCAGGCGCAGTTCCAGCACGAGCAATGTCAGCG
>NZ_JAWHTP010000775.1:0-264 GCF_033052815.1 Chromohalobacter sp. HP20-39 | reverse complement strand
CCCACCCGGAATCGCAATCGGGTCGATGCTGAGATAGCAGCCGCTGTCCGGGTCGTAGTAGCGATTCAGGTTGTAGTGCAGGCCGGTTTCTTCATCGGCCCATTGCCCGGCAAAGCGCAAGCTGGTGTCCAGCAAGGCACCTTCATCGTGCGCCTTCTCATCCAGCCGCTTGCCCCATAGGTTGTAGCGCGCAGACCAGATCTTCTCACCCGTGGTGCGATACATCTCCAGCGGCAAGCCGGTGGGTGCGCTGAAGACAGCGTA
>NZ_JAWHTP010000774.1:0-264 GCF_033052815.1 Chromohalobacter sp. HP20-39 | reverse complement strand
CGTTGACGCAGGACATGCTGGACCTGGCCAGCCTGGATGTGCGCGGCGGCCTGGAGCTGGCCCGGGTGCCGCTGGACGTCGTGCCCTGGCTGCGCGAGGTGCTGCAGGACTACGCCCCGCCTGAGGGCCGCGACGCGCCGCGCCTGCAGCTGCTGGCCGACCCCGTACCGCTGCAGGCCGACCCGGTGCGGCTGCGTCAGGTGGTGCTCAACCTGCTCAGCAACGCCTACAAGTATTCGCCCGACGGCGGCCCGGTGCAGGTCA
>NZ_JAWHTP010000773.1:0-264 GCF_033052815.1 Chromohalobacter sp. HP20-39 | reverse complement strand
GCCAGTTATAGATATTGCTCAGCGTGGTGGTGCCTTTTGCAAATAACGCCGCCGTGGCAATGGTCATCGCCGCATCAGGAATATGGTTCATATCCATATCAATAGCGTTCAGTTCACCACGCGTGCAGGAAATATAATCATCGCCCCAGCAAATGGTCGCGCCCATTTTTTCCAGCACATCAGCAAAGCGAATATCACCCTGCATACTGTTACGTCCAATACCGGTCACTTTTACAGTGCCGCCTTTGATTGCTGCTGCTGCCA
>NZ_JAWHTP010000772.1:0-264 GCF_033052815.1 Chromohalobacter sp. HP20-39 | reverse complement strand
CTGATGGCCTGCGACTGCCTCACCCAGACCAACGCTCTGCTCGCGGAGCACAACACGAAGCTGCCGGGCACGATCGCGCTCCCGCGCAACGGTGTCCCCGGCTACGTCACCGTGACCCTGCTCACCGAGAAGGTCGCCCCGCGCGGCAAGCGTCCCGTCGTCATGGCGCCGACCTTCTGCCCGGTCTGCGGCGAGCGGTACGTGCCGCTCGCGGCCGTCGCTGAGGAGGCCGCCTGATCATGAGCGAGCGCGAGAACATCCAGC
>NZ_JAWHTP010000771.1:0-264 GCF_033052815.1 Chromohalobacter sp. HP20-39 | reverse complement strand
CTCCTGGCGAACTGCTGCACTTGGACACTAAGAAGCTCGGCCGCATTGACGGCGTAGGGCATCGCATCACCGGCGACCGAGCGCTCAACCGCAACCGCGGCATCGGCTGGGACTTGGTGCACTTGGCGATCGACGACCACTCGCGCGTGTCCTTCGCGCTCATCAAGGCCGACGAGTGCGGTCAGAGCTGCGCTGACTTCCTGCGCGAGGCCGTGGCGCATTACGCCGGCCTCGGTGTGCGCATCGATCGCGTCATGACCGACA
>NZ_JAWHTP010000770.1:0-264 GCF_033052815.1 Chromohalobacter sp. HP20-39 | reverse complement strand
CGTCAGCTTGCGCGAGCTACGGTTGACGAGCCGCTCCCCCAGTCGCTTCTCCAAGGCCGCAATACGCCGCGACACAGTGGATTTGGGCAGTCGCAAGCGGTCAGCTGCGCGGCTGAAGCTGCCGACTTCAGCGACGCGAGCAAACAGCAGGAGGTCGTTTGCGTCGAGGTCGATCATAGAGAGATGTTCTAAATTCTTCGTTCCATCTTAGCAACGAAGATGTGAAATTTTCGATCTACCGTTGCTGTATTGCATTTTTTAGAC
>NZ_JAWHTP010000769.1:0-264 GCF_033052815.1 Chromohalobacter sp. HP20-39 | reverse complement strand
AGCGACAGAGAACCTTCCTGCATCTGATACATGGTGTCAGCCGTTGTCCGGGTTGATATGGGTGTTGGGGGCCTGGATCTTGATCTCGGCCGCATCGAGCCGGATGGTGGATGAACCCTTGTGCAGCTCGATCGCGTCGGCCGTCATGTGGATCGACGTCCCGCCCGCACCACCCACCTTGATCCACAGTTCCTTGGCTTCGATCGTGTGCACACCCGCGGGCGATTTCTGCGTCGTATTGCCCTGGGTGACGGTGTGGGTCTG
>NZ_JAWHTP010000768.1:0-264 GCF_033052815.1 Chromohalobacter sp. HP20-39 | reverse complement strand
GTCCAACCCATGTTGCCCTGGCTGGCCCCACTGCTGATGCTTTCGCCGAGGTTCCAACGGAACAGCTGATCGCCTCGACCGACATCCGTCGAACCCGCGAGGCCACTCAAGCCAATCGGCAGGTCTGTCAGGGTGCCGTCGCTGCGAGTCGCGTCCAGCACGCTCAGACCAAAGGCATCGTCAATCCACGCGAATCGGTTTTCACTGCCCCAATTGAGTAGTGAATCTTGCGCGTTTGCCGTGATCGACAAGGGACTGGCGGCA
>NZ_JAWHTP010000767.1:0-265 GCF_033052815.1 Chromohalobacter sp. HP20-39 | reverse complement strand
GACGGGCAAGCGGTTGGTCGCAGAGGCGATCGATCGCTTTCGCCCCGACGTCGTCCACGTCCACAATTTCTTCCCGCTGCTGTCGCCTTCGGTGTTCGATGTCTGTCGGCAAAAGCGCGTGACCGCGGTGGTGACGTTGCACAATTATCGCACCATCTGCACCGGCGGCATGCTGCTTCGCGAAGGTCGCGTCTGCCACAAATGCCTGGAGCATGGCCACGTCTGGGGCGTCGCGCATCGCTGCTACCGTGGATCGCTTCCGGGC
>NZ_JAWHTP010000766.1:0-265 GCF_033052815.1 Chromohalobacter sp. HP20-39 | reverse complement strand
CGACGAGTTTTTCCTCACGCTGACCAACGTCGGCATGATCATGCGCCCCGACCTGTTCGAGAAGCACACCGTGCACTTCCACGGGTATCCGAATGCGTCGTCGTTCTATGACGGCGTGCCGGACGCGTCGGTGGCCATCAACATCGGCGGCAGCTTCACCTACTACTACCTCGCGCCCGATGCGGGCACCTATTTCTGGCACTGCCACATCACGCCGCCCGAGCACCTGCAGATGGGCATGGTCGGCCAGATCTACGTGCGGCCG
>NZ_JAWHTP010000765.1:0-265 GCF_033052815.1 Chromohalobacter sp. HP20-39 | reverse complement strand
CGACCGGGCTTGATTCTGTGCCAGCACATTGACGTGGCATCTGCGCTACCGGCAGGCTC
This sequence comes from Chromohalobacter sp. HP20-39, assembly GCF_033052815.1. NCBI lineage: Bacteria > Pseudomonadati > Pseudomonadota > Gammaproteobacteria > Oceanospirillales > Halomonadaceae > Chromohalobacter > Chromohalobacter sp. HP20-39. Next base: position 206 of record NZ_JAWHTP010000765.1, on the reverse strand, counting down.
ACGTCATGCATCGCTTTTTGTGGCGCCGGTACGCTTCGCTTCAATGATCATCCGGTGAAACTCTTCGGCAGCGGGTGTTAGCGGTCGCCCGCGCCGCTTGACGATTCCCACGCGTCGTTTCACGAGGGGTTCGACAAGTGGTACGCTCGTGAGAATGGGGTGATCGTGCCCCGGCATGGCCATCGATGGCACCGCGGCGACACCAA
>NZ_JAWHTP010000764.1:0-265 GCF_033052815.1 Chromohalobacter sp. HP20-39 | reverse complement strand
GGCCGCGTTGGGTTCGTCGACGACGGCAGCACGTTCGACTCGCCGCACACGCGGATGATGTCGGGCGCATGCCCGCCGCCCGCGCCTTCGGTGTGATACGTGTGGATCGTGCGGCCCTTGAACTCCGCAACGGTGGCCTCCACAAAGCCCGATTCGTTCAACGTATCGGTGTGGATGGCGACCTGCGTGTCGGTATCCTCGGCCACGCCCAGGCAGCAGTCGATGGCGGCGGGCGTAGAGCCCCAGTCTTCGTGCAGCTTCAGGC
>NZ_JAWHTP010000763.1:0-265 GCF_033052815.1 Chromohalobacter sp. HP20-39 | reverse complement strand
GTGCGCATCGTCCGCCCGCGCCGGTAGCCGTGCAGAAAGACGGCAAGACGGCCTACCCGATTGTTGTCACGGTCAAACCGCTGGAGCCTGGCAAGCCCATTACGGCGGACCAACTGGGCATTGAGCAGTTGCCGATCAATCCGGTCGAGGCATTCTCCGATGTGTCCAAGGTGGTGGGGCGCGAGCCGATTCTCCCGGTTGGCGTGGGCGTGCCGCTGCTTGCCTCCCAACTTGCGTCCGGATTGGCGCAGCAGGTGGGGGCGGG
>NZ_JAWHTP010000762.1:0-265 GCF_033052815.1 Chromohalobacter sp. HP20-39 | reverse complement strand
GGCGAATGTTCGACGTATCTGCGGACGAGACAATCGCTGTGGCCCGCAAGCCGGCTAGCAAGAACATCACCGCGGCACGCTCGCAGACATGCTTGGCCGGGGTGATGTGACGTGGAGTTTCCTCGCCCTGAAGCGGAACACTTAAGTTGCCGCAGCCGGATGACGCTGTTCCACTCCCGGAGGCGTCTTCAGGCATGGCACGGCTGCGGATCCCTGTTGGACGTCTACACGGAGGCAAACCGATGGCACGCGTTCGAGTTGCAGG
>NZ_JAWHTP010000761.1:0-265 GCF_033052815.1 Chromohalobacter sp. HP20-39 | reverse complement strand
GGCGCCAGCAACTCGGTGAGCGAACCGAGGCCCTATGGGCCCGATCGGACTTGGCGGCAGCAGATTACGCCGCAATGCTCGACCCACTGCTGGCACTCGCGCGCCGCGAACTTGGCCACGAGACTGCCACCGACGAGACCGTGTTGTGGCTCGCGCGCACGCGCACCGGTCAGGGCCCATTGCGCGCGGCTTGAATCAGCGGCATCCGGCTGCGGTAAGCTATCGAACTGCGGTGCGCTCGTGCCGCCCGCCGTTATCCGCTGCC
>NZ_JAWHTP010000760.1:0-265 GCF_033052815.1 Chromohalobacter sp. HP20-39 | reverse complement strand
CCGAGATTCCGCAGCGCTTTGATTGCCAACTGGTCCATAAGGAACGTTTCATCGGCATCGCGCGCAAGGGCCACCCGGCTCTGATCAAGCGCGGCAAGAAGCTGCACATGGACCTGGATGACTTCGCTCGACTGCCCCACATTCTGGTCTCGCCGCGCGGCGACACGCGGGGCGCAGTCGACGATGCGCTTGAGAGCCTCGGACGTACCCGCAAGGTGAACGCCACCTGCCCCAGCTGTCTGGCGGTTCCGTTCAGGGTCGGCGC
>NZ_JAWHTP010000759.1:0-265 GCF_033052815.1 Chromohalobacter sp. HP20-39 | reverse complement strand
GTTTCCAGTACCTGGATGCGGCCGGCCATACGGTGCTGACGCTCTCTGCATGCCGCTTCCGCCGCGTTGACCTGATCGGCCGTCGTCATGGCAAGCCGGGGCGCTATGTCTTTGCCCTGGAGGCCAAACCGGCAGCCGAAGACGCAGTTTCGGCCGCGGCTCCGTCGCCGGCCAGCTTGCTGGCCACGGCGGCCGCTACGGTCGCCGGCATCGAAGACGCAGCACACCGCGACCGACACCTCGCCGAGGTCATGCCACTGCTCGA
>NZ_JAWHTP010000758.1:0-265 GCF_033052815.1 Chromohalobacter sp. HP20-39 | reverse complement strand
CGTTGCACGCAAGCGGATCGCCTCGATGGGGTCACGTGCATCCAGCACCATCAGGTCTGCATGGCACCCGGGCGTGATGCCGTAACGCTCCAACCCAAGGATACGCGCGGGTGCTTCCGTCACCGCGGCAAAACACTGGCGCATAGCGTCTTGTCCCGTCATCTGCGCGACGTGCAAACCCATATGGGCGACCTCCAGCATGTCGCCTGAGCCCAGGCTGTACCACGGGTCCATCACGCAGTCGTGGCCAAAGGCGACGTCGATA
>NZ_JAWHTP010000757.1:0-266 GCF_033052815.1 Chromohalobacter sp. HP20-39 | reverse complement strand
TGCCGGGAGCGCGCCGGGAAGTGCTCGCGGTTCACCGGAGGGTCCGGGGGGCGCCGTCCGTCCCGCGATCGCAGGCGGAGCAGCGGTCGGCACACGCGCCGGCATGCGGGGGGCAGGCGTTGCGGTGCCGTGCGGCTCGGCCGGGTCCCCGGTTTCGCGGGAGCGTGCCGGAGGCAGTGACGCAGCGCCCGAGGCCGTGCGCTGCGACGGGGCGGTGCGCCGCTCCCTGGCCGGAGCGGCAGGCGAGGCCGGAGCCGCTGCGGGCA
>NZ_JAWHTP010000756.1:0-266 GCF_033052815.1 Chromohalobacter sp. HP20-39 | reverse complement strand
CATATGGCAACGGCTGCGGCAAGTCGAGTGGACACCGTTCCAAGCTTGTTGCGCGGAGTGCGAGTTACGGACGTGAGTGTTTCGACGGTGCTGCCGTATGAGTACTGTCTAGATGCGATTCGCAAGCAGGGCGCTCCGGAGGGGTTTTGGAAATGACCAACATCTCGGTGGAGCCACTGGCCAACGGCCCCGGTTGTTGCTACTACCTCGTCTCCGAGGCGGTAGCGGGCGGGCCGCTGGCAGTTGTAGAGGGAGAGAGTCTGGCG
>NZ_JAWHTP010000755.1:0-266 GCF_033052815.1 Chromohalobacter sp. HP20-39 | reverse complement strand
ATTGCGACGTCACTTCGCCCAGCACCTTGAGCCTGCCGTCCGCAAAGGCCTTGCGGAGCACCTCGATCGGCGGCAGCGGCGTGTCGTCCGAGCCGCGGATCCCTGCGCCGGCGACGAAGCGATCGGGGTCGCGATCGTGCCAGTCGATCGCCGCCTGGAGCCGGTCGCCATCGCCGCCGCTCACCACGCCCTTGACGACATTGTGCTTCTGCATCTCGGCGATGCAGGCGGCGAGATGGTCGGCGCCGGTCCGGATCGGGCTCTTG
>NZ_JAWHTP010000754.1:0-266 GCF_033052815.1 Chromohalobacter sp. HP20-39 | reverse complement strand
CAAAGAGGTGCCAGAGAACGCCGTGGCATTGATCTTCGGCTACGGGACCGGTGTGTTCCAGCGTTACCTGAAACAACGATCCATTCCGCACGCCGTCAACATGGATGGTATTGAGTGGCGACGAGAGAAATGGGGACGACTTGCGCGCATCTGGCTGCGCATGAATGAGCGGTCAGCCGCCCGTCAGGCAGATATTCTTATCGCCGATCACCCAGAAATCCAACGTTACTTGCAAGAGGAGCTTGGTAAGGAATCCACCATGATTG
>NZ_JAWHTP010000753.1:0-266 GCF_033052815.1 Chromohalobacter sp. HP20-39 | reverse complement strand
CACCGACTTGACATAGAAGTTGGCATTGGAGTTTTCGAGCGCTTCGTTGGTCAGGCGCAGCCCTTCCGTGAGGCGCAACTGTGCGCCGGCCTCACCCAGCAGCTGGGCTGCCTGATCGCTGTACACCATCAGCATGGTGATCGCCCGCGTTGCAGGGGTCCAGCCGCCTGCACCGTAGACGTAGCGGACAAGATCCCCCTTGTTGACCGTGTTCAAGACCCGGTCGTTTGCAACAACGTTGAACCCATACGTGGCCGTACTTTCCA
>NZ_JAWHTP010000752.1:0-266 GCF_033052815.1 Chromohalobacter sp. HP20-39 | reverse complement strand
ACGCGACCAGATCAACCGTGGCTCGTTGGAAATCAACCCGGCCTGATTTGGGCTTTTCCATGAAGGCAGAGCGCCTTCGGTCCTACATCTCGCGAGCCCCTCTGTGGGCTCGCGCTACTTTGGCGTCAGTACGGCCTTAGCCGCTCAAGCATTGAGCGGGTTGGGTTCGGCGTCACGTTCCGAAACAGTTGCTACCACTCTTGACTTGAGTTAATACATGAACATATGTATTCTTATTCAGATACACCGATGGCCTTTTTCCTCGC
>NZ_JAWHTP010000751.1:0-266 GCF_033052815.1 Chromohalobacter sp. HP20-39 | reverse complement strand
ATCGAAAGCAGGGCTACCGCCTGCATCTGGATGCCGATGGCATCTCGGCGCTGAAAGCCGCCTTGCCTGGACCGCTGTTTGCGCTGTTCGAGGCCACCTCGATGCACCCGCTGCCCTACACGACCATCATGGACACGAGTTTCGCAATCCAGCGCCGGTTCCAGACCGACGACTACAGCAAGACGCAGCATCACCTGACCGACGGCATTGCCCAGCATCTGAACGTGAACCGTGCGACCCTGCGCGAGATCCTGTTGCAGGATCTG
>NZ_JAWHTP010000750.1:0-266 GCF_033052815.1 Chromohalobacter sp. HP20-39 | reverse complement strand
CCACGCATCCGCACCATCCTGCTGACACTCGCCGCGACATGGCTGACCAGCGCCACTGCTGCCGTTGCCGCCTCCCTCACCTGGGGCGGTTGCGGGCACCCAAGTCCAAGCCAGGCGCTCTGGGCCGACTACGCAACGCAGTTCGCCACGCTGGAGCAGCGCGGCCTGAAGAGCTATCGCTTTGACGTGCCGCTCACCGGGGATGGCTCCGCCGCCGTGCAATTGCTACAAGCCCTGGTACCGCTGTCTCATGCGCACCACATCAC
>NZ_JAWHTP010000749.1:0-266 GCF_033052815.1 Chromohalobacter sp. HP20-39 | reverse complement strand
CCATCGGCAAGGTCGGCCCGACGCTGCTGTTCGACCATACCGATCGCGGCAAGAACACGATCGTGGTCTACGATTCCACCGGCGGCAAGACCGGCGTTCCGCTCTCCGACGAGGTGAAGGAGGCGCTGACCAAGGCCGGCCTGCCGCTCGCGACCCCGAGCCGCGGCGACAATGCCAAGGCGGGCGACGCCAAGACGCCCGGCACCACGGTCGCCAACGTCGCGCAGCAGGCCTACATGGCCGATGTCACGACCTTGGTCGCGACA
>NZ_JAWHTP010000748.1:0-266 GCF_033052815.1 Chromohalobacter sp. HP20-39 | reverse complement strand
CAGGCACCCGCTTAAGACGAGCAAAGCGCGGGGTGAGGATGACCAGCAACAGGCTTGCGATGGCCAATGCCGTAGTTGCGGGATGCAGATGCGGCAGGGCTTGCAGCGTATGCCAGAGCTTGTCGTGGAAATGTGCCCCAGACGGTTTGGGTAGCCCGAAAAAATCGGGCCATTGCCCCACCCAGATAATGACGCCGATCCCCGTCGTAAAGCCGACGATGACTGGGGCCGGGATGAACTTGATGACCGTCCCCAGCCGGGCGGCG
>NZ_JAWHTP010000747.1:0-267 GCF_033052815.1 Chromohalobacter sp. HP20-39 | reverse complement strand
ATCGCCGCCCTGGCCGCCTGCGGCGGCGGCAATGCCCAGCTCAACCCGAATCAGAAACCACAGGGCAAGGTGGACGTGCCGCTGCTCGTCAGCGATGCCTCCAACGAGAACTGGGCCCCCATCGGCGTCAAGCTGCTGAAACTGTCGCTCACCAAGCAGGACGGCAGCAGTGTCGACGTGCCGCTGGGCAGCCCGTCACTGCCGATCAATCTGGCCCAGCTGAACCAGATCGGCGAACTGCTCAACAAGGTCACGCTGAATGCCGGC
>NZ_JAWHTP010000746.1:0-267 GCF_033052815.1 Chromohalobacter sp. HP20-39 | reverse complement strand
CTGGTGGCGCGAAACTCTCCTGGAAGCGCTCGACGGCACGCCCTGGGCGCTGCAGTGGGGTGACGCGGTTAGCGTCGAACATGAATTGCCGCCAGGGCTGGAGGCCTTGGCCATCGCGCTCGGCCTGCTGGCGCCGGTGCTGTTGATGGTCAGCGTCGCACGTCCCGGGCTGCGCCGGCTCGCATTGGCGGGCGGTGCGGTGCTGCTCGGGCTGGTCGGCACGGCCACCTCGACCGCGATGGCTTTTGGGCCCGACCACGCCTGGGC
>NZ_JAWHTP010000745.1:0-267 GCF_033052815.1 Chromohalobacter sp. HP20-39 | reverse complement strand
GAAATCCGGCACCACCGTCCTGTGCATCAACACAGTTGCAGGGTCTGTCGGAAGACTGGTCTCCACCAGGAAATCCATAAACGCATTGACCCCCTGTAGGGCATGACCAACGCCGGCCTCTCGGCCTCGGACCCATTCGGAACCAAGCGCTCGCCAAGCCTCGAGTTGAGGATGAAGCTTGGCAACCCACTCACGGTTGACATCATTGCGTTTGGTGACTCCAAACCTCTTCTTAGCTCTGCTCTTGCGTTTCTCTTCCGTTTTGGA
>NZ_JAWHTP010000744.1:0-267 GCF_033052815.1 Chromohalobacter sp. HP20-39 | reverse complement strand
CTCCTGAAGGCGGCGCAGGAAATCCGGGACATCGACCAGGAGATGATGGAGACGATGATGGAGGCCGACGCCGCGGCGCCCGCGGGCCTGTCGCCGGACGCCGGCGCGAAACTCCAGGGCGTCGTCAGCCTGATGCGACGCCTGCAGCTCGACCCCGAAGCCGTTCGGCGGAGCGAGCCCGAGACCATGCGGGCGCTCGAGGCCGCTTGCCGGGCCTGCGGCGCGCGGAGCCGCTGCGAACGCGAGCTCCGGGCCGGAACGGCGGCC
>NZ_JAWHTP010000743.1:0-267 GCF_033052815.1 Chromohalobacter sp. HP20-39 | reverse complement strand
GATGAGTCTCGCATGCCGCCTTGTCCGCCCCGAGGCCAGCGGCCATGATGCGCCGATCACTCAGGAGCCCCGGATGGCCCAATCGGCACAGCGCAGAAAACCCGCCGCCAAGGCAACAAAAAACAATCCCACCAACAGCGCGCCCCGGCCGACGCTGGACGCCCGCCCCGACCGACTCGACCTGCGCGACCTGCCCTACCGCGCGCCGCTGCGCTCGCTGCCGCCGCGCTGGCCGCTGGACGCCGACCTCAAGCGCCTGCTGCCCGC
>NZ_JAWHTP010000742.1:0-267 GCF_033052815.1 Chromohalobacter sp. HP20-39 | reverse complement strand
CGTGCCTGGATGCCGGCGTTCGCCAGGCCGCCGCACAGGCGGTCGCAGACGATGTTCAGCATCTGCTCGGGCGTCTGGCCGCGGCGGCTTGCCTGCCCAGTTGCACGGCGATAGATCACCATGCGCACCCGCCGCGTCTGGCCGCGCCAGCGCAGCCGCGTGACCACCGTGTCCTCGAACAGGCCGCCCGGCTTGGCGACCGCGCGCAGGTGGTGGCCGAAGAAGCGCAAGTAGAACTCGGTGAAAGCGGTGCCGCGGGCACGCGGC
>NZ_JAWHTP010000741.1:0-267 GCF_033052815.1 Chromohalobacter sp. HP20-39 | reverse complement strand
GTCCACCGGCCGCCATGACCTGGCCGGGCTTTTGCCACTGCCGGCCGGCGGGCAGCCAGAGCAGACGATCGGGCCCCAGCGCCTCCAGCGCGCGCTGGGCAAAGGCCAGGTGGCCCCGATGAGGCGGATCGAAGCTGCCGCCGAAGAGCGCAATCCTCACAGCCAGAGCGCCGTCGCTGCCTCATCGGCCCAGTCGCGCGGGCGCAGGAAGTCGGTGTAGAGCCTTGCCTCGGGCGTGCCCGGCTCGGGCGCCCAGTTGTAGCGCCA
>NZ_JAWHTP010000740.1:0-267 GCF_033052815.1 Chromohalobacter sp. HP20-39 | reverse complement strand
GGAAGGCGCTGATCGTCATCTGACGGCAGTTATCGAAGGCAAGAGAACGGTGCGCGAATTGGAGCTCATCTTGCGCAACCTGCAAGGCCCGGGCGCTACCGCGAAGCGAAGTCGCACTCGCTACCACCAGCTTTTCGATTTCAAAGCTGATGGTGTGCAGCGCGGCCAACTTAAGACATTTCCTGACGGCCGAATTAGCTTGGAGCTGAAGGAAATTCCGGCTGATAAACAAGAGGCGCTGGCGGAGAAGCTGAAGGCACTGGTTGA
>NZ_JAWHTP010000739.1:0-267 GCF_033052815.1 Chromohalobacter sp. HP20-39 | reverse complement strand
GGCGGCTTCTACTGGTAAGCCAAACCCGCAACGTCTCTAGCACGCACGTAAGACCTGCTCGCCTTCTGGTCTTGCTTTCCCAGCTCCTTCCTTGGGGGCGGATGGGTCAAACGTGCGGCACATAGGGGGAAAGGGCCTCGGGAAACCGGGGCCTTTTTTTCATGGCGCGCTCGCGCGTGCATTGCAGCACGCCTAGTCAACCTCATGCACCTGTGTGCATGTGCGCCCCCACCATGCAGCCAATGAGGTGAGAGCGTGTCTGCCGGA
>NZ_JAWHTP010000738.1:0-267 GCF_033052815.1 Chromohalobacter sp. HP20-39 | reverse complement strand
GAACTTTTTGGAGGGGTCAGCCCAGACATCTACAGTGCGGCGCTGATATCGCTTGAAAGTCAAAAAAGCTATCAGGTTGATTTTCCTATTGTCATCCCAGGTGCATGTGCTGGCAGCACTTCCGGAAAAAGTGCACAGGGTCGCCACGTAGGTGGACTTCGCGATCACGCACACATTGGTGCGTTCAAGAATCTAGTGTGGGACGCGCGCGTACCGGAGTACTACAGCGTCCCCACTGTGTGGGGATACTCACTGCTGAAAGGTATC
>NZ_JAWHTP010000737.1:0-267 GCF_033052815.1 Chromohalobacter sp. HP20-39 | reverse complement strand
AGCGGCCCGAGAAAGGCCACGAAGGTCCGCCACAGCGGACGTGCATTGGGGTGGGTGGTGCTCATGCGGCGTGTTGTCCTTCTTCTTGTGTCGTGGGGGCCGCTGTGCCGAATGCACGGCCGGCAAGCAAGTGAGCATGCTCGCGCACGTCGACGGGCCAGGCTTCTGTACAGGTAACGAAGCGCTCGGCGTCGCCAGCAAACAAGGCACGCAGGGCATCTTCATAGGCAGGGGCATTGCCCGCCATGGCCGAAAGAAAACGATAGG
>NZ_JAWHTP010000736.1:0-268 GCF_033052815.1 Chromohalobacter sp. HP20-39 | reverse complement strand
CCTTCGGTAAGCCCGCGTCGAAATCAATCGTGGCCTGTGTTGCCATCATGCTTGCGCTTCTTCGGCGCCAGTATTGTTGCCTTCCGCCGAGGCGCCCTTCCCCTCAACTAGGGAGCGATACACGGCTCCAAGCGCCTGAATCGTCTGTGCGGTAAAAATCAGACGCAATACCGGAGAAATCTCGAATCGGTCATCCGTCAGCTTCTTCAACAGATGCATGTCTTTGACCCGCTCAATGGGGGCACCGACTCGTTTGACGAAGGTGACA
>NZ_JAWHTP010000735.1:0-268 GCF_033052815.1 Chromohalobacter sp. HP20-39 | reverse complement strand
TCCCGACGCGGCCCGCGGACGTCCGCAGTCCGCGCGTACGCACGATTTACGCCCTCAGCGTCCCGCAAGAACCGGCGGGACAGAGTCCCCTGGACGGAGTCAACCCCACCGCGAGGAACTTTTGCCGATTGGGAGAGCCTATCAACAATTACCTACGGTTCCTTTAACAGTGGGACTTGTGGGGACGGCGCGGATTCCCATTCGGAAGTGTTCCCGGCACGGCTGAACACGGGCGCTAGAGTCTTGGCGAATCAGATTGATTCGCTTG
>NZ_JAWHTP010000734.1:0-268 GCF_033052815.1 Chromohalobacter sp. HP20-39 | reverse complement strand
CCAGAGCGATGCTGGATGGCCAGGACTGGCGTGACGCTGGGTTGCGCTACACCTCGCAGCTCGATTTGCTGCCTTTTGGTCAGTTATCCATTGAAGAACAAGAAAATCCACAGCACTGGCAAACCCGGCTGAGCGATATTTGCTCCGGCTTACAGCAACTAAAAGCCAGCGGGCGTTACCAGTGGATTTTAATCGACTTACCGCGTGATGCCTCGCAGATAACCCACCAGCTGCTGAGTTTGTGCGATCACTCGCTGGCAATCGTCAA
>NZ_JAWHTP010000733.1:0-268 GCF_033052815.1 Chromohalobacter sp. HP20-39 | reverse complement strand
CCAGGCTCAGGCCGGCGGCAAGCCGGTGGCCGGTACGCAGGCCGAGGGCCGTGGCACGGGTCTGAGCCACCTCGCGCGCCTCCGCATGCGTGGCACGCAGCGCCAGGGCCTTGGCCCGCACGCTGTCCGCCGCCGGCTTGAAGCGCACGATGACCCGGGCCTCGGTGTCGGCGCTCTGGGCCGTTACCGCAAACGGGGCCGCGAGCGCGGCAGCAAGGAGGAGGGGGCGCAGCAACAGCATGACGACAACTCGGGCGGAAGGGCTGGC
>NZ_JAWHTP010000732.1:0-268 GCF_033052815.1 Chromohalobacter sp. HP20-39 | reverse complement strand
CCACCGGGCTTGGCCTGGCGCTGCGTCCGTCGCTGCAGGGCGGCAGCAACTATGCCTTCGGCGGCGCCCGCGTCTCGTCGGTGGCCAGCGGCCTGCCGCCCACCGCGCTGAGCTTCAACCAGCAGATCGCGGCCTTCGATGCCGCCCACGCCCAGGCCGACCCGTCGGCGCTGTATGTGCTGTGGATCGGCGCCAACGACATGTCGGACGCGATCGGCGCCGCCGCGCGCGGTCACAGTGGTGCCGTGGGGTCTGCGGTGGCGGATGC
>NZ_JAWHTP010000731.1:0-268 GCF_033052815.1 Chromohalobacter sp. HP20-39 | reverse complement strand
ACGAAGACACAATGGCGCGCTGATCAGACCTGGGACCCGTCACGACTACGCCAACCTTTTGCTCGCCCTCTACCAGCAACGGCGCAAGCTCGCATGCCCACCACCAGAGCACCCGTTCGACGAAGACCGCGTAGGCGCTCATTCCGGATTCAGCCGCCATACCGTGCAGCGCCTGCCATTCACGCCCGATGCCATCGCCGTGCCGCTCGTCTCGGCCGCGATCCGACTCATCGGACAGCCGGCCGATGACGTGATCGCACTACGCGAC
>NZ_JAWHTP010000730.1:0-268 GCF_033052815.1 Chromohalobacter sp. HP20-39 | reverse complement strand
CCACCACCTGCGACTGGCGCATTTCCAGCTTGGGCTGGATGTTCACGTTGTTCTTCGTCTTCCTCGGCCTGTCTGCTGCGCTGTGGGGCGGCTGGCTGGAACGCGTCGGCCCGCGCAAGGCCGGTGTCGTGTCGGCGGTGTGCTGGTGCGGCGGCCTGCTGATCTCGGCACTCGGTATCCAAATGCATCAGCTCTGGCTGCTGTGGGTCGGCTCCGGCGTGATCGGCGGCATTGGCCTCGGGCTGGGCTACATTTCACCCGTATCGAC
>NZ_JAWHTP010000729.1:0-268 GCF_033052815.1 Chromohalobacter sp. HP20-39 | reverse complement strand
CTGGAATTCGCGCTCACCGCATCACCCTCTTGCGGCGCGCCAACTGGCGTAGCGACGGGCTTCAGGTGAATGCACAGGCGCAGGCGCACCTCCTCAAAGTCGAACGGTTTGGTCACGTAGTCCACCGCGCCGGCCGAAAGCCCAGCCACACGCTCCTCCGGCAACGCGGCGGAGGTCAGGAAAATCACCGGACTCGCCCGCGTGACCGGGTTGGCCTTGAGCAGCCGGCAAGCGGTCATGCCGTCGCAGACGGGCATGCGAATGTCCA
>NZ_JAWHTP010000728.1:0-268 GCF_033052815.1 Chromohalobacter sp. HP20-39 | reverse complement strand
CAATACGCTCACCCGAGTTGGCCACTTCTCACGCATTCTCGGAAGGGGAGTGGGTGCTGGTCCGCACCATCGCTGACGGGCTGGAGTGGTCCTATGGCTGGGCTGTACCTGCTGGGCAGCGTCTGCGCTTCGTGCTCGATTTCTCCTATGCTACCGGGCTGCGCGCGAGCGAACTCGTCACGTCGAAGCTGGGGGACCTGGAAGTGGATGCGGCCGGCGACCACTGGCTGAACCTCGTGGGCAAAGGCCGCCGTGCGGGCAAAGTCGC
>NZ_JAWHTP010000727.1:0-268 GCF_033052815.1 Chromohalobacter sp. HP20-39 | reverse complement strand
CCCGAGCCTGTGGCCGGGCGTGGCGCGGGGTATGGATGAATCTTCATCTGCTGGCCTTCCTCTTAGCGGCTCGCTCTGCTTGCGATAGCTGCTTCGGTGGTCGGCCGGCCAGCGTTCGATGGGCCTCTGGCGCAGCTGGAGCACCGGTGGCTCGACCCGGAGCGCCGCGACCATAGCCCAGCGAATGTGAAGAAAATGTCAGCGTTCTGACGGCTTCGGCGACTTAAGACTGCCTTAAGTTTGCCCACCAACAATCGGCCCAGGCTTC
>NZ_JAWHTP010000726.1:0-268 GCF_033052815.1 Chromohalobacter sp. HP20-39 | reverse complement strand
GATTGCCAACGGCAATGCCATTCTGGCTGCGCTGGCTGCTGGTGCGGACCTGGCCTACGTGGGCTCGGCGTTTATCGCCACGGAAGAAGCCAACGCGATCGAGGGCTACAAACAAGCCATCGTGGAATCCACCGCCAGCGACATCGTCTACACCAACCTGTTCACAGGCGTGCACGGCAACTACCTGCGCAAGAGCATCGAGAGCGCGGGCCTGGACCCGGAAGCCCTGCCGGAATCGGACCCGAGCAAGATGAACTTCGGCTCCGGC
>NZ_JAWHTP010000725.1:0-268 GCF_033052815.1 Chromohalobacter sp. HP20-39 | reverse complement strand
AGTAAATGGGGCGTCGCAGCCCCGAGCTGCGCAGCAAAAGTGTGAGGCGGGCAACACCATCCATCGTCAGTGGCAGGCTAAACAAGCGAGAGCCGTTCCCCATGACTGACCTTCTGAAGGTAGAAGAGCTGCGGGAACGGGCCGGCGTAGCCACGTCGGCTTGCCTCCTGAAATAGGGTCCACGATTGCGCCCGGACCCCATGGAAACCAGGCTGACGCGCAATGCGCTCAAGCGTCTCGGCCAAAGCAGCGTAGTGTCGCTGGCTGG
>NZ_JAWHTP010000724.1:0-268 GCF_033052815.1 Chromohalobacter sp. HP20-39 | reverse complement strand
CAAGGCTTCGCTTCAATGCCCGCGCAGCCCCTTCTTCGACAGCTTACGAAGCTACTCACCCGTATTGGCTAATGCAACAACACCCGACGTACACCCGAACAACATCTGCACGAGTCAGCCCCCCTGATGTCCGTCGCATGAATAAGACAACCGCTCCAGACAGCACCAAGATGGGTGCCCTTTTTCCCACCGGCCCCCGCCCCTCTGTGCGTCAACTGTGCATGACGCTTGGCGTAACGGCATTGCTGGTCGGTTGCGCCGTCAACCC
>NZ_JAWHTP010000723.1:0-269 GCF_033052815.1 Chromohalobacter sp. HP20-39 | reverse complement strand
TCAGGAGCGCGTCATCCCGCATCGGCTGCGGGGCCAGCTTCGGGTAGATGCACGACGAGCCGAGGAACAGAAGCCGGTCGACATCGTGCGTGTGCGCGGCGTCGATCAGGTTCGACTGGATCAGCAGGTTCTCGTGGATTAATTCGGCGGGATAGGTGTTGTTGGCGTGGATGCCGCCTACCTTGGCGGCCGAAAGGTAGACCTGATCGATTCGTTTGTCGGCGAAGAAGCGACGGACCGCCGCCTGATCGAGAAGGTCGAGACTCTGG
>NZ_JAWHTP010000722.1:0-269 GCF_033052815.1 Chromohalobacter sp. HP20-39 | reverse complement strand
GAGCGCGATGTCGCGCATCTGGGTGTCGCCCACCAGGATGTCGTACCCGGCCTGCGGGTGAACGACCACGGTGCGGAATTCATCGGCGGTGAGCGCACCCGGCTTGTTCAGTACCTCGGGCGGAATAGCGATCTTGCCGATGTCGTGCAGCAGCGCAGCATAGGCGGTGCCTGCGGTCCAGGCCTCGGCCTGGGCGGCTTGCGCCTCCGGCGTGGCGCCGGCGGGCAGCAGATGCGACTGCCGCAGCTTGAGCGCGTAGGCGACGATCT
>NZ_JAWHTP010000721.1:0-269 GCF_033052815.1 Chromohalobacter sp. HP20-39 | reverse complement strand
CACTGGAAGGCCCCTGACGTAGCGTTGGCGGGGCAATTGACCGACTTGCCGCTGGCGTCCATCAGCGTGACCGTGGCGCCTTGCATGGCGGCGCCGGCGGCCGCTACACCGCTGACGGTCAGTGTCTTGGGCGAGCCACCGCCGGGTGTCGTGTCGGTCGGGGTGCTGTTGCCCGAATCGCCACCGCCGCAGGCGGACAGGGCAAGCGTGGCCAGCGCAAGTGCAATGGGGGTGAGTTTCATGGGGTCCTCCCGGATCGTTGTGGGTTC
>NZ_JAWHTP010000720.1:0-269 GCF_033052815.1 Chromohalobacter sp. HP20-39 | reverse complement strand
CGTGACAGGACAATGGCTTTCCATTTCCGCTCAGGGAGCCAGGATGTTCTCCGAGCCGGACGGGCGGTTGATTGACTAAGCCGCTTCAGCGACCGGCATCCCTTGCAGGATGGCGCGAAGCTCACCTTCAAGCACTTGCTTCTCGCGCTTGAGCATCGCGAGCACGGGCTGGGCCGGCGTGGCCTTGGCGGATTCCATGTTGCGGACATGCTGCTCCAGCGCGGTGTGGCGACGGAGCAGCCTTGAGAAGCGTGGGTCTTGCGTCTTGA
>NZ_JAWHTP010000719.1:0-269 GCF_033052815.1 Chromohalobacter sp. HP20-39 | reverse complement strand
CACCAGCGCCGCGCGGCAGCGCCCGGCCCCCACCATGCTCAGCGCGCCATCGTCATCCGCGGACTCGATGCCCCGCATGCGGCCGAGACCGGCCGCGGTGAACAGATCGCCATAGCTCGACCCGCGCGCCCAGCACACGAATTGGCCGGACAGGTCGGCATATCGACGGATCTCGGCCTGCGCGCCGTCGCGGACGACCGCCCAGGTGTGGTTGGACCACACCGGCAGGCTGAACAGCAATTCCTTTTCGCGCTGTGCGGTGCGGCTGA
>NZ_JAWHTP010000718.1:0-269 GCF_033052815.1 Chromohalobacter sp. HP20-39 | reverse complement strand
CCTGCATCCTCGGCCTTGGCGCCTTCTACACGGCCATGACACGTTTCGGCCTGTCGGCCTTCGGCGCGATCACGATCTTCGGCCTCGTCGTGGCCGGCACGATGTGGTGGATCCGGCGCTGGCACCAGCGCAACCTCGTCGAGCACCAGGACGAGGTCGAACAGCTGCTCGACCTGGCCCGCACCGACCACCTGCCCGTGGACCGGTAGCCCAACCCCTACCGGCTTCGCCGGCCCCCTCAAGAGGACGCCGTCAGTGGCCTGGCAAAG
>NZ_JAWHTP010000717.1:0-269 GCF_033052815.1 Chromohalobacter sp. HP20-39 | reverse complement strand
ACCGACGCGTCGCAAGCTGAGTATGTCTGATAGAACGCACCACAACCTGGCTCCCTAGGAAGGGCGCCACCAAGTTTCGATACTTGGCCGGCATAGTCGCCTGTGGCATTGGTCACGCAGCGCAGGCAACCGCTGCCTGACACGACATAAATGGAATGTCCGGCAAGGGCAAAACGTTCCACCCACGTGAATACCGTAGGCGGAGCTCGGTCTGCCGCAATCATGCCGTTGAGCTTCACGTCGGTAAGCCAGTCACCGGTAGCCGACAC
>NZ_JAWHTP010000716.1:0-269 GCF_033052815.1 Chromohalobacter sp. HP20-39 | reverse complement strand
CCGAGGATTACACCCACACGATCATCGCCTGCCTGACGCATGACATCGGCTATGTGCGTGGTCTGTTGAAGGGCGATGGGCCGGATGGTTACGTCATCGATGCGTCCGGCAACAAGGTGGTGCTGCCGCGCGGCTCGTCGGATGCGGGCCTGATGCCGTATCATGTCGATCGTTCCAAACTGTATGTGCTCGACCGGCTCGAGGCCGTCATTCCGCTCGATCGTGAGCGCGTCGCGCGCAACATCGAGGGGACGCGGTTTCCGGCGCCC
>NZ_JAWHTP010000715.1:0-269 GCF_033052815.1 Chromohalobacter sp. HP20-39 | reverse complement strand
CCCAGGACGCCGGCAACGAGGCGAGACTCGTCATCGACATGGACCTTTGGCCACGATAAACACACCACGGTCCGTACCATCAAGCCCGTCAGCCGCCTACCCGTCACCTATGACGATGACGCCCTCCTCGCTCGCAACGATCCGAGACTGGCAGGTCTCACACCAGACATCCTGGAGTTCACCGCAGACTCCACAACTGGCGACCTCGATCGGCTTGTGGATCAACTCCACGGAGCTGCGCCGTCCTATGCGGCCTACGCCGGGGCCGA
>NZ_JAWHTP010000714.1:0-269 GCF_033052815.1 Chromohalobacter sp. HP20-39 | reverse complement strand
CGGGATCAATCCCAAGTCCCCGTACGAACCGAACATGTGCCCCGACCCGACGAAGACAACACGCCCGCTTCGTCTCTCCTTGAGCGCACCCCACGCAGCGAGCGTCAGGTTGTAGGCACCGTAGACATTGACCCGAAGCGCCGACGCCAAGTCACTCGGATCGAGTTCCGACATAACTCTGTTGAATCGGGCCGGCTCGTCGCCTGCGTTGTTGATCAGGATATCGATGCGGCCCCACCTCTCCAGGGTCTTCTCCACGAGTGCGCGGC
>NZ_JAWHTP010000713.1:0-269 GCF_033052815.1 Chromohalobacter sp. HP20-39 | reverse complement strand
TGATCGAGAGGCATTCCTTATCTGTCTGGGCGGCCGCGCACCGTCCGAGATGGTAGATGGTGTGCGACCTGGTTTCTGAGCTGCCTGGGCGGCAGCGCACTAGAAGATAAGGAGTATAACCATGTGGACTGATTTCTGAGCTGCCTGGGCGGCAGCGCACGCGCTAGGCCTCATCCTCGCTCATCCCTTGCTTTTCTGAGCTGCCTGGGCGGCAGCGCACACCCAGAACCAAGGCGTTTTCGCCCCGCGTGATTTCTGAGCTGCCTGGG
>NZ_JAWHTP010000712.1:0-269 GCF_033052815.1 Chromohalobacter sp. HP20-39 | reverse complement strand
ACCTCGACCAGGCCGGCGCCTTCGGCTACGATGCCCAGGGCCGGCCGCACGGCGGCCTGTTCTGGGACGGCCGGGCCAACAACCGCACCGAGCAGGCCCGGGGCCCGCTGTTCAACCCGGACGAAATGGCCAACACCGACACGGCCGCGCTGGCCGCGCGGCTGCGGGCCCTGCCCTATGCGGCCGACCTGCGCGCCGCTGCCGGACTGCCGGCCGCCGCGACCGACGCGCAGCTGGTCGACGCCGCCATCAGCGCGCTGGTGCGCTAT
>NZ_JAWHTP010000711.1:0-269 GCF_033052815.1 Chromohalobacter sp. HP20-39 | reverse complement strand
CACGCCACTATGGGTTCGGTGCGCAAGGGCCGGACAGCAGCGTCACGATTGGCGACCAACCCGCGATCATTCAGTCGTGGAGCGATTCTCAGATCAAGGTGCTGGTGCCTCCCCTGACTGCGGACCAATCGAGTTGCCCGATCCAGCAGCCCGGACAGCCGCAGGCCACTTGTGGTGAACTGGTGATCAACGCGGACAACGGCAAGAGTTCGATTGATGCGGTGACCGTCACCATCGGCGGCAAGACGCCCACCTATGTGAACGGCGAG
>NZ_JAWHTP010000710.1:0-269 GCF_033052815.1 Chromohalobacter sp. HP20-39 | reverse complement strand
CCCTTGACCCCGCGCAGCTTCGATTGCGCATCGTCCTCGCGCGCATAGAGACCACGGCAATCGATCACGAGTCCGTCGAGGTCGTCGGCCTTGGCCTCGCAATTGTATTTGATGTTGCCGCCGGCCGCGGTGATGCGCCGATGTAGTTCGGGCAGCACGAGCCGCGGCTCCACATGGCCTTCGCCGGGATAGAACAGGCCTTCGCGAAAACGGCCTTCCAGCGACGGCTCGATCTCGGCCACACCGGCTGCATCGAGCCGCGTATAGCC
>NZ_JAWHTP010000709.1:0-270 GCF_033052815.1 Chromohalobacter sp. HP20-39 | reverse complement strand
GCGAGGACCAACTTCTGGCACCGCACCGCCAGGGCCACCGCCCCGCCCACGACGGTGAGATGCGTCAGCGTGGAAACGCCATCGACCAGTACTGCCACGGGGTCGCCGAACAGCTTGGCCAGCGCCAGCAGCGAGAAATGCTTGGGCTGCTCATCCGACCACGGGCTGCTGATGGCGGATTCGAGCCCGAGGATGGAGCGCAGGTCGTGGCCCTCGACGATGGCCTTGAGCAGCTCCTGGATGTTGGCGAGCGTGTAGCCGCGCGCCAGC
>NZ_JAWHTP010000708.1:0-270 GCF_033052815.1 Chromohalobacter sp. HP20-39 | reverse complement strand
AGGGTCGCGAGCGCCATCAGACCGATAATGGGCAGGATAATGGTGAGGAACAGAAGCGGCGCAGCGGCGATGACCTTGTTCACCGAAATGCTGCCCTGTGTCCCCGTCAGTATCTGTACCTTTCCGGCAGGAGTATCGACCCATTTGACGAGCCCCGCAGGCGGCGACGCTTCCCCTATCGTCCGCCCGAGCCGGGCGTCGCTGATATGGTCAAGCGCGGCAGCGATAAGCATAAAGTCTGACGGTACCGTCCCCTCCGACAAACGGTGC
>NZ_JAWHTP010000707.1:0-270 GCF_033052815.1 Chromohalobacter sp. HP20-39 | reverse complement strand
CGGGATCGCGATCGACAAGGACGCGAACGAGATCTACGTCGCCGATGGCTACGGCAACCGCCGCGTCATCGTGTTCGACGCCACCACGCTGGCCTACAAGCGGCATTGGGGCGGTTACGGCAAACGGCCGGACGACGACAAGCAGCCGCCCTACGATCCGGCCGCGGCGCCGCAGCATCAGTTCGGCAATCCCGTGCACTGCATCAAGATCGCCGACGACGGGCTGGTCTATGTCTGCGACCGCAGCCAGGACCGCATCCAGGTGTTCAA
>NZ_JAWHTP010000706.1:0-270 GCF_033052815.1 Chromohalobacter sp. HP20-39 | reverse complement strand
CGCGCACGCTGAACTCGTCGTACCAGGCGTCCTGCAGGAAGTCGGCTTCGGTGGTGGCCGTCCAGCGCACCTCGGCGAGTTCGTCGGCGATGGTCTTGCCATGGCTCTCATAGGGCTTGGCGAGCGGGGCGCGGGTGGTGGTCAGCGTCCAGCCCGCCTTGGGCACGGGCTTGGCGCCGCGCAGGCCTTCGGGCAGGGTCAGGATGATCTGCCGGGTGGCCGAGCCGTCGCAGCCATGGCCGACCCGCAGCACGGCCTTGTAGGGCTTGC
>NZ_JAWHTP010000705.1:0-270 GCF_033052815.1 Chromohalobacter sp. HP20-39 | reverse complement strand
CGCCAGCGCCACCGGTTCCACACTGCAGCAGCACTGGCACCTGCAGCGCCCCGCGCCCACGGCCGACGCGGCCGGTGCTGCCCGCGGCCTGGCCGAGGCCGTCGATGAGCTGATGCCGCAACTGGCCGACTGGCTCGCGGCCGCGGCCTGCCGCTAGACCCGGCGCCAGGCCCGGCGCTGGACGAACCCCCACGGCCCGACCGGCGTGCATCCACAGCCTGCCAGGCCACGTAGCCCAGCCATGGATTCCGAGCTCGCGCCGTCAGGCCC
>NZ_JAWHTP010000704.1:0-270 GCF_033052815.1 Chromohalobacter sp. HP20-39 | reverse complement strand
CGCCTTTCGGCAGTTGCCCTTCGTGGGCGTGGTCGATTACGGGGATGGCGGCCCGGATCTGTTCGATGCCTGACCGAGACGCCGCGGCGCGGCATTTTCGCCGCGCTGCACGGCAGGATTGACGATTCGACGTGCGACGTCTTGACAGGCGGCAAATTCGCCTGTGTCTGTCGACGTTTGGGCGTCCGGATCATCGCGACGGGGCGCTCGCGGGCTTCGGGGACGATCACGGGACCACATGGCGCGCATCCTCCTGGTGGATGACGAAGA
>NZ_JAWHTP010000703.1:0-270 GCF_033052815.1 Chromohalobacter sp. HP20-39 | reverse complement strand
CATTTGCGGCTGCGCTTCAAGTCCGGCGACGGGTCCATCGTCAACGGTATCGCATTCCGCTCCATCGGACAGAAGCTCGGCAGCGCCTTGACGCAAAATCGCGGTCAGCAATTGCACGTGGCGGGCTCTCTTGCAGTCGACCGTTGGCAAGGCACCGAACGTGTGCAATTCCGTGTCCTCGACGTCGCGGCGCCGGATCAGGGCCCGACGGTGATCCGATAAGAAACGTTTGGAGAGGACATGGCAGGACAGGTTGAAGGCAAGGTCGCG
>NZ_JAWHTP010000702.1:0-270 GCF_033052815.1 Chromohalobacter sp. HP20-39 | reverse complement strand
TCCACTTCATGAACAACGACAACTACGACCAGGTCCAGGTCTCCAAGGAGATCGTCGGTTCGTCTGCGCCGTATTTGCAGGAGAACATGACCGTCAAGCTGTCGATGCACGACGGCAATCCGGTCGCGATCCAGCTGCCGCAGCGCGTGACGCTGGAAGTGGTGGAGACCGAGCCGGTGACCAAGGGCCAGACCGCCTCGTCCTCCTACAAGCCCGCGGTGCTGTCGAACGGAATCCGCACCGGTGTGCCGCCGCACGTATCCACTGGCA
>NZ_JAWHTP010000701.1:0-270 GCF_033052815.1 Chromohalobacter sp. HP20-39 | reverse complement strand
CCCTGATCGGCTTCGCGCTGATCTGGCACATCTGGTGGCTGGTCGGCCTGGGCTTCGTGGCGCTGATCGGCTCCACGATCTTCCACACCTTCAACTGCAAGCGCGATTTCGACATTCCCGCCGAAACCGTCGCCGAGACCGAGGCGGCGCGCACGCGCCTGCTCGCCGCCGGAGCCTGACCGATGAGCACCACCACGCTTCCCGCCGCGGACGAACCGGTCCGCTTCTACGACTTCGACGAGCATCCGCACCCGGAAGGCTACAGCACCA
>NZ_JAWHTP010000700.1:0-270 GCF_033052815.1 Chromohalobacter sp. HP20-39 | reverse complement strand
ACCAAGTGGTGGTTTGGTCGATCCGTTGTACGGCACCTCGTTGGGGGTCAACCCGACGTATGCGAGCACGCCGCAGTCGATGTTTGCGGATACACCTGCACCGTACGCAAACGCAGGTGAAAGCGGTCAGCTCCAAAGCGTGGGCGTTCAGCCGCAGATGTTGGCCGCGAGCTGGAACGGTCCAGTTGCGCCTAGCTATTCCAACAGTACGCCGGTTACAGATGCGCTTACGGACGCATTTCCCACAAGTGCCAATGGGAACCCGCCGTC
>NZ_JAWHTP010000699.1:0-270 GCF_033052815.1 Chromohalobacter sp. HP20-39 | reverse complement strand
ACACATTCCTTGGCAGGCTAGACGATGAACCCAACAGATCCTAACGCGACGTCGCAAAACATTCTCGTGCTCGGTGCCGGCGAACTCGGCCTGCCGGTACTGCGCAATCTTGCGCGCCGCGCGAAGGACGTGGACGGCGCGAAGATCAGCGTGCTGCTGCGCGCAAGTGCCGTTGAATCCAGTACACCCGGCAAGCAACAAGATATCGCGGAGATCCGGAATCTTGGGATCGAGATTGTCGTCGGCGATCTTGTGAAGAGCTCCATCGAC
>NZ_JAWHTP010000698.1:0-270 GCF_033052815.1 Chromohalobacter sp. HP20-39 | reverse complement strand
GCGACAAGATCAAGATCGGCGCATCGGGCAAGATCGTCACGGCCTTCGACGTGGCCCGCACGCTGGCGATGGGCGCCGACTGGTGCAACGCCGCGCGCGGTTTCATGTTTGCGCTGGGCTGCATTCAGGCGCAGAAATGCCACACCGATCGCTGCCCGACGGGCGTCGCCACGCAGGACAAATCCCGCCAGAAGGCACTGGTGGTGCCGGACAAGGCCGAGCGCGTGCATCAGTACCACGACCACACGCTGCATGCGTTGTTGGAACTGA
>NZ_JAWHTP010000697.1:0-270 GCF_033052815.1 Chromohalobacter sp. HP20-39 | reverse complement strand
CCGCGCCGCGCGCACGCTGTTCATCTCGCGCGATCGCCTGGGCGTCAAGCCGCTGTACTACACGGAGAACGCCGGCCGGCTGTATTTCGCCAGCGAGGTCGCCGCATTGCGGGCGGTGCTGCCGCTACACGATGCCAATGCAGCCAAGCTGCACGACTACCTGGCCTACGGCTACCGCACCAACGATGGGGCGACTTTCTTTGCGGGTGTTCATGAGCTGAAGCCCGGCACCAACCTGACCTGGCAGGCAGGCCGGTTGAGTACTGCGCG
>NZ_JAWHTP010000696.1:0-271 GCF_033052815.1 Chromohalobacter sp. HP20-39 | reverse complement strand
AGCGCTGCTTCGGCGATTTTTGGCAATTGGAAAGAACCGCGGGCTGGCCGTCACTGATTTCATTCACCGACAGGCACAACTGGGTGTTTTCCAGTTGAATTTGTGAGTTCTGAAGCAGCCAGCGCTGCAGCGCTTGGTCCAGATCGCAGGCCGCCACGAATGTTTTGGCGCCTGCCACGGCTTTGTCGGCTTTGAGGCACTGGCTGCTCTCCGAGCGCAGGACGATCATGTCGCCGCCGGCCGAGGTTTGTGCCCAGCTGTGGGAGGTTAA
>NZ_JAWHTP010000695.1:0-271 GCF_033052815.1 Chromohalobacter sp. HP20-39 | reverse complement strand
CACCGCGCGCAGTTTCTCGTAACTGGTCCAGACCGGGTTCTTGCCCCCGTTCTTGGCCCGCGCCCGCAGCACGAAGTTGACGATCTCGTTGCGGAAGTCCTTCGGGTTGGAAATGCCCGCCGGTTTCTCCACCTTCTCCAGCTCGTCGTTCAAGGCACTGCGATCGAGAATCTCGCCGGTATTCGGATCGCGGTACTCCTGATCCTGGATCCACAGGTCGGCAAACACCACGTAGCGGTCGAAGATGTTCTGCCCGTACTCCGAATACGAC
>NZ_JAWHTP010000694.1:0-271 GCF_033052815.1 Chromohalobacter sp. HP20-39 | reverse complement strand
GGCGGAGATGGTTCGGCTTGTGGGTGGGATACGAGAGCGACCCGAGCAAGGGTGACCGCACGTATCTGAACGTGACGACCGGTAGGCGCAGCCGGCACCAGAAATGCGCAAGGAGAATCTCACACCAGGGCAAAAGCCTGTGGGCGAGTGAAGGCCGCGGAGTCGCGTGCCTTGCTCGTGTCGGCAGGAAGGCGTCGCAAGATGCCGGCCGGTGTGTAGGCCGCGAAGCGGTGAGTCAGCGCGCAAGCGCAGGCTCGCTGCAGGACGGACA
>NZ_JAWHTP010000693.1:0-271 GCF_033052815.1 Chromohalobacter sp. HP20-39 | reverse complement strand
CGCGGCTGTCGACGCTGAGCTGCAGCCGACCCAGGCCGGGCCGGATGCCGACCAACAGCGTGCCGTTGATGCAGCAGTCCTGCTGCGCCCCGAGCTGCAGCACCAGGCCCCAGTCCTGCAACTTCGGGCGCATCGACCAGCGCACCCGCCCGGGCAGGGCCGAGGCGTCGCGGCTGCCCTCGCCACCGGTCAGCACCAGCACGCCCGAACCGTTCCAGACGCTGCCGCGGGTGTCGGTGATGAGCAGACGGTCGCCGCTGGCCGAGGCCAG
>NZ_JAWHTP010000692.1:0-271 GCF_033052815.1 Chromohalobacter sp. HP20-39 | reverse complement strand
ACTCCAGCTGGCGGCCAGCTCCGAGCGCACGGCGGTCGCGTCGGCTTTGCGGCCATCCGGGCCCGCCAGGCCCCAGGTGTCGATGGCACGTTGCACAACGCGGCCCCGGTAGTTGTCGCGTGGCGGGCTGCGCGTGATGCTGGCCGGATGCTGGCGGTACAGCGCCAGCGGCTGTGCGACGCGTTCGATGCGCGTGACCCGCGAGGCACGCAGCCACAGGTCGTAGTCCTCGCCGATTCGAAGCTCGCTGTCGAAGTCGCCGATTTCGTCG
>NZ_JAWHTP010000691.1:0-271 GCF_033052815.1 Chromohalobacter sp. HP20-39 | reverse complement strand
CGATGCGACGGCGTTCGCGCACAAGGCCGAGAACCGCAAACAGATTGCGGAAGCAATCGCGCCGGCGAACTATCTCAACCAGCCGCCGATCGTGCTCGAGCAGATTCTCACCGGCACCTTTGCCGACGGACTCGGCAACATTGTCACGCAACCGAACCGCGTCGATTTCGATCCAGTCCCCTGGCAGTCGTTTGCAGTCTGGATCATGACCCAGATGAAGCGTTGGGGACAGATCAAGGGCGATATCGACTACGCCGGTATCGCGAGCCAG
>NZ_JAWHTP010000690.1:0-271 GCF_033052815.1 Chromohalobacter sp. HP20-39 | reverse complement strand
GATTCGCCGGGTGTTCTTTCAATGCAAAGAATTGGGTACGCGCAGTGCGGTAGTGCCGCACCCGGGCTTGGTGTTCCAGGCGGCCAATGACGGGTTCAGCGTGTTTGCCTTGATGGAGGACGTCAGGCCGACGCCGGAATCCATGCTGCACGAGCCGCCGTACTTCAATACGTGGGACGTGGGAAGGATTTGCATCGGCTCTGCGCAGGTTCCGAAGCAGATCGATGTCGCTTCGATTGCCGGTTGGGAAGAAGCCTTCTTCTCGTCGGCC
>NZ_JAWHTP010000689.1:0-271 GCF_033052815.1 Chromohalobacter sp. HP20-39 | reverse complement strand
GAGGGGCCTCAACCCCTTGGCGAGCTGTCGGGCCTTCTTACAATTTCGAGCAAACGCGCGAGCAGGCTTGGCCAACACATTGAAGCGCAACGAGTTTTCAGCCTGGCACTGAGTTTGCTTTGACGACTCTGAAACATTCCCGCCAATCGGGCGCAAGATTCGAAGGAACAAAAATGACCATTCGCAATATCCGCTGGACCTTGATGACCCTCGGCGCTGCGGCTGCTCTGATGTCGAACAGCGCCCATGCGGTGTGGACCTTCAACCAGGC
>NZ_JAWHTP010000688.1:0-271 GCF_033052815.1 Chromohalobacter sp. HP20-39 | reverse complement strand
CTCGGACGACGAGCGGCCTTCTGACATGAAACGCATCGCTCCCATCGACATCATCGGCGGCATCGTCGTCGTCGCCATCCTCGCGGCCGTGCCGGCTATTACCGGTAGTAATTATCTCACCGGCGTACTCACGGTCTGCGTGATCTACGGCATCTGGGCCGCGAGTTGGGACTTCATGTCCGGGCTCACCGGCCGCGAAAATTTCGGACATTCGTTGTTCATCGGCGCAGGCGCCTATACGGCCGGCTTCCTGTCGTCCATTTGGGCGGCC
>NZ_JAWHTP010000687.1:0-271 GCF_033052815.1 Chromohalobacter sp. HP20-39 | reverse complement strand
CTCGACGCGGCTGACGGCGCGGTGGAACATATTGACGGTCGACCAGAGCAGTTCGTTGAGATCGTGATCGAGGCTGGTGTCGGCCAGGGTGGCGATGAGGGCGTCGAAGATGTCTGCGACGGCTCCCTCGATGACGCGGTCTTCCGGGACCGGGCGGGGATCGGGTTCGTCCTCGGAGGGGCGATAGCCGTAGAGTTGGAGTTCCTGCAGCATGTCGTCGGTGGGAGACGAGTCGTGGTGCGGTTCGAAGTCGTCGTGCTCGTTCATGGGA
>NZ_JAWHTP010000686.1:0-271 GCF_033052815.1 Chromohalobacter sp. HP20-39 | reverse complement strand
AAGGGAAAGAAGATCTTGGAGATAGCCGTGGCGTAGAAGCCGAACAGAAAGAAGTCAAACTGCTCAAGAAAATTGCCGCTGGTTACGCGCAGCACGGCGGCGGCTTTTGAGCCGCGCGAGCTGGGGTGCTCGGCGGCGATCTGGCTGGTGGGGTTCACTGCAGTGTCTCCTGTTGTGTAGTGAGGTGGCGCGGTACGCCCCTCGCTGTTTTTGCGTTAATCCGCGCCGAGCGCGACGTTGTTTCGTTGTCGCTTTTCAATCGAGGATTTCA
>NZ_JAWHTP010000685.1:0-271 GCF_033052815.1 Chromohalobacter sp. HP20-39 | reverse complement strand
AGCACAAACCTGTTGCTCGCTTGCATGGACCTCACTTCCCATTGTCCGCATGGCGTCTCCAACGGTGGTTTGGATGGTCGGCTGCATCATGTTGTACAACTTTTCCTCGACTTGATTCGGTGAATATGGGCCACGCGCAATAATTTTGCGGCTCTTTTCATACAGGTCTTTGTGTTCAGCGCTGAACGCTTTGACGAATGGGGTGATGTCGACGCCGAGCCGCTGGCAATACTCCCGGCGGGCTCGTACGTTCACGAGATAGAAACCTAAG
>NZ_JAWHTP010000684.1:0-271 GCF_033052815.1 Chromohalobacter sp. HP20-39 | reverse complement strand
TGTCGAGATACCGGGCATGTGCGGCGTTGACATGATCGCCATGCGCTTCAAGCGCGATACGTGCCGCGTCGAGCGTTTTTTCGGGCCAGCCCAGGTCACGCAAGGCGAGGGCAATTTCGGCTTCGGCAACGACGCAGCGCGCGCGGGCCAGGGCTTCTCTCGGTCCGAAGGCGCGCGCTGCGTTGCGCAGCAGTGCCCGTGCGCGCGTGAGATCGCCAAGCTGTGCCATGGCGATGCCGCGCAGCGCCAGTGCCGGCGGATCGTCGCGCAA
>NZ_JAWHTP010000683.1:0-271 GCF_033052815.1 Chromohalobacter sp. HP20-39 | reverse complement strand
GCGGCGGGGTCAATCAGCCACGCGTTCAGGAACAGCCGGCTGGACGGTGAGTACGGTGAATATCGATGTGCCTCGGCGCTAAACATGGCGTGCACAGGGCTTAGCGCCAGCGCGTCGGCGCCGTGCTGCGCAAGCTGCTGCGCCAGTTCGGCGGCGGCGGTGTAGTCGCCCAGGCCAGCGCTGCAAGCGGCCTGTTCGCTGCCGTGCGGCGGGCCGTGGCGCAACCCATAGAGCTGTGCCGAGCCGCCCCACAGGCGTGCGTCGGTCGGCC
>NZ_JAWHTP010000682.1:0-272 GCF_033052815.1 Chromohalobacter sp. HP20-39 | reverse complement strand
TGGCGCGCTGGAGAGCCTCTCGTTGCTGCTGGGGCTGAGCCTGACCGAGCACGCCGGCAATCTGCTGGTCACGCACTTCGGTCTGGACCACGGTGACACAGGCGCCGAACCGGGCGCGGTCGGCCAGTTCCTCGGCTGGTTGCATGTCGGCCGCATTCCGTTGCTGATGGTGCTGATCCTGTTCCTGCTCGGCTTTGCGGTGGTGGGGCTGTCGCTGCAGCAGGTGCTGCGCGTCCTCACTGGTTGGATGGCGCCGCCGGGCTTTGCAGCCA
>NZ_JAWHTP010000681.1:0-272 GCF_033052815.1 Chromohalobacter sp. HP20-39 | reverse complement strand
CGAGCACGGCGCGGACATGGACCATGTCGGCAGTCGAGCCGGGCTGGACCAGGCCGAGCACCGCCGGGCGGCGGGCCATCGACTGGAGCGCGGCGATCAGGCGGAGGATCGGGCCCTGGCGCTCGGCGACGCGGGTGCGCTGCGCGGCGAGCTGGCGGTCGACGATGCCGATGCGCGCCCGGGCGGCGGCGATGTCGGCCTCGGCGGCCTTGATCCGCTCGGCGGCGGCGGCCTCCTGCGCCCGCGCCCGCACGGCCTGGTCGCGCTCCGAC
>NZ_JAWHTP010000680.1:0-272 GCF_033052815.1 Chromohalobacter sp. HP20-39 | reverse complement strand
GGCGCGCCGCATGCAGGCCCGCTTCCGCAATGCGCAGGGCAAGCCGGAGCTGGTGCACACGCTTAACGGCTCGGGCCTCGCCGCGGGCCGCACGCTGGTGGCCGTGCTGGAGAACTACCAGAACGCGGATGGCTCGGTGACGGTGCCGACCGCGCTGCGCCCGTACCTGGGCGGTCAGGAAGTGCTGAAACCGGCAGTTTGATGGAGTTTTCCGACCCTCTTGATCTCGGCGGAAAAAGTCTGTTATAGTCGCGGTTTCGCGATTCAGCGAC
>NZ_JAWHTP010000679.1:0-272 GCF_033052815.1 Chromohalobacter sp. HP20-39 | reverse complement strand
AACACGGCAGACGGCATCACCAGCATTGGCGACTACGTTTTCCGCAACTCCGTGACCGAAGCCGACGTGCTGCCGGCCACCATCCAGACCGTGGTGAAGAAGGCCGGTGTGAAGAAGGTGGCCGTGCTCTACGGCAACGACGATGTCTTCACCAAGAGCGGCTACGACAACTTCAAGAAGGCGCTCGAAGACCTGAAGATTCCGGTGACGACCATCGAAACCTTCGCCAAGGGCGACGTGGACTTCAAGGCCCAGCTCACCAAGATCAAGGC
>NZ_JAWHTP010000678.1:0-272 GCF_033052815.1 Chromohalobacter sp. HP20-39 | reverse complement strand
GCCCAGGCCGGCGAGAGCCGCTTCGAGGATGCCTTTGTCAAACTGGCTTTCCCGCAGGAGGCGGCGGCATGAATCAGGCGTGGATCGTCTTTGTCAAAGAGCTGCGCGACGCGCTGCGCGACCGTCGCACGCTGTTGCGCCTGGCCCTGCCAGCGGTGCTGATGGGCCCGCTGCTGCTGTCGGCGCTGTCGGGCCTGATCGCCTCGCTGGAGGAGCGCGCCGACAAGCGCGAGGTGCTGGTGGCCGGCATGGAGGCCGCGCCGACGCTGGCC
>NZ_JAWHTP010000677.1:0-272 GCF_033052815.1 Chromohalobacter sp. HP20-39 | reverse complement strand
CCACGATGCAAATCCCGGCTTTTCACTGAACTGAACTTAATTCTGGGTGATACCGGGCCAACGGTTCTCTTGGGCCTTAATGGTGCGGGGAAAACTACCCTGCTGCGGCTATGTGCGGGCGAACTTCAGCCCTCGGCGGGGTTAATAGCCGTGGATGGGGGTAAAGACCCTCGTTCCGTTGTGTCTCTGATGCCCCAGCAGATCAGGCCAATTCCTGGGTTCCGGGTAGTTGAGCAAGTGGCATATTCAGCTTGGCTCGGCGGGTGTAGTTC
>NZ_JAWHTP010000676.1:0-273 GCF_033052815.1 Chromohalobacter sp. HP20-39 | reverse complement strand
CCGCACGCGCCGACGACCTGAGATACGTCACCGACGTGCTCGACGACATCGCGGCGCGCACCTGCATCGACCCGGCCCGCGTCTACGCCACCGGCTTCTCCGGCGGCGCACGCATGTCCTCGCTGCTGGGCTGCCGGCTGAACGACCGCATCGCGGCCATCGCGCCGGTCGGCGGGCTGCGCTGGTTCGGGCCCTGCGGCGGGCGTGCGGTGCCGGTGCTCGCGGTGCATGGCCTGGCCGACCTGACCAACCCCTACGAGGGCCATGGCGACC
>NZ_JAWHTP010000675.1:0-273 GCF_033052815.1 Chromohalobacter sp. HP20-39 | reverse complement strand
ACCTACTCGATGAGCTCGACCGCGTGCAGATGGCCGGTATCCCGCTGCTGACCGCCCCCAACGACATCTATTACGCAAACTTGGAAAAGCGCCTGCCCGGCCATGGCCAGCCCGTGCCCGAGTTGCAGGCGCGCGGCATTCTGCTCGACGGCACGACCGAAGGCGGCCAGCCCCGCCTGCTGCTGCAGATATTCTCCGAGCCGCTGCTTGGCCCGGTGTTCTTCGAGTTCATCGAGAGCAAGGGCAACTACCGCGAGGGCTTCGGCGAAGGAT
>NZ_JAWHTP010000674.1:0-273 GCF_033052815.1 Chromohalobacter sp. HP20-39 | reverse complement strand
CAGCAACCCACGCCTCGCCACCTTTACCTAGCCGTGAAAGGTGAGCCTGCACACGAGCAGCAGCGCCCGCCTCCAATCCAGCCAGATCACGCTGCAGGAGGTGCATGATGGCTTCCATATCGAAGGCTGGCAACTGAAGCGGGATGAACGTGGCTTGGGTGCGTACTGCGTCTGCAGAGCGTGCTGCCGCAAGGCCTCGCTCAACCTCTTGAATGGCTTCTGCGATATCGGCCCTGGCTTCCAGGGCACAGAAGGCGTCGACGCTAAGCCTAC
>NZ_JAWHTP010000673.1:0-273 GCF_033052815.1 Chromohalobacter sp. HP20-39 | reverse complement strand
ACGAGGTGCCGTTCCTGTGGCGCTTCCATGCCGTGCACCACAGCGTGAAGACGATGGACTGGCTGGCCGGCTCGCGCCAGCACATTCTTGAGTTGATCGTCACGCGTGTGGCCGTGCTGGGGCCGCTGTTCGTGCTGGGTTTCGACAAGGCCGTGGTCGATGTCTACATCATCATTGTGGGCTTCCAGGCGGTGTTCAACCACGCCAACGTTCACCTGCCCTGGGGGCCGTTGAAGTACATCTTCGTGACGCCGGATTTCCACCACTGGCACC
>NZ_JAWHTP010000672.1:0-273 GCF_033052815.1 Chromohalobacter sp. HP20-39 | reverse complement strand
ACCGCGCCTCGAGCCTCTTTTTTTGTCGTTACCATTAGCGCCATGTAAAATTCTGGTCAAAAGATTCTCTTCGTCGCCGACGATCCCCGCCTGCGCGATCTGCTGCGCCGCTATCTCGGGGAACAGGGCTTCACCGTGCTGGTGGCGGAAAACGCCACGGCCATGAACAAACTCTGGCTGCGCGAGCGGTTCGACCTGCTCGTGCTCGATCTCATGATGCCGGGCGAAGATGGCTTGTCGATCTGCCGTCGCCTGCGCGGCGCGAACGATCAG
>NZ_JAWHTP010000671.1:0-273 GCF_033052815.1 Chromohalobacter sp. HP20-39 | reverse complement strand
GCGATCAACCACCCATGCTCGCGGTGTGTGAGGGCGCGGGCCGAACCAAACGCCGCAGCCTGCGTGCCGATGGTGGCGGTGCTCTTGCGGTCGCCTCCTTGCCGATATCGGTGCGCTGCGGCTCCTGGTGTCGGCGGCCGGCAGCATTCGCGGTCGTGCGCATCCCCGCTGTGCGGGGCCCCTGCTGACTGCGCATGCTGCCCCTCCTCAGGCATTGCAGGCTTGCCCCACCGCGCCAGCGCGCGCAGACACGCATCGCGGTGTGCCGTTCCG
>NZ_JAWHTP010000670.1:0-273 GCF_033052815.1 Chromohalobacter sp. HP20-39 | reverse complement strand
GCCTCACGTTGCCGCCTCCGCAGTTGAATTGCGGCACGAGTTGCGGCGGTGTGTCGAGGCGGCCGCAGTTGTCGCTGCCCTCAAGTGATGGCGGCGCGTCCTTGTCCGTATCCGGCCAGCGACGCACCGGAGAGGCCGCTGGCGTATCCGTGATCCACCCTGCTTGGCGCACGGCGTGGCCAATCAGTTCGAGCGCTTGCATGGCACGGTCTTCGATGAGTGCTTCATCGGCCAGACGTTGGTAGCGTGCTCGTGCGATCAGCATCATTTGCA
>NZ_JAWHTP010000669.1:0-273 GCF_033052815.1 Chromohalobacter sp. HP20-39 | reverse complement strand
TCTTCGGGTGTGGAAATAATCAAGATATCACGAATCCCCGCCAACATCAGCGTGGATAGCGGATAGTAAATCATCGGCTTATCATAAACCGGCAGCAATTGCTTGGAAACCGATCGGGTAATCGGATATAGACGCGTGCCGGACCCGCCGGCAAGGATGATCCCTTTACGCATAGTGGCAAAACTTCAAAGAATTTGGTCGAGCAGGAAATGGATGCCTTGACGCCAATCGGGCAGATGAATGCCGAACGTCTCGCGCAACTTGCTGGTATCG
>NZ_JAWHTP010000668.1:0-273 GCF_033052815.1 Chromohalobacter sp. HP20-39 | reverse complement strand
GATCACGCAATCGCTTTGCGGCACCATCTGGCACGTCAGGACGAGGCCGGTGTTCTTCTCGTCTTCGGTCAGGGCGTCGTCGATGTAATCGTCACCGAGGTCGTAGCTGCCGCTCTCGGCGCGGCACTTGCAGGTGCCGCACACGCCGTCGGAGCAATCCATCGGCAGGTTGATCTTGGCGCGGAAGGCGGCGTCGAGCACCTTCTCGCCCGCTTTGCAATCGATGAACCGCGTAACGCCGTCCTCGAAATTCAGTGCAACTGTGAAACTGGA
>NZ_JAWHTP010000667.1:0-273 GCF_033052815.1 Chromohalobacter sp. HP20-39 | reverse complement strand
CGGAGTTGACGTGCCTTCGTGGCCATCTCCGCCGATTTGCAAACCAAGGCACCCCCGTCGATGCAGTTGATCTGCCGATTGGGGTAGAAGGAGTAGATCGAGAAATCCGCAAGCCCGCCGACGTGTGCGCCATCCTGCAGGGCAAACAGCGCGTTGTTGCAGTCTTCAATAAATGCAATACCTCGGGCCTTGCACAACGCGGCCATTTCGCGCGCCGGGCCGGGGTATCCCGCGACGTGATACATGACCACGGCCTTTGTCTTGTCGCTGAGC
>NZ_JAWHTP010000666.1:0-273 GCF_033052815.1 Chromohalobacter sp. HP20-39 | reverse complement strand
CTGATTTTGGTGGGCTTCGCGATGCAGAAGTGGACTCGTTGATCGCGCTAAAAGAGTTGGTGGAGATTTGCCATGACTAAGACACGTTTCAAGAGCGATGCCGCCGCAGCCATCCACAGCGCCGCGTCCGGTCTGCATCGCGCCAAGCTCATCGACAAGACAACCATGCGCGAGTACGACGAACTCTGTCTCGAGCCCGTGCCTGAGTTCGATGCACAGGCAATCGCGCGTATCCGCAAATCGGTCAACGTCAGCCAGAGTGTGTTTGCTGCC
>NZ_JAWHTP010000665.1:0-273 GCF_033052815.1 Chromohalobacter sp. HP20-39 | reverse complement strand
GCGCCCACCAACAACCCCCATAGCCGATACTCGGGCGAACGCGATCTCGACAACCCGCTCGCGGCCGTGCAGATGGGTCTGATCTACG
Source organism: Chromohalobacter sp. HP20-39 (assembly GCF_033052815.1). Classification (NCBI taxonomy): domain Bacteria; kingdom Pseudomonadati; phylum Pseudomonadota; class Gammaproteobacteria; order Oceanospirillales; family Halomonadaceae; genus Chromohalobacter; species Chromohalobacter sp. HP20-39. The sequence goes on along the minus strand of NZ_JAWHTP010000665.1, from coordinate 185 downwards.
TGAACCCGGAAGGCCCGGATGCCAACGGCGATCCGATCTCGGCCGCACGCGACATCCGCGAAACCTTCGCCCGCATGGCGATGGACGACGAAGAAACCGTGGCGCTGATCGCCGGCGGCCACACCTTCGGCAAGACGCACGGCGCGGGTCCGGCAAGCAATGTCGGGCCGGACGTTGAAGCGGCA
>NZ_JAWHTP010000664.1:0-274 GCF_033052815.1 Chromohalobacter sp. HP20-39 | reverse complement strand
GTCGGTGAACGTCACCGAGAATGAATTTTGGCAACTGCGCAACGCCTCATCTCAATGGCACACCTCGATGCGCCGGAAATAGACCCGTCCATGTGGTCCCACAACGCGCCGCCGCACGAGATAACAGACGCCACCTCCATAGTAGGCGTAACCACCATCATAGGGGTAGTCGTAGCCACCATAGCCCAAGCCATATGGGCCAAAGCCAAAACCCCGTGACCGAGGTGGCCGCCATGACCGCCGAAACCGCCATGGCATCCGAAGCCGCCGTGAC
>NZ_JAWHTP010000663.1:0-274 GCF_033052815.1 Chromohalobacter sp. HP20-39 | reverse complement strand
GAAAAAATGGTTCAAATTAAAGTTCGGGGCTCCAAGCTCGAACCCGCCGAACCAGTCGCGATTATTCTCGAGGGCTTGCTCCAAGCTTTGTGACCGGAACCGGGAAAGCACATCTGCGGAAAAAGTACTTTGGGGGAAGATGCCTTCCGCTTCCAGCGCAGCCGCCTCATGTCGAGCTGCGTCAGCAAAGAAATCATCCTCCTCCGGTTCAGGATGCCGTGCCATTTCCGCGTCATACACGTCGTGGTAGCGCCGTAAGTGCAGCCCATCCAAA
>NZ_JAWHTP010000662.1:0-274 GCF_033052815.1 Chromohalobacter sp. HP20-39 | reverse complement strand
ACGGGCCGTGTCACCCGCCAGGCGGCGTTTGCCGGCCTCCAGAAACTCCTTCGACCAACCGTAATACATCGAGGCGGCAATGCCTTCGCGGCGGCACAGCTCGGAGATGTTCTCCTCGCCGCGCAGTCCTTCCAGCACGATACGGATCTTCTCTTCCGCCGAATACTGCCGACGCGTCTGCCGCCGGATATCTTTTAGCACTTGTTCTGCGGGCGCTTTGCCCAGTTCGGATTTCTGCTTCATCTTCGCTCCTGACGGCTACGATGAACCAGAA
>NZ_JAWHTP010000661.1:0-274 GCF_033052815.1 Chromohalobacter sp. HP20-39 | reverse complement strand
CGCATGTGGTATCGCTGCTGTTGCATGGGCTGCTACGCAATCCCTTTCCAGGTGCAGCACTTCCGGCGCCTCCGCCACTGACTGCCCAGCCCGCGGCCATCTAACCGCGAAGTTTCGACGTGCCAAAAGCCAACGGGGTGGCCTATCAGACCACCCCGTTGGCTTTCAGAGATCGACACAGTGCAGGTCCTGCATATCAGGACCCGCAGTGCATCAGGAGTGTGCGATCGATCCGGAGGCCTCGCCGCTGCGACGTTGTTCAAGCCAGCGCGCC
>NZ_JAWHTP010000660.1:0-274 GCF_033052815.1 Chromohalobacter sp. HP20-39 | reverse complement strand
CGCGCACGCGACATCCAAACTCGACGCCGTGGTGATCGGCGCCGGCGTCGCGGGCCTTTATCAACTGTTCCGCCTGCGCGAGCAGGGCCTGAACGTCAGGGCTATTGACGCAGGATCAAGCGTCGGCGGCACCTGGTACTGGAACCGCTATCCCGGCGCGCGCTTCGATTCCGAAGGCCACACCTATCAGTATCTGTTCTCCGAGGAGCTCTACAAAGGCTGGAGCTGGAGCGAGCGGTTTCCGGGACAGCCGGAAATCGAGCGCTGGCTGAAC
>NZ_JAWHTP010000659.1:0-274 GCF_033052815.1 Chromohalobacter sp. HP20-39 | reverse complement strand
CGACACCGTTACGCGGGATGCGGCCGGGTTCGACCAGGCCGGCGCTGATGGCGAAGGGGCCGACCGCAGCGGACAGGTTGCCGCAGTTGCCGCTCCAGTCGACAAAGAGCTGGTCGATGGAGACCTGGCCGAACAGGTAGTCGACATCGTGGTCCGGGCGCGTGCTCTTGGACACGATCACGGTCTTGCTGGTGCTGGAGGTCGCGCCGCCCATGCCGTCGATCTGCTTGCCGTACGGGTCGGGGCTGCCCATCACGCGCATCAGCAGCGCGTC
>NZ_JAWHTP010000658.1:0-274 GCF_033052815.1 Chromohalobacter sp. HP20-39 | reverse complement strand
GCAGCCCTGGCCGCCATCAGTCCTTTTCCGCTCTCGACCGACCCGGCCGAGGCCATCGTCCGGGCGGCGGAATCCGCGCTCGCGGTGCGACGCCGCTACCAGTTTTTCGTCTGGACACAGAGCTATCTCGGCCGGCTGATCCCGCATCAGCTCGCCGTTTGCGGCAGCTACGACCGTGGCTCGCGGGAGCTGATGTTCGATGTGTTCAACAGCGTCAGCCTGGAGCCGGCACTGATGGACGCGCTCGGCGACGCCCGCAGCCTGCTGATGCAGC
>NZ_JAWHTP010000657.1:0-274 GCF_033052815.1 Chromohalobacter sp. HP20-39 | reverse complement strand
AGCCGGGATCGATCGAGCAGAGATCGACGACTTCGTTCGGATCGACGATCAGCCACCAACAGCGCTGGGTGGCGGATAGTTCAGGATATATAAACTGTACGACGCTGCGACGCTGTGGCATCGGCGTGGTGTTCAGATTTCTGCGCATGTCCCACATCAGGAGCTGAACGTCGAGGTGCTGCAGCGATACATCTGCTTCGATCCGGCGCTGACCCCAGATACCGAATGCTTCGACGATAGGCCTGAGTTCTCGTCCGGATGCCGTCAGATGATA
>NZ_JAWHTP010000656.1:0-274 GCF_033052815.1 Chromohalobacter sp. HP20-39 | reverse complement strand
GCGACAGCGCGCTGGTGCGCCTGCTCAAGCGCGGTAACGCTGCGCTACTCGAACGCGCCTTTCGCCACCAGCGCGCGTTGATGGCCATAACGCTCCTCGCCGTCACGACAGCGGGGTTCGCCGCGTTTCTTCTTCCTCGCGCCTTCCTGCCGCCGTTCAACGAAGGCACGCTCACCATCAATATGCTCTTCAATCCGGGCATCTCACTCGCTGAATCCAGTCGCGTCGGCCTGATTGCCGAGCGTCTCATTATGGAGGTGCCCGAGGTCAAAAC
>NZ_JAWHTP010000655.1:0-274 GCF_033052815.1 Chromohalobacter sp. HP20-39 | reverse complement strand
CTCGGCAGCGCCTTGCCGGTCGGGGTCACGAGGGGTGCCGTGATCGCTTGCGCGTTGGCCAGGCCGCCCACGCCGCCGCCGCCGCCGATGCTGAGCGCCGCGAGGCCGTCCGCGCCGAGGCCGACGGTCGTGACCGTGCTGCCGCTCTCGATGACGGCGGAGCCGCCCTGTCCGCCTCGGCCTCCGCTCCCGCCGATCGCCCACGACGCCGAAAGCCCTACACCCACCGCCTTGGTCCTGGCCTCGCCGCCGGCACCGCCGCCGCCGCCGATGC
>NZ_JAWHTP010000654.1:0-274 GCF_033052815.1 Chromohalobacter sp. HP20-39 | reverse complement strand
CGTTGGCGCCCAGGATGATGGCCACGTCGGCCTGGCCGAACTCGGCATTGATGTCCTCCATCTCGAAGACCTGGTCGTAGGGCACCTCGGCCTCGGCCAGCAGCACGTTCATATGGCCCGGCATGCGGCCGGCCACCGGGTGGATGGCGTATTTGACGGTGATGCCCTTGTCGGTCAGCTTGGCGGCCAGCTCCTTGACCGCATGCTGGGCGCGCGCCACCGCCAGGCCGTAGCCCGGCACGATGATGACCGTCTCGGCATTGCCCAGCACGAA
>NZ_JAWHTP010000653.1:0-274 GCF_033052815.1 Chromohalobacter sp. HP20-39 | reverse complement strand
CTCGGCCATGATCACCTTGGGGTCGATGCCGTAGGCGAGCATGTGGCCGTGATCGCGATAGCCCGTGATCACCGAATCCTTCTCGCCGTCGAGCGCCGACTGCAGACCGACCGCAACCGCTTCCTGCCCGATATAGAGGTGGCAGAAGCCGCCGATGAAGCCGAGGCCGTAGAGCTGGCCCGCCTTCTCCTCGAAGCGGCGGATCAGGAGCATCTGCTTGTAGAATTCGAGCAGCTGCTCCTTGGAAGCCGGGTAGCGCTGCGGCTCGTCGGGC
>NZ_JAWHTP010000652.1:0-274 GCF_033052815.1 Chromohalobacter sp. HP20-39 | reverse complement strand
GGCGGGTCGAGGACGGTCCTGCCGGCAATGCCCTGCGCTGGGACTGGGCCGAGCACGACGGCCCCCCGGCCGCGCACCCAACGCGCAAGAGCTTCGGCCACCGCCTGCTCAACAAGGTCCTGGCCACTCATACCAATCCTCATTGATCAGAACCCATGTGTCCATTGGCGTAGTCCGATGGACATGATGCGCCAGGGCTGGTCGATGAGCTTGTTCCAGGCGTCGCAGCAGTGATCGAGGATATCGGCGTAGGATTTGAAGATCCGGTTGCCGA
>NZ_JAWHTP010000651.1:0-274 GCF_033052815.1 Chromohalobacter sp. HP20-39 | reverse complement strand
CCCGTGAACCGGCCTGGGGCGCGGTCTTTGCAATGACGCTTGGCGTGTTCGGGCTCGTCACGGCCGAATTCCTGCCCGCCAGCCTGCTCACGCCAATGGCCGAAAGCCTGGGCGTGACCGAAGGCGTTGCCGGGCAGGCCGTGACAGCCACCGCAGCGGTCGCCCTCGTTACAAGCCTGCTGACAGCCGCCGCGACCCGCGCGATCGACCGGCGCCGCGTGCTGCTGGCGTTCTCGGTGCTGCTCATCGCATCCAACCTGGCGGTTGCATTTGC
>NZ_JAWHTP010000650.1:0-274 GCF_033052815.1 Chromohalobacter sp. HP20-39 | reverse complement strand
CGTCGGAATGGCGACGACCGTAGGGAGGCCGACCGAGTTCAGAAGGTGGTCGATCTAGGCTGCCACGGTCGGAAGTTCGTCGATCCGGGCAGTACAGCGCGGCGCGCGCATGTCGAATTTGGTTGACCACTCCCGCTTCGGGACGAACCTCGCGCTGCCCGGGACGACGGCTCCCCGCCCAAACCGGCTATTGCGGGCAAAGAGAGCCCATCAGAGCGGCTCCGTGCTCCCGGTCGAGTTGCCCCAGCCCCGGGAACGCCCGCTGCGAGCCCGC
>NZ_JAWHTP010000649.1:0-274 GCF_033052815.1 Chromohalobacter sp. HP20-39 | reverse complement strand
GAACTGAGCGAACTGCGCGCCCAACTGGCGGCGGAACAGGCCGCCCGGGTCGCTGCCGATCGCACAGCCGCCGTCGCCGATGCGCAGCGTGAAGCTGCTGACATCGCCCGAATCCAGGCCAACGAGCGCTTGGCCAACGCCGAATCGCGCGAGCACCAGGTGCGTGCCCAACTGGCTGAAGCGCAGGCCGCGCATGAGCGCACCCGCGAGAAACTAACCGAGGTCGTCGGTCTTGAGGCCGGTGCCCAGGCCGAGTTGCGAATGCTGCGCGAGC
>NZ_JAWHTP010000648.1:0-275 GCF_033052815.1 Chromohalobacter sp. HP20-39 | reverse complement strand
CCGGTGCGGCACCGATTTCTTGGCGACGCAAAGGCGTAATCCGCGAAAGGAACGCCCGTGCGACGGCCACGTGATCATGACGTTCGTGAGCGAACGCCTCCAGCGCTGCGGCGGGTGGCGAGTTCGCCAAAGCAGTTCTGATCGCATCTTTCAACGCTGCTGCGTCTACCTGCACGTCGCCTGTGATCAGGACTGCAGAAATGCCCGGGCCCTTGAAATCATCCGATACTTGTGCTTTGGTGTGCCCGAAGAGTACAGGGACGCCGAGCGCGAGG
>NZ_JAWHTP010000647.1:0-275 GCF_033052815.1 Chromohalobacter sp. HP20-39 | reverse complement strand
CGAAAGCGTGCAGCGGACAGAGGTTCTTGGTGGAAAAACTGCGCGTGAAATTGCTGAGCACCAGCGTATCCAGGAACTCACAGACGGCGAGCCTGCCCGCCTGTCCCCAAATGTGGCGAATAAGGTAGACCCTATTGGGCCGAATCGTCGATACCTTCTGAATCAGAATAGATAAATGAAAAGCGAACTTCCTATCCCACCTGCCGCTTTGCAGGATGTTGATTCAAAAGAGCTATTGCGTGTATGGGCGGCAGCCGGGAATCAGCACATCTCCA
>NZ_JAWHTP010000646.1:0-275 GCF_033052815.1 Chromohalobacter sp. HP20-39 | reverse complement strand
GGCATGCCCTTCGATCTGCGGGCCCTGCGTGGCGACCGGCGCGGCCTGAACATCGTCGACACGCTGCACCGCATGCGGATTGCCCATCGACAGCACCGCCAGCTCCAGCCCGTCGATGGGCCAGAGCTCGAAGCCATTCACGCGCCGCGGCGTCAGCCCGTGGGCGTCGAAAGGCAGGGCCGCGTGCTCGAACACCGGTGCGCCCATGTCCACCGTGACACGGCCATCGTCCTGCAGCGCGAGCCGCAGGCGCCGGTTCATCGTGTCGACCTGGA
>NZ_JAWHTP010000645.1:0-275 GCF_033052815.1 Chromohalobacter sp. HP20-39 | reverse complement strand
GTTGGCGCAGACGCAGGTCTGGCCGGCATTGCGGTACTTGCTGGTGATGGCGCCTTCGACGGCCGAATCGAGGTCTGCGTCGTCAAACACGATGAAGGGCGCGTTGCCGCCCAGTTCCAGGCTGAGCTTCTTGATCGTCGGCGCGCACTGCTTCATCAGGATCCGGCCGACCTCGGTGCTGCCGGTGAAGGACAGGTGTTTGACGACCTCGCTCTCGCAGAGGATGCGGCCAATTTCGATGGACTGCGTGGCATCGGCCGTCAACACGTTCAGCA
>NZ_JAWHTP010000644.1:0-275 GCF_033052815.1 Chromohalobacter sp. HP20-39 | reverse complement strand
GAACCTCGACGGCCTCGACCAGGCGATCGAGGCCCATGCGGGTCGCGTCGGCCAGGATCTGGTCGCGAACCTTGCCCTCGAAGCCCGAATAGGCGTGGATGATGTACCAGCGCGCCATGCGTTCGTTCTTTCTCTCGTTATCTGCGGTGCGGCTTACTGCGCGAGGCGCAGCAGCGAATTGACGATGAAATCGAAGATCGAGTCGATGCCGAGGAAGAACACGCCGAGCAGCGTCGTCATGATCATCACCATGATGCCGGTCATGACGGTCTCGC
>NZ_JAWHTP010000643.1:0-275 GCF_033052815.1 Chromohalobacter sp. HP20-39 | reverse complement strand
GGTCATGCGCCACGTCAGAAGGGTCGCTGGCCGGCCACAGCCAGAGCGTCAGCGCCACGCCGGCCAAGCCGACCAGGGACATGACAATGAAGGTCGATGGCAAGCCCATGACCGCGCCGAAGCGGCCGGCAAGTGGGTAGCAGATGAGCCAACAGGCGTGCGACAGCGCGAAGTGTGCCGCGAAGATCGCAGGACGGTCCTCGGCATGGGCCGAGCGGCGCAGAAGACGGCCGGATGGCGTTTGCGCCACGCTGTAGCCAAAGCCGATGATCAAC
>NZ_JAWHTP010000642.1:0-275 GCF_033052815.1 Chromohalobacter sp. HP20-39 | reverse complement strand
GTGAAAATCCTTCTTTGACTGAATGTTTTATGGTGTCCCACCAACTTTCATTAGAACCACCTGTTTCATCACCAACACCATAATTCACAACACCAGCACTAGATAAATCAACAACTTTACCGATATTATTTAATGCTTTACTCCATTCATCATGTAATGGGTATCTGTCAAAATGAGATACACCAGAAGCAACAGGAACATTGGCAATAGCTGAATTAGTTAAATCCATCAATTTACTGATTTTTTGATAGTAAGCACCCAAGAAAATAAATCCA
>NZ_JAWHTP010000641.1:0-275 GCF_033052815.1 Chromohalobacter sp. HP20-39 | reverse complement strand
CCAAAATGGAGAGTCGGTGCGCTCTGTAGCCTTGTAATGCAGGATGATGAAGTCGCGTACCCATTCGAATTCCAGCGACATCAAGCGGTTGTATTCGTCGCGGTCAGTGTCGTCGATGCGGCCAGACGGGAAATAGGTAAGCAAATGGCCTATGCCCATCTGGATCAGGTGAAGGCTGGTGGACTCGAGCGGCTCCAAGAAGCCGCTGGCCAGACCGATGGCGACAACGTTGCGATTCCACGCACGATGACGTTTCCCAGTCAGGAACTTGATGG
>NZ_JAWHTP010000640.1:0-275 GCF_033052815.1 Chromohalobacter sp. HP20-39 | reverse complement strand
CGGGCGAGCATTTCCTCGCGAGGAGAGACGTCGAACGGCCCAATGAACCCGTCGCGATCGAAGTGCGCGATTTCCCGCTCGCTCAGGCTCACACCAGGGCACCCGCCGGCTGCTGCAACGCGTAGCGCTTGGCGAAATCCGGCGGAAACGCGAAGCCGTTGGTGTAGAAATAGCGGATCAACTGACCCTGATGCTGCGCCTCATGCTCGAGCAGATCATAGGCCAGCGCCGTTCGTGCCGCGTCATCGGCATGCTGGTCGAGCGTTTCGAGAACC
>NZ_JAWHTP010000639.1:0-275 GCF_033052815.1 Chromohalobacter sp. HP20-39 | reverse complement strand
TACGCGGCCACATCTGCGGCCCGAGATGTGTCACGTTGACGGTCAGTGCCGGCTTGGCGGGCGGTTGCTCCTTGCTCTTGTTCTCCGGTGCCGATTTGCCGCACGCTGCGAGCACGGCCACCAGCATCACGGCCAGCGCGGCCATCCAAACACGTTGTCCTGTCATGAAGCGTTTCCGGTATGCGCGCGGCTCTGAGCAGCCGGCGCAGTGGTATGGGTATCAGGTGGAGGATTGGAGGCATCGTCGCGCCAGCCGCCGCCGACGGCCTTGTATA
>NZ_JAWHTP010000638.1:0-275 GCF_033052815.1 Chromohalobacter sp. HP20-39 | reverse complement strand
GCCACCAGTCCTTGAGGCTGTGCGGGCGGCCGCCGGTCTTCGGGGTCGGCTAGTCGATCGCCGGGTTCTCGCTCTCGCTGCCCTGGGCGGTGGCCGAGTCGTGCATCACCGGGCACCCGGAGTCGGCCTTGCGGTCCACCCCCTGCGGGCTGACCGGGGTGGTGTCGTCCTGGCTGTCGCTCATCTGCTTCCTTCCGGGCTGGTCGTCACTGAGGGGGTCACGGTCATCGAGCAGGAGGGGCAGGTGCCCCAGTACACGACCTCGGCCTCGTCGA
>NZ_JAWHTP010000637.1:0-275 GCF_033052815.1 Chromohalobacter sp. HP20-39 | reverse complement strand
CGGGCACGACCTTCAAGACCGTCACGCACAATGCTGCGGCGCCTAATGGCAATTTTGGCAAGCCAGGCAACATCAACGATGGCGCCAGCTATAAGGTCGGTGTGCGCGCTGATGCGGGCTATGTCTACGTGGGGCTGGAGGTCACCGGGGATGCGTCCTACTCTGCTGGTAACTTCGCCAACCTATATTTCTCGACCAACCCAGGCAGCGGGTCCAACCTGGGCATCGAGGTCACCAACAATCGCTACTTCATCCCTGGCAGCGCGAGCTACTTC
>NZ_JAWHTP010000636.1:0-275 GCF_033052815.1 Chromohalobacter sp. HP20-39 | reverse complement strand
CGGCATGGAACCTCGGCAGCAAAAGTTCTCGATCTGGTATGGCGTCGTGGCGATGTTGACCATACTCGCCATCCAGACCTTGTTCCTCTCCGATCAGGTTGAGACACTGCCTTACAGCGATTTCAAAGTGCTGTTGAAGGCGGGCAAGATCAAGGATGTTTCCGTTGGCGAACAGGACATCACCGGCACGTTCATCACGGAAGGCGTTGACGCGCTCCTATCAAAGCCGCAGGTCGAAGACATCCACCGCGCAGGTAAAGGTGATCATGCCTTCC
>NZ_JAWHTP010000635.1:0-275 GCF_033052815.1 Chromohalobacter sp. HP20-39 | reverse complement strand
CCCACCATGGCGATCAGGCCCGTCTGGGCGAGCATCGTTTCGGTGAATTTGTCCATGCGGGTAGCCGTAGTCGGGCCTGCCGGGCCGACGACTTCATCACGCACCGGGTCGACCGGGCCGACGTAGTAGATCACGCGGTTGGTGAAGTCGATCGGCAGCTTCTCGCCCTTGGCCAGCATGTCGGCGATGCGCTTGTGCGCGGCGTCGCGGCCGGTCAGCATCTTGCCGTTGAGCAGCAGGGTCTGGCCCGGCTTCCACGAGGCGACTTCTTCCGG
>NZ_JAWHTP010000634.1:0-275 GCF_033052815.1 Chromohalobacter sp. HP20-39 | reverse complement strand
GACGGCTGGCGGGTGTTTTGCTTCACCGTACCTGGCGGCGTGGGTCATTGCGCGCACCGAAGGTCTGGAAGCCGCCACTGCAGCGCTGCACTACGTGGCGCCCGTGGGTGAGAAAGAGGCCTATGTGGCAAACGCTTTGAAGAATTTGCAGCCCTACCTGCCGGGCTGACTTCAGGCATATCAGGAGTGACACCTTGAACACGCGAGCGACACTGAAGGCACTTGCCGTCTCCCTCACCCTGCTCACCTGCGGTGCAGGGGCGCTCGCGGCCGAG
>NZ_JAWHTP010000633.1:0-276 GCF_033052815.1 Chromohalobacter sp. HP20-39 | reverse complement strand
CAGACGCACCAGACGGGCGAGTTCGCCCTGGGCCTCCTTGAGCCGTGCCTGGGTCTCTGCGAGCTCGGCCCGCAGCGCTTCCACGTCCTCGCCCACGGTCGGCTCCGTCTCAGTCGCGACGCTCTCAGGAGCTGGCGCGCATGGGCGCGGCGTGAACGGCCGGGGACCGGCGCGACAGCGCGCTCCTGTCGGGTGAGGCGGGGTGATACGATTGCCCCCCAGACCGGTCAACCCTGAGGCATCGGCGCGCCCGGCCGCGTGTCAGCGCGGCATCAG
>NZ_JAWHTP010000632.1:0-276 GCF_033052815.1 Chromohalobacter sp. HP20-39 | reverse complement strand
CACCTCCCGGCCCGCCCCAGAAAGCCAGGGCGAGATCACTGCTGCGCTTGGCCCGATCGAGGTCTTGCCGGGTATAGAAACACATGCCGGAGAGCCCGGCCTCGGAGCCACCGCGCTCCCTGAACAACGCAGAGGCATCCGCAAAACCGTCTTCCTGCGTACGGCCCACGTCATGCAAGGCGACGATGCCAACGCTCTCAAGCTTGTCGAACGCTGCGTCGATTTTCTTTCGAGCGGCGCGCCACTCAAGCACCGACATTTTCCTCGGCTCGGGCG
>NZ_JAWHTP010000631.1:0-276 GCF_033052815.1 Chromohalobacter sp. HP20-39 | reverse complement strand
CATCGTCGATATCCTTGAAGCCTTCGCGCACCAGCGCACGGATCTCGGGATCGGCGATAGCATCGGACGCGACCGTCATCACCGTAAAGCAGCCGCTCGGTCCGGCCTCGCCGGTCATATGGATGTCGAGTGCTAGCGTGAGAAAACGCGTCAATCGCTCGCGGATGTCGATATCGGCATTGAAAATATCGACGGCTCCAGCGGTGTAGTCATCGCGATAGCGATGATAGCTCTTGATATAGAGCGCGCGCTTGTCGCCAAAGGCGCCATAGAGGC
>NZ_JAWHTP010000630.1:0-276 GCF_033052815.1 Chromohalobacter sp. HP20-39 | reverse complement strand
CCGGTGCAGGCGGATGGCAGCCTGTCCGGGACGGCGACGCGCCAGGGCTGGTGGTATCGCTATGACAGCATGAGCCGGCTGGTGACGACCAGGGGGATACTGGTCGGTGCGCCGGGTTCCGGGGTGATCGTGCGCGGGGATGCGGGCACGGACCTGGGCTATGACGCGACGGGCGCGCGGGTGCGCGCGCAGACGGGCGCGGGGGCGCAGGAAGTCTATTCCTATGACGCGGCGGGCCAGCTGGTGACGGTGGTGATCGGCGGGACGACGCGGGCG
>NZ_JAWHTP010000629.1:0-276 GCF_033052815.1 Chromohalobacter sp. HP20-39 | reverse complement strand
CGTTGCCGAAAGACGAGCCTGCGCTGGTGGCCGGAGCGAAGGCGCCGGCTTGGCCGGCGCCCTTAAGGCCGCTCCCGAGTGTCGAAAGCCCAGACGGACGAGAACAAGAACCCGTTTGCCGACTTGGTGAAGAAGCCCCGTGTTAGCGGGAAGTCGCTGTCTAAACCAAAGGTGGAGCCGCTAACAATCGGCTAGGCCGAAGCTAATTCTTCTGACGGATGGCGCTCTCATCTTCCAAAACCGAAGCTTGCAAAGCAGGAGACTATTGGGGGGGGC
>NZ_JAWHTP010000628.1:0-276 GCF_033052815.1 Chromohalobacter sp. HP20-39 | reverse complement strand
CCCAGGTCGACGCCGGCTCGCTCGGCCTCGTCGTGCAGGCCCTCGACGACGCGCGCCCGCGGCTGGCCTGGCGGGCCGACAGCGCGATGAACCCGGCCTCGCTAACCAAGCTCGTCACCGCGATGGCCGCGCTGGACACCCTGGGCCCGGCCTGGCAGTGGCAGACGCCGGTCTGGCTGACCGAGGACGGCGGCCTATCGCTGCAGGGCAGCGGCGACCCGCGGCTGACGCCCGAGCGGCTCTGGGCCGGCCTCAAGCGGCTGGGCGTGACCGAGC
>NZ_JAWHTP010000627.1:0-276 GCF_033052815.1 Chromohalobacter sp. HP20-39 | reverse complement strand
CCGCCTCGGCGCCAGCGGCGTTCTGGGAGAGCACCACGTTCTGAAGCGCTATGGTGTGCCGATAAAAAGCAGCCCGGTACGCCTCAGCCATTGCCATACGCGCGCCAATACCGGCAGCGTATCTTGATGCCTGATTGCTTGCCTCGTTCATCGAGTTCACTGCAATGCCGGTTAGCACGAGCAGCAGGATTGTGAGCGAGGCAAATGCCAAGCTGAGTCGTGTCTTCACGGTCGTCATTTAGATGCGTTCAACCAGAGTTAGCCGATGAAGCTTGC
>NZ_JAWHTP010000626.1:0-276 GCF_033052815.1 Chromohalobacter sp. HP20-39 | reverse complement strand
CTAGCAACCGGTCTTGCTGCCGGCGTCTGTGCTGAGTGGGGCGAAAGGGCACCGGGCCGTCGGTTAGAGCGGGGCCACACTTGATCACTATGACGCTAACGACTGCCCGCAGCGTGCATTGCGAGCCATCCCGGACGGAGTGGCGGTTTCCACGATCGATTAGGACCTATAGGCGAGAAAAGTCTGGCCAGCCGGGCGCCGTGCGGGTGGCCAGACTTTTTGTCTCTCATTTGTCTCTCGACGATGGTCGTTGGTACAGACTTTCCTTCTCGCCCA
>NZ_JAWHTP010000625.1:0-276 GCF_033052815.1 Chromohalobacter sp. HP20-39 | reverse complement strand
AAAGATGTTAGATGCAAACAAATTACAGCAGGCAGTGGATCAGGCTTACACCCAATTTCACTCACTTAACGGCGGACAAAATGCCGATTACATTCCCTTTCTGGCGAATGTACCAGGTCAACTGGCGGCAGTGGCTATCGTGACCTGCGATGGCAACGTCTATAGTGCGGGTGACAGTGATTACCGCTTTGCACTGGAATCCATCTCGAAAGTCTGTACGTTAGCCCTTGCGTTAGAAGATGTCGGCCCGCAGGCGGTACAGGACAAAATTGGCGC
>NZ_JAWHTP010000624.1:0-276 GCF_033052815.1 Chromohalobacter sp. HP20-39 | reverse complement strand
CAACTTCCAACCGGCACGGCCGCGTCTGCCCCTCCCGTCCGCGTGAAATCAGACCGGCGGTTTCCAGCACCTTCAGATGCTTGGAGATGGAGGGCTGCGCCAGATCGAACGGTTCAGCCAGTTCGTTGACGGTGGCCTCGCCTGCAGCAAGACGGGCGACGATGGCGCGGCGCGTGGGATCGGCCAGCGCGGCGAAGACGAGGTTCAGGTGGTCGGGAGACATTACATAGCCAATCAGGAATATATCCTGATCGGAATATAGAAACCCGCGCCCAC
>NZ_JAWHTP010000623.1:0-276 GCF_033052815.1 Chromohalobacter sp. HP20-39 | reverse complement strand
TTGGCGTCAGCCTGGCCGCCGCCGTGATCGTAAGCGACGCGTTCATGCATTGCGCACATGCGCAGATCTTCGGCACCGTTCAAGCGGACGGTACCGTTGTCCTGACCAACATGCCGAGCGGCGCGCGTGGCACCGGTCTTCGCGTCATCGTCGAGGCGCGTCCGGCCCCGGTGCAACAGCCTGCAGACAAGGTACGCAGCGGGGGCGGCGCCGCGATCGACATGTCACGGTACGGCGACATCATTGCCGAAGCGGGACGCACCTGGAACGTGCAAC
>NZ_JAWHTP010000622.1:0-276 GCF_033052815.1 Chromohalobacter sp. HP20-39 | reverse complement strand
CCCAGCGGCCCGCACGGCTTGCGATCGCTGCTCGCTGAGGCGTTCAAGCGTGCGAAGTACGAACCGCGCATCGTCGCTGAAGTCGATGGACTGGCGCTGCTGATGGATTTCGTGCGCAGCGGCATGGGCGCAACGATCCAGCCTGGCGCAGCACTGGCCCGCGCTGAAAACGCGACCTTGGCCAGCGTGCCCCTGGCCGAAACCTATGCAGCGCGGCCGAACCTGATCACGAGCGTGTCCGACGAGGAGCTATCGCCCGCAGGGCTTGCGGCGCGC
>NZ_JAWHTP010000621.1:0-276 GCF_033052815.1 Chromohalobacter sp. HP20-39 | reverse complement strand
GTCGACGTGGTCTGGTCCGAATAGCCCGAAGCTCGCGCGGCTTAGGAGGGACTTTCCGACCAGCTCAGAATTCGCTATGAAACGGGCCACTGGCGCCGGCGGTGCTCCTCAGTTTCGATAGCGTTTTTTTGGCAGCGAGAAGGACCACATACGTCTCCACCGTTGCCCCTGCAGCCAAGGCTCGCAGAGTCTCGCGAAAAACAGGTGCAACGACATCGGGTGGAAGCCCTAGCCTATCGGCGATATCGAGCACGTAAGCATAGTGCTCCTCTCGAA
>NZ_JAWHTP010000620.1:0-276 GCF_033052815.1 Chromohalobacter sp. HP20-39 | reverse complement strand
ACCTAATCCCATATTTCCACCTTTTTTAACTGATTGCTTGTCAGTTTCAAATGAATTCATGGCATTAGAATTTGCTGTTGAAATAGTGTCTTTTACTTCAATATCAGACATTCCAGTTTTATCTAGGCTAGATTGAGCAGATTTAAATACTCCCATTGTTTCTTTTGCTGAATCAGTAAAATAACCACCACCAGCCATAGCAACAACACGACCAGAACCAGAGCCATATTTATCAATTAGGTGTTTGTTCATTGCTGAATTCAATTGTTGTTCAAA
>NZ_JAWHTP010000619.1:0-277 GCF_033052815.1 Chromohalobacter sp. HP20-39 | reverse complement strand
CTGAGCGGGTCCGGCCTGTTCGACGGGCGGAGGGCAAGGCCGGATCATTCGCCCTCCCGCACCGCCGTCAGGCGCGCAAGGAGAGCAGCTTCGCGAAGGCTTTAGCATGCCCGCGACGCCGATGGCGAATCCGGATCGACGGTCGGGGCTGACCGCGCACACCCTTCGTGCGGGTCCACCTGTCCATGCGGCCCGGGTCCGCGTTCTGACGAGAGATACCGGCCCCGATCGTCGTTCGATCAGCGCACGCCGAACCGAAGCGGGATGGAGACCGTCA
>NZ_JAWHTP010000618.1:0-277 GCF_033052815.1 Chromohalobacter sp. HP20-39 | reverse complement strand
GATATTCGCGTGTAAGAAGTGCAAAAAGGTCTTCCGCAAAGACATGAGCGAGTACGAAGACAGCGACGAGTACTGCCCACACTGCGACAACCACTATGTGCTGGAAGCCAAGGAACCTCAAGCGCGGCTGGAAGTCGAGGGCGAAGACGTGCGGAAAGACGCAAGGATGCTGAAGGATGATCGTATCAAAGCGAAAGAGGATTTGACGATCTGGGACGATGAATTGGAGGCGGCGAGGCTGGGATGAGCTGGCGATGGAGCGGTTGACTGGAGTTGA
>NZ_JAWHTP010000617.1:0-277 GCF_033052815.1 Chromohalobacter sp. HP20-39 | reverse complement strand
CAGGGTCAGCAAGGAGGCAAAGCTGATGTCGACATCGGCCTTAGTGCCACCCTGGATCGCCAGGTTCGTCACCAGCGTCGTGGTGGACTTGACTTCCGTGTTCGCAGTGGCCGAACCGTTGGTGTTCAGCAGCGACTCGGCGATCTGGACGGTGTTGGTCTTGCCGCCTTGAACCAGCTTCGCCGTGGTCACTTGCGAATCAGCGTTGCTGTAGCTCTTCACCGGGCTGGAACCGAGCACCGCGAAATTGTTATCGGCACGGGCAGACAACAAACCC
>NZ_JAWHTP010000616.1:0-277 GCF_033052815.1 Chromohalobacter sp. HP20-39 | reverse complement strand
CCTTGGTCCATTTGGCAGCCTCGGTGATGAGCGGCAACGCCAGCGCAGTTGCAGCGCTGGCCAGATTTGGATCGGCGGCGCGGGGAGACCCCATCTACGAAGCGGGTGTTCAGTTGGGGCGCTTGCTGCGAACTGCGTTCCTGGCCGACTACTTTGTCAAAGACGCCTTCAGGAATGAGCTGCGTCGGGTACTCAACCGGGGTGAGGCGGTCAATGCCTTGAAGCGGGCGATTTATACCGGCAGAGTGAGCCCGGCTCAGGCCAAGCGGGCCGAGGA
>NZ_JAWHTP010000615.1:0-277 GCF_033052815.1 Chromohalobacter sp. HP20-39 | reverse complement strand
CCCGCCATCGGCCGCCGCCTCGAAGAACTACGACCAGGCGTGCCGGTTGCAAGCTTCGTCATTGGCGAAGCGCAGCAGATCACAACGAAGACCGATTGGTCGCCGCAATGGATCGCCCGCGACGGAATGAGCGACGATGCGACGCTATTGAAGGCGGCGCTGGAAAATTTCGCCTTCCCGCATGGCGAGGGCTTCGTCTGGATTGCAGCCGGAGCCCAGGTCGCTCGCCATTTGCGCGGCTACGTCACGGGCACGCGCGGTCACAACAAGTCGTGGA
>NZ_JAWHTP010000614.1:0-277 GCF_033052815.1 Chromohalobacter sp. HP20-39 | reverse complement strand
CGGTGGACTGTCGTCGGCAAATGGTGGAGACACCGCAAAGCCGCGAATCGCTCCTGGCTGGAAAACCAGACAGTACGTAGATCCACCGTACTGAAAGTATCCAAGCTCTTCACCTTTCTGGACATGCTGCCCAAGCGCGATGTCTATCACGCAAGACGACACCTCTGCCATGCCCACGAACACACAGGCCACTTGGCCAAGCGCTGGCTCATCGCTGTCGATCACGACAATGGCCCTCGTGGCCATGGCCGTGCTATAGCCCTGAGAGTCGTTGAGC
>NZ_JAWHTP010000613.1:0-277 GCF_033052815.1 Chromohalobacter sp. HP20-39 | reverse complement strand
CCCCGGCAGATAGTAGGGACCGTTCGCCACGCCCGACGCCGGGCCGACATGGTTCGATCCCATATAGGCGATGGTTTTCGGGCTCAGATAACGCTTGCCGTCGAGCGTACCGCCGTTCAGCAGCATTTTCGTGAAGCGCGCATAGTCGCCGATGGTCGAAACCATGCCGCCGCCGCCGGACTCCCATTTACGCGCGATGCGCGGATCGTTCATCTCGGCGTCATTGCCGATCTTGCGATCGTTCGGAAACGGCTCTGCGATCAGCGGCTGTTTGGCC
>NZ_JAWHTP010000612.1:0-277 GCF_033052815.1 Chromohalobacter sp. HP20-39 | reverse complement strand
AGCTGTTCGCGGGCGCGAGCCGGAGGCGGGGCTCCAGCGGCCGTCAGCAGGTCCGCATTGACCGCCAGGCCGAGGGCCGCGATGCGCTCGCGGGTCGGCGGATGGGTGTCGGTCGGGTGGGCCTGTCCGTCTTCGAGACGCGCTGCCGGGTCGTCGAGGCCGCGCGCCATCGCCCGGTCGAGAGCCGCCGCCACGAGATCGGAGGAAGCCGCGGCCGGCGCAGCGGCAGCGGTCTCCAGAACGTCCACGATGCCCGGACGCACGGCGCCGGAGCGGA
>NZ_JAWHTP010000611.1:0-277 GCF_033052815.1 Chromohalobacter sp. HP20-39 | reverse complement strand
CTCGCTGCTGGTGGGCATCGCCCTGGACGCCCAAGTCTTGAGCAGCGTGAGCACACCCATCGCGAGCTACCTGAACGCCGACTATCCCAACACGCCCGCCTTGAAGCAGGGGATCACCATCGAGCACCTGCTGACCATGAGCAGCGGCCTGGCGTGTGATGACTGGGATGCGTTGTCGCCCGGGAACGAGCAGAAGATGTACCAGCAGACCGACTGGGTGCAGTTCATCCTTAACCTGCCCTCGACGGCCAGCCCCGGCGCGGTCACGCAGTACTGC
>NZ_JAWHTP010000610.1:0-277 GCF_033052815.1 Chromohalobacter sp. HP20-39 | reverse complement strand
CGCGGTCAACGACGTTGCCATTGGCATCGTAGGTATACCGGACCACGCTGCCAGCGCCGTCGACCGTGTAGTGAAGGCGGCCGTCCGCGTCATACACCCGGCTTTGAGCTTCATCGTGTGCCGGATCTGCATTGATACGACCGGCGACATCGGCCAGCGTAGGAGCGTCGGCTAGGCCCGAGAGACTGACCCGGTTTGCATAGGCGGTGGTAGTAGTCAGACGCCCCTGTGCATCGTAGGCATTCTGCTGAACATCGCCGGCAGCATCGACGGTATA
>NZ_JAWHTP010000609.1:0-277 GCF_033052815.1 Chromohalobacter sp. HP20-39 | reverse complement strand
ATGCATGTCAATAAAATCTAAGAATAGATTTTTGTCAGAATTTGATGGATAACGAGGCGTGCCAGTGAGGGAATGTCGCCGCGTACTTTATGTACGCAAGACAAACCGAACGCAGCACAACGAAGTTAGCCGCAAATTATGGCGTAAAATAAGTAAAGATTTTAAGGGCGTACGGTGGATGCCTTGGCGATATCAGCCGAAGAAGGACGCGGTAAGCTGCGATAAGCTACGGAGAGGTGCAAGCAACCTGTGACCCGTAGATTTCCGAATGGGGGAA
>NZ_JAWHTP010000608.1:0-277 GCF_033052815.1 Chromohalobacter sp. HP20-39 | reverse complement strand
CGCTGGCGATGCCGCTGGCGTGCGGCAACACGGTGGTGCTCAAGGCGTCGGAACTGTGCCCGGGCGTGCATCGGCTGATCGGTACGGTGCTGCACGAGGCAGGCCTGGGCGACGGCGTGGTCAACGTGGTGACCAACGCGCCCGCCGATGCCGCGCAAGTGGTCGAACGTCTGATCGCGCATCCGGCCGTGCGGCGGGTGAACTTCACCGGGTCGACGCACGTGGGGCGCATCATCGCGCAGCACGCCGCGCAGCACTTGAAGCCCGCGCTGCTGGA
>NZ_JAWHTP010000607.1:0-277 GCF_033052815.1 Chromohalobacter sp. HP20-39 | reverse complement strand
AACAAGGCCTGATGAGCACTGTGCCCGGCCTGGCGGCTGTCAGCCATGTTCACGTGTGGCAACTCACTTCCGGTCGCACGATGGCCACGCTACACGTTCGACCCAACGTGGACGAGGAGGCGCGAGCTGTGGTCAAGCGCGTCGAGGCGGTGCTGCGAGAGCAGTTCAGCATCGAACACGCCACAGTCGGAATCGACTGGAACTCGGAGGCTGACGAGAACATCTGCAGCCTGCAACCCACGACAGGCCGTCAGGACCACAGCGGCCACGACCACAG
>NZ_JAWHTP010000606.1:0-277 GCF_033052815.1 Chromohalobacter sp. HP20-39 | reverse complement strand
TTCCACAAGGAGCCCAACCTGCTCGAGCAAATCGCGTATCGAGACACGTGGGGCCGTGGCGCGGATAGCTTCATCTCGATGCTCTACGAACGACTGATATTGATGCGTGACCTGCTTGCAGCTGACGGTTCAATCTATGTGCATATGGGCTGGGGCGTGTCGCACTACGTGCGCAGCATCTTGGATGAGGTCTTTGGCAAAGATCGGGCACTCAATCAAATCATCTGGAAGCGGCAGACTGCCCACAGCGATATTGGTCAAGGGTCTGAGCATCTGG
>NZ_JAWHTP010000605.1:0-277 GCF_033052815.1 Chromohalobacter sp. HP20-39 | reverse complement strand
ATCGCGAACTTCATCTACCTGCCCAACAGCCTCGCCAATACCAGCAAGAACCTGTACTGCGACACGTTCGGCCTGACCGTCGACCAGGTGCAAATGATCAACGACGCCGTGCCGAACCGCGACTACCTGTGGGTCACCCGGACCACGTCGCGCATGCTCCAGACGGACTTCAAGCCTGAGATGGTTGCCCGGCTGCGCTCCGACGGCAAGGCGCAAGCGGTTTTCGACAAGCACTACATGCAGGGCGATGGCTGGGAGGACCGCTACGTGCGTGAAC
>NZ_JAWHTP010000604.1:0-277 GCF_033052815.1 Chromohalobacter sp. HP20-39 | reverse complement strand
CCCGGCCGGCCGCACGTGGACGGACGAGACCGTCCTCGCCGAGACGACGGCCATTGCCGACGGCCCCCTGGGCGCGGCGGCGAGCAAGATCGACCACGGCGCGTACCCGCTCGACATCATGGGCAGGCTCGGAGACGCAGGCGCGCTCGGCGTCCACCTCGACCGGCACGGCGCGCGCGTCGGCCTGGCCATCGCCGCCATGCAGGCGGCGAGCCGGGCCTGCGGCGCCACCGGCTTCCTGATGTGGTGCCACGATGTCTGCGGCCTCTACCTGGAG
>NZ_JAWHTP010000603.1:0-278 GCF_033052815.1 Chromohalobacter sp. HP20-39 | reverse complement strand
CCACTGAAACCGTGGTTTGCGATTCCTGGCCCTGTCGCTGAAGAATACAGCATCGCCTTTGGTCACTGGGCATCGCTGGAGGGCAAAGGTACGCCGGAAGGTATATACGCGCTGGATACCGGCTGCTGCTGGGGTGGTACATTAACCTGCCTGCGCTGGGAAGATAAACAGTATTTTGTCCAGCCGTCGAACCGGCATAAGGATTTGGGCGAAGCGGCGGCGTCTTAAACACAGCCTGATATAGGAAGGCCGGATAAGACGCGACCGGCGTCGCATCC
>NZ_JAWHTP010000602.1:0-278 GCF_033052815.1 Chromohalobacter sp. HP20-39 | reverse complement strand
CGAATTCGGCCTCGGCGTCCGAGTCGAGCACCTCCAGCCGGTGCAAGGCGGCCAGGCGCCGTTCTTCGTCTGCAGGAAGGGGGGGAACTTGCATGGGCGCGCCTGCGGGTCGGGGTCAGAGGGTGTTCAGCAGCGTGGCCACCTGGCTGGCCAGCTGGGTCTCGTCGTCACGGAAGCGCTCGCGGATTTCCAGCACCTGGGTCCACTCGCCGATGAAGGCCGCCACACAGGCCGGGTCGAAATGCCGGCCTGAGGCCTGCTCGATGAAGTCGCGGGCG
>NZ_JAWHTP010000601.1:0-278 GCF_033052815.1 Chromohalobacter sp. HP20-39 | reverse complement strand
GCCGCGCCGTACCGTCATGATGGTCGAGGCGTTCAGGCGTTCTTCAGCGCAACGCGGAAGCTGGCTTCGGTCTTGGCCTTCACTTCATCGAGCGTGACCCCGTCGGCGAGTTCGATCAGCGCCATGCCGTCGTTGCCGTGCTTGTCGATGGTGAACACCGCCAGATCGGTGACGACCATGTCCACCACGCGCTCGCCGGTGAGCGGCAGGTTGCAGCGGTGCAGCAGCTTCGCGCCGTCCTTGGCGGAGTGCTCCATCACGACGACGACGCGCTTGAC
>NZ_JAWHTP010000600.1:0-278 GCF_033052815.1 Chromohalobacter sp. HP20-39 | reverse complement strand
CCGCTGAACCCCAGCACGATCCAGGCGTCCAGGCTGGGCGACCGTGCGGCGCGCCTGACCTTCGCGGACGCCGCCTCGGTCTCGCGCGCCAGCGCGATACGCTGATGCGACGGTGCGGAGCCGGCCGCCTCGTCATCGGTCCCGAGCGACGACAGGCCCAGGTCGTAGACGGCGATCTTGTCCCCCGTGGCGCCGCTGTCGATATCGGCTTTCAGCATCGCCGTGGTCGGCCGGTCGGAGGCGCCCGGCTCCGACACGCGCAGGTTGCCGGGCGGCCG
>NZ_JAWHTP010000599.1:0-278 GCF_033052815.1 Chromohalobacter sp. HP20-39 | reverse complement strand
CAATCAGCTGAGGCTCGACATTTACCCAGGTGGTCGCATCGAAATCGGCACCCTTCACGGTCAACCACAAAGCCCTATCCGGCAAATCCCGAACCAGCTTCTCACCCACTTTTACGCAGGCGCGCCCTTGCGCATCAAGCGTCGCGGTCAAGGGCGACAAATGACCTTCGCTATGATGCAAATCGAGCTGCACCTCCTGGGAGGCCGGCACTGGTGAGCAACACACCTCGAGCACGTGATGGCGCGTGATATGGGCCACAGCATTCACTGTGTCATCG
>NZ_JAWHTP010000598.1:0-278 GCF_033052815.1 Chromohalobacter sp. HP20-39 | reverse complement strand
AGATCGCCGGCATCATCGGCGTGGCCTTCGCCGCAACCTCGCTGCTGGCGCTGGCCGGCATGGTCGTCGCGCTCGACGCCTATGGCCCGGTGACCGACAATGCCGGCGGCATCGCCGAGATGGCCGGGCTGGAGGATGAAGTCCGCCACAAGACCGACGCGCTCGACGCGGTGGGCAACACCACCAAGGCCGTGACCAAGGGCTATGCGATCGGCTCGGCCGCGCTCGCGGCGCTGGTGCTGTTCGGCGCCTATACCACCGACCTCAAGGAGTTCTTC
>NZ_JAWHTP010000597.1:0-278 GCF_033052815.1 Chromohalobacter sp. HP20-39 | reverse complement strand
CGCCGCCGGTCCGGAGCGCCTGCGCATCACCGGCCCGGTGGCGGACGGGGCGGTCCATCTGTGGCGCGCCCATGCCGACGCGATCCTGATCGGCATCGGCACCGCCCGGGCGGACGACCCGTCGCTGACCGTCCGGCTGCCGGGCCTGGACGGGCTCTCGCCCCTGCGGGTCGTGCTCGACACGCATCTGCGGCTCTCGCCCGCCAGCGTCCTGGCGCGGACCGCCCGCGACACGCCGACCCTGGTGCTCACCACCCGCTCGGCCCCGGCCCATGCGC
>NZ_JAWHTP010000596.1:0-278 GCF_033052815.1 Chromohalobacter sp. HP20-39 | reverse complement strand
CGCCGATCCCGAACAGGACTATTTTGGCGATGGCATCGCCGAGGAGATCATCACGGCACTGTCCCGCTGCGGCGGTCTTCTGGTGATCGCGCGCAATTCGTCCTTCACCTACAAGAACAATCCCGTCGACATCCGCGAGGTCGGCCGCACGCTCGGCGTGAACTATGTGCTCGAAGGCAGCGTCCGCCGCGCCGGCGAGCGGCTGCGCATCATCGCGCAGCTCATCGACGCACGTTCCGGCGCGCATCTGTGGGCCGATCGTTTCGATGGCGATCATA
>NZ_JAWHTP010000595.1:0-278 GCF_033052815.1 Chromohalobacter sp. HP20-39 | reverse complement strand
ACACGTCGGAGCTGAAGCCCTGGTGGTACTTCACGTCACCGGCCGGAAGGTCCTCTGCGGCCTTGTGCTCGAACTCGGCGAACAGGTCCGCGGGCATCTTGCCCAGGGTGTTGACCAGCACGTTCAGGCGGCCGCGGTGGGCCATGCCGATGACGATCTCCTGCACGCCGCGTTCGCCGGCACGCTGGATCAGCTCGTCCATCGCGGCGATGAAGCTCTCACCGCCTTCCAGCGAGAAACGCTTCTGGCCGACGTACTTGGTGTGCAGGTAGCGCTCC
>NZ_JAWHTP010000594.1:0-278 GCF_033052815.1 Chromohalobacter sp. HP20-39 | reverse complement strand
CCACGGATTACCAAGGTTCATCTTTCCGTGTTCGGATTTTCGCGCGGCGCGGCAGAGGCGCGCACATGCTGTCAGTGGATTCGCAAGGCCACGAAAATGAAGGTTGGGTATGCGGAACTGAACATGCGTTTTCTGGGAATTTTCGACACCGTTGCGTCGGTTGGCCTGGCAGATTCATCGCCTGTGGGCAGCGGGTTCATGGATTGGGCCGACGGAACGATGGACATTGGCGATTTTGAGAAGGTAACGCACTTCGTTGCCGCGCATGAGATTCGTCA
>NZ_JAWHTP010000593.1:0-278 GCF_033052815.1 Chromohalobacter sp. HP20-39 | reverse complement strand
GGAACCCTCTGTGCCGATGCGTACGCCGTACCGCCACCAACAGGTGAAGATACGGCGGAGGTCGTCCGGCAGGGCACGAGCGCGCTCAGATCAGATGTTGCGCACGGTGGTCATCAGACGCAGGTGCGTCGTGTAGCAACGAATGGCCAGCGGTTGGAACTTGCGCAGGAAGCGATTCACTTCCTCGTTCACGTCCGACTGATCGCGGATGGCGTTCCACACCATGAAGTCGAAGTGATCCATGGCCCGGTCGAACTTGTTCAGCACGCCCAGAGCCC
>NZ_JAWHTP010000592.1:0-278 GCF_033052815.1 Chromohalobacter sp. HP20-39 | reverse complement strand
CGACGGGTGGCGCCGACGCTGGTACATCATCATCTTCGAGGCCGAGACCCGCGCCGGCCGCCGGTTCGACGAAATCCTGCTGCTCGCCATCGTCGCTAGCGTGGCGGTGGTGATGCTCGACAGCCTGCCCAGCGTCCATGACCGGGCCGGCGCTTTGTTCACGGTGCTCGAATGGCTGTTCACGCTGCTGTTCACGGCGGAATACGCCATGCGCATCCTCGTCGTTCGCAAGCCTTTGCGTTACGTGCTGAGCTTCTATGGCGTCATCGACTTCGTGT
>NZ_JAWHTP010000591.1:0-278 GCF_033052815.1 Chromohalobacter sp. HP20-39 | reverse complement strand
CATCGCCGGCGCACCTTCGCCAAGAATGCCCGTCAGCAGCGCCATGATCGCAAAGGTCGGCGCGGCCGCGAGAGCCAGCCATTTGGCTGCGCCGAGGGTGGCTGCATTGAGCCACCCTTGAAGCGAGACGACTTCATGGCCGCTTGAGCTGGTCGTATCGGAGATCATGTGATGCACTCCATCTTCCGCGCGCTCGACTAGCCGTCTTTCTTCCGGAACGCTTCTTCTCCCGCATTGGATACGGCAATCCACTTCGGGTCGGGCGCGGCGCCGGGAAC
>NZ_JAWHTP010000590.1:0-278 GCF_033052815.1 Chromohalobacter sp. HP20-39 | reverse complement strand
ACGCAAGCCAGCCAGGTCGCCCATATGGACGGTGAATTCGTGCTGACCACCACGCACGGTGAATTGCGCGCCGACAAACTGCTGGTTGCCACCGGTCGGACACCGAACACGCGCAGCCTCGCGCTGGACGCAGCGGGGGTCACTGTCAATGCGCAAGGTGCCATCGTCATCGACCAAGGCATGCGCACGAGCAACCCGAACATCTACGCGGCCGGCGACTGCACCGACCAGCCGCAGTTCGTCTATGTGGCGGCAGCGGCCGGCACCCGTGCCGCGAT
>NZ_JAWHTP010000589.1:0-278 GCF_033052815.1 Chromohalobacter sp. HP20-39 | reverse complement strand
CGAGGAAACTGATCTGCTTGGATGGTTGAACGTTGATGGTGTGCTTACGGACGAGCGCTTGACGCTCCGTGTTTTCAAGCTCGCTGAACATCCCGTGCAGGTGCATAGGGTGATTCATCATGGTGTCATTAACGAGAGTGATCCGCAGCCGTTCGCCGTAGTACAGACGGATCGGCTCGGCCTCCGAGAACCTTTTGCCATCGAATCCCCAGATGAACCGTCGCATGTTGCCGGTCAGATGCAACACGATCTCGCGGCCCGGAGGCCGATCGTCATAG
>NZ_JAWHTP010000588.1:0-278 GCF_033052815.1 Chromohalobacter sp. HP20-39 | reverse complement strand
GTCTTCTTCAGCGTAGATGGCGTTGACCGGGCATTCGGCCACGCACACGGCGCAGTCGATGCACTCATCCGGATCGATGGTCAGGAAGTTCGGGCCTTCGCGGAAGCAATCGACGGGGCAGACGTCCACGCAGTCGGTGTACTTGCAGCGGACACAGCTTTCGGTAACGACGTGAGTCATTTCGCTTGGAGGTTAATGCTAGGAATTCGTGGGGTGCGCGGTCACGGCAGGTGCCAAGCCGGCAATCTCGTATTGTAACGCAGCCGCCGGGTCCGACG
>NZ_JAWHTP010000587.1:0-279 GCF_033052815.1 Chromohalobacter sp. HP20-39 | reverse complement strand
CCTGCCGATGACGTACCGCCCGTGCCCATTGCGTTGCCAACGCCGCCGCCAGAACCGGCCACGGTGCCAGTCGCGCCGGCAGCACCGGCCATCGCACGCAGGCGATCCAGTTGCTCCTTGCGCTGTGCGTTGGCACGCGATTCATTGGCCTTGCGCTCGGCATCCGCCTTGGCCTTAGCATCTGCGGCAGCCTTGGCTTTCAGCTCCTTCTGCTTCGCTTCGGCATCTGCCTTGGCCTTGGCCTCCGCCTGGGCTTGCAGTTGCGCATTCTTGCGGGCC
>NZ_JAWHTP010000586.1:0-279 GCF_033052815.1 Chromohalobacter sp. HP20-39 | reverse complement strand
ACCTCGTAGGCGCCGGGCCCATGCTGCCGACGGAGATTGTCGTCATGGGCCGGGAAGCCCGGCAACAGCTTGTCTCGGTAATTCCTCAAGCATTCGCGATCCAGCTCGGCGCCAGTCATGCCCTCCCCAACCAGCGCCAAAAAGATTTCGCAGCTACGCCGAATGCGGCCTCGCTGTTCATCACCGCGCGCGCGCTCGCCGTCGCCCTGGTAGGTCTCCACCGAGTCGAGCAGCGGCCGTGAGCCGTGTTCTAGCCCCGCTGCGCCCTTTTCAGAACTC
>NZ_JAWHTP010000585.1:0-279 GCF_033052815.1 Chromohalobacter sp. HP20-39 | reverse complement strand
TCTGGCTGCAGCGTTTCCTAAAGCGATTCAGGAGACGCAAGGCACAATCCTGTCCAAGCTTTCGGATGGCTTGGCTGCCCAGGAGCTGTTGCGGAGCAAGTTTGCAATGCTCACTTCGCAGCTAGACCGATTCAAGCACGACATGGCGGCTCGCATGCAGGATGCGAAGACTCATCTAGCCAGGACGGTGGAGGAGGCGCATCTCGCGTTGAATGAGGCTTTTCCGCAAAGTATTGAGAGCGCAAATCGTGCCATTTTGACCAAGTTGGTGGACGGCCA
>NZ_JAWHTP010000584.1:0-279 GCF_033052815.1 Chromohalobacter sp. HP20-39 | reverse complement strand
CCCCGCTTTCAGTGCTATGGACGTAACGAACCACGGCGCGATGAAATGCGGCCGTGGTGGTGATGCAGTTTGGCAAGTTCGTTACGGAGTTCCATGTCTGAATACTGACATATGTGTCGCAACAAGTGAACTACTGATCAAGCACCGCCCTCAGCGAATCGCCGGTCTGCACGCCTTCGCGAGATCGTAAATTCGCTTCGAAGCTTGTCGAAGCGCCCGTTATTGAGTTTCTGGGGCGGTACGGAATACTGGGTCAAGGTCTCGGGGCTTGAGGTTGCG
>NZ_JAWHTP010000583.1:0-279 GCF_033052815.1 Chromohalobacter sp. HP20-39 | reverse complement strand
ACGGCCATGAAAGCGGTCATCCACAGCAGGATGGTCTTGCGATCCGTCTGCCGCGCTAGCGCCGGAAGCAGAAGGCTAGTCAAGACAGCAAAGGCGCCGGACACGGCGATCCCTTGACCGGCCACACCCTCGCTGACGTGCAGGTCCGTCGCGATGGGCGTGAGCAGGCTGACCGGCATGAACTCCGATGCGATCAATGCAAAGACGCACAGCGCCATGGCGAACACGCCACTCCCGTGGCTCTGTTGGCCGCGGCTGGCAGGAGCAATCGCAGGCGAT
>NZ_JAWHTP010000582.1:0-279 GCF_033052815.1 Chromohalobacter sp. HP20-39 | reverse complement strand
CAACAGCAGTAAGGCCGCGGCGGGCGTAGGGATCGGACATGTTGAGCCACTAGGTTGTGAATTGAGGAGGCCGTCTTGACGGGCATAGTTCATGGCGTGTACTATACCGTCCAGACGGTTCAAAAATCAAGCATCTTTGGAGTTTCACCATGGCAACTCGTATGAAATCAAGCCCAGAGGAGTCGCATTCGGCGGACAACGGCGCTGAAGCCCCCTCCATCTCTAAGAAAGCGCAACAAACACGGGAGCGCATCCTTCAAGCTGCGCGTGACGTAGTCA
>NZ_JAWHTP010000581.1:0-279 GCF_033052815.1 Chromohalobacter sp. HP20-39 | reverse complement strand
GTGGTCGTGGGACACTGCACCCGAAACGACTGCGCGCCAACCGGCACAGCGACAAGCAGCAACAGCAGTGCCACTGCACCACTGCCTGCCACGCGAAGAGCGAACATATGACCTCCCAGCGACTGGTCATCGCGCACGGTATGCGTCTATGCATCAGGCGACCTGCTGCCCTTGCGGCGACCGTGCAGCCTTCAATTCCCGTTTCCCCGGTGTTTCTATTGTGGGAAGCGCCGCCAGCTTCCGACATGGGTCAAACTCCTACTGTTGTGGTGGGGCAAA
>NZ_JAWHTP010000580.1:0-279 GCF_033052815.1 Chromohalobacter sp. HP20-39 | reverse complement strand
GCTTTATCAACAAGCGTTTTGACGGCGTGCTGGCAAGCGAACTGGCTGACCCGCAGTTGTACAAAACCTTCACTGATGCCGCTGAAGTGATTGGTGAAGCGTGGGAAAGCCGTGAATTTGGTAAAGCCGTGCGCGAAATCATGGCGCTGGCTGATCTGGCTAACCGCTATGTCGATGAACAGGCTCCGTGGGTGGTGGCGAAACAGGAAGGCCGCGATGCCGACCTGCAGGCAATTTGCTCAATGGGCATCAACCTGTTCCGCGTGCTGATGACTTACC
>NZ_JAWHTP010000579.1:0-279 GCF_033052815.1 Chromohalobacter sp. HP20-39 | reverse complement strand
GGTCGCGCGCATCACCTCGTCGCGGCTCAAGGAACTGGTGATCACCGACTCGATCCAGCCGACCGAAGCGATGCGCAAGGCTCCGAACATCCGCGTGCTGTCGGTCGCCACCCTGATCGCCGAAGCCATCGGCCGCACCGCGTCTGAAGAATCGGTGTCGAGCCTGTTCGACTGAACGGCTCAATCTCAAAAATATTTTTTCTCGCCCGGCGCGCGCAATTGCTCTGCGCGACTCGCGCTGCGCGAATCCGATTCCGTTTTGTTCTCACTCACATCGCA
>NZ_JAWHTP010000578.1:0-279 GCF_033052815.1 Chromohalobacter sp. HP20-39 | reverse complement strand
CCCGCTTCGGCTCCATCGGCCGCACCAGATCGCGCACTTCGCGCTCGGCCATTTCCAGCGTCACCGTGGTGGCGTTGAGCTTGCTGTGAGCGAGGAGGCGGTTGATCGCGCCTTCGAGATCGCGGCCGTTATGGGTGATGGTCTTGGCGAGATATTCCAGCACCGGCATCGGCACGTCGAAGGTGGCGTGATGCGCCTTCGCGGCGGAGACGCGCGATTTCAGGATTTCGAGCCGCAGCTCTTCGCCGAGCGAGCCCATCTCGACCACGAGGCCACCGG
>NZ_JAWHTP010000577.1:0-279 GCF_033052815.1 Chromohalobacter sp. HP20-39 | reverse complement strand
GTTCCGACCTTAAATCCGTTACTTGCTTCTTATCCATTTTAAACTCCTTAAAATGATTGGATCGCATTAAAAAAGTAGGATTTATCGATAAAGTAGGCAAGTGCAAAGGACTCGTGTTTAAATAACAAAATCCTAATGTTATTTATCGTGAGATATTACGCGAATAATATTTTTTCATTGAAAAACAATACAATATGAAATTCTTGGGTGGTGGTAAGGTGTTTTATGCTGTTATTTTTATGCGCATTCTGTGTCTCCTGAATTATCACGTAAAAATCA
>NZ_JAWHTP010000576.1:0-279 GCF_033052815.1 Chromohalobacter sp. HP20-39 | reverse complement strand
CGACGATCGCCGAGAGCGGCTATCCCGATTATGCGGTCAGCGTCTGGTATGGTATTGCAGCGCCGTCGAAAGTGCCTGACGAGATCGCCGGCAAGATTAAGGCGAGCCTCGACCGGGCCTTGAACGACGAGGCGTTTCGCGCTTCGCTGGTCAAGATCGGCTTTCCGCCGCTGCGCCCGAAGAGCCAGGCCGAGATCGACAAGTTCGTGGATACCGATCGCGCGCGGTGGGCGGGCGTGGTCAAGGCGCTCAACATATCGCTGGACTGACACATGGTAC
>NZ_JAWHTP010000575.1:0-279 GCF_033052815.1 Chromohalobacter sp. HP20-39 | reverse complement strand
AAGCTGGGACGCAAGAAAAAAGCCAAAATTACGCTGGTCGATCGTAACCACAGCCACCTGTGGAAACCGCTGCTGCACGAAGTGGCGACTGGCTCGCTTGATGAAGGCGTCGATGCGTTGAGCTATCTGGCCCATGCGCGCAATCATGGTTTCCAGTTCCAGCTGGGTTCCGTCATTGATATTGATCGTGAAGCGAAAACAATCACTATTGCAGAACTGCGCGACGAGAAAGGTGAACTGCTGGTTCCGGAACGTAAAATCGCCTATGACACCCTGGTA
>NZ_JAWHTP010000574.1:0-279 GCF_033052815.1 Chromohalobacter sp. HP20-39 | reverse complement strand
CCGGGTCTTTCGGATGCACGACGATGAAGCCCATCATGCCCATCGCCATCTGCACCATCTCGTCGGAATGCGGGTGGTACATGAAGGTGCCGGACTTCTTCATCTCGAACTCGTAGACGAAGGTCTTGCCCGGTGGGATGTGCGGCTGCGAGAGGCCACCCACGCCGTCCATGCCGGCGGGCAGGATCATGCCGTGCCAGTGCACCGTGGTGTGCTCGGGCAGCTTGTTGGTGACGAAGATGCGCACGCGGTCGCCTTCCACGCATTCAATCGTGGGGC
>NZ_JAWHTP010000573.1:0-279 GCF_033052815.1 Chromohalobacter sp. HP20-39 | reverse complement strand
CCACACGTTCGAATCGTGTCGGGCGCGCCAACTTAATATTAGGTTGATATCTTGCATATTTGCGGAGCGCCGTTGCAGAGCAATTCGCCGTATTGACCTCCAGATATTTCAGAGGTCATTCAAGTTGGCAGCGCCGCAGAGCGCGATGTTCAATTCTTGCAGGACGATTTCTTCCGGATAGCGGCTCCTCGTTGCCCTCCCGTGACCGAGTCCGGATCCATCCCGTCCCGTCGATTGCCGCTGCTAGTACATCAAACACCGCTGATGTCTTCATGCTAC
>NZ_JAWHTP010000572.1:0-279 GCF_033052815.1 Chromohalobacter sp. HP20-39 | reverse complement strand
ACGCCATAGCGAGTGCGGCCGCTGGCCGGAAGCCGCCGACCGGATTATTCGGCACGCGGACCGCGACGCAATGGGGAATCGGGGACGTGCAGATTCGGATTGCTCTGGCCTTCGGAGCCATCATGCTGGGAGCCAGCACGGTGATGCCCGCGCCGGCCCAGGCCTATCAGCTCGACACGGTGAATCTGGTCGGCTGCGCCCAGGAAGGCGGCGTCTGCCGGATGCCCTACGCGACCAACGTCTATTACGGCGTGCCCGGCCGGACCAACGGTCGGCCGT
>NZ_JAWHTP010000571.1:0-279 GCF_033052815.1 Chromohalobacter sp. HP20-39 | reverse complement strand
ATGGATGCCTCATACAAGGCAGTATTCAGGGACAGGCCTGCCAACAGATAGAACGCGCTACTGCGGGAAAAGAATCCGATCAGCAAGGCAGCCCACGTCAACGCCAGCAGGCCGCCAAGGAACCCAAAGTTCCACAGGGCGGCGCGAATCTCCCTTGCATGCCATGCCTCCTGAGCAAAGGCCATGGGCTCCAGTTGCAATGTCTTGCGGGAGGTGACTCGCACCATGACCGGGATCCTCTCGCCTGGATGCAGGGTCATGTTGAGCACCGGATACCGG
>NZ_JAWHTP010000570.1:0-279 GCF_033052815.1 Chromohalobacter sp. HP20-39 | reverse complement strand
GCATTGGCCAGAGATCACCACCAATCCATCTTTCGTTCGTGGGAGTGAAGTCCACAAGCTGATTGGTAGTCCGGCGCGTTTGCAGCGTGCGGTAGGCCCAATCTCGTGGATTCATATTCGCGAGACCCTCGCTTGGATGCTGGAGGCATCGAATTGAGGTTGGCGCTTTTTGAGGGGGCTACGCAAGGGAACTCTGGAGCCCCCCGCTTGCAGAGACTCTCAACCCGAGTGCTACATTTGCCCATTTGTAGCTCGGTAGCTTCTCGCTGGAGTTCTACC
>NZ_JAWHTP010000569.1:0-279 GCF_033052815.1 Chromohalobacter sp. HP20-39 | reverse complement strand
CACTGCCTTCGCAGGCTTCGGGCGCACGCTGGCGGACGTATGCTGTGCGCCGTCGAGGACGTGTTCAACCGCAGCCGTCATTCGGCGGAACTTGTCCAGCACCCCGCCAACGTCAGCACGCATCGCCTCCGCCGACTGCGCCAGCCGCTCGACCGCAGCGGGTGCACGGGCTGCCATGTTGGTTACGCTACTCTGCATTGCGGACGTCAGCAGACCGCCTGCCAACCAGAGTCCGACGACAACAAAGCCCGCCGCTAGTGCACGCGGCACATGCCTTCG
>NZ_JAWHTP010000568.1:0-279 GCF_033052815.1 Chromohalobacter sp. HP20-39 | reverse complement strand
CTGAACAAACAGATCTACGGCGTGGTGGGCACGAAGAAGTCGTACGCCAACCAGACGTACAGCTCGGCCGAACTGCAGTCGCTGATCCAGGCCGGCATCGACCTGATCACCAACCCGGTACCGGGGGGCTCGTACTTCGGCTGCCGCGCGGGCCACAACAGCAGCTCGAACTCGCTGACGCAGGGTGACAACTACACCCGCATGACGAACTACATCGCCAGCACGATCAACGCCGGCATGGGCAAGTACGTCGGCCAGTTGCAGTCGGCCACGGACCGC
>NZ_JAWHTP010000567.1:0-280 GCF_033052815.1 Chromohalobacter sp. HP20-39 | reverse complement strand
TCCATTCGCCACCAGGCTGGTGGATGGGGTTGCACAACGGTTTGCCCTGGCACCGGTGTCTGCCGACTGGTGGCATGCGTTTGGCAGCCCCGCGCTGGACAACGTCATGGAGACCGCCATCGCGGCCAATCCGACACTGCAGCAGGCTGAAGCCAACCTGCGCGCAGCGCAAGACCTGTTGCGAGCCGGCGCCGGGGTGTTCTACCCACAAGTCACGGCATCGGCCGATGTATCACGCCAGGCTGTTGTGCCTGCCCGGCTAGGTCAGGCTGGGGCCCCA
>NZ_JAWHTP010000566.1:0-280 GCF_033052815.1 Chromohalobacter sp. HP20-39 | reverse complement strand
CAGACTTGGCAGAAGGCGTGGGCGGAATGTCCAGCACGTTCAGCCAGTACAGGCTCTCGCGATCCTTCGGCAGGTCTGCTGCAGTCGACAGGATGCGCAGCACCTGGCTCTTACCTTGATCAAGACGGAACATCGGGGGCCGCAACACGAAGGGCGCATTCGCCGCTTCCGGTGTCGACCGTTCATTGCTGCCATCGTCTGTCCATGCCTGGACCAGTGCAGCACGCTTGCCGGTGTTCTGGACTCGGACGGTCACGTCACGTTCCTTGCCCGGAAAGAG
>NZ_JAWHTP010000565.1:0-280 GCF_033052815.1 Chromohalobacter sp. HP20-39 | reverse complement strand
CCCCTTGAGATCGGGCGCAATCCATTCGTCGAGCGGCAGGTTCGGCACCACGCTGTAAACCGGCTTCAGCGGACCATCGGCATTGGCCGCGATCGACAATGTGAAGCCGATGAAGTCCTCCATCGTCTGCGTCGCGCCGACGCGGTTGAGTGCCTTCACCACGAAATAGGCGTCACGCAGCCAGCAAACCCGGTAGTCCCAGGTGCGGCCGGAACCCGGGGCTTCCGGGATCGATGTGGTGTGCGCGGCGATGATTCCGCCGGTCTCCTCGAAATTCGAC
>NZ_JAWHTP010000564.1:0-280 GCF_033052815.1 Chromohalobacter sp. HP20-39 | reverse complement strand
GCCGCGACTGCTCAATGTGTTCGCCAGCTGGTGCAATCCCTGCATCGCCGAGGCGCCGCAGCTGCTGAAGCTCAAGCAGGCGGGCGTGGAGATCGACGCGATCGCGATCCGCGACACGCCGGACGCGGTGCGGGCCTTTCTGGCGCGGAACGGCGATCCCTATGCCCGGATCGGCGACGATCCGACCGGCAAGGCCCAGATCGCGCTCGGCTCGTCGGGGGTGCCCGAGACGTTCCTGATCAATGGCCGGGGCGAGATCGTCGACCAGCACGTCGGCGAC
>NZ_JAWHTP010000563.1:0-280 GCF_033052815.1 Chromohalobacter sp. HP20-39 | reverse complement strand
AGCCGTCACCGACTGAGCCGTACGTCGCTGTGAAGTCGAAAGAACACACTTCGCATTCCAGCTTGCCGGTCTCCTTCAGTCGACTCTCTTTGAGACGTCTAGGGAGTTTCCGATCCCTCTCTAAATGTCTGTGAAGCTTGAACGACTCGCTTCCCTCGGGAAATGCGGATTCATCGTCTTCAAGCGTGATGTCGGGGCTGGAGGATGCGATAGAGCCCAGCGGTGCCAGAACGGGAGACGGATGAGGGGTGTGTGTTCCGTCGAAGTAGTGCCCCAGTGA
>NZ_JAWHTP010000562.1:0-280 GCF_033052815.1 Chromohalobacter sp. HP20-39 | reverse complement strand
TCGCCAAGGAGTTCGACATCGGTCCGGCGGTGCAAGGCCTGCTGCTTAGCTCGTTCTTCTGGACTTATGCCTTCATGCAGATCCCCGGCGGCATGCTGGCCGACCGCTTCGGACCGCGCGTCGTGATTGCCGGCGCCACGCTGGGTTGGGGCTTCTTCCAGGCGGTCGCAGCCATTTGTACCGGCTGGGTGTCGCTGATGTTCACGCGTCTGGGTCTGGGCGCTGCGGAAGCGCCGATCTATCCGGCCGGCGGCAAGCTCAACGCCATCTGGATGACGCA
>NZ_JAWHTP010000561.1:0-280 GCF_033052815.1 Chromohalobacter sp. HP20-39 | reverse complement strand
AGGCCTTTTTGCTCGGCAACACCGGCCTGCTCGGCTGGCACAGCGTCGCGGTGATGGCCACCGCCGGCGTGCTGGCCGCGCTGCTGGGCCTGCTGGCGAGCCCGGCGCTGGACGCGCTGACGCTCGGCGAGGCCACCGCCAAGTCGCTCGGCATCCGGCTGGCGCTGATGCGGCTGCTGCTGATCGTCGCGTTCGCACTGGCCACCGGCGCGGCCGTGGCCCAGACCGGCATCGTGGCCTTCGTCGGCCTGGTCTCGCCCCATCTGGTGCGCGCGCTGTG
>NZ_JAWHTP010000560.1:0-280 GCF_033052815.1 Chromohalobacter sp. HP20-39 | reverse complement strand
TGGGCTTGCCGTTGGCATCGGTGCCGAAGCTGTCGCGCTCGATGTCGAAGCGCACCGTGCCGGCAATCGCATAGGCCACCACCAGCGGCGGCGAGGCGAGGAACGCCTGCTTGGCATACGGGTGGATGCGGCCATCGAAGTTGCGGTTGCCGGACAGCACGGCCGTGGCATACAGATCGCGGTCGATGATCTCTTGCTGGATCTTCGGGTCCAGCGCGCCGCTCATGCCGTTGCAGGTGGTGCAGGCAAACGCGACGATGCCGAAGCCGAGATTCTCCAG
>NZ_JAWHTP010000559.1:0-280 GCF_033052815.1 Chromohalobacter sp. HP20-39 | reverse complement strand
GCCCATGAAGAGCAGCTTCTTACCGGGATGCGTCCACATGAAGGCGAGGTAGGCACGCAGATTGGCCAGGCGTTGCCATGCATCGCCCGGCATCTTGCCCAGCAGCGAGCCCTTGCCGTGTACCACTTCGTCATGGGAGATGGGCAGGATGAAGTGCTCGGAAAACGCATAGACCAACCCAAAGGTCAGACCGTCGTGGTGGTGCTGGCGGTACACCGGGTCGCGCTGCATGTAGTGCAGCGTGTCGTGCATCCAGCCCATGTTCCATTTGTAGTCGAAC
>NZ_JAWHTP010000558.1:0-280 GCF_033052815.1 Chromohalobacter sp. HP20-39 | reverse complement strand
GTCGCCTCCACGCTATTCTATCGCGATAATGCACCCGGCAAGGTCGGGCGGCAGATGCAGACCTGGATCCGCTTTTCCGAAGGCTGGCGAATCGTGGCAGCCTCTGTCAGCCTGATCGATGAGCCGCAGACATCGAAAGCGTGAGCTGAGATGTGTTTCGACGACATGCTGATCCCGCAAGCCAAGCCGCGGCGCGCCGCGCATGGGCCTGCTGGTGCAGCGAAAGGCAAGCCGACGCGGGCCGAGGAACTGCGCCAGCAATTGTCGGACGAGATCGTGC
>NZ_JAWHTP010000557.1:0-280 GCF_033052815.1 Chromohalobacter sp. HP20-39 | reverse complement strand
GGATCAAAGCCGTGCTGCGACGCCTGCTGCCGCCTGCGACCACGACGCCGCCGGTCCCGGGCGGGCCCGTGGCTGCACTGCCGTCGGTCGGCGGCTCCCGGCTCGGCTTTCTCGACTGGCAGCTTGATCTGGCTGCGCGCCGCCTCGACGGGCCGGATGGCGTCGAGGTGAGGCTCACGAGCGGCGAGTTCGAGCTGCTCGCGGCCCTGGCGCAGAACCCGGGCCGGGTGCTCTCACGCGACTTCCTGCTGGAGCAGACGCGTGGCCGCGAGGCCGGGCC
>NZ_JAWHTP010000556.1:0-280 GCF_033052815.1 Chromohalobacter sp. HP20-39 | reverse complement strand
GCAGCTGGATGGCCTTGCCGTCGATCAGCACCGGCTCGAACGCCTGGATACCCAGACGGTGCAGCGTCGGTGCGCGGTTCAGCATCACCGGGTGCTCGCGGATGACATCTTCCAGGATGTCCCACACCACCGGCGTCTGGCTTTCCACTTCCTTCTTCGCCGCCTTGATGGTGGTGGCGATGCCCATCGTTTCCAGCTTGTGGAAGATGAACGGCTTGAAGAGTTCGAGCGCCATCAGCTTGGGCAGGCCGCACTGGTGCAGCTTGAGCGTCGGGCCCAC
>NZ_JAWHTP010000555.1:0-281 GCF_033052815.1 Chromohalobacter sp. HP20-39 | reverse complement strand
TTCACAGCAAGTCTCGCTAAAATCACAAAAACCTTGGAGAACCTATGAGCGCATTTACGATTGCAATCGCAAACCAAAAAGGTGGCGTAGGTAAGACAACGCTGAGTCTCAATCTCGCATCTGCCTTCCAATCTGGAGGCACGGACGTCGCTCTAGTCGACGCAGATCCTCAGAACACCTCATTGCGATGGGCAACAAGCGGTGAGGAGCCTCTCAAGATTTCGGTGGCGAGTCTCGCTCCCGCAGGTTCTAAGATCGGAAACGAAATCCAAAAATTGCAA
>NZ_JAWHTP010000554.1:0-281 GCF_033052815.1 Chromohalobacter sp. HP20-39 | reverse complement strand
CAGCAGCGGCAGCGCCGAGGCGATGATCCGCATGTAGTGCTCGCGATCGTGCACGAAGGTGGCCACCAGGCCGTCGATCGTCTCGTGGCCGAGGCCCTTCTTTGCGAAGTTGTCGACGTAGAGCTGAACCATCCCCTGCAGAGGATCCACCCCGCCCTTCTGGGCGATGCGCTGCAGAAAGCCTCTGGCCTCGTCTTCCCAGTCGAGCATGCCCGCTTCCGGAAAGAATCGGCGCAGGCATCGATCGAGCAGACCATTGATGCCGGACTGTGCGTAATTCA
>NZ_JAWHTP010000553.1:0-281 GCF_033052815.1 Chromohalobacter sp. HP20-39 | reverse complement strand
CAACGTCGGCCGAGCCATCGGCGACCGCCTGCAGGGCCGCATCCGTCGAATCAAACAGCAGCAGATGCGCACGCGGCAGCTTCTCGCGCATGAGGATCTCGGTGGCGCCACCGCCAATAATCGCCACCGTCATGCCATCCAGCTCATCCAGATGGAAGATCGTGCGCTGCGAGGCACGCGCCACCGCCAGCGTGGCCCCCATGAAATATTGGTCGGTCAACAGCAGCTGCTGTTTGAGCGCATCCGACGCGGCAAGCGTGGAGAGACTCGGCAGCAGGTCG
>NZ_JAWHTP010000552.1:0-281 GCF_033052815.1 Chromohalobacter sp. HP20-39 | reverse complement strand
AGCGGCAATCTCAAGGGATGCAGTACACAGGAAGGCGATGCGGCAGCCCAGGGTGCAGCATCGGTTTCGCGCTGAAAAGGTAAGGTTGCTGTATGACGCTTCGCATTTTGTCAGCCTTGGAAAGCGGGTGGCCTGAAGACGCCAATACCGACATCGCGGCGCCGGATCTTCGCTGTCTGGAGTTGTGCCGCGAACTTGCATCCGGCTATCACATGCTCGGGCAACGAGATGCAGATGGCCGCTCGTTGCAAGCCTATCTGTTGCTGGATACCTGGGACGAC
>NZ_JAWHTP010000551.1:0-281 GCF_033052815.1 Chromohalobacter sp. HP20-39 | reverse complement strand
CCGGTGACGACAATTCATCGCTCGCCTGGCTTGCGGCCGGCGGCGATGGCTGCGTCTCCGCGGTGACGAACGTCGCGCCCGACCTGTATGTCGCCGTGCACCGGCACTTCCGCGCGGGCCGGCTGTACCAGGCGCGCGAGTTGCATCAGCGGCTGGTGCCGCTGGCGACCCTGCTGGAACGCGAGCATCCGGCCGCGCTGAAGTTCGCGCTGGCGCTGTTGGGCTTCATGCAACCGGCGACGCGGCTGCCGATCGTGCAATTGGGGACGGCGGCGAAGGCC
>NZ_JAWHTP010000550.1:0-281 GCF_033052815.1 Chromohalobacter sp. HP20-39 | reverse complement strand
GCCGGCAAGCCCGACCCGGCCCTACACCCACATCTGCATCACCTGCTCGCCGGTCTCTGCCGGCTTGCCATTCGGCATCCACACCGCATCGAGCATCGGTCGCACGAGATCCAGCTCGGTGGAAATGCCGTCCTGCCGGCCAAAGTGCGTGCTGTTAGCGGCCTGTGCTTCGACCACGCGACGGTCCTGCTCAGCCACGCGGCGCAGGAACGGCCAGACGAACCAGCGCACGGCCCATGCGGGCGCCCAGCGGTTTTCCACATGCAGCGTGCCGAACACGC
>NZ_JAWHTP010000549.1:0-281 GCF_033052815.1 Chromohalobacter sp. HP20-39 | reverse complement strand
CCCGCTGCCGTGTCAGCCTAACCCTGGGTGCGAAGCATCAACACCAGGGCAAGCCCGTCGATGTCCATGTCGTGATCACCACGCCGCATCAGACGCATATTTCCAGCAAGACCTCGAACGAGGACGCTTACCTTGCGCTCAACGAGGCCTTCGCGCACGTAGAACGCATGCTGGTAGACGCCGCGCAGAAGCGCCAGCCGCACGCAGGTCAGCCCACCTGCCGGACAGAGGAAGCGTAGTACGTGCTGAAACGCTGTCGGCCAAGCCTCTGCGGCCTCTCC
>NZ_JAWHTP010000548.1:0-281 GCF_033052815.1 Chromohalobacter sp. HP20-39 | reverse complement strand
CAAGAAGTGGAGCGACCTCACGCCGCTGGAGCGCAAGGCGCAGGCACGCTACATGGAGATCTACGCCGGCATGGTCGAGAACCTCGACTACAACATCGGCCTCTTGATCCAGCACCTGAAAGACATTGGCGAGTACGACAACACCTTCATCATGTTCCAGTCGGACAACGGCGCTGAAGGCTGGCCGATCGACTCGGGCGCAGACCCGAAGGCCACGGACGAGGCTAACGCCACCGACCCGGTCTACTCCAAGCTCGGCTCCGACAACGGCCTGTCTGCCG
>NZ_JAWHTP010000547.1:0-282 GCF_033052815.1 Chromohalobacter sp. HP20-39 | reverse complement strand
GCCGTGGAGGCGGGCACCAGCGCGTCGTTTTCAACGACGAGCGCCTAATAGCAGAGACCCGCCTGTGCGTTCCAGCCCGGCCCGAGCCACAGGGGCAGCAGGATGTCGTCGTAATAGCGGTCAAACGCCTCCAGGGCCGTGGCCGCGACAGTCGCAGGGGACGGTTCGGCAACGCCGGCCAGCGGTAGCGTGGAAGACAGTGGAAGCATGTGCGCCGTGAGAATCGTGGCGGAGTGGGCCGGAATCTTGGGCCCCAGGCCCGGTAGGGCGTAGATTGTGCGC
>NZ_JAWHTP010000546.1:0-282 GCF_033052815.1 Chromohalobacter sp. HP20-39 | reverse complement strand
CTACCACGAGCGCAACGAGCGCTACATCCCGATCAAGTTCAGCGTGCGTGGGCGTGATCTGGGCGGCACGGTGGAAGAAGCGCAGGAGCGCATCGCCAAGCATGTGAAGCTGCCCGAAGGCTATCGCATCCAGTGGGCCGGCGAGTTTGAAGATCTGGAACTGGCCAAGAAACGCCTGGAGTTTGCCGTGCCCGTCAGCATGATGCTGATCCTGGTGCTGCTCTATGGCCTGTTCAACTCGGCGCGCGACAGCCTGATGGCACTGGCCGGTATTCCATTCGC
>NZ_JAWHTP010000545.1:0-282 GCF_033052815.1 Chromohalobacter sp. HP20-39 | reverse complement strand
CCGCGACGGCTGCGAATGCGAATGCATAGCGGTCGGCCAGGCGCACGGACGGGCTGCGCTCGGCCTGGGCGGCACTGACCATCCGGACAATGCCCGCAAAGGTACTGCGCTCGGCCGATGCCGCCGCCACCATCTCGAAGGCGGCCCCAGCGTTCAGCACACCGCTGCTCACGGCTTCTGCGGCCTTGCGGTGTCGCGTGACGGATTCACCGGTCAGCGTTGACTCATCTAGATCGGCCGGCTCCGACAAGGTGCCGTCCACGGGTACGACTTCGCCATGCC
>NZ_JAWHTP010000544.1:0-282 GCF_033052815.1 Chromohalobacter sp. HP20-39 | reverse complement strand
CAACGGTCCGCTGGACCCGGCCGGCGCCACGAAGGTCGTGCACTTCATCCAGGCGTGCTGCCAGTCCGATACGCCGCTGCTGTACCTGCAAAACACCACGGGCTTCATCGTCGGCAAGCAGTCCGAGCAGGCGGGCATGATCAAGCACGGCTCGAAGATGATCCAGGCCATGGCCAATGCCACCGTGCCACGCATCACCGTGCATTGCGGTGCGTCGTTCGGGGCGGGCAACTACGGCATGTCGGGGCGCGGCTTCTTCCCAGATTTCTGCTTCAGTTGGCC
>NZ_JAWHTP010000543.1:0-282 GCF_033052815.1 Chromohalobacter sp. HP20-39 | reverse complement strand
GTCTGTCGGCACTGTAAGACGGTGCTATTGGGCTGGGATCTGTGCTGATCTCCCCACCGTCCGCCAAGGGTCGGAAGTCGCCGCTGGCGCCGGCGGGCCCCGTCCCAGCTAGCCCGGCGGCCGAGTCCGGCCAGTTCCGGGCACTGGCCCACGGCTTTCCTAGGCCATTCAGATGTCGGTTCAGCCCCAGCAACGGACCTTCGTGTTCGATTCTGGTTGGCTGCAGGAACTGACACCAGCCTGCAGGCTGATTCTAGACGTCGTCATTTGCGCGGTTGTAAA
>NZ_JAWHTP010000542.1:0-282 GCF_033052815.1 Chromohalobacter sp. HP20-39 | reverse complement strand
CGATGAACACCCTGCTGGACGTCTCCACACCCAGCTTGGCCAGGCGGTCCTCAAGCTCCTTGGCGCATTCGTTGTTGAAGGTGATGCAGGCCACGCCTCGCGGCTCTTCCACATCCTCCGCCAGGATGCGGGCCAGCTTGGTGGTCAGCGTCTTGGTCTTGCCGCTGCCCGGGCCCGCCAGGACGACGCAATGCCCAGTGGACTCGTAGGCCTCCCACTGCCGCGCGTTGGACTTAAGGCCCTCGGCGGCTTTCAGATAGGTCCGATCAGACACGATCGACC
>NZ_JAWHTP010000541.1:0-282 GCF_033052815.1 Chromohalobacter sp. HP20-39 | reverse complement strand
CCGCCGCCGGCCGACGCCTTCACCAGGACGGGGAAACCAATCTTGTTGGCCGCATTGGACAGCGTGTCATCGTCCTGCGCATCCCCATGATAGCCGGGCACCAGTGGCACGCCGGCCTTCTCCATCAGAGCCTTCGAGCCCGACTTCGAGCCCATGGCGGTTATCATCTCGGCGGTCGGGCCGACAAAGATCAATCCGGCTTCCGCACATGCCTGTGCGAACTCGGCGCTCTCGGAGAGGAAGCCGTAGCCGGGATGGATCGCCTCGGCACCGCTGCTCTTC
>NZ_JAWHTP010000540.1:0-283 GCF_033052815.1 Chromohalobacter sp. HP20-39 | reverse complement strand
GGACAGCGCGCTGGCCGACCTGCAGAACAAGGGCCGCCTGATTGCTGAACAGGTGGGCGACGGTTCCGCCTCGGCCACCGCCATCACGCTCAACCGCCTGCGCGACTGAGCGCACGCCACATGCCGCAATCTGCTACCAACGATGACCGCGCCGCACCCGCGCCGCCGCATCCGCAGTGTGCTGCCAACCTCGATGCGGTGGGGTGCGAGCGGCGACACGCGCCGCACGCGCTGGCCAGGTACGGCCATGAGGTGGCCGGACGGCGGAGAGTGGGCGCGCAGC
>NZ_JAWHTP010000539.1:0-283 GCF_033052815.1 Chromohalobacter sp. HP20-39 | reverse complement strand
ACGTACCAGACGGGGTTGGGCACCAACATCCTGTTGATGACGGTGATCAGCTTCATCGTTGGGTTGTCGATCTCGGGGCAGACCTTCTACACGTTCATCCTGGAAAACCTCGAACGGTTTGGCGCCCTCAAGGCAATCGGGGCCAAGGGGCATGAGCTGGTAACGATGATCGTGTTCCAGGCCACCTTTGTGGCGCTGGTGGGCTATGGCCTCGGGATCGGCTTATGCGCGGCGTCCATCGCGCTGGTGCGGCTTCGCATTCCTGACTACGCAGCCATGATCA
>NZ_JAWHTP010000538.1:0-283 GCF_033052815.1 Chromohalobacter sp. HP20-39 | reverse complement strand
AGGCGGCGCCCGGTTTCTGGACCGTGCGAGTCAACCAGGACATTCGCATCGTCCTGCATAAAGACGGGGACCACACGTTGTTGGCGTGGGTGGGGCATCATAACGAAGCATATCGGTGGGCCGAACGGCGCCGGCTTGTGCCACATGAGCGGACCGGTGCGATGCAACTCGTCGAGGTCGTTGAGCGAACCGAAGAGCGTCTCGTTTACACCGAGAGAGTTCATGGAACTGCGCCAGAACCGGTAGCGACGCACCGGCCGTTCGCGACGCTATCTGATGATGC
>NZ_JAWHTP010000537.1:0-284 GCF_033052815.1 Chromohalobacter sp. HP20-39 | reverse complement strand
AACGGTTCTGGTGGAGCCCGTCATAGACCGCGCGTTCTTCTACTGTCAGTTCCGGAAGCGCTTGCAAAGACGCCTGACTTTTCTCTTGCGTCCAAAACTGCGGCCAGGCCCGCAACGTCACCTCGTCCATTAGCACCGAGCGCAATTGCGGGAACACCTGTCGCGCCCGCGCAAGGATAGCCAAGCCGTGCGTGTCCAAGTCACCCCAGTAGAAAACTCGGTCTTGGGGCACCCAAGAAAAGGGCTCCAGCAGCGACACTGCATTTCCAAGCTTCATCACCGCA
>NZ_JAWHTP010000536.1:0-284 GCF_033052815.1 Chromohalobacter sp. HP20-39 | reverse complement strand
ATGCCCCCCAGAACACCGAGAAATCCACGCCGGGGCCAGTCATGTTCTTGTTCGTGAAGCCGTGGCTAGCGATCGCGCCCAGCAGCAAGAACGTGCAGAACAGAATCAGCATGATCGCGCTGCATGACTTCACCCGGTCGACGGTGAGCCACGGCTGGGCGGCTTGCGGCGGCGACACGGTCGCGGGTGCGATGTCCGGTTGTGCAGTGTGGTGGTCCATGCCTGTTCTCCCCCGTTTTCTGTTCTTGTGGCTCGATACGATGTGCGGGACGACTACCAGACCA
>NZ_JAWHTP010000535.1:0-284 GCF_033052815.1 Chromohalobacter sp. HP20-39 | reverse complement strand
CTCGTCCTTGGCGTCGCGGGCAGCGATCGCTATCCCCCCGACGGCTGCGATGACGCCTGCCACCACAATGATTCTGATTTTTTTACGCATGGAAGTGACCCTTTCTTGGATGCAGGACTCCGGCCCTTCCGAAGCGCTCTACAGACATTTGTGTGGAGGCTAGGCGTTACAACGACGGCAAGGTCAAGCCCTCTTGTTGCCTCAGCGGGCAGACGGCACGGGCAAGGTGGTGGGACGCCCGGCGTCGTCGCCGTGGTTGGCCTCCGGCGCGCCCTTGAAGCGCA
>NZ_JAWHTP010000534.1:0-284 GCF_033052815.1 Chromohalobacter sp. HP20-39 | reverse complement strand
CCGCAAGCGCGGCAAGCTGGTCGACCCGGCCAAGCGCGTCGTCATCAACGAGCTGGTCTGCGAGGGCTGCGGCGACTGCTCGGTGCAGTCCAACTGCCTGTCGGTCGAGCCGCTGGAGACCGACTTTGGCCGCAAGCGCCAGATCAACCAGAACACCTGCAACAAGGACTTCTCCTGCGTGAAGGGCTTCTGCCCGAGCTTCGTCACCGTCGAGGGCGGCGAGCTGAAGAAGCCCAAGAAGGAAGGCCGCAAGAGCCCCTTCGATGCGTCGCTGGGTGCACTGC
>NZ_JAWHTP010000533.1:0-284 GCF_033052815.1 Chromohalobacter sp. HP20-39 | reverse complement strand
ATGGCGGGGTCCTGACCGAACACAACCGACTTCAGATCGCGCTCCAGCGTCTGCAGCTTGCTGCGATCGTCCTGCGACACGCTTTGCGGCGGGACACGGGCGATGCGCGAGACGATGTCTTCGATCTCAGCCTTGCCGATGGTCTTCTTCTGCTTCGACTTCGGCAGAATGCGTTGCGCGGCACCGGCTTCGTCGATCACGTCGATCGCCTTGTCCGGCAGGTGGCGGTCGGTGATGAAGCGTGCCGACAGCTCAGCCGCAGCCGTGAGCGCCGACGATGCGTA
>NZ_JAWHTP010000532.1:0-284 GCF_033052815.1 Chromohalobacter sp. HP20-39 | reverse complement strand
CTCTTAAGCACCACAGACTACTGTGGCGGGCTCGTTTTTTAGGTCTGAACAACAAACGCCAGTCCCTCGAACCTCTGGGGCGCCAGGCGGCCGTTCATTTGCGGGCACCGAAGACCTCTCCAAGCTGCCGCGCGCGCTTGATCTCATCGCTGTGCAAATAGATCGAGGTCGTCGAGACAGAGGCGTGGCGCAGATTGTCGCGCACTGTGGTTAGTTCCGCGCCGCGCGCCAGGGCGTGAGTGGCGTGTGTATGCCGCATCCAGTGTGGACTGGCCTTGCGAAGC
>NZ_JAWHTP010000531.1:0-285 GCF_033052815.1 Chromohalobacter sp. HP20-39 | reverse complement strand
CAGAAGGCCCGCACCGCCGGATCCTCCGCCCGGGGCTCCGGGACGTAGGTGTAGTAGCTCCGTGCCGGCAGAGACGGGCCCGCGAAGGGCAGGGTCAGGCGGCCGGCCGCGACGTCGTCGGCGATCAGCCGCTCGGGCCCCATGGCGATCCCGAGCCCGTCGAGGGCGGCCTGGAGGGTCAGGTAGAAATGCTCCAGCGTCACCGAGGCCTGCGGCTCCAGATCGGGCACGCCGGCCGCCCGCAGCCAGTCCGGCCAGACCCGCGGGAGCGTCGCCGCGTGCAGC
>NZ_JAWHTP010000530.1:0-285 GCF_033052815.1 Chromohalobacter sp. HP20-39 | reverse complement strand
CCGTCGCCGCGCTCAACGGGATTCTGAGGTCCCAGATCGACTCGCGCGCCGTCATCTCCATGCACGCACGATAGC
Source organism: Chromohalobacter sp. HP20-39 (assembly GCF_033052815.1). Taxonomy (NCBI): domain Bacteria; kingdom Pseudomonadati; phylum Pseudomonadota; class Gammaproteobacteria; order Oceanospirillales; family Halomonadaceae; genus Chromohalobacter; species Chromohalobacter sp. HP20-39. The sequence continues at coordinate 210 of NZ_JAWHTP010000530.1, read as the reverse complement.
TCGCGAACGCGCGCGCGCGAACTGCCGTTCGTCACGCCCGCGATCCATTCGTCCCAGCCGGCTCCACGCGCCGCCGCCGGGCCGGTCAATCGGGCCGGAGTTGGAAGAGGGTTCCCGTCATGCGTCATTCGATAATCTGCCTGCCGTTTCTCATGGTGCCCGCCGTCCATGCGCAGACCGTGCGGGCGCCGCAGCCGCCGGCGAACGGCG
>NZ_JAWHTP010000529.1:0-286 GCF_033052815.1 Chromohalobacter sp. HP20-39 | reverse complement strand
CTGCGCGAAGCTGGCAGCGCGTCGCTGCCGATCACGCGCGGCGTGATCGAGGCGCTGCGCGACGAGCCCGACCAGCACCTGCTGTCGCAGCGCTTGGCGTCCGAAGTCGCGCTGGCGTCCGTGCTGGAGAAAGCGCTGCTGCTGCAGCGCACGCTGCTCACGGGCAAGAAGGAGCCCAACGTCGCGGCCAACGAGCTTGCCGTTGAGGCGGTGAACCACGAGAGCGACACGCTCGACCGTGAGATTCGCAACCTCAAGACCGAACTGGAGCTGCGGCGCGAGCTGG
>NZ_JAWHTP010000528.1:0-286 GCF_033052815.1 Chromohalobacter sp. HP20-39 | reverse complement strand
TCGCGTCCTTCAGCAGACTAGCCACACCACGTACACCACCACGAGCGACTATGAGTATGTAGTAACCGGCTACAACGAAGCTGGTGCGCCGGTGTACACCTATATGCAGGTGCAGCATAGTGTCCCGCACACCACAACGCAGAACCTGTGGTATGCCTATGACAGCATGAACCGCCAGACTCTGGTGGATGGCGCAGTCAACAACAATGCAACAGACATCGCTAATGTAGTCAGCGGCCAGGGACACATCCTGGCGTACGACAAGAACGGCAACCGCATCAGCGAC
>NZ_JAWHTP010000527.1:0-286 GCF_033052815.1 Chromohalobacter sp. HP20-39 | reverse complement strand
ACAGCTCCGCGATTTGCACCATAGCCCACGGTATCTCGGACAACTGCCGTGAGAAGCCAAAACGTGGCACCAAGATTCCATCGTCGCGAATGATGCAGGCTGGTAGTCCATTTGCCAGCCTGACAACCGCCCCCACAACAAAGAAGCACAACAGGATGCCGAACATGCAGGCCGACACGCGGACAATGAATGGCAGGGAATGGACGAAAAACACGAGGATGAACATCGCTCCCATCGCCGCGCTTCCCATGGACAGCTTGGCCCAAGCCCATTTCGACCTTCGGAC
>NZ_JAWHTP010000526.1:0-286 GCF_033052815.1 Chromohalobacter sp. HP20-39 | reverse complement strand
GATGGCCTGGCGCTTGCCTGGGCGATTGCACGCCATCTGCTGTCGCACAACCGCAGTCACACGCTGTTCGCCACGCACTATTTCGAGCTGACGCAACTCCCGCAGGAGTTTGCACAGGCAGCCAACGTACACCTCTCTGCCGTGGAACATGGCGATGGCATCGTCTTCCTGCACGCTGTGCAAGAAGGCCCGGCCAGCCAGAGCTACGGCCTGCAGGTCGCGCAACTGGCAGGCGTACCGCAGCCGGTCATCCGTGCCGCGCGCAAGCGGCTGGCGTGGCTGGAGC
>NZ_JAWHTP010000525.1:0-286 GCF_033052815.1 Chromohalobacter sp. HP20-39 | reverse complement strand
ACCGTATTCGCCGCCCTGGCCGACCCAACCCGCCGCGCGATACTTGCGCGCCTGGCGGAAGGCGAAGCCCCGGTTAGCGAACTCGCCCGCCCGTTCGACATGTCCGCCCCGGCCATTTCCAAGCACCTGCGCGTGCTGGCCGAAGCCGGGCTGATCGAGCGCGAAATCAACGCGCGCTGGCGCATCTGCCATCTGCGCCCCGGCGCCCTGCGCGATGCGCACGGCTGGCTGGAGCGCTATCGCCAGCATTGGGAAGGCAACCTGGACCGCCTGGTTGCGTTTGTCG
>NZ_JAWHTP010000524.1:0-286 GCF_033052815.1 Chromohalobacter sp. HP20-39 | reverse complement strand
TGTGCGCCGGCTCGGCGATCATGCTGCCGGTGGTGGGGAACTAGGACGAATCGACATTCAGCTCTGTCCCTTCCACGCCCGGTGGCGAGGGACGGAAGCTGCATGTCGAAGCCTCTCCCTTCCGCCATGCCGAACTTGTTTCAGCATCCAAAGTGCCGCGAAGGATATCGCCCGTGGCGCGTCGGACCCCGAAACAAGTTGGCGCCTGGCCCCTTGGGGCAAATACCCTTCCGTCATCCCGGCGAAGGCGGGGATCCATTGAGGTCACCGTTGCCGCTCCATCGGC
>NZ_JAWHTP010000523.1:0-286 GCF_033052815.1 Chromohalobacter sp. HP20-39 | reverse complement strand
CTCGGAGTCGCTTACGCAAAGTCGAGGACGTGATGCCGGATTTCTCAGCCCATTCAGCAATACAGAGAGTCTCGCCAGCGTGGGTGATAAACACATTGCTACGCTTGTTGCGCTGTTGCTGCGTCCAGGTTGCCCAACGGCAGTTTTCGGGCGAGTAACCCAGCGAGTTGTCGATCCTATCTAGCGTTGTGCCGGCTGGCGGATGGCCCATGTCCGCTAGAAATCCCTCGTAAGTCATCCAGCGCTCACAGACCGTAATGCCCCGGCCGCCATATCGCGGATAGGA
>NZ_JAWHTP010000522.1:0-287 GCF_033052815.1 Chromohalobacter sp. HP20-39 | reverse complement strand
ATCGCGAACGTACACAGAGGAATAGGTGACTTGAGCACTGGCGGCCGTCTCGGGGACGATCCGCTTAATCCTGTTTTCTCCGACCAGCCGCGCGATCGGCTTGAGTCCGGAGTTGGATGTACTCGGCTGTGGCGCGCCTAATGGCGCCTCAAGTTCCTGGGGGTGTTGGGCAGCGACCATGGTTCATGTGTGGTATCTCATCTCTCACTCGAAATTTTCCGGCACATGAACACGGTGGCTGCTTACAAAAGCCACGCTATTTTGGCGAGCTTTCCGGGATTCCTAAT
>NZ_JAWHTP010000521.1:0-287 GCF_033052815.1 Chromohalobacter sp. HP20-39 | reverse complement strand
CTGCAGCACCTTGCTACCCACGCCTGACTACGGAGCCCGCACATGACAAGCCACCACCTGCAGGAAGACGATCGTCTGGAAGACTTTGCATGTCGCCAGATCACGCTGGATGGCATCACCAAAACCGTGTACGTGGCCGGCACGGGCCCTGCCGTGATCATCATGGCCGAGATGCCCGGCATCAGCCCGCACGTGGCGCGGTTTGCGCGTTGGGTGCGGGATGTGGGGCTGACGGTCTACATGCCGTCGCTGTTCGGGCGCGATGGTGCGGTGCCCGAGGCGGAGGC
>NZ_JAWHTP010000520.1:0-287 GCF_033052815.1 Chromohalobacter sp. HP20-39 | reverse complement strand
CATATCGCCGCATCACATGGCGACTGGTGCCGTTCCTGGTCTTCCTGTTCATCCTCGCTTGGATCGACCGGGTGAATGTCGGCTTTGCCAAGCTGTCGATGCTGCAAGACCTGCAGTTCAGCGAAGCGGTGTACGGCCTGGGTGCCGGCATCTTCTTCATCGGCTACTTCCTGTTTGAAGTGCCGAGCAACCTGTTGCTCGAGAAGATCGGCGCACGCAAAACGCTGGCGCGCATCACCATCCTCTGGGGCCTGGCCTCGATGGCGATGATCTATGTGAAAACACCG
>NZ_JAWHTP010000519.1:0-287 GCF_033052815.1 Chromohalobacter sp. HP20-39 | reverse complement strand
CGAAACGGCCCTCGCTCGCATGGATGGCGTGTCCGATGCCCGCATCAACTTCACCGCAGAAACGCTGGAATTGACGCTCGCGTCTGGCGGCCCCACGCAGCTCGGCCACATCGAGAAGACCATCAAGAGCCTGGGCTTCGGCGTCTCCGACGTGCGCCGCCATGATGGCTCAGCACCCGCGGCCCCAGCAGCAGCATCGACGGCGCGCCATCAGCGCTGGTGGCAGACGAAGAAAGGCAGGCACGTGCTGGGCCTGGGCGGCCTGATGGGCTCGGCCTACGCGATCG
>NZ_JAWHTP010000518.1:0-287 GCF_033052815.1 Chromohalobacter sp. HP20-39 | reverse complement strand
CCGAGGTGCTGCTCGAAACGCGCTTCCCGTATCTGAGTGCCGACCAGCGCCGCGTGGTGCTCAAGACCACCGAGCTGGCCTCCGGCTACCCCGTGCTTGACGATGCGGAAGGCTGGGGCCGCCTGAACCTGTTTGCCGCAGCCGATGGTTATGGCGCCTTCAACGGTAACGTGATCGTGTCGATGGACGCCAGCCAAGGTGGCTTCAATGCGGCGGACACGTGGCGCAATGCCATCTCGGGCGCGGGCAAGCTCACGCTGCAAGGCACGGGCACGCTGCGTCTGGCG
>NZ_JAWHTP010000517.1:0-288 GCF_033052815.1 Chromohalobacter sp. HP20-39 | reverse complement strand
CCATCGACTGTGTGGACGCTCTACCTCCCCTGCGTCAGCAGGGATAGCTCGAAGAGCAAGCTTGGCTGTTGTAGATACCTGGTTAGCCGCCGAATAGGCGGTTGCAGTACCTCCCCTGCGTCAGCGGGGATTGCTCAAGCACCCGCGTCAGCGGGTACCTCGATACCGACGAAAAGGCCGAAAGGCCAGCCCTTCGCAGGAGCAAGCGAAAACGGCAGTAGTCGGTATCGCCCTCTCCTCTTCCATTTCCTGCGCTCAGTTCACTTCGCTTGGCCGGAACCCTCCCGG
>NZ_JAWHTP010000516.1:0-288 GCF_033052815.1 Chromohalobacter sp. HP20-39 | reverse complement strand
GCCTGCAGAAGATGGTGGCGCAGGTGCGCTCGGGTTCTGATTCGATTGCCAGCGCCACGCAGCAGATCAGCGCTGGCAACGTGGACTTGTCACAGCGCACCGAGCAGCAAGCCTCGTCGCTGGAGCAGACCGCGTCGAGCATGGAGCAGCTCACGAGCATCGTGAAGCAGAACGCCGACAACGCCCGTCAGGCCAGCACGCTGGCCGGCAACGCGTCGGACATCGCCGTGAAGGGCGGCGAGGTAGTGGGCCGGGTGGTGGACACCATGGCCGGCATCAATGAAAGCA
>NZ_JAWHTP010000515.1:0-289 GCF_033052815.1 Chromohalobacter sp. HP20-39 | reverse complement strand
TCGCCATGTTGCGCTTGCCGACCAACTGAATGGCCATCAGCACGCGACGCACGCCATGCGCGTAGGCAACGCGCGTCTGGTGTGCCGTTGCCAGCGTGATGCCCCAGGCGCCACCCTCCAGTTGGCGCTGGAACAGGCGCGGCGCCATCGTCGTCTTGCCGTGCGGTGCCAGCTTGAAGCCGTATTCGCCCACACAACGCTGCATCCAGGCCAGGTTGTGTTCCAGGCGCGACTGCGAAAGCACTGCCACCGGCAGGTTCAGGTCTTCGCTCAATACGTTCCAGCGCTG
>NZ_JAWHTP010000514.1:0-289 GCF_033052815.1 Chromohalobacter sp. HP20-39 | reverse complement strand
TAGCGCTTAGCAATCGCAAGGTGTTCCAAGTGGCGCGCCACGAGTGCCGTCTGCAGGGGATCCAACCCAGGATGCGGCGTGAGCGTGATGGTCATTGGTGCGTCGTAGGGCTCGCCGATATCGAGATGAAGCACCTGCTGGTCGATAAACTGGTCGAAGTACGGATGCAGAAATAGACGCTTGTTTGCAGCATTGACTGTGTCCGTGAGCTTCTCCCCCTGGCAGATATCGCACATCGGGACGAGATTGCACGCAGTGATGGAGAACTCAGGATAGGTCTGCTTCGGCA
>NZ_JAWHTP010000513.1:0-289 GCF_033052815.1 Chromohalobacter sp. HP20-39 | reverse complement strand
CCGGGCAATGAGCACGCCCAACCCGTCCGCCCAAGCGGGCGGCGATGGAACCACGAACGAGGATCACGAAAACAACCTCGCCAAGTTCAAAAACTCGGACGTTATCGGCCACCCCGGCGTCGAGGTGTTCAACCAGTTCGTCTCGTCGTCGGGTTACTTCTGCGAGGGCGCGGGCACGGCGTTCATGCCGTACTTGCTCAGCACCTTGGACACGCTGGCCTGGCGCTACAACGTGCCCGAGATGGCCTACCCGGAAGCGCTGATTCCGGGCCGGCGTGAGGTCGGCGCA
>NZ_JAWHTP010000512.1:0-290 GCF_033052815.1 Chromohalobacter sp. HP20-39 | reverse complement strand
GATTGTGCTGGACGGCATGCGCCGCAGCGAGCTCCGAAAGGACATCGATCCGGCGAACGTCAGCGCCGTCCTCATCGGCGGACTGGAAGGCGGCGTCATGTTGAGCCATCTCTACGACGATCCCGAACCGCTGCAGGCCGCGATCCGGCACCTGCATCATTACGTCGAGCACGATTTGCGCCGACACGCCCCGGAGGACGGAACACCATGATCTACCGCGCGATTGTTGAATGGAAACTGCGGCGCGCTTTCGCCGCGCTCAATGACGGTGACTGCACCGCCGTGCTTGC
>NZ_JAWHTP010000511.1:0-290 GCF_033052815.1 Chromohalobacter sp. HP20-39 | reverse complement strand
CTTCAGGCAACACGAAACCAAGGCGCCATAGGCGCCTTTTTTTATTTCTTAAGGAGAATGAACATGACAATGCTTCGCGGAACCCGCTTCGTCGTAGGCAAAGAAGCCTGCCAAATCCGGATGCTTGAGAACCGTTTCCGGAGCTACCTTCATTGATTGCGGTGCAGAGGAGGTGATCGTGCCCGCCCTGTGGTCTCAAGACACGTTCGTCGAGAAAGCAGGCGGAAGCGAAATCATCGATCAGATGTGGGTCTTCCCCGACAAGAAGGGGCGTTCGTGTTGCCTGATTC
>NZ_JAWHTP010000510.1:0-290 GCF_033052815.1 Chromohalobacter sp. HP20-39 | reverse complement strand
AGTTTGGCTCGGGCGACATCCTCATCGACGACATGGCGCGACGTTTTCAGGTGGCGGGCGCTCAGCGAACCGACCAGAGCTGGAAACTCAACGTCAACGAGGTTCACCCGTAAATGGCCGACATTTCTGACGTCTCCGCGGCGCTGGTGACGACGATTGCCGGCATCGTGTACCCGAACGGGACGAGCCAGCCGTCGATTACCGGCGCGCCAGTGTTGGTGTATAGCGGATGGCCGGATTCGGGTCAGCTGCGCACGTATCTCTCCGCCGGCAACGTTCACGTGTCGGTC
>NZ_JAWHTP010000509.1:0-290 GCF_033052815.1 Chromohalobacter sp. HP20-39 | reverse complement strand
CCAAGGAACTGGGCGCCAACCAGATCGCGCTGGGCCACCACCGCGACGACATCGTCAACACGTTCTTCCTGAACATGTTCTTCGGCGGCAAGATGAAGGCGATGCCGCCCAAGCTGGCCACCGACAACGGCGACCACATCGTCATTCGCCCGCTGGCCTACTGCGCGGAAAAGGACATCGCGTCATACGCGCGCGCCATGGAGTTCCCGATCATCCCGTGCAACCTGTGCGGCTCGCAGGAAAACCTGCAGCGCAAGAAGGTCAAGGAGATGCTGCTGGAGTGGGAGCGC
>NZ_JAWHTP010000508.1:0-290 GCF_033052815.1 Chromohalobacter sp. HP20-39 | reverse complement strand
ATTGAGCACCGTAGAGAAAATCGGCAGCGGAAAATCCCCCGGCGGCAGCCCGTTGAGCGAGATCGTGCCGCCACGCCGCACCATGCCCAGCGCCTGCGCGAACGCGCTGCGCGAGACCGCCGTCACCAGCACGCCATGCACGCCCCCGATCTCTTTCTGGATGACGGCCGCCGGGTCCTGCTGGGCGGCATCGACGACCAGTTTGGCCCCCAGCTCGCGCGCCAGCGCCAGCTTGTCGGGCGCAACGTCCACCGCCACCACATGCAGGCCCATGGCAATCGCATACTGCA
>NZ_JAWHTP010000507.1:0-290 GCF_033052815.1 Chromohalobacter sp. HP20-39 | reverse complement strand
GGCCTGCATGCTGACGCTGCCCACAGGGCGGCGCACCTCGCGCCGGTTCTGGCGCAGCTCGTGCAGGTTGCCGAGGCGGCGGACGTTGCGCTTGCGCCGGGCGGTGACCCCGTAGCGCAGCCAGTGCTCCTCGGCGGCGATCTTGCGGTCGAGCTTGTGCTGGTCCCGCTCCTCCTCCTCGAAGAAGGCGTCGCGCCACGCCTCGAAGCTGGAGAAGCCCTGGTCGATCCGGCGCGTCTCGCCCCGGTCGAGCCAGATCGTGGCCCGCGACAGGGCCGAAAGGAAGCGCC
>NZ_JAWHTP010000506.1:0-290 GCF_033052815.1 Chromohalobacter sp. HP20-39 | reverse complement strand
CAGCACATCGGCTGCCGGGCGGCCGTTGATTTTCGCGTCGGCGAACTCGGCACTGAGCATGGACCAGCATGCATTCCAACCGCGGTATCCCTGATCGGCCCACGCGTGCAATCCAGCCGCCTCCCAGGCGTATTCGAGAAATGCGAGGAGAGGTGCCGATCGGCGATGCGCTCGCGGCGCACTGGAGGCCTGGGGTGATCGCGGGCCAGGCTGGCCGGTGCCGGGCTGTGTAACCTCCAAGGACAGATCAAGCTGAATGAGGTGCTTGCCGTTCCGGGTTTGGAATGGGC
>NZ_JAWHTP010000505.1:0-290 GCF_033052815.1 Chromohalobacter sp. HP20-39 | reverse complement strand
ATGCGCGACATGGGGCGCACCGCCGAATTTCTTATCGAGGCACAGATTGAGCTCTCTCGCTTGCGCCTGAAGATCGCTGAAGCCGCGTTGGAAGACATGCATGAACTGCAGCACGAGTTGGGTAGCGCCCATGACTGGACCTCCTTGGCCGCCACGCAAAGCGTGTTCATGAAAATGCAAACAAGCCACAGCGCCAATGCGATGAAGTCGTGGGTCGACTTCGTGAACAACCTGCAGGCGGCGTATCTGCGCCAACTGACCGACTGGACCAACCAGGTGCAGCATGCACA
>NZ_JAWHTP010000504.1:0-290 GCF_033052815.1 Chromohalobacter sp. HP20-39 | reverse complement strand
CCCCGTGGCGGATGAGTTCGACGACTGCCACGTAGACCATCACTCCGAGCGCAGCGATGTTCATCAGCATGTTGTTGCGCTTGCGCCGTGCGAGTTCTGCCTGGCGATTCTCGCGGTCTGCCACGCGCTGCGCGGCTTGGTCATCTGTCAGGTGCATTTCAGGCTCCCGTTTTTTTCTTACGGCTATTGCCGTAGACATGCTCAAAAGCAACTTTGCGTGCCCATCCAAATTCGACGCCAAGTTGATCGGCCAGCTTGCTTTGCCGCATAAAATCGCCCCCATGCTGGCG
>NZ_JAWHTP010000503.1:0-291 GCF_033052815.1 Chromohalobacter sp. HP20-39 | reverse complement strand
GCGCATCCGGCTTTCTAACGAGCCATTGGTGTTTGTTCGGATGCGTCGCAACAGCGTATTGAGTGAAGCAGATGCTGACAATCTGATCGCAACGTTCAACGTCACCAAGGCAGAGGCGAGGGTGTTGGCAGGGCTCGTCGGAGGGCTTGCGCCTTCAGAGCTTGCCATTCAGAACGGTGTTTCGGAGCACACGGTGCGATCGCAGATCTCCAATCTGAAAAGAAAGATGCACTGTAGTCGGATCGTTGATCTCGTGAAGCTAGCCTTGCTTGCACAAGGCTGAGGGTTGCA
>NZ_JAWHTP010000502.1:0-291 GCF_033052815.1 Chromohalobacter sp. HP20-39 | reverse complement strand
GACGAGCGGAATGCGCGCAGGCTGTCGTTGAAGGACCCAGAGAACAAGTACCAACCCCAGCCCAGAAGCGCGAAGATGCTGTACATCAGCGCCAGATTCATCCCCGCTTCGCGCGCCGAAGCGTCGATCGACTGCTGTTCGAAGCCAAACGTCTTGCACAGGGCCTGCGGCGGGGGCAAGCCTTTGACGGCAGACGTGGTGTCCTTGCATGTCTGCATCGTGATATAGCCAGCCGGAGCCGCCGGATACTTGGCTCTATCAGCGACGGACTGGAGCAGCTCGCGCGGGATC
>NZ_JAWHTP010000501.1:0-292 GCF_033052815.1 Chromohalobacter sp. HP20-39 | reverse complement strand
CAGTGCCGGGCGCGCATTGCCATCGGCCTGCGGCAGGATCAGGAATTCGGGCGCCTCGGGCAGTTCGATGCGGTTGAGCATCATCTGCAGCAACGTGCCGTATTCGGCTGCGTCGCCCACCAGCACGCCGCCCAGCAGGTACTTGCCGTCTTCCGACACCACCAGCTTTTTGTAGATCTGCTTGCGTTCATCGGTGAACTGCACGCTGCGGCTGCCCGGCGTGGTGCCTTGCGCATCGCCCAGGCTGGCCACGTCCACGCCCATCAGCTTGAGCTTGGTGCTCATGTCGGCA
>NZ_JAWHTP010000500.1:0-292 GCF_033052815.1 Chromohalobacter sp. HP20-39 | reverse complement strand
CCATTACATGGGCACGTCCACGTTTGCCAACCACATCGTGGTGCCGGAGATTGCACTGGCCAAAATCCGCCCGGACGCGCCGTTCGACAAGGTCTGCTACATCGGCTGCGGCGTCACCACGGGCGTGGGCGCGGTGGTCTACACGGCCAAGGTGGAAGCCGGCGCCAACGTGGTGGTGTTCGGCCTGGGCGGCATCGGGCTGAACGTGATCCAGGGCGCCAAGATGGTCGGCGCGGACAAGATCATCGGTGTGGACCTGAACCCCGGGCGTGAAGCGATGGCGCGCAAATTC
>NZ_JAWHTP010000499.1:0-293 GCF_033052815.1 Chromohalobacter sp. HP20-39 | reverse complement strand
CCTGCAGCGAGAACTTTGTGCAGTCCACGCAGCGAACGTCGCTCATGCAGCCCTCCCGATTGCCTGTTGCAGCATGCGCAGCGCCATGCCGCTCTTAACCTGATCCGTGGTGAAGCGCAGGACGCGCCAGCCGAGCACGGCGGCAGTGGAGTACTTGATGCAGTCGGCCTCAAAACCGGAGCCGCGCGAATGCCTGCCATTGACCCAGTGACCGCCCTCCACCTCGACTGCCAACATCTCGTCGACAAAGGCCACGTCAAAACGCCATTTGCGCTCAGGGGCGAACTTGTATT
>NZ_JAWHTP010000498.1:0-293 GCF_033052815.1 Chromohalobacter sp. HP20-39 | reverse complement strand
CCTTTTGACCCCGAACACCCGCGTTGGCAAGGTGTGGTGTTCGCGCCAGCGTGGGACGACGACGCAGACCCGCTCTGGCAAGGGCACAAGTAGTTGTATCGCCGGGCTCATTAACTACGCGCGGAGCGACTGAATGCGAGGGCTTGTCCTTAAAGCCGGTGGCTGCTTGGAGTTCGTCGCCTGGGGTGTTGACGCACAAACCGGAGAAGAGGGGTATCTCCGTTCTGATGTCACAGCGGATGCGGTCGCTTACCTGATGGATGCAGTGCGACTCGAAGGGGACCTCCACCTCC
>NZ_JAWHTP010000497.1:0-293 GCF_033052815.1 Chromohalobacter sp. HP20-39 | reverse complement strand
CACGTGCTCGAACGCCAAGGCCGCGCCATCTATGGCGTCGACATGAAGATCGTCGATGCAGAAGGCCACGAGTTGCCGTGGGACGGCAAGGCCTTCGGTGACCTGTACGTGCGTGGGCCGTGGATCATCGACAGCTATTTCCGCGGTGACCATTCACCGCTGGTGGACGGCTGGTTCCCGACGGGTGACGTTGCCAATATCGATGCCGACGGCTACATGCAGATCACCGATCGCAGCAAGGACGTGATCAAGTCCGGCGGCGAGTGGATTTCGTCCATCGAGGTGGAGAACGT
>NZ_JAWHTP010000496.1:0-293 GCF_033052815.1 Chromohalobacter sp. HP20-39 | reverse complement strand
GCTACGCACGGCCGGACAGGTTCGCCAGGCATGGTGGGCATGGCAGCGTGCCCAGGCCGAATTGATGGCGGCGCAGGATCGCACCCGCAGCGCGGACGAGTTGGCGCAAGATGTGGCTCGCCGGGTTCGCGCGGGCGACCTGGCGCAAGCCGACAGAAACCAGGCCGATGGCGCCTTGGCGTCGGCTCGTAGTGCCCTGGCCATTGCTCAGGCCGAAGAAGTCACGCAGCGCGAGGCGTTGTTGGCACTGACCGGCATCGAGAGTATCCCGTCGCAGGCCGATTCCGCGCAGC
>NZ_JAWHTP010000495.1:0-294 GCF_033052815.1 Chromohalobacter sp. HP20-39 | reverse complement strand
CGGCGAACGCCGTGAACTTTGCAAACTCGCGCCTGCGCCCTTCGCGCACCGCGTCTGCCAGCGTGCCGCGGTGGCTGGTGAAGTACAGGAAGGGACACCGGGCACCCCATTCCTCACCCATGAACAGCATCGGAATCTGCGGGCTTAACAGCAGCAGCGCATGGGCTGCGCGTAGCGCATCCGGGTGCGCAAGCTGCGTCAGCCGTTCGCCCATGGCGCGGTTGCCGATCTGGTCGTGGTTCTGCAGGAACAGCACGAAGGAGGTCGGCGGCAGATGCGCGCTGGGCTCGCCGC
>NZ_JAWHTP010000494.1:0-294 GCF_033052815.1 Chromohalobacter sp. HP20-39 | reverse complement strand
AATCCCCTTCCGAGACAGTGCGTCAGTGCGCGGACCTAGTTGGATACGTGCATGCAAGCGAGCCGGATCTCGCACCACTTGGTTCAGTCGCCACCGACCACGCAACCATTGCAACTGCACTGCACGCTGCCCGACTGCCCAACATCTCCATCGAGATGCTCACGAAGCCCGAGCAACGGCTCACTTCGATCGAGAACGCCCTGCAAGTCGCAGTGCAAACTTACCGAACCGACGCATGAACTGGATCAATGTTGCTATCGTCGTCGCCGGCATTCTGTCGAATGCGTCTGCCAG
>NZ_JAWHTP010000493.1:0-295 GCF_033052815.1 Chromohalobacter sp. HP20-39 | reverse complement strand
TAAAAACATAATTATCAAGATATTTTTTAGCAAAATATCCAAAAGAGTAATCGGAACTAGTGTATTCAGTTTGTTCTAATTTCTCTCTTTCCTTCCGTTTCAATTCTTCTTCTTCATCATCAATCTGATAAATGAATGCTTGACCTTTCTTATCTTTTGACATGATAAGAAATGCTTTTGCTTCATTAAGAGTATCAAAAAGATTGTTTCGTTTTCCCTTCCAATCTTTTCTAGTGATTTCTACTCTATACTTTGTAGTTGTAGAACCATCCTTGCTCAATGGTTGAACAAGGAT
>NZ_JAWHTP010000492.1:0-295 GCF_033052815.1 Chromohalobacter sp. HP20-39 | reverse complement strand
CAACGTCGCCGCCGCACCAATCAAGCCCAGCGGGCCAGTCAGGAACACCATCACCGAGCGCGAGAAGCTGTGCAGCTGGAGCATCAGCAACAAGAAGATGATGAAGATACATAGCGGCATCTGCGCGGCGATCGATGCACCTGCATTGGCGCTTTCCTCTTCCGCGCCGGCAATTTTGATCTGGTAATCAGGCGGCAGATCGGCGCGAATCTTGTCGAGCAGCGGGTTGATCTGCGCCGTCACCGTCGGGCCCTGCACGCCATCGACCACGTCGGACTGCACGGTGATGCCGTAG
>NZ_JAWHTP010000491.1:0-295 GCF_033052815.1 Chromohalobacter sp. HP20-39 | reverse complement strand
ACCACCAGGCAATGGTTCATCAGGCGAAGCGCAGTGTGCCGCGCCTCCGCGCACCCCTCGGTATCGAGACCTTGCATGGCGCGCACCATCTCTTCGTTCGCCCATACCTGATAGCGGAACATCCGGAACAACAGATCGCCTGCGCTCATGCCAGTCACCCCTTATCCAAATGAAATGTGAGCTATGGGTGCATTATTTTCGGGTGGGGCCCCAAGGTAAAGCGCGAACGATGCCCAGAAAAAAAAGCCGTCCAGCGCGAAGCATGGACGGCCCATCGGCACAGCGTGGATCAATG
>NZ_JAWHTP010000490.1:0-296 GCF_033052815.1 Chromohalobacter sp. HP20-39 | reverse complement strand
CAGAAGTCAGCATCCTGCGCGTAAGCGACGGTGAAATCTTGCTACCGCGCACCACTGTGCGCGAATCGATCAATACGTATTCGAATGCTGGTAGCGCACGTGAAGCTGCACGGGCCTATGCCGAAGCGATGATCGCTGCCGGCCAGTTCGAGTGCAGCCCTGCGTGGAATTGAGTTGCGCGGGATTCCGCAGCTATGTGGCGTTACGTTCTGTTACCAATTCGCCCCTACCGTATCACCTGTGACGGTGGGCCTGCATACAATACAGATACCGTAATTGGCGCTGGCTGCGGTGCT
>NZ_JAWHTP010000489.1:0-296 GCF_033052815.1 Chromohalobacter sp. HP20-39 | reverse complement strand
CGCTCAACGGCACCAAGGTCACGCCGGGCACCGTCAACGTCAGCGTGACGACGCCGTCGAGCAATCCGAAGGTGACACTGGACCCGAACACCGGTGTGGTGTCGGTTGCGCCGGGCACGCCGGCAGGCACGTACACCATCGGCTACCGGATCTGCGAGAAGCTGAACCCGACCAACTGTGCGACCGCCACGGAAACCGTGACGGTGGTGCCGGGCAAGATCGGTGCCAACAACGACACCTACACCGGCATCGACGGCAACGCGGGCCACAGCAGCGTGGGCAACGTGTTGGACAAC
>NZ_JAWHTP010000488.1:0-296 GCF_033052815.1 Chromohalobacter sp. HP20-39 | reverse complement strand
AGGTTGAAGGTCATGCTGCCTTCCGGGGCGATGCGCCATGTGTGGGTTGACGCGCAAACCTATCTGGAAACGAAAGTCGAACGCGAGGGGCGAGGCACGCTCGGCCAGCCGGTGACCGTCACGATCTACTACCGCGACTACCAGACCATCGAGCATCTTCAGTTACCGGCCGTCATTGAAACCAGCGCGGGGACCGGGCAGGCTTCCGACAGGCTCGTGATCGACAAGGTGCAGTTCAACCCCAAATTGGATGACGGCTTGTTTGCACGGCCGGTGGTGGCGGCCGACCGCAGCCG
>NZ_JAWHTP010000487.1:0-296 GCF_033052815.1 Chromohalobacter sp. HP20-39 | reverse complement strand
CACGCAGGCGACGAATGCGCCAATCCTGCCGGCCGATTTGCTCCACGCGATCCAGCAGTCGTTGCTGACGGTAGCGTCGGACACCGGCAGCGCCAACACCTACGTTGTCAGCTACAGCCCGCCGGTCACGGCACTGACCGATGGCATGGTGCTGTGGTTCAAGGCCAAGACTGCCAACACCGGAGCGTCCACGCTCAACGTGAACGGCCTCGGCGCTGTTCCTCTCGTGGGCGGCGCGCACGCTGCACTTCAGGGTAATGAGGTCGTTGCGAACGGCAAATGCCAAGTCGTCTACA
>NZ_JAWHTP010000486.1:0-298 GCF_033052815.1 Chromohalobacter sp. HP20-39 | reverse complement strand
CTTCATGCCGCCGTTGCCGCACACGTACAGGTTCCAGCCCGTTTCGGTGGCGATGCTGCCGACGTCCTTGCCTTGCGCTTCCGCGCATTCGCGCGTGCAGCCCGATACGCCAAACTTGATCTTGTGCGGCGAGCGCAGGCCCTTGTAGCGGTTCTCCAGCGCCACTGCAAAACCCACCGAATCACCCACGCCATACCGGCACCACGTGGAGCCCACGCACGACTTCACCGTACGCAGCGATTTGCCATACGCATGGCCCGATTCAAAGCCGGCGGCGATCAGCTCTTCCCAGATCAGC
>NZ_JAWHTP010000485.1:0-299 GCF_033052815.1 Chromohalobacter sp. HP20-39 | reverse complement strand
GAGAGCAGAAATGACCAAGCGGGCGTCATTGGCTGCTTTCGCAGACGCCATACGAAACCGACGGACGGCAGCGCCACAGCAAGCAAGCCAAGCAGGCCAACCTTGGCCAACAGGTCCAGCACAATGTTGTGCGCGTTCACAGCCAGCGCGGCACGACCGAGTTCGTCCGTCTGCAAGTACTGGTTCCAGGCGTAATCGCCCCAACCGCCGCCGAACCATGGATGCGCGAGAAACATGTGCCAGGCGTGCGTCCAAATGATGGCACGCGAGCCGACTCCTTCTTGCATCCGCTCACCGAG
>NZ_JAWHTP010000484.1:0-299 GCF_033052815.1 Chromohalobacter sp. HP20-39 | reverse complement strand
CAGCTGCACCCGCTGGTTTGCGCGGAGTTCAACGCCGACTTCGACGGTGACCAGATGGCTGTTCACGTTCCGCTGTCGCTCGAAGCGCAGATGGAAGCGCGCACGCTGATGCTGGCGTCGAACAACGTGCTGTTCCCGGCCAACGGCGATCCGTCGATCGTGCCGTCGCAAGACGTGGTGCTGGGTCTGTACTACACGACCCGCGACAAGATCAACGGCCGCGGTGAAGGCATGACGTTTGCCGACATCTCGGAAGTGATCCGCGCCTACGAGAACAAGGAAGTCGAACTGGCTTCGCG
>NZ_JAWHTP010000483.1:0-299 GCF_033052815.1 Chromohalobacter sp. HP20-39 | reverse complement strand
CATCGTCGCGCTGCCAGCGTTCGGCATCGTGTCAGACCTCATCAGCACGCACGCGCGCAAGAACATCTTCGGCTATCGCATGATGGTGTGGGCCATCGTCATCATCGGTGCACTGAGCTTTGTCGTGTGGGCGCACCACATGTTTGTGGCGGGCATGAACCCGTACTTTGGTTTTTTCTTCGCCACCACCACGCTCATCATCGCCATCCCGACCGCGCTCAAGGTCTACAACTGGGTGCTCACGCTGTGGCGCGGCGACATCCACCTGACCGTGCCGATGCTGTTTGCCATCGGCTTCA
>NZ_JAWHTP010000482.1:0-299 GCF_033052815.1 Chromohalobacter sp. HP20-39 | reverse complement strand
CGTAGGGTTCCGGGGGCGCGGGCGGCCGTGGGCCAAAGTTCAACGTGCGGCCCGTGACATAGCAAGCGAAACCCTCTTGCTGGGCCAGCCAGGTCAACAAGTCCCATTCGCTGCGACGGTCAGTCATGCTGACGTGGTCGCGGGCGTAGAGGCTGCCTGCGAGCGTCGTCGTAGCTGGCCCTGCCACGCTCAGCCCGTGTGAAGCGGCCAGCTTGGCCGCGACCTGAGACGACGTCAGGTTCTGATACTGGATCGTCGTCTTGGCGTCGATGAACACCGCCGTCAGGTCGCGACCAGTG
>NZ_JAWHTP010000481.1:0-299 GCF_033052815.1 Chromohalobacter sp. HP20-39 | reverse complement strand
CGAAGCGGCGGCCGCCACCGCGCGCGCTGAGTCCCTGGCAACCGTCAACCTGGGGCTTGAAGCCGAAGTGAAGACGCTGCGTAGCCAGCTCGAGGACCAGCAGGCCCGGTTGGGGTCGCCTCAGAAAACGGAAAATAAAGCACGCTAAGCCGGTTGCAGCGGTCGTAGCGGCCTGAACTTGCCCGCGCCGATCTTGGCGCTGCTGCGCCAGAGGTAATCGCCGGTGAGGTTGATGTGCTCCCAACCGAGCGGCGACAGGTACTGCAACAGCGCGTCATCAACGGCATGGCCGTTGCCAC
>NZ_JAWHTP010000480.1:0-299 GCF_033052815.1 Chromohalobacter sp. HP20-39 | reverse complement strand
AACAAGGCAGCAGCCGCTTAGGCGCGCGCAGCAAAGAACCAGTGCGAGCCTGGCAGGCAAGGCCTCCGCTCCCCGTGCACCGGGTCATTTCTGAAACCTGACAGCATCCGAAAAAGCGCTTGACCTTCCCACGATGGTAAACCCTAAGCTCCCTCCATGTCGAATTTCAACTATGGGAAGCACACCATGAGCATGGCAACAACGAGTAGTGCTGGCGGCCAAGCAGCGGCAATCAGCCTGCCCATCGAGGGCATGACCTGCGCAAGCTGCGTCGGCCGAGTCGAGGCCGCCCTTGCCAA
>NZ_JAWHTP010000479.1:0-299 GCF_033052815.1 Chromohalobacter sp. HP20-39 | reverse complement strand
CTGCAGCGCCGGCCGGGCCACCGCCCACGATCAGCACTTCATACGGCTCCTTGGCGGCGAGCTTTTCAGCATCACGCGCTGCGGCACCGGTGTCGATCTTGGCGAGGATCTCTTCCACGCCCATGCGGCCCGTGCCGAAGGTTTCACCGTTCAGGAACACCGTCGGCACCGCCATGATCTTGCGCTGCTCGATTTCGTCCTGGTACATGCCGCCGTCAATGGCGACGTGCTGGATGCGCGGGTTGATCACGGACATCACGTTCAGCGCCTGGACCACGTCCGGGCAGTTCTGGCACGTG
>NZ_JAWHTP010000478.1:0-299 GCF_033052815.1 Chromohalobacter sp. HP20-39 | reverse complement strand
TCGAGCACGAAACGGCTGACAGCTAATCGCTGGGCGTGCACCGGATGGTGATTGCCGACGCCAATGAGGTCTTCACCGACAACGCTCAGGCCTCCATCCGCTTCGGCCGCGCCGACGCGACAGCGAGCGAAGACGTCATCGACCGCTGGGCAGAGGTGGCTCGCTGGCAGACCAATGCCGTGTCGCTCTCCAGTGCAGACTATCGCGCCAACGTCGTCCGCAAAGCTGAACTCGGGTCGCCTAAGGATGGCAGCCAGCAAATCACCCTGCAGGACACCGACTATCCGGGTCAATACTGG
>NZ_JAWHTP010000477.1:0-300 GCF_033052815.1 Chromohalobacter sp. HP20-39 | reverse complement strand
CGCTGCCGATGACGCTGCACGCAAGCAGAATGAAGCGCTGTACGAATTCCTCGTGCCGATCGTGAAGGGCTGGAGCACCGAGATGTCGATCGACGTGACGAGTCTGGGCGTGCAGGTGCACGGCGGCATGGGTTTCATCGAAGAGACGGGCGCCGCGCAGTACTACCGTGACGCGCGCATCCTGCCGATCTACGAAGGCACGACGGCTATTCAGGCCAACGACCTGATCGGCCGCAAGACGGTACGTGATGGTGGCGCGGTGGCACTGGGCATCTGCGCCGAAATTGCCAAGGTGGAAGC
>NZ_JAWHTP010000476.1:0-301 GCF_033052815.1 Chromohalobacter sp. HP20-39 | reverse complement strand
CGCGACCGCAAGTTCCAGGCGATCCTGCCGCTCAAGGGCAAGATCCTGAACGTCGAGCGCGCGCGCTTTGACAAGATGCTCTCCAGCCAGGAAGTGCTCACGCTCATCACCGCGCTTGGCACCGGCATTGGCAAGGACGACTACAACCTCGACAAGCTGCGCTACCACCGCATCATCATCATGACCGATGCTGACGTGGACGGCTCGCACATCCGCACGCTGCTGCTCACGTTCTTCTACCGCCAGATGCCCGAGATCATCGAGCGCGGCCACGTGTACATCGCCCAGCCGCCGCTCTACA
>NZ_JAWHTP010000475.1:0-301 GCF_033052815.1 Chromohalobacter sp. HP20-39 | reverse complement strand
CATGCCACCGCCGCCCAGCGCCTGCTCGCAGACAAAGTTAAGGGCGTGAATGCCCGGCAGGTCGTAGCGTGTCACGGAACCCTTCACAACGTGTGCAAGGTAAGCGGCTACGGCGTCCTCAGTCAGCTGTGCGCGCAGCAGCGGCAGGTCTTCCGGCCGGCGTGCGATGACGCCGATGTTGGAGGTGTCGCCCTTGTCACCGCTACGAGCGTAGGCGAGTTCGATGAGCGGGACTTCACGTGTTGGGCCGCTCGGCAGTGCGTCCGTCACCGTCGCGGCGGTTGAGGCTTCCAATGGCGCG
>NZ_JAWHTP010000474.1:0-301 GCF_033052815.1 Chromohalobacter sp. HP20-39 | reverse complement strand
AGCACGGCCACGTGGCTGCGCGACAAGCGCTTGTGCTCGGTCGGCACATAGGTCGTCACCTGCCCCGAGCGGCGCACGCGCCAAAGCCAGTAGCCGATGCCGATGGTCATGAAGACGACGAACACGGCCAGGCGCATGTCGATGCCCGAGAACAGCGGCACGCCGGCCAGCGGCTGCGCAATCGGCAGCGCCAGCGGGTTGGTGACCGAAGCGATGTAGCCAACCTTGGCGGCAATGGTCACCAGCGCCAGCCCGTACAACTCGTTCAGGCCGAGCCGTCGCGCCATGGCCACCACGATGG
>NZ_JAWHTP010000473.1:0-301 GCF_033052815.1 Chromohalobacter sp. HP20-39 | reverse complement strand
CAGGCCGCCGTATTCGATGAGAATGCCGCCGGGCGACATCGCCGCCGAGAGCGGCTCAAAGATCGGGCCGCCGATTGCGTCCAGCACCACCCGCACACCTGTCGGACCGGCAATCTCCTGCAGCCGCGCTGCGAGATCCTCCTCCGCTGTCGCCACCACATGGGCGGCGCCTGCGGCAAGCAGGGCGGGGGCCTTGGCTGAGGTCCGCGTGATTGCGATGGGGGTTGCGCCGACTCTGTTCGCGACCTGGATGGCCGCCAGCCCGACACTGCTGGATGCCGCCGTCACGGCCACAAAATCC
>NZ_JAWHTP010000472.1:0-301 GCF_033052815.1 Chromohalobacter sp. HP20-39 | reverse complement strand
CATGGCGTAGCGACAATGCACGAAGTCATGAGGGCAACCCCGCTCGCCCGAGCCAGTAGTTGGCCAGCGCCTGCTGAATTGAGGGCGTATCGAAGCCGTCCGGCCCCTCAGCTTCGAGCTTGAACTTCAGGTACTCAACAATTGCACCTGCTTGCGCTTTCGAAAATACGGAATGCCGATACACAGCACTATCCCAAGCTGTCCGATCCCCGTACCTACGAGGATTGATCCTTTCCGCTGCACCCTGATCCGCAAGACCGTGGACCAAGTGGAACACAACATCGTTGTAGTGAATCTCCCC
>NZ_JAWHTP010000471.1:0-302 GCF_033052815.1 Chromohalobacter sp. HP20-39 | reverse complement strand
ACCCCCAGCGCCGCACCGAACCGGCTCGGCCGGTAATCGGGGTGGGCATCGACGGCGATGGCCGCCGGACGGTGATCGAACAGGGCGGCGTAGTCGGCGACGGCGCGCTCGACCGCATCCTGCGTCGCCGGCTCCTCCAGCTCGCCGAGATGGTGCGAGAGCAGCGCCTTGCGGCCGATGGTGAGGCAGATGGCGCTCTTGAGCTCGCCGCCCAGCGCCAGCACCGGCGGGGCGCCGGCGAAGCCCTCGGGCAGATCGCGCGGCACCGGGGCGAGACCGCGCCCGCGCCGCATCACCCGCAC
>NZ_JAWHTP010000470.1:0-302 GCF_033052815.1 Chromohalobacter sp. HP20-39 | reverse complement strand
GCCGGACGACGAAGCGGATCTACCGGCGCAAGGCTGAGGTCGTTGCGCCCTTGAAGACCCGGAAGTGATGGGTCATTGGAAAGTGTCACTATCAATGAAATCAGAGGTTTACGAGCGTCGCGCAAGCAAAACAATGACCCATTACAACTGACGTAACAGATTGATTTGACTTAGAAAATTGAAAGTGGGGAGCATAGGTTAATAGCCTATCAGGGGTTCGAATCCCCTTCTCTCCGCCAGAATTCACGCAAAACGCCCGCCCACGCGGGCGTTTTTGTTTTCTGCCCCACCCTCTACCCACA
>NZ_JAWHTP010000469.1:0-302 GCF_033052815.1 Chromohalobacter sp. HP20-39 | reverse complement strand
GCCTTGACCCATGCGGCCCACTTCTTCTTGAAGTCGTCGTTGACGGGGTTCTTGACGGACATGAAGTAGTTCCATGCGGCAAGCTGGCCGGCCAGCGGCTTGGTGTCGATGCCGCGCAGTTCTTCCTCACCCACCGAGAACGCCACCACCGGCACGTCCTTGGCCTTCAGGCCGGCGTTGCCGAGTTCCTTGTAGAACGGCACGTTCGAATCGCCGTTGATGGTGGAGATCACTGCCGTCTTGCCGCCCTGCGAGAACTTCTTGATGTTGGCAACGATGGTCTGGTAATCCGAGTGGCCGAA
>NZ_JAWHTP010000468.1:0-302 GCF_033052815.1 Chromohalobacter sp. HP20-39 | reverse complement strand
CTTGCCGCGCGCATTGGTGTAACAGAGGTCAACATTGCTGGTACGCCGATCTCTCGCTTCAAGGAGAGCTACACCGCCGTCCTGAACCGTGTCAGAGCAGGCTCCATTGAAGTGGTGACACAGAGGCGAGAGCCTTTTGTCATTCTCGGGGCGAATCAAGTCCTGGCGCTTGTCGAGAGCCTAAACAGAAGGCGAACAGCGAGCGAATTACTTGAAGGATTACCCTCCCTTCCAGCGTCGTCGGATCCTCCGCCAAGACACAGGTCCATTGGCGGCAAATCTCACCATCGGGTACCGCGATC
>NZ_JAWHTP010000467.1:0-302 GCF_033052815.1 Chromohalobacter sp. HP20-39 | reverse complement strand
GACTGAACTTCGCAACTACACTGCGCCAGATGGGCGCTGCGCATCGGCAAAGTGCCGCTGGTTCTGCGGTTGAACGCGAAGGAACGGAATATCGCTAGGCTTGCTCGCTATCACCCGGACCTCAGGAGTTGGCTGCCGTTCCACTTTACTAGGCCAATGACTGCCATACTCTTCTCACCCGCAGACGGAGAATGTCGAGCCGCTCACCCTTGTCAGCGGCTACTTAATTGTGCGCCCTCGTTTATACAACTGACGCTGCGGCATGTACCCCCCACACAGGAGGGGAGCCCCATGAAACGGCC
>NZ_JAWHTP010000466.1:0-303 GCF_033052815.1 Chromohalobacter sp. HP20-39 | reverse complement strand
AGGAGGCGGCGCATGTCTGAGCTGCTGCTGCAAGCCCAAGACCTGACCCGGCACTACGCGGTGCGCCGCGGCCTGTTCCAGCCCCCGGCCACGGTGAAGGCGCTCAATGGCGTGAGCTTCAGCCTCGCGCCGCGCAAGACGCTGGCCGTGGTCGGCGAATCGGGCTGCGGCAAGAGCACGCTGGCCCGGCAGCTCACGCTGAGCGAGCCCCCCACGCGCGGCACGCTGCAGATCCGCGGCGTGGCCACCGCGGGGGCCGAGGTGAAGGCCCTGCGCCGCGAGGTGCAGATGGTGTTCCAGAAC
>NZ_JAWHTP010000465.1:0-303 GCF_033052815.1 Chromohalobacter sp. HP20-39 | reverse complement strand
GGCGCGCAGTGTCGGGTCGTTGGGGTCCTTGGCGCGGGCGTCGTCCAGCACCCGCAACGCGGCCGTCCACTGGTTGCTGCGGCCGAGGTCTTCGGCCTCGCGCAGCGCGGGGTTGGCGCAGGCCGCCAACAGCAACGCAGCGCTGGCGAGGAGTAGGAGCTGCTTCATGGCACAGCCTTGAAAACGATGTTCTGGGGAAGTCTGGCGGGCAGCCAGGTCAGGCTGACGCCTTGCGGGGAGACCTGCTCGACGCGCCATTGGCCGTCGATCAGGTCGCCCCGCCTGACGCTGAGCGACTTGTTC
>NZ_JAWHTP010000464.1:0-303 GCF_033052815.1 Chromohalobacter sp. HP20-39 | reverse complement strand
GCAAGCTGCTGCCACGGCACGATGTTGGCGTGGTGCTCCAGGTGCGAGACGATGATCTCGTCCCCGGCGCCGATGTGCTGGCGGCCGAACGTCTGCGCAACGAGGTTGATCGCCTCCGTGGCGCCGCGCACGAAGATGATCTCGCTTGACGACTTCGCACCCAGGAAACGCGCGACCTTGTTGCGTGCACCCTCGTAGGCATCCGTGGCACGCGCGGCCAGTTCATGCGCCGCGCGGTGGATGTTGGAGTTCTCGTGCGCGTAGAAATACGCCAGCCGATCGATCACCGCTTGCGGCTTGTGC
>NZ_JAWHTP010000463.1:0-303 GCF_033052815.1 Chromohalobacter sp. HP20-39 | reverse complement strand
ACTTGCGATTCACCTACATGGTGCCCTTGGCAATCATCGGCCCGCCCGTTGTAGCAGCCGCCCACCGAGCCGTTGTCCGCGACTTCACTGGTGTTGCCGCCGAGCAGGCACAGGCCGTGGTGCATGCTCCAGCCTTTTTGGCCTGCTCAAGCAGAGCGCCAATCAAACGAGTCGCTTGTTCTTGATATTGTTAGGCACCTAAGTTAAAATTTCAAGGGACGCCGTATCAGCGAAAAAACGGTAAAGCGCCGCAAAATCCGCGTGTTTCAGCGCGGATAGCTTGCGCTATCGGTGTTTTATATA
>NZ_JAWHTP010000462.1:0-303 GCF_033052815.1 Chromohalobacter sp. HP20-39 | reverse complement strand
AAGTCGTCGAGCTGGTCGACTTCCTCAAAGATCCTCAAAAATTCCAGAAGTTGGGCGGACGTATTCCGCGCGGCGTGCTGCTGGTGGGCCCTCCGGGTACGGGTAAGACGCTGCTGGCACGCGCCATCGCTGGCGAAGCCAAGGTGCCGTTCTTCAGCATCTCCGGTTCGGATTTCGTTGAAATGTTCGTCGGCGTGGGTGCAGCCCGCGTGCGCGACATGTTCGAAAACGCCAAGAAGCAGGCGCCTTGCATCGTGTTCATCGATGAAATCGATGCGGTCGGCCGCCAGCGCCACGATGGCG
>NZ_JAWHTP010000461.1:0-303 GCF_033052815.1 Chromohalobacter sp. HP20-39 | reverse complement strand
CATTGCGGCGCGGCAAGCCCGCTGCCTATCACCAAGCCATTTTCGACGGCGTTTATCGCGCCATGCGCGAGACCTTCAACGTGCCGGAAGACGATCGCTTCATGGTGATCACCGAGCACGACGCCAGCACCTTCAGCGTCAGCCCCACGTACTTCGGTATCGCGCGCAGCGACGATGTGGTCATCATCCAGATCACCGCCAACAACACGCGCAACCTGGAGCAGAAGCAGGCGCTTTATCGCCGCATTGTCGAACTGCTGCTTGAGGACCCAGGCGTGCGGCCGGAAGACGTGTTCATCAACC
>NZ_JAWHTP010000460.1:0-303 GCF_033052815.1 Chromohalobacter sp. HP20-39 | reverse complement strand
CCCGCCTCCAATCTATTGTTGAGGCAGTTGCCTATCAACGATGTAGATACCAAGTGGGTAGAGAATCGCAAGGGGATGGTTGCGGCACTGCTCAGGCTTTTGCGGCCGGAGACTGCTCTCGAGACCGATTTCCACACGTTGTGTGGCTTGCGTAAGGCACCGGCTCAGATACGCGTACGTGTACTGTGTCCCATTCTTCGCGGAAAAATTGGTGGACTGTCTGACTTGGAAGTGCCTGTGGAGGACCTGGTGGCACTCAAATGGCAACCCGAAACGCTGCTTATCGTGGAAAACCTGGCGACA
>NZ_JAWHTP010000459.1:0-303 GCF_033052815.1 Chromohalobacter sp. HP20-39 | reverse complement strand
CAGTTTTATACGGGCCGAAAGCTGCCGCGCGACTCTGACAAGACTCTGCTTCGCCTCCAGGGGAGCGAGATTGACTACGGCAAGGGCTACAACCCCATGCACATGGTGGGCCACATCCGGCGCATCGAATACAAAGACGTGACGCTGCCGCCAGCATTTGCCACTTGGCTGGCTGGTGCAACAGCCGTTGACCCGACTTTGCTTCGGCAGAATCAGAGCCGCCATCGCAAGACATCCAAAACCGCACCTCAATCGTCGCTGCGCAGCGCTTGACGAAGCGACGTGCGGAGGGCGGCCGACTGC
>NZ_JAWHTP010000458.1:0-304 GCF_033052815.1 Chromohalobacter sp. HP20-39 | reverse complement strand
TCCGACACGCCGTTCTGCGCAGCAAGTTCTGACGGTGCCAGGCCGGCCACCAGCCCTGCCACAGGCAGACCGAGCTGCCATAGGCCGCGACCGCGGCCCAGACCGCGCCATGCCAGGCACGCAGGCGGAAGTCGTCATCGAACACCGCGCACGCAAACAGCCAGAACAGCACCCCGGAGCCCAGCGACACGCCCACGCCCGGCGCCTGGGCCGGGCAGCTCAGCGCGTATTCGGCCCAGGGCGATGCCGATACCGCCTGCACCGCCAGCGACAGCGCCAGTGCGATGCCGACGCGCGCCAGGTC
>NZ_JAWHTP010000457.1:0-304 GCF_033052815.1 Chromohalobacter sp. HP20-39 | reverse complement strand
CAGCAGCACCATCATCTTCAGGATGACCGTGCCGATTCGGCGCAGGAAGATACGCGCGCGTTCCAGTAGACCCACAGCGAGGTTGCGCACGCTCGGCAGCCGATACGACGGCAGCTCCAGGATGAGCGGGTGCTCGTTGCGATCGCGCTTGAGGTACTTGAGTACGTAGGCCACGACCAGCGCCGACACGATGCCGGCCATGTACAGCCCGAACAGCACCAGCCCCTGCAGGTTGAACACGCCCCACACCTCGCGCACCGGAATGAACGCGCCAATCAGCAGCGCATACACCGGCAGCCGCGCC
>NZ_JAWHTP010000456.1:0-305 GCF_033052815.1 Chromohalobacter sp. HP20-39 | reverse complement strand
TTCGAGGCTGGTCCGCTCTCGCCGCGCGACGCTCGCTCCAGCGGCAATGCTGGTGACATGTTCGCAGAGGCGATGTTCGCGTGGCTGCGGCGACGCACACCGACGTGCAAGCGGCTTCTGTTTGGGTTCGCTTTGCTCGACCAGGCGGCAGCACGCGATCAGGTCGATCAGTTTGGATGGGAGACGGACCTCTCGGCGCCGTAGTACTTGGCGATCGAGTTGCCTCATGAGCAGATCTTCGAGATTGGCGCACGGATGCACCCACTGCAGCGCGCCCACCCCGGGCTCTTGTGCTCTGTGATGGC
>NZ_JAWHTP010000455.1:0-305 GCF_033052815.1 Chromohalobacter sp. HP20-39 | reverse complement strand
ACGCTCCTGCAGCTCCCGGCTGCCGATCGGGTCAACCGACGACCAGACGCGCGAGAGCGACATGAGAACGCTTGCCCCGAGGGGGTCAAGCTTACAGTTGTATGCCAACGCCTGGCATTCGGGTGAACGGATTGAAATCATGGTTGAGCCTCCTTAAGAGGGCTTTTGCCGCTTCGGCCAAAGCCGAAACGGCAAAAAAAACGCACCCACGAATGGGTGCGTCATTTGGTGTGGCTGGCTGGGCCAGCGTCGAGCAATCGCTAGTCGTTGTTGAGCTGACGACCACGTCGGTCGGCCCACAGCAG
>NZ_JAWHTP010000454.1:0-305 GCF_033052815.1 Chromohalobacter sp. HP20-39 | reverse complement strand
AGCGCGCCGAAGGTCTTTCAGGGATGTTCCAACGCCGTTTCGCAAACAGGGACCTTTGCGAGCTGGAAACCATGCTTGCAGAGGGCCAGAACCGGGTGCTCGACATCGTGGCGCACCATTCGGACGTTAGGCTTTTCGATCCCACGACGAGCCCGATGCAAACCCTCGGACGCAGGATTCAGTTCTTCACCGCTACGGCCTACGACGACGCACTGTCGAAGATGCGGCAGTGGAAGCAGGTGATGTAACGACTGGGGCGCCCGCTAGACGGTACGCCTCCCGCATCGGCTCGATCATCTTGGATC
>NZ_JAWHTP010000453.1:0-305 GCF_033052815.1 Chromohalobacter sp. HP20-39 | reverse complement strand
AAGTCAATTCAAGCAACAATGATAACAGTTCACTTTCTTCTTCTTGATTGATAATATTGTTTTGTTTCTTTTCTTTCAAAATCTTCAATCTATTCAATTTCTTTACTCCATCCAAATGTAGATTGAAGTAGTGTTTGAAGTTTGTATCTATGTTTCCATGTCCGAAGCTGGACAACATGCCAGATTGAGAATTTAACCCCTTATGTTTATCTGTAAGGTGGATTTCTTCAAACTTCCTAACTGATTGGAAGCCAAGAATTTTAGCAATCAAGATAGTATTGGAATCACCACCAATCGACAACATA
>NZ_JAWHTP010000452.1:0-305 GCF_033052815.1 Chromohalobacter sp. HP20-39 | reverse complement strand
CCGTTCTCCTTGTTGTAAATTTCTGTGTATATAACTAACTGATTCAGATTCACTCAAAATAAGAGAAAAGTAATCCAGTATTTCATCTATCATTTCTATTGCTTTATCTCCTTCATACTTGATAAAAGTTAATTTATCATCAAAAGAGTAAGCAATAAAAATCTGTTTCCCATAATTGAAGGCTACTGATTCCTTCTTTTTGTTGCTCCATATAGTCGTATTTTTCAATAAGAAAATGGAGTCGTTTAGGTTTGGAAAATAGCTCATTTTCTTATCTCCTATATGTTGGTATCCAGTTTGCTCTA
>NZ_JAWHTP010000451.1:0-306 GCF_033052815.1 Chromohalobacter sp. HP20-39 | reverse complement strand
AGCGCTGCAAGGTCGTGCTGGCCGAGGCGGAAGCGGCCGACGCGCTTGCCGCCGATCAATTCGGCGAGCCACGCGGGAAGCTGCGCGTCACCATGCCTGTGCATCTTGGCCGGAAGTGCGTGGCCCCCGTGCTACTGCAGCTTGTGCAGCAATACCCCGCGCTGGAGTTGGACCTCTCATTCAACGACCGTTTTGTCGATCTGGCCGAAGGCGACTACGACATCGCCATCCGCACCGGCGATCTGGAAGACAAGGCCGGCGTGATCGCGCGCCGTGTGGCACGCCAGCGCATGATCGTCTGCGCCG
>NZ_JAWHTP010000450.1:0-306 GCF_033052815.1 Chromohalobacter sp. HP20-39 | reverse complement strand
GGCGGGGTCGAGCTCATGTTCCTCCATGCGCTTTTCGTACTCATGCGTCACGACCAGCCGCAGCCGGGCGAACAGCGCGACGACATTGATCGCAAAGGCCGTGTAGAACGGGAAGCGCCAGCCCCAGGACAGGAAGTCCTTCGCGTCGAGGCTGCTGAACACGTAGAGGAAGACGCTGGACGCGACGATGAAGCCCAGCGGCGCACCCAGTTGCCCGAGCATTGCGTACCAGCCGCGCCGGTGCCCGGGGGCGTTCAGCGCGAGCAGCGAGGGCAGACCGTCCCACGAGCCGCCGAGCGCCAGCCC
>NZ_JAWHTP010000449.1:0-306 GCF_033052815.1 Chromohalobacter sp. HP20-39 | reverse complement strand
GCCATCGTCGCACTGTGGGATGAATACGAAGCAGAAGCCACGCCGGAAGCACGCGCGGTAAAGGCGCTGGACAAACTGGAGACCATCCTGCAGCACAACCAGGGCGCCAACCCGGACGACTTCGACTACGCGTTCAACCTGAGCTACGGGCAGCGCTACATGCAAGCGGCGCCGCTGTTTGCCACGCTGCGCGAGCTGCTGGATGCACAGACGCGGCTGCGGATGGCGGACTCGACACAGGTCGCTGAATCGGACTACCCGCGCACCACCTCGTAGCGCATCTCCACGAACGTATCCTTGTACGGC
>NZ_JAWHTP010000448.1:0-307 GCF_033052815.1 Chromohalobacter sp. HP20-39 | reverse complement strand
TGATAGGCGAGGACGAGGAAGCTGCTGCCGTGGTGTTCCTGTTCGCGATCGGCGAGCTGCTGGAAAGCTTGGCCGCCGGCCGCGCGCGCGCCGGCATCAAGGCGCTGGCCTCCCTGGTGCCTAAGACGGCGGTACTGCTCGATGCCGCGGGCGGGCAGCGCGAAGTGCCCGCCGCTTCCCTGCGCGTGAGCGACCGCGTGCTGGTGCGCCCTGGTGACCGGGTGCCTGCGGACGGCAAGATCCTCCGCGGTGAAAGCAGCCTGGACGAGTCGCCTATCACGGGCGAGTCCGTACCGCGTCATAAGGC
>NZ_JAWHTP010000447.1:0-307 GCF_033052815.1 Chromohalobacter sp. HP20-39 | reverse complement strand
CACATGGAGGGCACCGTCGCGCTCAAGCACGCGCTCGTCGCGCGCGGCATCCTCGAGCACGCCACCGTGCGCTCTCCGCTGCTGCCGCTGGAACCCGGCGCAGAGATCGACATTGCCAACGCCATGCGCTCGGCTGGGCTCACCGGCCCGGGTGCTGGTGTGGTTCAGCCTCTTGCCGCGTAAGGTAAGCAAGCTGCCGGCAACGCCTTGAAGGCGTGCCACACGGTGTGCGCTGCCGCGTTGTCGGCATGTGCACACCGGAAGCAGTACCTGTCCGGGCGTGATACAAGCGCTATCAAAGCGCCAC
>NZ_JAWHTP010000446.1:0-307 GCF_033052815.1 Chromohalobacter sp. HP20-39 | reverse complement strand
GAAGCCAACAAGACCTGCTCGTCATCCTAGAGATTGTTGAACTCCTGGTCCAGTCGAGAGACTGGAAAGGGCTCATCGAGTTGTTCTCAGAGGATTGAGGGCCACGGTTGATTTGGACTGCGGGGGCGCCGATGTGCTCCGCCAAAGACGAACCAGACCATCTCCGCCGGCTGTATCTCAAGGACAGTGATTGATTCGGCCACCCGGGAACGGGTGGCCATTTTTCGTTCGGGGGTAGCCGACGTACACGGCGTGTTTGCCTGCAGCTTCATGGCTGCGGCGCAGTTCGTCCATTCGAGGTACATGC
>NZ_JAWHTP010000445.1:0-308 GCF_033052815.1 Chromohalobacter sp. HP20-39 | reverse complement strand
GCAGGCCCGCGATTTGCTGCTGGCTCGTGGGGCTGCTATCTCGCCGCAATGGCGCGCAGCGCTCCGCTTCCTGCGGTGGCCGCTGAGCCCAGCGGAAGTCACGGCCACCCAAGCTCGGCGGCTTCGCGAGATCGAGGAGGATCGGCTTCGGCGGGCGCACGCCGCGAAACTCGGGGTGGACATCCTCCAGGCAATTCGGACGGTGATGGACGGCGGCCGGCTACCGCTCTCCCTCTCGTTAGAGGGGGTGACTGTCAGCATTGGCTGGGGCCTGCGGACATCGGATGGTGAGCGCAGGAGCATCAGCC
>NZ_JAWHTP010000444.1:0-308 GCF_033052815.1 Chromohalobacter sp. HP20-39 | reverse complement strand
GAGCTGCGCGCGCGTGTCGCGCATCGCGTCTTTCTGGATGCCGCGCACCTCCGCGATACCGCATCCCGACAGACTCAAGACCGTTGCCACAGCACCGGCGATCAGCTTCGGTTGATAGAAGATCCTCATTGCTCAGCTGCTCCGTTCTGGGTGATAACGATCGTGTGGTTGCCGCGCCAGCTGTCGCCGAGCACGTCTGTTCCGTTGGCTGCCAAGTCTTCCGTGACGCGCTTCACAGCAGATTCAAAGTCATCGCCATAGGATTTATTGCCCGGCACTACCCATGCGTCCTGCACCCTCCACAAGAC
>NZ_JAWHTP010000443.1:0-308 GCF_033052815.1 Chromohalobacter sp. HP20-39 | reverse complement strand
CTATGGGGCCAGCGACAACGATGGTCCTTTTTGGCTTTTTTCTATATAAGGCAAGCCCCGAAGGGGCGTGTCAGTACCCCGTAGGGCCGTCCACAGCCTCGTGCAGTGGGTGGCGAACCTGTCCACACGGGGTACGTCGTTTCGGTCTGGCAGCAGAACTTCCGAGGCCGAACAGCCTTTTCCGGTGCAGCAGCCGGTTGGCACGCGTGAGGGGCTCCCGCAGCAGGCTTGCGAGCTCGGACATCGGGACTATGCCCGCCCCAGCAATGTCGAATACGCTGGGCCACATACTGCCTTTGATGGCTCGA
>NZ_JAWHTP010000442.1:0-308 GCF_033052815.1 Chromohalobacter sp. HP20-39 | reverse complement strand
GTGAGCGGGGCGAAGGCACCGATGGCACCGATGGCGCGGCCGAACCGTCGTCCCCGCTGGGCGTGGGCGCTGGCCAGCCAGCGGTGGAGCGTGTGCCGGCGCGAGGCGAGTCAGCCTCGTGGACGCACCGCACCGCGCTATGCGTGGAAGCGCGCGACCCAGCCCGAGCTGCTGGCCCCAAGGTCGAGCACGACGCCTTCGGCAGCGGCAAACGCCTGCTGCACGTCTTCATGCCGCCGCTGACGCAACTGGACGACTACCTTGACCTGCTGGCCGCCGTGGAGGCCACCGCTGCCGAGCTGCAGGTA
>NZ_JAWHTP010000441.1:0-308 GCF_033052815.1 Chromohalobacter sp. HP20-39 | reverse complement strand
CGGATGCGCTGAGGCGCCAGTAGGCCTCCACTGGTGCGACACCGCGCCCTCTTCGGAAATGAATCTGAGCCGGTCGGCTAGCCACTCCTCCACCGGCACACCATCCGCTAGGCCAAGCACCAGGGCAGATGCGACGGTATCGCCGGGGTCGAGCAAACGTCGTAGGCACGCCAGGACAAAGATGGCCTCGGGTGTCCCCAGCAGACCTGCTCGGGGACTTGCCGATGGGATGCCCCACCGGGTCAGCGATGTCACCGCCAGTTCGACTTGGTCATTCTTGCGGCATAGGACCGCAATATCGCCAGGAC
>NZ_JAWHTP010000440.1:0-308 GCF_033052815.1 Chromohalobacter sp. HP20-39 | reverse complement strand
CAAACCAATCGTGCCGCGCAACACGGGCCGCAGCACACGCGGTGCCAAACGTTCGGACTCTTCCGCCGCATAGCGCCCATACGTGGTGATGGGTGAGCAGACCCAGGCGTTGTCGGCGCGGTCGTCGCTGTTGTTGACGGTGACGGGCAGCGGCAAACCGCCCGCCTCCACCACGTCAATCTGCGTGACGAGGTTGGCGACAAACGGCAACGACGCCCGCCCGCGATGCACGTGCAGGAACGCGCCGGCCTTGTCGGCAAAGCACGCGTGCGGCACGGCGTTGGCTGCGTTCATACCTCGGGCAGCGC
>NZ_JAWHTP010000439.1:0-309 GCF_033052815.1 Chromohalobacter sp. HP20-39 | reverse complement strand
TGAGGCAGCCCAAAAGGGCATCCATGTGGCGTAGACGGAAATAAATTCGTCACTACTTCGCAAATAAAAATGTCAATTCACGAGGAAGTGTGACGCGACGCTTGTCTGAATCTTGGCTAGAAAGCGGTGTGGTATTGGGTGAGCGTCACTGGAACGTAGCTGGGGCAATTGTCACTTGCCCGCCGAATTGGATTCTTTGCTGGCAACCCGCATCTTCGTCCGAAGCACCACAGGCGCGGGCTCACCGCGCTGCGCCGGCTGGACGCGAGTAGTTTCTGCGTGACGGAGGATAACCTCCATGCTCTTCAC
>NZ_JAWHTP010000438.1:0-309 GCF_033052815.1 Chromohalobacter sp. HP20-39 | reverse complement strand
GCCGGCCATCCGGGCGCAGGCGGTACACGCGGCCGGTCGGGTCGTGCAGGCCGGTCTGGCCTTGATCGGTGAAATAGACATCGCCGTTGCGGGCGACGACCAGATCGTTCGGACCCTTGAAGCGTTCGCTGTTGCGGCGGGTAAGGAAGGGGCTGACCACGCCCGTCGCCGGGTCGAGCGACAGCACTCCATTCTTATAGTCAGCAATCAGCAACGTGCCGTCGTGACGCAGGGCGAGGCCGTTCGGTTCGCCGTCGTATTCGGCAACGACGCTCCAATCGCCCTGCGGCGAGACCCGCAGGATGCGCC
>NZ_JAWHTP010000437.1:0-309 GCF_033052815.1 Chromohalobacter sp. HP20-39 | reverse complement strand
AGTTCGAGAATTGCCAGCCGCGTGCCTGGCGCGGCGCCACGCAGGGCGTTGAGCGCTGGCAGCACGATGGTCGATTCACCGTAGTCGGTGGCGGCCACGCGCCAGGTGTTGGTGGCGTGCGCCGGCTCAAACGGGCTGGCGGGCGCAACGGCCTGCTCCAGCGCTTCCAGTGCCTGCCGTAGCGGCTCGCGCAGTGCCTCGGCGCGAGCGGTCGGGCGCATGCCGCGTGGGCCGGGCAGCAGCAACGGGTCTCCAAAGATGTCGCGCAGCTTGGCCAGATGCACGCTCACGGAGGGCTGCGAGAAGTTC
>NZ_JAWHTP010000436.1:0-309 GCF_033052815.1 Chromohalobacter sp. HP20-39 | reverse complement strand
GTCGAGCTCAGCGCCCGACGACAGGTCGAAACGCCCTCTCTGATATTGAGCAGCGCAGTCACGGTAATCCGTCACCGAGTCCTTACACAGCACGCGGTCAATCAACACAAGGCCATCGAGATTTGACTTGGCAGCAACAAGGTCTCCCGTCGTTCCCAGCAACATCGACCCTGCCGTGGAGGCAAAGCCAATCGTGTCCAGGTCGGCATTGCGCACCACCACCGGCGCGCGCAGGTTAAAGAGCCCCGGCACGCTAAACGTCTCAATCGACGTCCAACCGCCGACTTCGGCAACGAAGTCTTTTTGAGA
>NZ_JAWHTP010000435.1:0-309 GCF_033052815.1 Chromohalobacter sp. HP20-39 | reverse complement strand
TGCGGCCGGCATGCGCTCTCTCGGTGTCGGCGTGGGTTGGAACAGCAACTTGATCTGCGGCGTCATGAGCATCCAGACCACGTTGAAGAACCAACTTAACGGCATCACCAACGGCTTCCAGCAAATCATGTCGTCGGTGATCCAGAGTGCCACCAGTGCGGTGGCATCGTTGCCCGCGCTGATCATCCAGCGGGCCGATCCCGGTTTGTACAACCTGCTCACCAATGGCGTGCTGCAGGCGCGACTCGATTTCGACCGCAGCAAGCTGACGTGCCGTGCCATGGCCGAGAAGATGGCCGAAATGGCGGG
>NZ_JAWHTP010000434.1:0-309 GCF_033052815.1 Chromohalobacter sp. HP20-39 | reverse complement strand
TGCCCAGCCCGCTGCGCCGATGGAAGTTGACGCAGGCGCTTGCGGCGCCTTCCGTGTGCATGCCGCTCTCACGGGTTGCCATCAGCGGCTGCCCCGATGGCAGCACGCCCTGGCGGAAGATGGCTTCGCCCGGGTCAGCCGGCGCAACGGCGCCCGCCCGCCCCATCGGCACGGCAAGCAACAGCAGAGGCCACGCGGCAAGCCACGCGCGCCATACCGCTTTCCATTTGCGCAGGGCGCCCGGCTGCGTGGTCACGGCGCGCTCCACTGCTAGCGAGCCGGCACCGTGCGCGGCATGGCGGCAGCGGG
>NZ_JAWHTP010000433.1:0-309 GCF_033052815.1 Chromohalobacter sp. HP20-39 | reverse complement strand
AACAACCACCACATCCCGATCCGCTGCTATCGGTTCGAGCGCAATCGCGGGCCGCAGGCAGCCCGAAATCTGGGCATCAGAAGAGCGCGGTTCAGCCACATCGCGTTCCTTGACTCCGACGACAGCTTCACGCAGGACAAGATCGATCTGGTACTTCAGCAGCTCGACAGCACTCCAGTTGATCTGCTGTTTCATGATGTTCAGGGGATGCCCAAGTATGGTAAGTTAGCGCGCCTTTGGGCGCACTCGCTGAGCCGCTGGATCCCATTCAGCTGGTGGATTGCGCTCCTGAATCCGGTGATCACACAG
>NZ_JAWHTP010000432.1:0-309 GCF_033052815.1 Chromohalobacter sp. HP20-39 | reverse complement strand
GCGTGGTGTGGAACTCGACCGCCACCTTTAACCTCCAGGCGCCGCCGGGTTCGATGAACTGGTTGATCGGCAGCACCGGTAACACGATGCCGCAGACCACAGAAACACCGGGTGATGTCGATTCGCCCAGCGTGCCTGTCGCGCCGAAGAGCCTCTATCTTGCGCAGCTCTGCCAACGTAACGGGCCAACGGCATTGACCAACATCGGCTACTGATCGCGTAGCTGCATCGGAGGGATGAGGCGTTGCCTCATCTCTCACCCTCAAAACCGCACCACATCCAGCATCGCCTGCACAAATGCCTTCGGCG
>NZ_JAWHTP010000431.1:0-309 GCF_033052815.1 Chromohalobacter sp. HP20-39 | reverse complement strand
GCGTATCCACCAGCAAGCGCTGGATTTGTGCAGCAAGCGGGGACGCCGAGGCGATCAGGCCGCCCGCGTCTGCGTGCCTGGCGCTGGCGATGGCTCCCACACTGAACGCCGTCGCGCACACCCCTGAGCAGACCACTAGGCTGGAATGCAACTGGGCGCCTCGCGGAAGGCCCATCAGTTTCATGACCAGTAGCACTAGGAACAGCGTCACCACCCCAACAGCCACGTAGTTGATGTAGGGAAAGTAGGGCCGCAGGAAATCCAGCACCGGGAGGAGCGTAGCCGTGGAGATCGTGATGACCGCATTGA
>NZ_JAWHTP010000430.1:0-310 GCF_033052815.1 Chromohalobacter sp. HP20-39 | reverse complement strand
CCTGCCTGGATAGCGCTGCCTGGTGCTCGCGAGCGGCGTCCTCGCTGGAGCCGATCAGCACATCGCACCGGGCGATGGCAGCAGCAAAGCTGTCCTGATAGTTGTCGTGCCCAACAGCGGCCAGGATGCCCGCCTTCTCCAGCTTGCCCCTGACCCGATCGTTCGCTTCGCTGACCAGCACCGTGATGCTGCGTTTCTCCAGCTTGGCGATCACTTCCTCCAGGGTGAGTAGCCCGGTCATGTCGATAAACGGCACGCGTTTGAGCCGCAGAATCAGCACTCGCGGGTCTGCGTGGGTCTGACTCAAGGC
>NZ_JAWHTP010000429.1:0-310 GCF_033052815.1 Chromohalobacter sp. HP20-39 | reverse complement strand
AGTAACTTAGTGGACCAAAATGTACAGCGCCAGATAGTGAGTGGCGGTGGAAGCACCGCCACTCAGCAGATATCTGTAGAAGATTCGTCGATCGGTCATGCCGGCCTTTTCTCCAAGGCGCATCAGCGCAGGTGCGAATGACTGGTTTCAGTGCCTTGAATGGCCATATCACTCCTTGACCGCGACAGCGAGCAGCGAACCACCGGCGGGAAATGGCAAGCTGCGGGTCAACAAGCGATATTCAACGTCGCAGACGGTCGAAAACAGCCGATTGAGTGTCTTTCCGATGCGGAAACCCTCGTCAACCTCC
>NZ_JAWHTP010000428.1:0-311 GCF_033052815.1 Chromohalobacter sp. HP20-39 | reverse complement strand
CGCGTGGTTCACCGAAGAACGTCGCAATAGGCACTGAGGCCAGCATGACAAACGAGGTAACCATCGAACCAAGGATGACTTGCCATGTGAACACGAACCGCACATCTCGCGGCTCAATTTGAGGCTTCTGTATCAAAACGTATGCCAACCCCACATCACCAAAAAACATACTGAACGTGATGACCAAGGTTCCGATGGCAAAGATGCCATATTCAGCCGGCCCGAGAAGTCGCGCCAACACGACTTGCGAGCCGATCTGCAGCACCATGCGCACGACGTTTCCTCCTGCTCCCCATAAAACGGCAGACATG
>NZ_JAWHTP010000427.1:0-311 GCF_033052815.1 Chromohalobacter sp. HP20-39 | reverse complement strand
GCGTGGTTTTGCTGTTGTCGCCGATGAGGTTCGCAGTCTTGCTGCTCGCACACAGCAATCGACAACGGATATTCAAAGCATGATCAGCGCTCTACAAGAGCGAGCGCAATCCGCTGTTACAGTCATGGAGCAAAGTAGTCGGCAAGCGCACACGAGTGTAGCTCACGCAGAGGAAGCAGCTACAGCTCTTGATGGAATTGGCCAACGCGTTAACGAAATTACCGACATGAACGCGCAAATAGCGACTGCGGTCGAGCAGCAGGGAGCAGTAAGTGAAGACATAAACCGCAGTATTATCAATATACGCGATG
>NZ_JAWHTP010000426.1:0-311 GCF_033052815.1 Chromohalobacter sp. HP20-39 | reverse complement strand
CCGGCCAGGATGGCTTCATCGTACTCGGGCTCGCCGAACTGCTTCCAGTGTTCGACCACGCGGTGGACTTCTTCATCGGCCACAAAAGCGCCGTGCACGCGTTGCGGATACCCGGTGCCCGGCGGCAGGAACAGCATGTCACCCTGGCCAAGCAGCGATTCCGCGCCCATCTGATCGAGAATCGTGCGCGAATCAATCTTGGACGACACCTGGAACGCCACGCGCGTCGGGATGTTGGCCTTGATCAGCCCGGTGATGACGTCCACCGACGGACGCTGCGTCGCCAGGATCAGGTGAATGCCCGCCGCCCG
>NZ_JAWHTP010000425.1:0-311 GCF_033052815.1 Chromohalobacter sp. HP20-39 | reverse complement strand
CCGCCACACTGGGACGAACCACTCTCGCCGCTGTGTGAACACGGCAACGGCTATAGCTGCAAGCATTGCCGCGAAGTGCTTCCTTTCCCGACAGAGCCGTTGCCTCACCAGACCGGGCATCGCCCCAGCGGGAGCAAGCACATTCGCAAGGTGGCGGCCTACAGGACCAGTGATAAGTGCGAAGGAAAGACGCCGGCACCGCGCGGGCTGACGAAATAGGACAACGACGATGAATGCAAAATATGCGCTGCCGGGGTTAGTTGATGCGGTTGGTAGTCTTTTGTGGATGCAGGTTGATCGCTATTCGTTTA
>NZ_JAWHTP010000424.1:0-313 GCF_033052815.1 Chromohalobacter sp. HP20-39 | reverse complement strand
CTCTTGTACGTAACGCCAGAAAGCCGCACCGGACGGGTTTATGCAACAACACCGTACGACACTACGCTGACATGGCGCGCAATATTACCAACTAAGGAGCAAATTAAAACAAACTCCCCTCATCAAACATGTCAAACAATTGTAAAAACGCAGTCTGAGTGTTTTCTTGAAAAGCAGGAATTTATTCGGAGGAGGCAAAAAAAATCCTGCCTCAAAATAGGCGATGTGCATTCTGGGAGCATTCGGGTAGGCGCGTTTTTTGATCAGCGGAAAAATACTTTGCCCGAGCGGATGGATCTTCAAAGTTCCCACA
>NZ_JAWHTP010000423.1:0-313 GCF_033052815.1 Chromohalobacter sp. HP20-39 | reverse complement strand
AGGGTTGAATTCTCTCTTTCAACCTGGACTCGAAACAACCGGTCACGTCACGCGTCGAACCCAGGTCGGCCCTATCGCAAGGTCCACGACGCCCTTGCCAACGCGGTTAGGGTCGGGCAACGCATCGTACTCACCTATCTTCAGAACCCGGCAGACGGAGAGAGTCTGGACGAGTTGGAACGCCGACTAATCCGGGAGCATGACAGCTTTGGGCCGCTTGCCCATCAGCTTAACGGCACCCTTTAAGTTCGGGCGATTTCGTCTCGCGGTCGACTCCCTCTCGCGGTATTCATGCGGCTATTGAGTAGCACAC
>NZ_JAWHTP010000422.1:0-313 GCF_033052815.1 Chromohalobacter sp. HP20-39 | reverse complement strand
TGCTCATCTCGTTCGTCAGTCCAGCCAATCGTCGCGGTCAGTCCTGACCGCCAAGGGTTAGGGATGGGCGCACAACACGCGAACTTTCCGCCGCCCTGATGGGCGCCAAGAAACCCTCCACCACCACGGCCGTTCACCGTAAAGTGGCCAATAGCCGCGTTGGTATGGTTGTAGCCGACGATGCTTGGTGCGATGGTCTTGTCCTCGCAACTGCCAAGCAGACCGCCCGTCACGACCGCTACCAAAACCAGCCCCAGCAGCATTGGGGCGATGCCCTTGAAACCGCGGGCAGGCCGCGGACTCAACCTTGCCA
>NZ_JAWHTP010000421.1:0-313 GCF_033052815.1 Chromohalobacter sp. HP20-39 | reverse complement strand
ACGCAGAGCCATTCGAAGGGAGACCGCGAGCTCCTGTACGGTTACCTGGAAGGCGCCCGCAATATCATCCTGCACGAACCGCAGGTGCTGTTGACCGAGGCATCCCGCATGCCGGGCCTCGACGGCCAGAAGATGTCCAAGTCGTACGGCAACACGATCCGCATGCGTGAGGACAAGGAAACCGTCGAGAAAAAGGTTCGCACCATGCCGACCGACCCGGCCCGCGTGCGCCGCACTGACCCGGGCGATCCGGACAAGTGCCCGGTCTGGCAACTGCACCAGGTTTACTCCGACGCAGACACGAAGGCGTGGG
>NZ_JAWHTP010000420.1:0-314 GCF_033052815.1 Chromohalobacter sp. HP20-39 | reverse complement strand
CACCCTCTGGGCGCGCCACCCGCTCAGCGCGGAAGACATCCTCGCGGCGCTGCTGTCACAGCACGCCCAGGGCCGGGCGATGCGCAACCCGCCCCCCGCGGGCGTCGAGGAAGCAGGGGACGACCCGACGCTTCCGTCTGACGCTGGCTGGCAACTCGGCACCGTCAAGACCCTGCTGAACCGCATGCTCAACAAGGGCGCCCTGCAGGCGCAGCGCGACGGCCGCCGCTACCTCTACGCGCCCCTGGTCGCCCGCGAGGACTGGGAGCAGCGTGAATCTCTCGGCCTGCTGGACCGCGTGTTCGGCGGCCGCC
>NZ_JAWHTP010000419.1:0-314 GCF_033052815.1 Chromohalobacter sp. HP20-39 | reverse complement strand
CGACGCCGGAGCGCGCTGTTGACGGCACGTTCCTGATGCCGGTGGAAGACGTGTTCTCGATCTCGGGTCGCGGCACCGTGGTGACCGGCCGTATCGAGCGTGGCGTGATCAAGGTCGGCGAAGAAATCGAAATCGTCGGTATCGCCATGGACGGCGACAAGCCGAAGATCGACAAGACGACCTGCACGGGCGTGGAAATGTTCCGCAAGCTGCTGGACCAAGGTCAAGCAGGCGACAACGTCGGTATTCTGCTGCGCGGCACCAAGCGTGAAGACGTTCAGCGTGGCCAAGTGCTGGCCAAGCCGGGCTCGATC
>NZ_JAWHTP010000418.1:0-314 GCF_033052815.1 Chromohalobacter sp. HP20-39 | reverse complement strand
GTAGGGGATATAGCCAAATGCGCCCACGACAAAACCGGGCAGGAGTATTCCTACATAGTGGGAAATGATCTTGTCGTCATGATTATGGCCAACCCAGAAACTAATGAGAGGATCTCGCGCCAGCCAGAAAGCCAGGCATGGCAGAGATGTGATCAGAATTGTGCAAAGTACGAATCTCTGGATCGTGACATTGGGAAAGGTGTCACCCTCGAGATTCTGATTCAGCACACGAGGCTGAAAGTACTGGCTGATGGGGCCGGCTAGCAGTGAGAGCGGAACCATGCAAACAGTCGTCGCCAGAAAATAGGGTGACA
>NZ_JAWHTP010000417.1:0-314 GCF_033052815.1 Chromohalobacter sp. HP20-39 | reverse complement strand
CCAATCATCGCTGGCACCGGCGGCAATTCCACCGTGGAGGCCATTGAACTGACGGCCTACGCCAAGCAGGTGGGCGCCGATGCTTCGCTGCAGGTCGTGCCGTACTACAACAAGCCGACGCAGGAAGGCATGTATCTGCACTTCCGCAAGGTCGCCGAATCGGTCGACCTGCCGGTCATCCTGTACAACGTGCCGGGCCGTACCGTGGCCGATATGACGGTCGAGACCATGCTGCGTCTGGCCGAAGTGCCGGGCATCATCGGCGTGAAGGAAGCGACCGGCAACATCGACCGTGCTGCGCAACTCATCAAGGG
>NZ_JAWHTP010000416.1:0-315 GCF_033052815.1 Chromohalobacter sp. HP20-39 | reverse complement strand
GGACGGCAGCATTACGGGAACCGTCACACGCAACGATGGTACCCAGGCCTTCCTGAGCGGCGCGGTGATCTACGTTCCGGGTACGGGGCAATGGACAATCGGGGCGAACTCCGGGCAACAAGTCCCGATCCCGTCGATGCCCGGCGGCGTCACCTACAACAACGATGCCCTCGTCGGCGCATTCACCGATACGAATACGGCGTCGGGCACCTACAAGGACGCGCCCACCATGTCGGTTGGCGGCAACTGGACGGCCACGCGTTTGAGCCCCGCTCCGGCCTGCGCAGCCACCGCTTCGACTCCGGTCGTTCCGCA
>NZ_JAWHTP010000415.1:0-315 GCF_033052815.1 Chromohalobacter sp. HP20-39 | reverse complement strand
GCGGATCGAGTCGGTGCCGTGCAGGATGAAATAAAGCTGCAACGCCCAGAACAGCAGGAAGCACGCCAACTGCCCCACCGAGATATCAAGAAACGGCAGCACGGCGCCATGCAGGGCATTGCCCGTCAGGATGTTGGCCAGCGTATAGATGGCGCTGCCGCCCAGCCACGTCTGGATGCCATACCAGCCGCACGCGACGATGGCACGCAGCAGCGCCGGCAGCTTCGCCCCCTGCGTGCCGAACGATGTGCGCACCAGCACCGCATACGGAATTCCGTGCTTGGCGCCCGCGTGGCCGATCAACAGCATCGGCAC
>NZ_JAWHTP010000414.1:0-316 GCF_033052815.1 Chromohalobacter sp. HP20-39 | reverse complement strand
CCGCGCACCACCGCATCGGCCAGCAGCAGCGCGGTGAAGGTCTTTGTGATGGAGCCAATCTCGAAGCGGCTGTCGGCATCCGGTCGTGGGCCTGTCCTGGCGGCACCGTCGAAGCTGGCCTGGCCGCCCTGCAGGCGGCCGGCAACGAGGGCCACGCCGTCGTCCTTCAAGCGCGCGTCCAGCAGCGGTCGAAGCGGTGCGTCGGCAGCATGCGCTGCAAGTGGCAGGCCGGCGGCGGCGAGCAGGCAGTGGCGTCGGGTGATGCGGTGCACGGAGTCCTCCGGCCCCGCAGCTTAACAGCGTTATCAGCTGCCAC
>NZ_JAWHTP010000413.1:0-316 GCF_033052815.1 Chromohalobacter sp. HP20-39 | reverse complement strand
GCCCCGACCTCACGATGATGGGCGTGGTCAGCGGCCTGGAGATGGCCTGCTGGGACATCATCGGCAAGGCTGCGGGCAAGCCGGTGTATGAACTGCTGGGCGGCAAGGTGAATGAGCGTCTGCGTTCGTACACCTATCTGTACCCGAAGAACGCGCAGGGCGAGTACGACTACGACGATCCGGATCTGGCTGCGGAATGCGCACTGGAAAACGTCAAGCTTGGCTTCACCGCCGTGAAGTTCGACCCGGCCGGTCCATACACCGCTGACTCCGGCCATCAACTTTCGATGGAAGTGCTCGACCGCTGCGAGCTGTT
>NZ_JAWHTP010000412.1:0-316 GCF_033052815.1 Chromohalobacter sp. HP20-39 | reverse complement strand
CGGTTTGTTTTTGAGCATTCGCTTCGCGTTGGAACGCAACTTGCTGCACAGGGTCCCTTGGAGTTGTCACGCTGGGTGACAGCGAAGGAGGACCACCTTGAACGACCCCATCGATTTCGTGCGCACCTGGGTGGTGGCGCACGCAGAATTCCTGCTGACCTGGCTGATCGTCGCGCTGATCATCATGACCTTGGCGTGGATCGAAATCCGACGTGCCACCCGCCGTGCCGCCATCGCTATGACCGAGGCCGTGGCAACCACCGTAGCGGCTTGCGTGCCCGAGATTGCCGCCGCGGCGCAGAGCGCACATCCGCCC
>NZ_JAWHTP010000411.1:0-316 GCF_033052815.1 Chromohalobacter sp. HP20-39 | reverse complement strand
TCCGATCTCAACGTGTCGCTGGCTTGGAGCATGAGGTGCCTCGTCTTGATGTGGGAAAGGTGGCCGGTGCTAGACCGATTCAGTGGCGACCGACAGCGCCGCCCGCGAGCGCCCAAGCAGCCCCCAGACAACCGCTGCCGACACAACGGACACCACGGCCAGCGCATGCGCGAGCTGCGCAAACGCCACGCCATATGCCGCGGTGAGCATGGGCCCCGAGCCCGCCGGCAGCAGCGTCAGTGCCGCTGAAACATTGCCCATGGCGGTGCGGTGCGCAGCCTCCATCCATGCCGCCGCGCTCACGGTGCCGGACGTG
>NZ_JAWHTP010000410.1:0-316 GCF_033052815.1 Chromohalobacter sp. HP20-39 | reverse complement strand
CACGGCAAACGCGGCTGGGGAGCGGCCGGCAAGGTAGTGGTCTTCGGCATCGTCAAGCGCAATGGCGAAGTGAAGGCGGCACCGATCGCCCAGCACGACCAAGCAGCCATCATGGAGCAGATCCAAGCCCACACGCGTGAAGGCTCGCTGTACTACTACACCGATGCCTGGCAGGCCTATGCCACCTTACGGCTACGAGGCGATCACGTGGTGGTGCGCAAGGAGAAAGGCAGGCCTGTTGGCCGAGACCACATCAACGGCATCGAGGGCTTCTGGAGCTACGCCAAAAACTGGCTCTATCCTTACCGGGGCGTGC
>NZ_JAWHTP010000409.1:0-316 GCF_033052815.1 Chromohalobacter sp. HP20-39 | reverse complement strand
CGCCTTGGCTACCCACGGGCAGGCGGGCCTTCCAGACCTCCTTGCCGGTGCTGCTGTCGAATGCGCGCAGGTAGTAATCCTGCGTGCCGGCAATGAACACCAGCCCGCCCTGCGTCGCCAGCGTACCGCCTAGCGTCGGCATGCCCACCGGCATCTTCATGCCCATCTTGATGCCCATCGGGCCCGTGTCCTGCACCGTACCGACCGGCACCTGCCACAGGATCTTGCGCGTCGTCAGGTCGACCGCCGACAGCGTGCCGAACGGCGGCTTCTGGCACGGCACGCCCAGCGGCGACATGAAGCGATCCTTATTGAC
>NZ_JAWHTP010000408.1:0-317 GCF_033052815.1 Chromohalobacter sp. HP20-39 | reverse complement strand
GGCCACGGGCCCAGCTTGGTGGCGTAGTCGACGCCTTGCGGCACCACACCATCCTGCGGCACGGCGTAGCCCGAGAACGCTACCTTGGTCAGCGCATCCTTGTTGATGGCGTAGTTGATCGCCTGGCGCACCTTCGGGTTGTCGAACGGCTTCACGCGCGTGTTGAACGTGATGTAGCGCTGGATGATCGAAGGCGCCGCGATCAGGTCCACCTTCGGGCTGGCTTTGAGCACTGCGGCCTGCTCAAACGGAATACTGAACGCGAAATCCGCTTCGCCCGTCTGCATAACGGTGGCGCGCGTGTTGTTGTCCACCAC
>NZ_JAWHTP010000407.1:0-317 GCF_033052815.1 Chromohalobacter sp. HP20-39 | reverse complement strand
GAGATGCCGATCGGCGTAGTGGATAGAGTTGTGAAATTTGCGAAAGACTTCCCGGGTATCACGAAGGCAGCTGTGCTGCTGACCGCAGCACTTTCCGGGCTAGCGTTGTTGGCGGGGGGCGCGATGATGTTTGCCGCTGCGTTTGCGGCCATCAAACTTGCGTTCCCTGCCGCTTTGGCTGCGATTGGTGCCGCGGCGGCGCCAGCCACATTGGCCCTGGGAGCCATAGCTGCGGTGGTGTACCTCATCTACAGAAATTGGGATGAAGTAAAGCCGCGCCTGCTAGGCGCCTTCGAGCTGATCCGATCGGCAGCGAT
>NZ_JAWHTP010000406.1:0-317 GCF_033052815.1 Chromohalobacter sp. HP20-39 | reverse complement strand
CGCGAGATCGGCACCACACCAAGGTACAGGTCTGGCGCGAGTTGGCGGTTGAGCCGCCATTCCTCGTCGCAGTCGGCACGGCGGGCGGCGAGAGACCCGAAATTGACGAAATCGAGCGTGACCGGCTTGCGCACCTTGTACGCAAACGCCCCCGCCAGGAATACCCACGACAGATGCGTTTCGATCATCCGAAGATGGGTTGCCGGATGCGGATACGCGCGCGCATCGAGCATGCACGCGGGGAGTGCTTCGGCAATCTGGGTGGCTGAGGTCGGGCTCGGGCGTTCGGCCATGCGCATGTGTCGCCTCCTGCAGAC
>NZ_JAWHTP010000405.1:0-317 GCF_033052815.1 Chromohalobacter sp. HP20-39 | reverse complement strand
GCCCGTGCGCATTGGCAACGCCGCCGCCCTGCAACTCCAGCTCGATGTCTACGGTGAACTGATGGACGCGCTCTACCTCGCCCGCAAAGGCGGCCTGGCGGGCGACGACGCTTCATGGCGCTTGCAGCTCGCATTGATGACGCATCTGGAAGACATCTGGCAGCTCCCCGACGAAGGCATCTGGGAGGTGCGCGGCCCATCCCGGCACTTCACCCACTCCAAGGTGATGGCCTGGGTGGCTTTCGACCGCGCTGTCAGAAGCATCGAGCAATTTGGCGTGGAAGGCCCACTTGAGCGCTGGCGTGCCGTTCGCGACC
>NZ_JAWHTP010000404.1:0-318 GCF_033052815.1 Chromohalobacter sp. HP20-39 | reverse complement strand
AATATCGCGGCGCTAGATTCATCCCATTTCTCTCTGCGCTCTGAAGTTGATTAATTTCTTTTTCGACCTCTCTGCGTCCCCCAAGGTCCTTAATCTTGTATCTTCGCAAGATTGACGAGAACCCTGCCTCCAATACGGCACTATCGTCGACCCCCTCGACAAAAACCGTACCCTGGTAAAGCAACCCTTCACTCTCAGAAGTCCCCAATCGACGAAGAGCCTCTGCGATAACGGAATGATCTTGGCGCCTTACTTTTGTCAGCATTGATTCAGATTCCAAATGATATAAAGAGCACTCGTCACTATCAAAGGCACCAG
>NZ_JAWHTP010000403.1:0-318 GCF_033052815.1 Chromohalobacter sp. HP20-39 | reverse complement strand
CAACAGATAGGGACGGCGCAGGCCGATTTCACGGGGTGGCGGATCACAAGTTCCGTCGAAATCGGTTTCGCGAAAGCGCGGAGCGCTCGCCGTCGGACGGCGGCGACGCAGGCCTGCGCCTGCGACGCGCCTGCTCTGTACATCACCGACGCGGAAGCGTATGCACGCAAGGGATGTGAACAAGGAGCGCACATCCAAAGGTTCCGTCTGTGGCGACCGCGCAACAGGTCGCCGCAAATCGTTTCCAGCTCGAATGGAGCGAATCAGCCGACGCTGAGAGCGGGGCAGGGGGAAGCAGGAGCGCGAGCCGGAGCTTCG
>NZ_JAWHTP010000402.1:0-318 GCF_033052815.1 Chromohalobacter sp. HP20-39 | reverse complement strand
GCCATGGCACAACGGCCATCTCCATGCAGTCGAGGGCGAGTACATGCCCTACTATGGCTAATGGGCTTTTGAATCGGCCGCGATCTGCGTGCTGTACGACATTGACGACTCGTCTTTCCGCGATCATCTGCTCTACCCCAAGGATCTCGCCGACTGGGCACGCGCGAACCATTCGGTTGACCGACTCAGCCCCAACGCCGTACTCGGCACAGCGGGTAGCTGAGCGTTATCCTCTCTACTCGCAGGCGGGATCAGGTCGGCATCGCAAGATGGCCATCAACCAACGGCGTGCAGCACATCGCATTCATCATCTCTGAG
>NZ_JAWHTP010000401.1:0-318 GCF_033052815.1 Chromohalobacter sp. HP20-39 | reverse complement strand
CAGCATGCGCCAGCCACGGCCGACCTGCGCCTGCCCGCCGATCACCCAGTCGATCGGGATGAACACATCTTTGCCGGAGTTCGGGCCGTTCTGGAACACCGCGTTCAGCGGCCAGTGACGGCGCCCGATGTTCACGCCCGGATGCTTGGTCGGGATGAGTGCGCAGGTGATACCGGGTTCTTTATCGCTACCGAGCAGGCCATCCGGATCGACCGCGCGGAAGGCCAAGCCCAGCACCGTCGCAATCGGCCCGAGCGTGATGTAGCGCTTGCTCCAGGTCACACGGAAGCCCAGCGTTTCGCGGCCCTCGTGCATGCC
>NZ_JAWHTP010000400.1:0-319 GCF_033052815.1 Chromohalobacter sp. HP20-39 | reverse complement strand
CACGGCTTCTGGGCTGAGTCCGCTGCGCAGATCGAAGCGGTGCTCGGCGCAAACGCGGCGTTGATCAAAGCGCTGACGCTGCTTGACCGCAGCAAGCGGCTTTGGGGCTACTGCACTGGCGTTTGTCTGTTGGCGGCCAGCGGCAAGCTGAACGGCCAACCGGCCACCGTAACGTGGTGGGCGGCAGACGCCATGCAACGGCACTACGGCAAGGTCCGTTGGCAGGCGGAGCGCAGCTGCATTGTCAATGCACGCACGGCAACGGCGTCTGGCGTAAGCGGCTACCTTCCCATCGCCCAGGCACTGATCGAGCAGCATG
>NZ_JAWHTP010000399.1:0-319 GCF_033052815.1 Chromohalobacter sp. HP20-39 | reverse complement strand
CATTGGGGGCCATACAAACTGATTCGATGGTGAGGCAGTTCATGCGGGTTGCTCTCCTTGAACACGGTAATGCGCTCATAGGCGGCCAGCGATCTTTGCCCCCATCACTTCCGGTTCGCCTCGGCAAGCGAGCATCCCGTCGCCTCTCGGTAGCGCTTGATCTCCGCAATGACGTCGCCCGGCCTGACAAGGCTCCACTCCTCCTCTGTCAGCATCGGTACGTCAATCTTGCAGCGCCAACAATAGAGTGTCTGCGGCATTCCGGCTTTTCCTGGGGCTATCTTGATAGGTCATGCTGCTGGCGCGGTGTTGCTGCCAA
>NZ_JAWHTP010000398.1:0-321 GCF_033052815.1 Chromohalobacter sp. HP20-39 | reverse complement strand
CAAGCCGGCGCCGTGCTGGTCGGCATGCTCAACCCGTTTGATGACGAGAACACCGCGCGCCTGGCTGCGGCCAACGTCACCGCGTTCGCGCTGGAAGCCGCGCCGCGCACCACGCGCGCGCAAAGCATGGACGTGCTCTCCTCGCAGGCCAACATTGCCGGCTACAAGGCGGTGATGGTGGCCGCGAACCACTACCAGCGCTTCATGCCGATGCTGATGACCGCCGCCGGCACCGTCAAAGCGGCGCGTGTGCTGATCCTCGGCGCCGGTGTGGCGGGCTTGCAGGCGATTGCCACGGCCAAGCGCCTGGGCGCGGTCATC
>NZ_JAWHTP010000397.1:0-322 GCF_033052815.1 Chromohalobacter sp. HP20-39 | reverse complement strand
CAGGTCGCGGATGCGCGGCGCGAAGCGGAAGCCCAGGAGGTGCATCAGGGCGAAGACGTGATCGGTGAAGCCCGCCGTGTCGGTGTAATGCTCCTCGATCCGCAAGTCGGACTCGTGGTACAGCAGGCCGTCGAGCACGTAGGTCGAATCGCGCACGCCGACGTTCACGACCTTGGTGTGAAATGGCGCGTACTGGTCAGAAATGTGGGTGTAGAACGTCCGCCCTGGGCTGCTCCCGTATTTCGGGTTGATGTGGCCGGTGCTCTCGGCCTTGCTGCCGGTGCGGAAGTTCTGGCCGTCCGACGATGAGGTGGTGCCGTCG
>NZ_JAWHTP010000396.1:0-322 GCF_033052815.1 Chromohalobacter sp. HP20-39 | reverse complement strand
CCGACACGGTGCCCGGCACGCCCACGGCCAGATGGCCCTTGGTGGAGGCGCCCTTGATGACGTTGCCGTCCTTGTCGAGG
Source organism: Chromohalobacter sp. HP20-39 (assembly GCF_033052815.1). Classification (NCBI taxonomy): domain Bacteria; kingdom Pseudomonadati; phylum Pseudomonadota; class Gammaproteobacteria; order Oceanospirillales; family Halomonadaceae; genus Chromohalobacter; species Chromohalobacter sp. HP20-39. The sequence continues at coordinate 242 of NZ_JAWHTP010000396.1, read as the reverse complement.
TACATGTTGGCGGTGGCGGCCTTCGGCGCGACTTCACGGAAGTCGAGGAAGGTCTTACGGCCATCGGCCAGCTGGATGGTCATGAAACCACCGCCGCCCAGGTTGCCGGCAGCGGGATAGACCACGGCCAGCGCGTAGCCCACCGCCACGGCAGCGTCGACCGCGTTGCCGCCGCGCTTGAGCACTTCCACACCGACCTTGCTGGCCAGGTGCTGCGCCGAGACGACCATCCCGTTTTCTGC
>NZ_JAWHTP010000395.1:0-322 GCF_033052815.1 Chromohalobacter sp. HP20-39 | reverse complement strand
CGCCGCCAAACAGGACGGACCCTTCAACCGTCAAATGATCTGCCCGAGCGCCCGGACAATCACCTCGCTCACGTCCACATGCTCTGGCTGCTTGAGTACCCACATCACGACACGCGCGACGTCGTCGGGCTGCATCATCGCAACTGGGGTCTCTCCCCAAAGTGGGGTGTCGACATGGCCGGGGGCACTGATGGAAACACGCACCCCCGTGCCAATAACCTGTTGTCGCAGGCTTTCCGCCAGCCCGGTGATGGCCCATTTGGTGGCGGTGTACAGGTTGCCCGGATACACCTTGCGTCCGGACACGCTACCGGTGAACAGA
>NZ_JAWHTP010000394.1:0-322 GCF_033052815.1 Chromohalobacter sp. HP20-39 | reverse complement strand
CAAGATCGAACCCAAGCTCCGGGTGGGAATGTCCGTCGATCGCGCTCAACGTGTTGGTGCGGTTGGTCGTACCGGCACGGCAACCGGACCGCACCTGCATTTCGAAGTCCGTCGTGCCGATCGTCCTATCGATCCGCTTGCCTTGATTCACAAAGCAAGTACGCAAGCCCTACGCGGCGATCAACTCGCGGCATTCCAGCGTGTTGCCACCTTGGCGATGACGCGTCTTGCCGGCGCTGGGCCGGCATCGGTGGTGGCGACTTCTGCCGCCCAGAGCAACGTGTGTTGATGCGTGTGCCAAGTCTGCGGTCCGCCTCCGTAG
>NZ_JAWHTP010000393.1:0-323 GCF_033052815.1 Chromohalobacter sp. HP20-39 | reverse complement strand
CATCCATCGCGGCGATCGGAATCGAACAATTTTCCAATATAGCCAAACGTACAAAATAATAAACAGCCCAATAAAAATCAGCAAAACTACGCGATTATTCCAAAATAGCGTCGCCGGCAATACCGCAAGAAGACTCAAAAGCCAGAGATACGGAGACGTCATTGAATTTCTCCGTACGATATGTCGCTCGTCCGTGCTACCGCCCGCCCACCGCATCAGACGCTGATAGATCAGCGTATGGAGATGCACGCCATCTGGGTAACCCGCGGGCACGCCTTTCAAAACGCGTCGCCGATAGATAGAGAATAGCGTTTCAAAAATTG
>NZ_JAWHTP010000392.1:0-323 GCF_033052815.1 Chromohalobacter sp. HP20-39 | reverse complement strand
TAGCAAGCCCGAGAGGGCTTGCCCAACTGCCAACAGGTGGGCCAGCGCTTTTGATCGCGTCACCGACGCATCGAGCTTTGTCTGGCATGCCCAGACCATACCCATCGCGGGACACCGTCCCGCTGGGGTTGGTGTACCGCACTCTTTCATAGGACACCAACGATGAAGATTCCTCAATCCTTTACCCGAAGCCGCTGCCCGTCGAACACGGCCGCCGGCGCAATCCTGCAACGTGATGCTTCACGCGTTCTGCGTCGCGTCGCCAATGACCTGGCGCTGCGTCAACGGGAATATTCGATCCGCACGCGTCGCCAGCGTCGCCG
>NZ_JAWHTP010000391.1:0-323 GCF_033052815.1 Chromohalobacter sp. HP20-39 | reverse complement strand
TGATGGTCAACCAGACCTTAAGCATTGCATCGGCTGTACCCCTTAATGAGACAAGCGCCAGCTTGATTGCATCAGCAGAAACAAATCGTTCCGATGACATCAAAATCTCCCCGTGTTCTAGGACGTTCGACTTATTCGTAATTTGCGCCTCATTGTAACTGTCCTCGCCGGGCTCCCCTCAGCCCGGTCGGATGTGTACTCATGGCTGCATCGTCTTGAACGCTGATTAACGGCCGAGGCTACCCCCTATTTCAGCGGCGAACCCATCAATGGGGAAGTGCAGCGATACGAGCGGGGACGTGTTCAAGCGGGTCGATGGCAAA
>NZ_JAWHTP010000390.1:0-323 GCF_033052815.1 Chromohalobacter sp. HP20-39 | reverse complement strand
CATGGTTGACAGGGGCCGGGCAGAGGCGGCTCCGGATAAGTGCGTCGGCCGGTTGATGGCCAATGATGCGTTTGCCCTGCGCTCGAACATCTATGCGATCAAGTACAACCCGATCCTTGTCGGCCATCTGTCTGAAGGCATACCAGGGCTCAACGAGGCATTCCGCTTGATCTATGAGGGGATGGAAGCCAAGCGCCAGGTGCCCACGGCGCGGCTTGCACCCATTGTCGAAAAATACTGCCGGGATCAGGCGGCCTCGTATGAACCTAACATCGCCGTGATGAATTGGTTGCCTGCTGGCTGGAAGCAAGTCCTCGATACCG
>NZ_JAWHTP010000389.1:0-323 GCF_033052815.1 Chromohalobacter sp. HP20-39 | reverse complement strand
CCGGCGAGGCCGAGGACGGGCCGCGCCCGTCCGCACCCGACGCTGCATTGCTACCTGGAGCAGCGGTGGCAACGGAGAAGGAGCCCGCAGCAAGCAGCCGTCCAGATCAGTCGGGCGGAAGTCGCGCCATACCTCCCAGCACGCAGCGCAATCCGGCCGACCCACTGGAAAGCATGCTGGCGATGTTCGAGACAACGCCTGAGCCGGAGCAGTCCGTCGAAGCCCCGCCAGAGGGTGCCGACGATGCAGCGGTGCCGCTCGACCCTCCCGCATCGGCCCCAGGTCCTTCGGCGCCGACCGCCGCGCCTGCGCCGCACGATTTC
>NZ_JAWHTP010000388.1:0-324 GCF_033052815.1 Chromohalobacter sp. HP20-39 | reverse complement strand
GGCGAGCCGGTTCGGCGCCGGCCGGATATTGTGGGGGAGCGATTGGCCGGTCCTGACCATGGCCGGCAGCTATGCGGACTGGCTCGCCATCTCGGACGCGCTGCTCGCGCCCTTCGGCAGCGGCGCGCGCAATCTGCACATCGTCGGCGAGGCCTATTCCGACTACCAGGGCTTCATCGAGGGCGCCCTGAACAGCGCCGGGCTGGCGCTGGCAACCCTGCCGGCCGTCGCTGTCGACCCGGCGCTGCAGGAGCCTGGCCTGGGGCTGTCCTGAGCGGCGCCAGCGTCAACGCACCAGCGGCCGGATCGCGCTGAATCCGCCGT
>NZ_JAWHTP010000387.1:0-324 GCF_033052815.1 Chromohalobacter sp. HP20-39 | reverse complement strand
GAGCCAGTTCGACAGGGCTTGTGCAAACGGGCCGTTGGCACCGCGTCCGTCCAGTGCACGCTCGCCGGGTTGCGTGGCGTAGGCCACCAGCATGCCGTTGGCGGGCTTTTGTGCAACGAAGCCGGCCGGTGCGCCAGCGCCACGGTAGGCGCCACTGAAGCCGCCTTCTTCAGGATCGTTGCGGCAGGCGTCGAGCATCACCAGTGACAGATGTGCGCCGCTGTCTTTGAGCCGGCTGATCAGGTAGTCGACCGGCATGGCTGTTTGCGACAGCGCATCGGGGCGATCCAGTGGTGCACCAACCGGTATCAGATAGTTGCGCCA
>NZ_JAWHTP010000386.1:0-324 GCF_033052815.1 Chromohalobacter sp. HP20-39 | reverse complement strand
AAACGATGCCAAATTGAACGCCCCCATCAGCGAAATCAAAATGCAAATGGGGCCGACCAGGTTCAGGCGAACGACGAATGCACCAGCGGGCGGCTTGTGCAACACCTGCACTGCAAAGTGCGCCGTCACGTAAGCGGCAACGCCAACCAGTCCAACAACGTCGGTAAAACCCAGGGAAGCCATGGTGCTGTGATGCTCAGGGCAAAGGTGGCGAGAGAAGCGTCTTGGAGGTACGTGCGCTTACTGTTGTGCTGGCTGCCCTGGGCGCGGCGCGCTTGGCGCCTCAGCCACCGGCCGCCCTGCCTGCTTGTTGCGCCACCACCC
>NZ_JAWHTP010000385.1:0-324 GCF_033052815.1 Chromohalobacter sp. HP20-39 | reverse complement strand
CTGCCTACATTCCGGCACACCTGCCCGTGCTCGTGACTGGCGCGCCAGGTGTCGGGAAATCCGACATCGCAGCCGCGGCTGCAGAGCGCGCCGGCTACGACCTGCTGATCTCGCATCCGGTGGTCGAGGACCCGACAGACTCCAAGGGCCTGCCGTTCCCCGGCGCGGATGGCCAATCCGCCAGGTTCCTGCCGTTCGGGGATCTGGAGAGGGTGTTACACGCGAAAGAGCCGTTGGTCTGGTTCTTCGACGACCTCGGTCAAGCGTCTCAGGCGGTTCAAGCCGCCAAGATGCAACTGCTGCTCGCGCGCCGCATCGGCGAGC
>NZ_JAWHTP010000384.1:0-324 GCF_033052815.1 Chromohalobacter sp. HP20-39 | reverse complement strand
AGGCCTTTTGGCCTTTTCAAGGTAGGGCCTTTCCCCTTGCACCCCATTCCCTTGCCGTTTCGACCCTTTGGCCTTTAACCGTTTCGGTATAGCGGGGCCTGGGCTGCGGCTCCAGCGTCAATGCGGAACCCGCACGAATGGATTAGACGGCGACCTGGCGCTGGGCCCCGGCCTATGCTGCCGGGGCGCTACACCGCCAGGTAGGCTCCCACCCGGGCGACTAAGTTGACAAATGCGACAAAGGAGACTAGAGTGAATCCTGTCTCAAACCTACCTGGGAGCTGACCATGCCCACTGCGATCGAATTCATTGCCGACCGGCTGC
>NZ_JAWHTP010000383.1:0-324 GCF_033052815.1 Chromohalobacter sp. HP20-39 | reverse complement strand
GAATCAGTTGAAGGTCGCAGCGCAATAGTGGGTGGACTCACCACCACGTCGCTCATCCGATCCAACAAAAGACCCGCCATGCGTGCATGCGGGTCTTTGTGCTTTTTGGGGCGGCATACGCAGTCAGCGCAGCGTTAGAACTCCTCCCAATAGGGACGTGCACTGTAGTACTCGTGCACCCGCGTGGCCCACGTCGTATCTGCCATACTCGGCCATCGGTCCTTATCAAAGCCGTGCGACACGTCCAGTCTGTCCTTCTCGATATCCAGCACAAAACACTTGCGCTCGATATCAAGCGCCATCGCCCCCCACGGAACGGCGAAC
>NZ_JAWHTP010000382.1:0-324 GCF_033052815.1 Chromohalobacter sp. HP20-39 | reverse complement strand
ACCGGTAGTTCAGTTGGTTAGAATGCCGGCCTGTCACGCCGGAGGTCGCGGGTTCGAGTCCCGTCCGGTCCGCCACGGTTTCCTCGCCGACGCGTCATTGACGACCAGGCATGCAGCAGCAACATGCAGTACCAAGCAGTATGCGATCCGGGTGGTTAGCTCAGCTGGTTAGAGCACCAGCCTCACATGCTGGGGGTCACAGGTTCGAGTCCTGTACCACCCACCAATCCGAGTAAAATCGGACAATGCGGACCGGTAGTTCAGTTGGTTAGAATGCCGGCCTGTCACGCCGGAGGTCGCGGGTTCGAGTCCCGTCCGGTCCGC
>NZ_JAWHTP010000381.1:0-325 GCF_033052815.1 Chromohalobacter sp. HP20-39 | reverse complement strand
ACGGCACGGCGGCAGACATGGCCGAGGTTTTGAAGCGCGTCGACCGGCTGCTCGGAAAATTCTCTTTCACGATGGACCCCGCGCACACCGTCAAGTGCCTGCGTTCGATGGTGCGCGGCGCGTCCAAGCGGATGCGCGTCAGGCTCGCGATGGACGCGATCAATCCAGACCCATCATGGGGCGGAAGGTAACCATGAGCACACTCACCCGCTTCATGACCGCCGCGCAGGGCATCCTCGCCGCCAACGAAGAGAACCGCTCTTTCGAGAACGGCCAGCGCGTCAATCCATTCGTCTCAACGACTTGGTGCTTCGCAGAGATCGAC
>NZ_JAWHTP010000380.1:0-325 GCF_033052815.1 Chromohalobacter sp. HP20-39 | reverse complement strand
CTTCCTTGATGTGCCGATCAACGTTCTCCACCACGATGATGGCGTCATCCACCACCAGCCCGATTGCAAGAACCAACGCCAACAAAGTCAGCAGGTTGATCGAGTATCCGAGCAGGAACATGATGAAGAAGGTTCCTACTAGTGACAGCGGAATGGCCACCAGCGGCACGATGACTGCGCGAAACGCTCCAAGGAACAGATAAATGACGATCGTGACGATGAGAAGCGCCTCAGCCAGCGTCTTGATGACCTCATCGATCGACGTGTTGATGAACTCCGTCGAGTCGTAAACAATGTCGCCGCGCACTCCGGCGGGCAACTGCGA
>NZ_JAWHTP010000379.1:0-325 GCF_033052815.1 Chromohalobacter sp. HP20-39 | reverse complement strand
AGCGCGCTTAAGGTCAAAGACGCCCTGGCGACCCTTAGCACGTAGACGTATAGCCCGCAGTTCGGAGTTGCCGTCGACGCTGAACCAGACGGTTAGCCCATTCTCGAGCATTCCAACTCGCAGATGCGAGCGGTGTACTTCGATTGAATCGCGCAACGCCAAAAGGCATTCCTGAGCGCTGCTATCTTGACTCACTCTTAGACCTCCATCCGCGTACCGCAATTTAGTGAAACGCCGCAGAGAGTTGCGGGCCAACTCAGTCCTTTCTGGCTTCTGCAGGCCCCAGAAGCTCGTCTACGCTGCGAACCGTCCAAGCATTCGCATC
>NZ_JAWHTP010000378.1:0-325 GCF_033052815.1 Chromohalobacter sp. HP20-39 | reverse complement strand
ATTCTCACAGAAGAACATCCAGCCTGGATTGGAAGTTTTTCCGCTTCGCAAAATTTACGACACAACCGCACTACTAGATTTCAGAACTGCCTTGCAGGCACACCCCAACAAAGAAGCACTCCAAGCCAAGCTGGACCAACTAATTAAGGCAATAACCACCTACAAGCTGCCGAACGTAGTTCTCAAAGACCTTGCAGTAGAAGAAGTCTGTCCAATTTTTGAGCGCATCAACAGCTCCGGCACCAAGCTTAGCACCTACGACCTTATGGTCGCCGCAACCTGGTCTCACAATTTTGATCTTGACGATAATGTAGAAGAAATTTCT
>NZ_JAWHTP010000377.1:0-325 GCF_033052815.1 Chromohalobacter sp. HP20-39 | reverse complement strand
CCAGATCAGCGCGCTGCATAAGTCCGTGCGCGGCTCCGATCCGGACGGGGCGCTGTACTGGTTCTGTCGCATGCTCGATGGTGGTGCCGACCCGCGCTACCTTGCCCGCCGCATCGTGCGCATGGCCTGGGAAGACATCGGCTTGGCCGATCCGCGAGCAGGGCGTATCACCTTGGATGCTGCCGAAACGTACGAGCGCCTCGGCTCACCGGAAGGGGAATTGGCGCTGGCCCAGGCGGTGATCTACCTGGCTATCGCCCCCAAGTCCAACGCCGGCTACAACGCTTACAACGCTGCGCGCGCGTTCGTCAGCCAGGACAAGTCG
>NZ_JAWHTP010000376.1:0-325 GCF_033052815.1 Chromohalobacter sp. HP20-39 | reverse complement strand
CGTCACCGTCAGCGTCGTGCAGTTCGCGCTGTTCTTCACGGACTTCTGGTTCCAGCTCGCACGCTGGATCGATTCAACGATTCTGGACGCGCTTTATGGCTGGGGCTTTGGCTGGAACCGGCCGCACACCAACTTTGACCCGCTGGTAGGGTTGAACAACGCCTTCGGCGACATGCTCCTGATGTTCGTCATGGGCACGATGTTCCTGGTTCTGCCGGGATTCTGGCTGGCGAGCCTTACCTGGGTTGGGATTCGGGCCGGGCACGTCATCCAGGGACTTTCCGATGGCAGCAAGAGCGCCGGCCAAGCTGGCGGCAAGGGTGCC
>NZ_JAWHTP010000375.1:0-326 GCF_033052815.1 Chromohalobacter sp. HP20-39 | reverse complement strand
CGGATGACGGCGATGTGTTCGTGGTCAGTAGCGCCAATCTGACAACGCAGGGCCAAAGCCGGTCGCTGGAGGTGGTCGATGCAGTCAGGGCGACTAGGGACCCACTGGTCTTTGGCCAAATTGCCGACTTCCTGGAACTGTTGCCGGCGCGGCTAAATTTATTGTCCCGCGAAGACGAGGAAATCCTGGCCCGGTTCGCCCGGAGGGCACGGGCACAGCGCGACCAATATGCTGCCAACGCGGCGGACCCGCAGAGGGTCTGGTTGGTGACGACTTTGGCTGAAGCGGCCGGCACGCAGTTCCTTGACCTGGCTCGGCGAAACCTC
>NZ_JAWHTP010000374.1:0-326 GCF_033052815.1 Chromohalobacter sp. HP20-39 | reverse complement strand
CGCGAATGCGCGCCTATTGCGTCAGAGACCATGATGCGTTCGTATGCTGGCGAGGTCTATCTTGACGTGCCATTTGACCGACGTAATGCGCTGTACCGGAAAGTCCAAGCGTTTCTCGAGCATCCAGACGGTACGATGAAGTTCAGTGATGTGGGCTTCTACATTGTGCCGCTTGAGCTTGCGATGAAAAACGCCCATCACGACGAACCTGGTTTCTGGGAGCGCTGGGCGGAGGATTTCTGAGACGACTGGTGCCCGCTCATATTGGGACACGGAGTGTCCTGGAGTGGTCGTAGGGTTGCAGGGTGCCACATGCAATTGGCATC
>NZ_JAWHTP010000373.1:0-327 GCF_033052815.1 Chromohalobacter sp. HP20-39 | reverse complement strand
CGCCAGCCTTCGGCTGCGAGAAATCGCCCCACATGTCATGCGCTTGCTCGGTGTGCACGTGATCGTGCGGGGCGTCCGATCGGAACTGAAAGTCACCGCCACCAGCACGCGTGACCGCGTCGTTTGATCGGGAGTAGTCATAGTCATTGATCGTGACCGGACCCGTGACGAGCTTGTTCGCGATCGACAAGGTGTGAATGGTTTCCTCGTCGGTCCGTTTTTCGGCGGGCCCGGTGTAGCGAATGGTCTGATAGGCTTCACCGTGCCTCTGTAGCGCCCCGATCTTGTTGTTCAGCACCAGACAGTGCCGGCCATTCTCGTGCTTGA
>NZ_JAWHTP010000372.1:0-327 GCF_033052815.1 Chromohalobacter sp. HP20-39 | reverse complement strand
CGCCATTTCAGGATCTCTTTGCGCAGCCGCAAATCGTGGGGCACCAGGCCCCACGCGCCCTGCGCCTGCAATGGCCCCAACGCGGCTCCATCCGCGAGAAACGCCCGTACGCCGCGCAGGTCTTCGACGTTGGAATAGACAAGCAGCTTCGTACCGATCAGATGCGTCGCCGCTGCCAGGGTTGTGCTGGTGTAGCGCACACCGTGCAGGTTGATGTGAGGACGCACACCTTGGTGCAAGTAGGCACGCACCGTGTGCCTCGACGCGGTTTGCATCAGGCACAGCGTGCGACGCCGATGCTCGGCCAACCAGGAGAGCATGCTCTGC
>NZ_JAWHTP010000371.1:0-327 GCF_033052815.1 Chromohalobacter sp. HP20-39 | reverse complement strand
CCGCATTCGCCACCAGATAGCCGAGTGCCTGCTCGCAGTCCCGCAGCGGCACAGGCCATTGATGTTCCGGGGCAAGGCGATATTCCACCGACGCGACGATGCAGCCACTCTGCCGCGCCAGCAGTCGGCAAATGCCGTCATGCGTGTCGATGCTGCCGATCACCCACCCGCCGCCATGCAGGAACACGACCAACGGCCCGTTACCGCCCGCGCCCTCCGCTTCGTCCGGCTCGTACAGCCGCACCCGGATCTCACCGTCGGTCACCGGCACCATGATGTCGCGGTGGGCAACGCCGACGATGTCGTTCAAGCCATTCAGGCGGCAGG
>NZ_JAWHTP010000370.1:0-327 GCF_033052815.1 Chromohalobacter sp. HP20-39 | reverse complement strand
GCAACGTCGCGATGGTCAGCCAACTGCTTGAGCAGGCGGCGAAAGAGGCTGGCGGCACTTTCACGAACAAGCATCGATTGGAGCATTCGGGCGAGGTGAAGACGCCGGAACTGAGGTTGGTGCTCAATGGAACTTTGCCTACACGAGCGCCAGACGGAGGCGTTTCTAACTGAAGCGACCGAGCTGCTGTATGGCGGTGCTGCCGGCGGCGGTAAGTCGCACCTGATGCGGGTCGCATCGATCGCCTGGTGCGTCGACATACCCGGCCTGCAGGTCTACATCTTCCGGCGCCTGTCGGACGACCTGCATAAGAACCACATGGAGGGC
>NZ_JAWHTP010000369.1:0-328 GCF_033052815.1 Chromohalobacter sp. HP20-39 | reverse complement strand
CCCCGAAGCAACCAAGCATACTGGGCGAAAAAATTTGCCGAAAATATCAAGCGCGTTGAGCTAACGATGGCGACCTACCGGTCGATGGGTTGGGAACCACTTGTAATTTGGGAATGCGAACTCGCCGATCGAGAGGCGCTTTCCGAACGCATCAAGCTCTACCTAACCTTCTGAGTGAACGCTGATCGGGGGCTTTTGCGCAACTTGTTAGCAGACACAGCCTCTCGACAAGCATTACGGTTCCGCTCGCAAACCTGCTTGTCCTCGCCGCTCACATGAGCCGGCGACAGAGCCGCCAAGCAAGCAACGCTGGCGGCACTTGACAAGC
>NZ_JAWHTP010000368.1:0-328 GCF_033052815.1 Chromohalobacter sp. HP20-39 | reverse complement strand
AGAGGCGCACCCGTCATGTCGCCAATCTGCAGGGCCCTCAGCGTGTCCGCTTGCGGCCGTGCAGACCCAAGGTGACCGCCTCTTGGCCGTTGCGCCATCAGGCCGATCGGGTGGGTCTTGGCGACGACCGTCCTATAGGCACCGCCAAGTTGATAGCATTGCACTTTCAGCCGCATCGACAGCCCCGCAGCCTATGAGTCGAAACGCCCTCCTCGTCCTCATCAAGATCGCACTCACCGTACCGGTGACATACGCGTTGGCTTACCCATTCTTTAACGCGTCCGCAACCGGGGGCGTTTTCAAGGAAGTTGAGTTGCTTGGCGTGTTC
>NZ_JAWHTP010000367.1:0-328 GCF_033052815.1 Chromohalobacter sp. HP20-39 | reverse complement strand
CTTGAAAACGAAGGGTATTCCCAGCTTGCGCGTCACCTCCGCGAAGTGCTCAGCCGCAGCCAGGGTCGTATCGAGATCCTCGATGACGTTGATGCCGCCGAATAGCACGAACGGCAGGTCGTTAGCGACTGTGATCCCCTCGGAAATGGCGACGTGCAGGGAGGTGGCTGATGATATCGATCGCATAAAACTTCCTCTCGTGATGTCAACGACCGCAGGTGAAAGCTCCGAGCGTCGTCGGCGAAGAATGCCCCACGGTCTTGGACTTTGCATACAGACGCGTCCGCAACAGCGCTTACAGAGTCCGGGGTCCGCACCGGCGACTCCG
>NZ_JAWHTP010000366.1:0-328 GCF_033052815.1 Chromohalobacter sp. HP20-39 | reverse complement strand
CGAATTTCATCGATAGGCGTCACCGCCGCAGCGGACGGCGACGGGTTGAACAGCGACGCGGCCTTCGCAGTGAAGTCACTTGAGGTCGCGGGAGACGCCAAAGCGCAGGCGATCGCAAAGCCGGCGATATCCATCAGCTCGTTCAGATTGACCCCAGGCACCAGTGCTGTGATGCAGCAACGGGCATCCTGTGTCTATGTCGAGCTCCCAGTGGCCCAGGTCCCCGCACAGCCGCGAATGGCGCTGGGCTTGGACTTGGTCGTGCTGCATGCCGCTGGAGACGGCGCCGAACTGCCTGTTCCGTCACAGCTACGCGCCAAGCCCGGCA
>NZ_JAWHTP010000365.1:0-328 GCF_033052815.1 Chromohalobacter sp. HP20-39 | reverse complement strand
ACGTGCGACATCGATGCGCGCCACCTCCGGAGTGCAGTTCGCCGCAGACACCAGCTTGGCCAGCATCCCGTTGGAATCGCCTATGCCGTACCTACGCACCACGCCAACGAACTCCTCGACGTCATGTCCGCGCAGGAACAGCTTCGGTAATCCATCCTTGGTGAAGGCCGGGGCGCCGAAGGCATCCGTCTCTTGGCCGATGTGGTAAAGCTCGTGCTCCACCAGCGCGCAGAACTCAGCGTCTGAGCAATTAGCGCAGTACTCGGCATCCAGCGTGATGAGCCAGGCTGGCACGCGGCCGAACCACTCTGCGAGCTGCTGCTCCTGC
>NZ_JAWHTP010000364.1:0-328 GCF_033052815.1 Chromohalobacter sp. HP20-39 | reverse complement strand
CCGTCCACTTCAGCGTTCGCGGTATGCAACTTGCCCTTGATAGCGCCAATGTCATCAAGCAATTGTCGACAAACTCGGTCCTGTTGAACGATGTCCGCGTTAATCTGCTCAAGGTTGGGGCGCGCCGCCTTCTCTGCTTCGAATTGCTTCTGCAGAGTCGATATCAAGGCCAGCATCGAAGCCACGTCGATGTCATCCCACTGGAAGTACTGCAAAGCCTGCGCATGACGTACCTGGTCATCGAAATCTCGGCGGGAGCTTTCCAACTGCTTGACGTTGGCGTCCACCTCAACCAGTTGGAGCGCAATCTGCTGGGCGTCCTCCTTCA
>NZ_JAWHTP010000363.1:0-329 GCF_033052815.1 Chromohalobacter sp. HP20-39 | reverse complement strand
CGGCCGCCCAGCTCGTCGATGAAGGTCTGATCCAGCCACGGCTTGTAGATCTTCAGCGCCGGGTTGGTCAGCAGGCCGTAGCGGTAGAAGCGCTCGATGTCGTTGCCCTTGAAGGTCGAGCCGTCGCCCCAGATGTTGACGTCGTCTTCCTTCATGGCGGCGACCAGCATGGTGCCGGTGACGGCGCGGCCCAGCGGCGTGGTGTTGAAGTACGTGATGCCGCCGGTGCTGATGTGGAAGGCGCCGGCCTGGATGGCGGCAATGCCTTCATTGGCCAGCTGCGGGCGGCAGTCGATCAGGCGAGCTTTCTCTGCACCGTACTCCATGGC
>NZ_JAWHTP010000362.1:0-330 GCF_033052815.1 Chromohalobacter sp. HP20-39 | reverse complement strand
CGCCCCCGCGCCGATCGCTGTGGATGCCGTGCCGCCTGCGATGCTGGCGCCACCGACTGCCAGCGCATCCCTGCCCGTTGCAGAAGCGTTGTCGCCCTGGTCACCCGCGTTGTATGCAACATACTTGCTGGCACCCGTGGCCTTTTCCAACTGGCCCAGGTTGACAGCGTCCGTGGCATTCGTGCCATCGGCCACGCCCGTCAGCCTGCGGTTGAGCACACTCCCGCCGGTGCCCCGGCCGGCAAAGTTGACGGTTGTGCCGGCGTTGTCCTTGGCCACCGTGATGTCCGCCGAGCTGTTGGCCTGCTGCACCAAGCCGATCGTGCCCGC
>NZ_JAWHTP010000361.1:0-330 GCF_033052815.1 Chromohalobacter sp. HP20-39 | reverse complement strand
CGTTGCATTACGCTCAGCGTGAGCGACCGCGGGTCCGCCCATTCTTCGATAATTACCGGCAGCTGATCGATTTGCCGATTCTTCCCATCGTCGAGATAGTGATTGGCGAGCCGCACTGCCTGCAGTCGTCGATGCCCGTCCCGCACCGCAAGCACCGTCTTACTGCCCTCGCGGATCGGGAACACCAGGAGCGGTTGACTCTCATCAAAACCGTTCTCGGCAATCTCGAGGGCCAGACGCTCGATGCCGGCAGCAGCAGCGGCCGGAGCAGCGGTTTGTGCCGTCGTCGCATTCGACAGACGATCGGTCACCGGCTTGGCCAGCACGTCG
>NZ_JAWHTP010000360.1:0-330 GCF_033052815.1 Chromohalobacter sp. HP20-39 | reverse complement strand
CGTGGCAGAATCGGCGATCACCTTGACGAGGCCCGTCGTGTCGCCCAGCGCACGCGCGCGGCCATTGGCCATGAACGGGAAGGAACCAATTCGATAGGCGGTGCCCTGCTCTTTGAGCTGCTGCTCGGTGCGGCCTACCCAGGCAATCTCCGGGCTGGTGTAGATGACGTTGGGGATCGTATTGAAATCGACGTGACCGTGCTGGCCGGCAATGCGCTCGGCAACTGCGACACCTTCCTCTTCCGCCTTGTGCGCCAACATCGGGCCACGCACCACGTCACCGATGGCCCAGATGCCGGGCACACTGGTGCGGCATTCATCGACCACCAC
>NZ_JAWHTP010000359.1:0-330 GCF_033052815.1 Chromohalobacter sp. HP20-39 | reverse complement strand
CACCAGCGCGGGCAGCTTGGCAAACGCCGAAGGCGGATAGCCCTTGGTGGCCGGCGGCTCGCCGATGGCCAGGGCGATCTCGCGCTGCGCCATCGCATAGCGTGTGAGCGAATCGACGATCAGCAGCACATTGCAGCCGCGGTCGCGGAAGTACTCGGCGATGGTGTGTGCGTAGGCGGCGCCCTGCAGGCGCATGAGCGGCGAGTTGTCAGCCGGCGCGGCCACCACGGCCGAGCGGGCGAGACCCTCCTCACCGAGGATTTCGTCAACGAATTCCTTCACTTCGCGGCCGCGCTCGCCGATCAGGCCAACCACCACCACGTCGGCCTG
>NZ_JAWHTP010000358.1:0-330 GCF_033052815.1 Chromohalobacter sp. HP20-39 | reverse complement strand
CGGCCGACCTAGTGCTCCTGCCGCAGCGTGGGAACGCGGGGCCATAAAGTTGACGCCGACGTTAAGGGGCGTTGCGGGGCAGTGGACTTTGGTAGTTGCCGCTCCGCGCACCCCTCCACCCGATCAATCGTTTCCCTCTTCGGATAGGATGGGGTACCTTGATTTGGAAATCGAAGCCCGTGAATCAGTTGGCACCAAGCGGGGTCCCTCTCGGGTGGCGATTGGCGGCAGCATGAGTTGACCATGCCTGCAAGGAACTCCGAGCGGCCCTTCTCAACGGGCCTTTGTTGGCTGGTTGAGGTACCGCCTGCAATTCGCTCGCCGGAAACC
>NZ_JAWHTP010000357.1:0-331 GCF_033052815.1 Chromohalobacter sp. HP20-39 | reverse complement strand
CATGACGATGTCGATGCCGCGTGCGCGCGCTGCGTTCACCGCGTCGTAGATCACGGCAGCCGGGTCGCCCGATTCCTGGGCCACCACCGTGACGTTGTTGCGCTGGCCCCAGACCACGAGCTGCTCGCGCGCGGCGGCGCGGAACGTATCGCCCGCAGCCAGCAGCACCGATTGGCCGTAGGTCTGGAAGTGCTTGCACAGCTTGCCGATGCTGGTGGTCTTGCCGGCGCCGTTCGAGCCGATCAGCGCCACGACCTGCCCCTTCGGGACCGCGAAATCGAGGCCGTGCAGCACCTCGACCTGACCGTAGCCGGCCGACAGACCCGTGACC
>NZ_JAWHTP010000356.1:0-331 GCF_033052815.1 Chromohalobacter sp. HP20-39 | reverse complement strand
CGAGCCCACTGCCGTGGCCGAATCCAACCGGCCCAGGGCGAACGCACCGAACGCGCCGGTCAACCCCACATAGGCGTTGCGGAACTGCGGGGTGACGGCGGTCCCGTCGTTCGCGTTGAAACCTTGCTCCAACCCGAACACTGCCTTCATGCCGTTGCCCAGGTCTTCCTGGACGCGCATGCCCCCGCGTTAGGCGTTGTCGGTCTCCTGCGCGGTGGAGCCCTTCGGGCCCTTCTGGATTTCGGCATCGAGATCGACGCGTCCATACAGGGTGACGTCGGCGGCGGCGCTTGGGGTGGCGACCGACATCAGACAGCCGAGTGCCATCAGG
>NZ_JAWHTP010000355.1:0-331 GCF_033052815.1 Chromohalobacter sp. HP20-39 | reverse complement strand
AACGCGCGCTGCACTACATCAACAAGGTGAACCTCACCAAGTTTGCGGACCACCATCCGCACATGCTGTCGGGCGGAATGAAGCAACGTGTAGCGATTGCCCGCGGCATGGCAATGGAGCCCGACGTGCTGCTGATGGACGAACCGTTTGCCGCGCTCGACGCGCTCACGCGCCGCAAGATGCAGGACGAGCTGCTGCAACTGTGGGACGAAACGCGATTCACTGTGCTGTTCGTCACGCACTCGATTCCGGAAGCGATCCGCTGCGGCAGCCGCATCCTGATCCTCTCGCCGCATCCGGGCCAGGTCCGCGCAGAACTGCCGAGCCTCGC
>NZ_JAWHTP010000354.1:0-331 GCF_033052815.1 Chromohalobacter sp. HP20-39 | reverse complement strand
AACAATATCTGGAAAATTAACAGGGAAACACCTTCGATAGATCAGGGAAATTTCGAGCCTTCGCAGGAAGTTTCATCTGCAAACTTCAAGGCAGCGCGCAAACGACTGCAAGCTTGGGAAGCCACGGGCTGCGGTTGCCCTACTCCACGGCAGAGAAACCTATTTCGCGCGATCTACGTCCGGCGAATGTAGAGAGGTCGACTATGACGGAAGCAGCTATTGTCAGCCAGCAGCCGCTATCCGTTTGTCGAATCCGTTGGGGAGTTCGATATCGACCTCCAGCGTCGAAACGCTCCTGCCCCTGTCCATCCGAACGATGACCTTTTCCGGG
>NZ_JAWHTP010000353.1:0-332 GCF_033052815.1 Chromohalobacter sp. HP20-39 | reverse complement strand
GTCGGCACCAGAAATTCGTACATCGACGGGGTGGTCATCAGCAAAACGCTCCTTGGGGTCCATCCATGGTGGCCAGCCGCCCGTGTCCTCCGGACTTGCCAGCCGCTGCGCATGGGTGCGCTGGCGACAGTGTAGGCGGAGCGCTGAATGATTGCTCAACAGTGACACGCGCCCCGCCATGAGGCGCCTGGCACAAGGTGCGTATCAGCGCCAGCGTACCGGTGCGCAGGATGCGGCGTGGCTATTGCCTGGGCAGGCACGGGGCCAACGACAGCCCCGGTCCAACACTTCAAATGACACGACACGTTCCAGCACGAGCGTGCATCCCAAAC
>NZ_JAWHTP010000352.1:0-333 GCF_033052815.1 Chromohalobacter sp. HP20-39 | reverse complement strand
CTCGGTATCGTCACGGCGCTCGTGCGGCACCAGCACCAGATTCAACGACCGGTTCAGCTCGGAGAGCGCCGTCTTTGCCAGACTCCGTTCCATCCGCGGTAGTTGATCCGCCACCGTGCGGATGTGGTTCATGATCGGTTCCAGCTCGGTATGTTCGGCTTTGAGGCGTTCCACGTCCGTTGGCGGCAACGAGCGTGTGGCTTCACGCCGGCCTGCTTGTAGGGCGCGCAGGGCATTGAGGATGACGAGAACGTCGATGATCTCCTGCAGCAGAGCCCCGGCCAGCGCAGGCAGATAACCCAGCGCTGCCGCGATCATGGCCGCGATCGACAG
>NZ_JAWHTP010000351.1:0-333 GCF_033052815.1 Chromohalobacter sp. HP20-39 | reverse complement strand
CGCATGCTCGGCGCGCAGGTGAGCTACATCGTGCCGAACCGGTTTGAATACGGCTACGGCCTGTCGCCCGAGATCGTGGCGCTTGCCGCGCGCGAGAAGCCGGACGTGCTGGTCACCGTCGACAACGGCATTGCAGACGTAGCGGGCGTGGCAGCGGCCAATGCGCTGGGCATCGACGTGGTCGTGACGGATCACCACATGCCGGGCGCGCAGTTGCCCGAGGCGCGCGTGATCGTCAATCCAAACCAGCCAGGCTGCGGCTTCCCGAGCAAGAACCTGGCGGGCGTGGGCGTGATGTTCTACGTGCTGCTGGCGCTGCGGGCAGAGTTGCGC
>NZ_JAWHTP010000350.1:0-334 GCF_033052815.1 Chromohalobacter sp. HP20-39 | reverse complement strand
CGTGATGGCCGAATTTTATGACGCGATCACCGGACGCCGCCCCGCGCTGCATGACGGTCAATGGGGACTTGCAAACCTCGAAATCTGCCTGTCTGCACTGCACTCATCGCGAAATGGCTGCGAGATCTCGCTGGAGCACCAGTGCGCGCCGAAGGCCATCTAGCCCAATCTCAGGAGACGCCGGAAAGACCGGATTGAACAATCATGAATAAAACACTGACGCTCGCCGTAGCCGGCAAAATTCCGCTTGCGGACGGCATTTACCAGTTCGAACGCCGCTCACCAGATCGCGAGCTGCTGCCCGCATTCACTGCCGGCGCGCACGTGCTGATCG
>NZ_JAWHTP010000349.1:0-334 GCF_033052815.1 Chromohalobacter sp. HP20-39 | reverse complement strand
ATGCATTCAGAAAATCTTAATTCGCTTTGACGACTGATATTAGCTTCATTTAATTCACGCACCCCTCCAAATACTGCACCCACACCCCACCTCATTGGGGTTAAGTATTGCGATTCGGCGAACGATACAACGATAGAGTCGCGTCTTCCTTTAGCAATTCGTAATAGGCCGTTCGTATGTAGCCGCTTTCCGACCCGCCCCAACCGATGACCTTCGATTTTGCTCTCGCACATCGCAGGCCACGCGTTCACTTGACTTCTCCCTGACCGCCTTACGATGGCTCGAAGAGGAGGTGCATTCGCGGTAACCATCCGCATCGCACCGCCCGTTTGGC
>NZ_JAWHTP010000348.1:0-334 GCF_033052815.1 Chromohalobacter sp. HP20-39 | reverse complement strand
CAAGTACGACCCGCGCCGGTTGTCGAATAAGCGCACG
This sequence comes from Chromohalobacter sp. HP20-39, assembly GCF_033052815.1. Lineage (NCBI taxonomy): Bacteria > Pseudomonadati > Pseudomonadota > Gammaproteobacteria > Oceanospirillales > Halomonadaceae > Chromohalobacter > Chromohalobacter sp. HP20-39. The sequence continues at coordinate 297 of NZ_JAWHTP010000348.1, read as the reverse complement.
AGCACCCGCTCCGAGCGGGACAAAACGGGTATTTGCAATCTCGGCGCCGGTGTATCCGCAGATTGTGCGCTGTGATAGCTGCCCGGTCGGTGAGGTTGTGTGCCGATTTAATCGCGGCCGACTCATGCTTTGTTGACTTGCGACAAGCCCTCCCGAACTGGAACGAGTATCCGTGAAACGTAGCGGTTGCGGATCGCGACCTACCGGTTTTCCACCTTCTCCCTGGGTGACCTCCATGAGCTCCGAGCAGAAATACTCCCCGGTCATACGGTCGCTGCATTGGCTCGTGTTCCTAGC
>NZ_JAWHTP010000347.1:0-334 GCF_033052815.1 Chromohalobacter sp. HP20-39 | reverse complement strand
TGACCCCGGCCGCCTTGGCGAAAACGCCAATGGTCAGGTTCTCCAAATTGTTTTCCATATCGCTTGACTCCGTACATGAGTACGGAAGTAAGGTTACGCTATCCAATTTCAATTCGAAAGGACAAGCGCATGTCTGAACCAAAAACCGGGCGCGGCGCGCTCTTCACTGGAGGGCTTGCCGCCATCCTCGCCTCGGCTTGCTGCCTCGGGCCGTTGGTTCTGATCGCCTTGGGGTTCAGCGGCGCTTGGATCGGCAACTTGGCGGTGTTGGAACCCTATCGCCCCATCTTTATCGGCGTGGCGCTGGTGGCGTTGTTCTTCGCCTGGCGGCGCA
>NZ_JAWHTP010000346.1:0-334 GCF_033052815.1 Chromohalobacter sp. HP20-39 | reverse complement strand
CCACGGACTACCACCCACGCCGCAGCCCGAGGAGACACTCCCGCTGGCGCTGCCGGTCATCGGCCGCGAGACAGGTCGCGACAAGGCCCCGGGTTCACCCCAATCAAATTTTCCTGCCCGTTTATCTAGATCTCTAATAGAATTGATAAGCACCAGTCGAAGAAGGCGACGACCGCCTGGAGACAAATATGCTGACCCATAAAGAGGGCGCGAAACATGCCTTGCCGGATGACCAGCCCGCAGCAATCGCGACCGGCTATCAGGTCAGGCAATGAGCGATGCTGGCCATGGAACAGTGCCCTTTGCGCATCGAGCTCGCAGGACTGGGGCGAGC
>NZ_JAWHTP010000345.1:0-335 GCF_033052815.1 Chromohalobacter sp. HP20-39 | reverse complement strand
CGGAACTGGAATTGATGTGAATCTTAGGCATTACTGCACGCGCCAAGAGTGGGTGATGCTTTTCGCAAAGCAGTCGTTTTCGCTGAAGAGCCATTCCGCTTCTGGAAGCGGAGATGTGTGGCGGCTTGGCATGGAGCGGCAGGAAACAGGGCATCCGGCTCCGTTCCCAGTCGCACTTCCCGAAACTGTAATCGAGACCACTGGTGCGGGCGTTCTGTTTGACCCATTCATGGGCAGCGGAACGACTGGGGTTGCGTGTGCGCGGCGCGGGAAACAATTCATTGGCATTGAACTTGAGCCGAAGTTTTTCGACATCGCCTGCGAGCGCATCTCAA
>NZ_JAWHTP010000344.1:0-335 GCF_033052815.1 Chromohalobacter sp. HP20-39 | reverse complement strand
CCTGCGCCTGCTGCCACTTGGCCAAAGAGGCTTCTGAGGTGGACCACTGTGCCAAGGCCACCTCGACGTCTGACAATGCGGCCAGCATGGCTTTTTCGTATTCGGCCATCGCTTCGTTTGCCTTGGCCTCGTTGACCGCAATGTTGGCGCGGATACGCCCGCCATCCAGGATCGGCAACGTCAGCGAGACGCCATAACCCAATACCACCTGCGGAGACGCCGATTGGCCAACGATCGCCGTCCGTTCACGCGTGTTGGCCCACTCGATCTGCAGCCGTGGGTAGACCTCACGACGTGCCACGCCCACACGTGCCAGGGCAGCATCCAGCGCGCGA
>NZ_JAWHTP010000343.1:0-335 GCF_033052815.1 Chromohalobacter sp. HP20-39 | reverse complement strand
GGTGTCTAGCAGGCGGCCGGCCATGTCGACAATGCCCATGCCTTGCAGCCAGGCCTCGAACTCTGGCGCGGGCCGCAAGCCCAGCGTGTCGCGCAGGTAGAGGGCGTCATGAAACGACGTGCTCTGGTAGTTCAGCATGATGTCGTCCGCGCCCGGTACGCCCATGATGAAATGAATGCCCGCCACGCCAAACAACGTCAGCAGCGTATCCATGTCGTCCTGGTCGGCTTCAGCGTGGTTGGTGTAGCAGACGTCGCAACCCATCGGCAGGCCCATCAGCTTGCCGCAGAAGTGGTCTTCCAGCCCAGCGCGGATGATCTGCTTGCCGTCATATA
>NZ_JAWHTP010000342.1:0-336 GCF_033052815.1 Chromohalobacter sp. HP20-39 | reverse complement strand
GGCCGGCACGGGCCGCGAGGGGCTGGTGCAAGGCCTGATTCAAGAATTCTCCCTGTCGAGCCAGGAAGGCGTGGCGCTGATGTGCCTGGCCGAAGCGCTGCTGCGCATTCCCGACAAGGCCACGCGCGATGCACTCATCCGCGACAAGATCAGCAACGGCAACTGGCACTCGCACCTGGGCCAGAGCCCGTCGCTCTTCGTGAACGCCGCCACGTGGGGCCTGCTGCTCACGGGCAAGCTGGTGGCCACGCACAACGAAGCCGGGCTGTCGAAGGCGCTTACGCGCATCATCGGCAAGAGTGGCGAGCCGCTGATCCGCAAGGGCGTGGACATGGC
>NZ_JAWHTP010000341.1:0-336 GCF_033052815.1 Chromohalobacter sp. HP20-39 | reverse complement strand
CAACTGCACGCGACGGGCCCCCGGCTGGAACGTACGCACCATCCAGCACGGTCCTTCGTCGGTTGGTACGCGATGGGGCCCCAGCACCGCAAACGGATCGCCCAAGCGGCCGTGCACGAGTGCGTCGATCGTGGCTGAGTCCACGCCCGTCGGCGGCACCACGACAGGTCGGGCCGTGGCCTGCGCCTTGGGTGGAGCAAAGTCGAGCGCGCTCATGACGGGCCTCCGGTTGTGGTTTCCGCGGCCCGCAGCGGCGGTTCTGCATGCAACACCCGGCGTGCCACGCGGGTGAGGCCACTCAGTGGAATCAGCAGCCAGGCGGGCCGGTTGGCCGCT
>NZ_JAWHTP010000340.1:0-337 GCF_033052815.1 Chromohalobacter sp. HP20-39 | reverse complement strand
AATTCATCGATGTCACCGGTAAGTTTGCGACCGCCACACGCTGCAACCCGCTGTCCCTGCTCGGCGAGGCGGAGAACCACGCCTACGTGACGGAATGGCTGATCTTGGCCATCGAGGACGAAGACGGATTCAGGCTCACCCCCACACAGAAGACGGACATCTTCGACGCGGTTCAGATTCTGGCCGGCTATAGCCGCGAGCAATGGACCCTGTCCTTCTTCGCCACACTGATCCACGCCGATCTGCGCGAGCGGCTGCAGCTCTGGATGAAGGGTGGTCAGTACGGTGACTTCTTCGACAACGTCGACGACGCGTTCCAAATCAGCGATGACCTGAC
>NZ_JAWHTP010000339.1:0-337 GCF_033052815.1 Chromohalobacter sp. HP20-39 | reverse complement strand
ATGCGCTTAAATTATGCAAATATGCAAAGGAAGCTCAATCTCTCCAGAAACCCCCGCAGGCATCAGATATCGAGCGCGAAATCATTGAGTGTGCGCTGGGTCTTTGGGATCGCACAGAGAGTTCCGGGTTTCGCGTGCTTACACTCCTACAGGCGCTACGTGCTCTTCTGGCGGGGCGGTAGGGACGCTGCACTGGATCTCTGCACATCCCAGTTCCTAAAAGTTGATTCGAGAGGGTGGTCGGAAGGCGGCAACTGCCGTAACGAGGCGTCGCTGGCTCGACGTCAGAAATGGAGGAGCCTCCACAACCCTAGTCGCTATAATTCCCCCGCTGCCG
>NZ_JAWHTP010000338.1:0-337 GCF_033052815.1 Chromohalobacter sp. HP20-39 | reverse complement strand
GGCAGACCATCGGAAGCGTTTCGCAACGCGAGGTTGACGGGAAACGTCCTCTGCGACGGACTCGCGTTAAAGACGCACGCGAGCGCCGCGCGCCACGAAGCAGTCATCGCTCGCGCACAAGGACGTGAGGGAAAGAGGCAGCGTTTTTCCCATTCCGTCGGATAGGCCTATAATTAGCAGAAGTCTTGTACAAGCAATGGGAGAGTCGACGTGCAAAATAGCGCGGTCAAGCAAGGAACCCCTGACCATTCGGAGGGAGCCAAGTCCGCCGTGCGCCCGTCAACACGGCGCAATCGGGAACAGCGCATTCGCGAGATCCTCGAAACAGCGCGCCAGG
>NZ_JAWHTP010000337.1:0-337 GCF_033052815.1 Chromohalobacter sp. HP20-39 | reverse complement strand
CGACCACGCGGGATCGGGGCGGCTACGGCGAACGCTACAACCAGACGATCACGGTGGGTGTGCGCATTCCCTTCGGTACGGGTAGCCGTCATACCGAGCAATTGTCCAGCGCCAATGCGCAGGCACTGGAGGCTGAGTCGGCACTCGCGGCCCAGCGCACCCGGCTACTCTCGGAAATTCGAACTGCCCAATCGCGCGAACTGGCAACCAGCACCCAGATGCAGGCCGCTTCGGAGCGCCAGCGACTAGGGCCTGTTAACACATCCGAAGTCCATCAGCGACAAGGACGAAGCTGATGAAGCCCAGGAACATGAGGTCGAGTTTCTCGAACCGCGAG
>NZ_JAWHTP010000336.1:0-337 GCF_033052815.1 Chromohalobacter sp. HP20-39 | reverse complement strand
GATTGGATAATCCTGAAGATCTGAGATGGTGAGCTTCGCCTGGTTAACTAAGCGGGACCGCGGTGGTATCGCAACGGCCATGCTTTCGCACCATAGCCTCCGGCTACTCGTCAGGTGATCCCCCGCACCGCTAAGAGATAGTCCCGCGTCGTAGCGGCCCTCCTGCAGGCCCGTCATCAACTCTTGATCCGAAACTTCACGCACGGCCATCGCGACGCCCGGCTCCTGCGCTCGCTGCAGTGCAAGCAGCGCCGACAGCCGTGAAGACGGTACACCTGGCGCTATGGCGAGTGTGAAATTCGGGGGCGGACTGATGACGTCATGCATGGATACCCCC
>NZ_JAWHTP010000335.1:0-338 GCF_033052815.1 Chromohalobacter sp. HP20-39 | reverse complement strand
ACCCGCCCTGTCGAGCCGGTGCCGACTGCCCCAGATGGGGCCGCGCCAGCGGGCGCTCGCCTTGGTGAATCAGTGCACTGGCTTGTTCACCGATAAGGTCACCTGATACGTGCTAGGCGTGACAAACGGAGATCCGCTCCATGCCAGCGTCAAGCCGCCCAGAGGCAGTTGCCAGGTCTCATTGCACGCTACCGTGGCGCCCGTCGCGTTCGTGCAGACATTGGTGCCAGGACGGTGGCGCAGACCATTGAACGGATCGTTGTAGATGATCTGGTCCGTGTGCGTATCGGTAAAGGTACGGGTCACGGTAGAACCGTTCACCGCCGTAACCGTATTGC
>NZ_JAWHTP010000334.1:0-338 GCF_033052815.1 Chromohalobacter sp. HP20-39 | reverse complement strand
GATGCCGGCCTGCTGGTCGATTGGGAAGACGCCTCCGGCCACCCCATGCACGTAGCCGACGACGTGCTGCGTACCGTATTGAATGCGCTGGGCCTGCCGGCCGATACATCGGCGGAGGTTTCGCAAAGCCGGGACCACCTGCGCGCCGAGGCCAAAGACGCTGCCGTCCCCAAACTGGTCACCGGCGTGGCTGGACGACCCATCGCGCTGGACACCATGGCGCCGCAAGCCACGCTGCTTGACGGTCAGGCTTACCGCATTGAGTTCGAACACGGTGGCGGCACCGCCGGCCGAATCCAAGTTCATGCCGATCAGCATAGCCTGCAACTACGCCTGCC
>NZ_JAWHTP010000333.1:0-340 GCF_033052815.1 Chromohalobacter sp. HP20-39 | reverse complement strand
AGCGCACAAGGACGCCATGACGCGGGTGGTGGAAGCCGCCGGCCACAGCCGCAAGGAGAAGGCCAACGCCTACCTGTCGACGCATTCCGCGATCGCAGCCCGGAGCCGGCCCGTCGTCACACGTGAGATGGCCGTCGCGGCGGTTGCCGCGGCCCATGGGGTCAAGCTGAAGGCGGCAGAGGCCCTGGGCATTTCGCGCCCCGCACTGTATCGCCTGCTTGCCAAGCCCGCCGAGGCGGGTACTGCGGCCGGCCATCGGCACTTCACGGGATGAGGTCGTGCGATGACTGAAGATGACGCAATGGCCGATGGCGATTGGGATACCTACCTGTTTCCAGAG
>NZ_JAWHTP010000332.1:0-341 GCF_033052815.1 Chromohalobacter sp. HP20-39 | reverse complement strand
ATCGGCAGGTGGGGCGCTGGGGCGCACGTCGTTGAGCTTCCTGTCGCAATCGGCTGCTGCTGCCGGTGTGGCGGAAAGCTATGGCCTTGCCAAGACCACGGCGGTGGTCAAGGGCACGCGCAGCGTTACCAAGGCGGACAGGATTCATAACGACTGGCAGCCTGACATCAGCGTGGATCCGGAGACTTATCAGGTGGTAGCGGATGGGAGGGTGCTGACTTGCGAGCCGGCTGAGGTGGTGCCGATGGCGCAGCGGTATTTTTTGTTTTAGGTTTGGGGGTGGGGCGCTGGTGGGCCATCCGCCTTTCGTACCCTGCCGGGCACGACTCACTTTTCTTTGT
>NZ_JAWHTP010000331.1:0-341 GCF_033052815.1 Chromohalobacter sp. HP20-39 | reverse complement strand
CCGGAAAGTGGCAAGAACTCACGCCCGTCCTGTCGTCGTCCTGCACGGTCTTCCCGCGCAGCGGCTTTCTTACCCAGGCGCAGCAAGGCGACTACGCATGGGCGCTGTGGCGGCCGTATGCCTGCTGCGAACGCCGGGGCCAAGTGTTCCTGGGCAGCGTCGATTTGCTCGGTGGGGGTGCCATGAAGTTCCGTCCTGCATTCAATCCGTTCTCCCGCCGGGCACGTCGCACGGAGATCGTCCTGGCGCTGGCCGGCGCCCTCGCGCTGGGCAGCGGCGTGGCCTGGGGTCAACTGGGCTACCAGACCAGCGGCAGTGTCATCGGCGATGACGTCATGTAC
>NZ_JAWHTP010000330.1:0-342 GCF_033052815.1 Chromohalobacter sp. HP20-39 | reverse complement strand
TCATCAAGCAGACCCGCGCATCGATGGACCTGGGCGGCATCGCCAAGGGCTACGCGGTTGATCGTGCGATCGAGGTGATGCGTGCGCTTGCAATCGAGCGCGCTGTCGTCAATGCCGGCGGAGATTTGCGCCACCACGGAGCCCGGCCGATGACGGTCCAGGTGCGCGACCCGCGTAATGCGGCGCGTATTGCCGTGACGGTCACGCTGGACAATGCTGCACTCGCGAGTTCAACGGCGGGCGGTTTGGGTGCGCGTGCTGATAGCGCATCGCGTATTCACAATGCAGATCGAATCGATCTTCCAGCGCTGGCAGGGGCGACTGTGCAGGCGCCCACCTGCA
>NZ_JAWHTP010000329.1:0-342 GCF_033052815.1 Chromohalobacter sp. HP20-39 | reverse complement strand
CGAGCGCAGGCCGGCATACGCCAGCAGCGCCACCAGTGGCGTCCAGTGCCATACGTCCATGATCAGCACGGTGATCCACGCGTCGAACGAGTGCGACGTGTAGTTGTAGTCGATGCCCATCTGGTTGAGCCAGTAACCGGCCAGGCCGATGTCCGAGCGCCCGAAGATCTGCCAGATCGTGCCGACCACGTTCCATGGAATCAGCAGCGGCATCGCCAGCACCACCAGCGCCGCCGAAGCCTTCCAGCCCTTGGACGGCAGCGCCAACTCCAGGCCGATGCCCAGCGGAATCTCAACCGCCAGCACGCACAGCGAGAAGATCAGCTGACGGGTGAGGGCGTC
>NZ_JAWHTP010000328.1:0-342 GCF_033052815.1 Chromohalobacter sp. HP20-39 | reverse complement strand
CGGCGGTCGCGTCAATTATTTGGCCACGAGCCACGCGGCCTTTTTATCAGCACTATAGCCTGGTCGAACGGAGGCTGATCATGGTCATCAGAGGGATAAATGAACCAGCTCGCGATGCGCCGAAGTTCCATCACGACTTGGAGCGCCTGGCCGTCCCGCAAGAGGGCGTTGTCGCCTTTAAGTACTTTGACGACTTGCTTGCCAGCATCGCACTTGTACCCAGGGTTTACAACACTGGTTCAGGCTTTATCGTTGACTCGTTCGACGAGATTTGTCTTGTCCACGCAGGGGGAAGTCCTTCACCTTCGGAGCAATTACTTGTCGCCCGATGCAGGATCTAAC
>NZ_JAWHTP010000327.1:0-342 GCF_033052815.1 Chromohalobacter sp. HP20-39 | reverse complement strand
GCCGTTGCAAGGCGGCGTCATCGAACAAGCCGTAGCCGCCTGGTGTGCACGCCACCGGGCGCAGCAATCCGCGCAGCAGGTAGTCGCGCACGATATGCACGCTCACCCCGGCATCAAGAGCCAGCCGGGACACCGTGTAGGCGTTCATTGAACACCTCCTTTTTCTCACCCGGCGCAGCAGGAAAGCTGCTTCACATCCTTGTTGAAGGTCTGCGCCGCGAGCTTCAACCCCTCGACCATCGTCAGGTAGGGGAACAACTGGTCGGCCAGTTCCTGCACCGTCATGCGGTTGCGAATGGCCAGAGCCGCCGTCTGGATCAGTTCACCCGCTTCCGGCGCGAC
>NZ_JAWHTP010000326.1:0-343 GCF_033052815.1 Chromohalobacter sp. HP20-39 | reverse complement strand
CAACCGCTCGAATTTCAAGGAAAAGTCCTCCTCGTTCTCGAAGTACGCCTTCAGCTCGTCGGCCAGGGATTCGTTCGAGATGACTGGCGATTGTTCGGTCAGCAGGGCAAGTAGAGAAAACGTCATTCCTTAATTCCTTTTCCAGGGGCCTTTATCCCCAATATCAATTGGATTGAATTCGCGTGTGGTTGGGTTGTATTCGATCACACCGCCGCCCGTCTGGCGAATGTTGTCCAGAAGCGGCTCCGAGATCGTTTGCGTACGGGGTCCGACGATGAGGTTGAATGGCATGTCATTCTCCGCTGCATACTTGTGGAACGCGCGTAGCTGGTCGTTGTTCGTC
>NZ_JAWHTP010000325.1:0-343 GCF_033052815.1 Chromohalobacter sp. HP20-39 | reverse complement strand
AGCGCGGCCAACATCCGCCGCTATGCCGCCGTGGTTCGTGACAAGGCCGTCAAACGACAGCTTTTGTTGCTGGCAGCGGATGTGCCAGAAATGATTGTTGGCGCGGACGAGGCACGGATTGTGGTTGATCGCGTTCAATCGAAGCTGGAGGCATTGGCGCGAGAACGTGTCAAGAGCGAGCCCGTCAAGGCGAGTGATGACCTTGGTAACTACTTTGACCAGTTGCAGGCCGAGGCAGAGGGAAAGGTTAAGGCAATCCCAACCGGCTTCCGGGATCTGGACGACAAACTGGGCGGCGGCATGCGCGGCGGCGAACTGGTGATCGTTGCCGGCCGCCCTGCGA
>NZ_JAWHTP010000324.1:0-344 GCF_033052815.1 Chromohalobacter sp. HP20-39 | reverse complement strand
CACCGCCACGCAGAAGACCGTCGATGGCCCGTCGAACAAGGACTGGCGCGGCGGCCGCGGCATCCTGGAAAACATCATCCCGTCGAGCACTGGCGCTGCCCAGGCCGTGGGCGTGGTGATCCCGCAGCTCAACAAGAAGCTGACCGGCATGGCCTTCCGCGTGCCGACCAGCGATGTGTCGGTCGTTGACCTGACCGTCGAGCTGAATAGCGAAGCCAGCTACGCCGACATCTGCGCCGAGTTCAAGGCCCAGAGCCAGGGCGCGCTCAAGGGCGTGCTGGGCTACACCGAGGACTAGGTCGTCGCGACCGATTTCCGTGGCGACCCGCGCACGTCGATCTTCG
>NZ_JAWHTP010000323.1:0-346 GCF_033052815.1 Chromohalobacter sp. HP20-39 | reverse complement strand
GCGCGGGTTCTCGGTCAACCAGGCCCACGACGGAGAGCAGGGCTTGACCGCCATTCTCCATGACGCGCCGGATCTTGTGCTGTGCGACGTCAGCATGCCCGGCATGACGGGTTTCGAGTTGCTGGAGAAACTCGGCACGCTGGCGCCGCGCTATTCCGAGATTCCCTTCGTGTTTCTCACGGCGTTCGCGCAACGCGGGTACGAACTCAAGGGCCGCCGCCTGGGGGCTGACGACTATGTGACCAAGCCAGTCGACTTCGACATCCTGAGCAGCATCATCGAGACACGGTTGGCCAAGAGCGCCCGCACGCGCAAGCCGCTGCCGGCGGTCAACCTGAGTGAGCGC
>NZ_JAWHTP010000322.1:0-346 GCF_033052815.1 Chromohalobacter sp. HP20-39 | reverse complement strand
TGTCACGACAATCCGGCATGTAAACCGTTTCTTTTTTCTTCGACCACCGACGCTTCTCGTGAAAGTCTTTCGCGGCCTGCCCAACGCCGAGAGCCGCGCGCCCTGCGCGCTGACCATCGGCAACTTCGACGGCGTGCACCGTGGCCACCAGTCGCTGCTGGCCCGCGCGCGCGCGGCGGCCGACGCACGCGGGTTGCCGCTCACGGTGATGACCTTCGAGCCGCATCCGCGCAGCTTCTTCAGCCCGAACACTCCGCAATTCCGTCTCACGGACGAGACCAACAAGCTGCGGCTGCTCGCGGCCACCGGGCTCGCCGGCGCCGTCGTCATGACATTCGACAAAGCG
>NZ_JAWHTP010000321.1:0-347 GCF_033052815.1 Chromohalobacter sp. HP20-39 | reverse complement strand
GTCGCAGCGCAGCGCCTCGTTCATGAAGTGGGTGGAGATGAAGATGGTCACGCGGTCCTGCCGTGCGAGGTCGACCATCAGGCGCCAGAACATGTCGCGCGCGACCGGGTCCACGCCGGAGGTCGGCTCGTCCAGGATCAGCAGACGCGCGTTCTTGGCGAGTGCCTTGGCAATCTCGAAAAGCTGCTGGTGGCCGCTGCCGTAGTTGCTGACGGGCGCGGCCACGTTCACGTCGGTCAGGCGCAGGCGGGCGAGGAGTTGTTCGGCCTTGGCGTGCATGGCGTCGTAGTCCATGCGGCCCCCCGGCTTGGTGATCTCGTTGCCGAGGAAGATGTTCTCCGTGACGG
>NZ_JAWHTP010000320.1:0-347 GCF_033052815.1 Chromohalobacter sp. HP20-39 | reverse complement strand
AGACCAACTCCGAGGTCACGGCATCGAGGGCTATGTCTCCGCAGAAATCGATGAAGCGTTGCCAGATGCTGAGGCAGGTCGTGAAGGTCTTGCGCCCAACATTTCCTTCCTTGTGAGCCGTATACGCCTCCACCATCTCGGACAAGCGCGGCTTCGCAAGTTCTGGCGTCGGGAAGACAGCAGCATCGCCGGCGTTGCGTTGGCGAATGATGGCTTGAGCGGTCTTCTCGGCGTCGGCAAAGCTCCGCACCAGTCTCGGGAACAAAGGGTCCGTTGTCTCAACGAGATACCCAAGGTTTTTGCACCACTCCAGGATATTTTCGACAACATCGTCCCAGTCCGACGAG
>NZ_JAWHTP010000319.1:0-347 GCF_033052815.1 Chromohalobacter sp. HP20-39 | reverse complement strand
AACCTCGACGGGCCCGCTGCAACTCAACAAGATCACGTCGTTCAAGAGCAAGCAGGACGTCACCGACGTGCGCGTGAAGCGCCTGGATGGCATAACCGACCACGTTCGCTTCTTTGACGGCTGGTCCGGCTCGTTCGACATCGAGCGCCAAGACGCGGCCGTCGATCGATTCTTTGCCGGATTGGAGCAAGGCTACTACAGCGGCATCAATGAGCAGCCCGCCCAGATCTACGAAACGATTCAGGAAGCCAACGGTGCCGTGTCGCAGTTCCGCTATGACGGCGTGCTGATGACGCTGGCTGATGCTGGTAATCGCGCTGGCGATGCCACCGTCAAGCAATCCATCA
>NZ_JAWHTP010000318.1:0-348 GCF_033052815.1 Chromohalobacter sp. HP20-39 | reverse complement strand
CCCCACCAGCGCCGGCGCCAAATTCCGCCAGGCGGTGGCTGAGTCCCAACCGCTGCAGGTGGTGGGCGCCATTACCGCCTACGCCGCCAAGATGGCTGAGCAAACCGGCTTCAAGGCCGTGTATCTGTCGGGCGGCGGCGTGGCCGCCAACTCACTCGGTATTCCGGACCTGGGCATCAGCACGATGGAAGACGTGCTGATCGACGCGCGCCGCATTACCGACGCCGTGCAGGTGCCGCTGATGGTCGACATCGACACCGGCTGGGGTGGCGCCTTCAACATCGCACGCACCGTTCGCTCGTTCATCAAGGCAGGTGTGGCGGCTGTGCACATGGAAGACCAGGTCGG
>NZ_JAWHTP010000317.1:0-349 GCF_033052815.1 Chromohalobacter sp. HP20-39 | reverse complement strand
CATCCCGATTACTGAGCGCGTGATCACCATTGAAGACACGGCGGAACTGTCGCTCAACCACCCGCATGTGGTGCGCCTGGAAAGCCGCCCCGGGGGTTTTGAGGGCACTGGTGTGGTGACGATTCGCGAGCTGCTGCGCAACAGCCTGCGTATGCGCCCGGACCGCATCATCGTGGGTGAAGTGCGCGGTGGCGAAGTGCTGGAAATGCTGCAGGCCATGAGCACGGGCCACGATGGCTCGATGGGCACCATCCACGCCAGCAGCCCGCGCGAATGCCTGTATCGGCTGGAAATGCTGGCGGGCTTCGCCGGTTTCCAGGGCAGTGAGGTGAGCTTGCGCCGTCAGATC
>NZ_JAWHTP010000316.1:0-349 GCF_033052815.1 Chromohalobacter sp. HP20-39 | reverse complement strand
AGCTCGACTCACTGTTTGCTGCACAGAAATAACGCCTACACATTCCACGCATCCAAGGAGACCCCTCATGAGCGAAGCCGATAACAGCACCCCGAACGCCGGCGCCTTCAAACCGAAGAAATCCGTGGCCCTGTCGGGCGTGACCGCTGGCAACACCGCACTGTGTACCGTCGGCCGCACCGGCAACGACCTGCACTACCGCGGCTACGACATCCTCGACCTGGCCGGCGCGTGCGAGTTTGAAGAAGTCGCCCACCTGCTGGTGCACGGCAAGCTGCCCAACAAGGCCGAACTGGCGGCCTACAAGGCCAAGCTGAAGGCCCTGCGCGGCCTGCCCGCCAACGTGAAG
>NZ_JAWHTP010000315.1:0-349 GCF_033052815.1 Chromohalobacter sp. HP20-39 | reverse complement strand
CCGCCAGGCCGGCGATACGTACCTCAAGGCCGGCAGCGTGATCGCTTGCTGGGGCATGGGGATCACGCAGCACAAGCACTCGGTGGCGACCATCCAGATGATCGTCAACCTGCTGCTCCTGCGCGGCAACATCGGCCGCCCGGGCGCCGGCGCGTGCCCGGTGCGCGGCCATAGCAACGTGCAGGGCGACCGGACAATGGGCATCTACGAGAAGCCCGCACCCGCGTTTCTCGATCGGCTGGAAAAGGTGTTTGGCTTCAACGTGCCGCGCGAACATGGCTATGACACCGTCGGTGCCATCGAAGCGATGCGCAACGGCGCGGGGCGCGTGTTCTTTGCCATGGGCGGC
>NZ_JAWHTP010000314.1:0-349 GCF_033052815.1 Chromohalobacter sp. HP20-39 | reverse complement strand
CGCTCATCGCCGAGTTGGGGGCGTTCTCCGGCCTGCATGTGGTGATCGGGCATCCGCAGATCTCGCTGGAAGCCCCGGCGCCCGGCGTACTGCCCAAACCCACCAACAGCGCCACCGTGGCTGTGGATGGCCGCGTGGTTGGCCGGTACAACAAGCTCGAGCTACCCAATAACGAAGTCTTCGACGAGAAACGCTACTTCCAGCCTGGCACCGAGCCTTTCGTGTTCGAGGTCGATGGCACGCGCTTCGGCGTCATCATCTGCGAAGACGCCTGGTACCCCACGGCCACGGCCTACGCCAAGGCCGCCGGCGCGCAGGTGGTGCTGATTCCCAATGCCTCGCCGTATCA
>NZ_JAWHTP010000313.1:0-349 GCF_033052815.1 Chromohalobacter sp. HP20-39 | reverse complement strand
GCACCGAAACCTATGACGTGATCGGCGCACGCAAACCGCGTGCGGACCTGACGCTGGTGATTCATCGCAAGAGCGGCGAACGCGTGGAAGTGCCCGTCACGTGCCGTCTGGACAGCGATGAGGAAGTCTCGATCTACGAAGCGGGCGGTGTGCTGCAGCGCTTCGCACAGGACTTCCTGGAATCGAACAAGGAAGCAGCATGAGCCATCCCGCACAAATCAAAGTCCCCGCCACGTACATCCGTGGCGGCACCAGTAAGGGCGTGTTCTTCCGTTTGCAGGATTTGCCGGAAGCCGCGCAGCAACCTGGCGCCGCGCGCGATGCGCTGCTCATGCGCGTGATCGGCAGC
>NZ_JAWHTP010000312.1:0-350 GCF_033052815.1 Chromohalobacter sp. HP20-39 | reverse complement strand
CGTGGTGGCAACCGGGAACGACGGTGCTCCGACCATCGGCTCACCAGCCAACTGCAGCGGCGTAGTCGCGGTCACGGCGCACACCATCGGCGGCGACAACGCCAACTACGCCAACGTCGGCACCGGCACAACCCTCAGCGCGCCGGGCGGTGGCTCAGGCACGGTCATCGCGGGTAGCGGCATCAAAATCCGTTCAATCTCCAATGCCAGCCTAACCACCCCGGGCACTGACACCAATACGTATAAGAGCGAAATGGGCACCTCGATGGCCACGCCGCAGGTGGCGGGCGTTGCCGCGCTGCTGCTGGCCTACAAACCCACTCTGAGCGTAAACGACATCAAAGCGATCC
>NZ_JAWHTP010000311.1:0-352 GCF_033052815.1 Chromohalobacter sp. HP20-39 | reverse complement strand
GCTCATCATCAATGACGCCAAGGCCCTGGTACATACCGTGTCCGACACGGTTTACCTGATCAGCCCTGGTGTTTTCCAGCGCTACGCACAAGAGCATCCAACCATTGGGCCGCTTGCGAAGGACGCGGCCCTGCAGGACTGGCAGTGGGTGCAGAAGCGCTTTGAAAAACTCGGACTCCACAGGAAACAGCCATCGGGTCTGAACATCAGGACGTGCGAGGTCATGGGACCGCGCAAAACGCGCCAGGTGCATGGCTATTTGCTCGAAGACCCATCGCACATATTCGATGCCGTTCCACCGAACAATCCTTATCTGTCGCTCAAATAGCCGACTAAGAGGGGAAGTGCCACA
>NZ_JAWHTP010000310.1:0-352 GCF_033052815.1 Chromohalobacter sp. HP20-39 | reverse complement strand
ATGGCAAGATCGTCGTGCTGTATTTCTATCCGAAGGACAACACGCCCGGCTGCACCACCGAGGCAATGAATTTCCGAGACCAGTACGACGCCTTTGAAGCAGCCGGCGCCGTGGTGTTTGGCATCTCGCGTGACAGCCTGAAGTCGCACGAGAACTTCAAGGCCAAGCTGGAGATGCCTTTCGAGCTGATCTCCGACACCGACGAAGCCGTCTGCAACCTCTTCGACACCATCAAGATGAAGAAGATGTACGGCAAGGACGTGCGCGGTATCGAACGCAGCACCTTCCTGATCGACGCCAAGGGCGTGCTACGTAAGGAATGGCGCGGTGTGAAGGTCCCCAGTCATGTGGA
>NZ_JAWHTP010000309.1:0-352 GCF_033052815.1 Chromohalobacter sp. HP20-39 | reverse complement strand
GTCGCGGCAATCATGTCGAAGCTGGTGACCGCGTCGTTCGCATCTTCACTCGGTGACGTGAACTCGATCGGTACCGACACGATGGCGGGCGCCTGTTATGCGCTCGTGCTGAGCATCTTCCTGCTGTTCATTTCGTTCGAGATTCCGAGCATTGCAGGCAAGCTGTTTGGCAATGGTGCCGGCATCAGCGGCGGGGCCGTAAAGGGCGGCATCAAGGCGGCGTGGGGCCTTGGCAAGCGCATGGCGGGCTGACGATATGAACCACACGCCAATGCCCATCGCTGCATTGACCGCCACGCTCGGTTCGCGGCTGGACCTCGTTCGGCAGTACGCGAACGAGTCGTCGAGCGCG
>NZ_JAWHTP010000308.1:0-352 GCF_033052815.1 Chromohalobacter sp. HP20-39 | reverse complement strand
GCCGGATGGCGGCTTCCTGTGGGGCAGCCCCGTCCGATACGGCATGAACTTCTCCAGCCTGGCCAGCGATCCAAACCTGCCGGCCGCTTCAATGGTCTGCATGGCCGCCAACGCAGGCGACGGCACCGACGGGCTCAAATCGACCGACGTGCTGGTCGCACAGACCGCATCCAAGGTGACATTGGCCACCGATCTTGCGGGCGTCACCTTCTCTCAATACTGGGAAGACTGCCGCCGCGACGGTGCACCTGCCGCGTCACCAGCCCCCGTGCATTCGAGCATTGCGGTCGACGCCTCGGGCAACGCCACCATCAGCATTGCAGGGCAGCCCCCCGTCACGCTGACGGCGGAC
>NZ_JAWHTP010000307.1:0-353 GCF_033052815.1 Chromohalobacter sp. HP20-39 | reverse complement strand
TTTATTTCTACAGATCAAACGTTTCCGCAAAATGGATGATAAATTTCCCTGCATCGACACCGCAGCGCGCGAGACCCATCGAGTTCAAGACATTTTTCTCAGCTCACTTACTCTAGCGTGATTTAATTTCTCCAATCCACAGAATCGTCAACTTGACCCTCTGATACATAATCCACAACAATTGGTGTGCCCCCGCCCCGACGGAACCGAGTCATTTTTCGAACAGAGGGGGTCAGCAGTCTTGGCAACGCGCGCGCTGCCTCAGCCGAACGTACGTTAGCTGTCCTTGCCTGGCCGTTTGTAGAACCACCGCCCCGGCTCCAGAAAGGCAAACGGCGTATTGGGTCGAGTGC
>NZ_JAWHTP010000306.1:0-353 GCF_033052815.1 Chromohalobacter sp. HP20-39 | reverse complement strand
GCACGGCTGGTTGCGCTTCGGTTACCAAAAGGGCGCGCCGCAGGACCGCTATCGCGCCATCTACGAGGAAAGCGGCCTGCCGCTGATCCTCTTCCAGTATCCGGACGTGACCAAGGCAACGTACAACCTGGAGACGCAGCTTGAGATTGCCGCGCAGCCGGGCGTGTTCGCCATGAAAAACGGCGTACGCAACATGCGCCGCTGGGATACCGAAATTCCCGTGATCCGTCGCGAGAACCCGGAGCTCCAGATCCTGACGTGCCACGATGAATACCTGCTGCACACCATGTTCGACGTGGACGGCGCACTGGTTGGATACGGCAACATCGCGCCCGAACTGCTGATCGAACTGA
>NZ_JAWHTP010000305.1:0-354 GCF_033052815.1 Chromohalobacter sp. HP20-39 | reverse complement strand
ACACCGAGCGCATGCTCGATTGCCGCAAGCGTGTAAACCGCCTGCCGCTGGGCGCCGCCGCACTGGCCGGCACGAGCTACCCGATCGACCGCGAATTCGTCGCGCAGCAACTGGGCTTTGACGGCGTGTGCCGCAACTCGCTGGATGCCGTGTCCGACCGCGACTTCGCCATCGAATTCTGCGCCGCGGCCGCTCTCATCATGACGCATATCTCGCGCTTCTCTGAAGAGCTCGTGCTGTGGATGAGCCCGCGCGTCGGATTTATCGACATTGCGGACCGTTTCTGCACCGGCAGCTCGATCATGCCGCAGAAGAAGAACCCCGACGTGCCGGAACTCGCGCGCGGCAAGACCG
>NZ_JAWHTP010000304.1:0-354 GCF_033052815.1 Chromohalobacter sp. HP20-39 | reverse complement strand
CGGCAGCGGGCCGCGTGCCCATCATCGAGATCGCACTGTTTGCCAACCGCAGCTTCGTGATGGGCGTGCTGGCGATCTTTCTCATCTACACAGCCATCAGTTCGTACTTCCTGGCGCTGACCGTGCTGCTGCAATTCGGCCACGGGATGACCGCATTGGCGGCGGGGATGGTCTTCACGCCGGCAGCCATTGCGTTCTTCACGGGGTCGCTATCGGGGCCACGGCTGGCCGAGCGCATCGGACAGCGCGCGCTACTGCTGGGTGTGGCGATCTTTACGGTGGGGCTCACGGTGTCGGCCACGGTGGCGCAAGCGGGCGGTCCGCTACCACTGCTGATGGTGGCGCTGGTGCTCA
>NZ_JAWHTP010000303.1:0-354 GCF_033052815.1 Chromohalobacter sp. HP20-39 | reverse complement strand
CCCGCGGTGGGGGCGATCGCGAACAGCGGCTTTGACAGCGCGCCTAGCGCGTAGCCGAAGACTGCCAGGCCTTTGCGCTTGCCGAGGTAGTCGCTCAGTGCGCCGGAGAAGATCTTGACGATCAGCGCGATCGATTCAGCCAGACCTTCTATCACACCGACCGTCAGCGCGCTGGCACCCAGCACCGACACCATGAACAGCGGCAGCAGGCTGTGGATCATCTCGGAGGCGATGTCCATCAGCAGGCTGACGAAGCCGAGCACCCAGATGCCTGGCGGCATCTGGCGCAGAACGCTGGCGCGCGTGACTGCAGTTTGGGTGGATCGCCCTGGAGTGAAAAGATCGGAAGAGCAC
>NZ_JAWHTP010000302.1:0-355 GCF_033052815.1 Chromohalobacter sp. HP20-39 | reverse complement strand
GCCGGCTCCTACAAATCCCCGCCCGTTAACAAAGGCTAGAACCCAGTCCCCCTCATTCATTTTCTTCAGTATTGCGGCACCCTTGTCCTCGGGGTTCCCTTCGAAGCCTGCCGTAATTACGCCACGCTTGATGTTCTGAGTCCACCAATCTGAAACTGCTGGCTTGCCTATATTGAAAACGTAGTAATCCACTTGCCCTCCAGATAATTTCTTCTTTGAGCTTCCACGCTACAGATGCTGGCGTGCAAGGTGGTACAGCACCGCTATGTGTTGTGGGTCCAGAAAAGTTATTACTGCGCCGGGTGGGACGCAATCCTCCATTTTGAGAGGAGGTGCTACGGAAGCGTCAGGGGTA
>NZ_JAWHTP010000301.1:0-356 GCF_033052815.1 Chromohalobacter sp. HP20-39 | reverse complement strand
GACGAATGCGCGGCGCGGCCATGCACGCGGCAGCGGTAAGCATTGATGCCCTTGTGAGCAACGATGGGGCGCATGGAGGTGGGCTCGCCGACGATGCAGCCGGCAGGCTTGATGCCGCGCGCGATCAGGTCTTCAATCATGCGCGGCGCGCCCACGCAACCGACTTCTTCGTCGTACGACAACGCCAGATGCACCGGCTCACGCAGCCTGGCCTGCAACAGTGACGGCACCAGCGCCAGCGACGAAGCGATGAACCCCTTCATATCGCACGTGCCACGGCCGTAGAGCTTGCCGTCGCGCACTTCCGGGCTGAACGGATCGCTGTCCCATTTCTGGCCATCCACCGGCACCACATC
>NZ_JAWHTP010000300.1:0-356 GCF_033052815.1 Chromohalobacter sp. HP20-39 | reverse complement strand
ACGCTCGGCCCATCGATTAGTTATGTGCTCGATGTGTTTGGCGGCAACCGTCGGGCCGTGGAAGCGCTGGCAGCACAAACTGAGGGCCAGCGTTATGCCCTTGCCGCTGCCTATCTCACCCTGACTGGCAACCTCGTCAACGCCGTCATCGCGCGTGCAGCCTATACCGCACAGATCGACACCACGCGCAGCTTGATTGCGGTGGTGCGTGAGCAGGTGGACATTGCGCACGCCCAGGTCGATGCCGGGGTGATGGCGCATTCCAGCGAGCTCAGCCTGGCCGCTCAACTGGCGGCGTTGGAAGCCTCGCTGCCGCCGCTAGAGCAGAAGCGAGATCAAGCAACGCATCTCGAGGC
>NZ_JAWHTP010000299.1:0-356 GCF_033052815.1 Chromohalobacter sp. HP20-39 | reverse complement strand
CAGCAAAGCGGGCCACAGCCCGCGTCTTACCCCTCCCCACCCACGCAATACCAAGCCGGTGCACTCGCGCTGCGACGCTTCCTCCAACGCACACAGAAAACCCTTTCGCAGCAACGCCAGTTCCATCCGGCATTGCTACGCGAGGCGCTCGACTACAACGTCGGCCAGTTGTCGTTGGACTATCGCGCGGGGTTTCTGGAAGCGCTCGGCGCGTACGTGCTGCTAACGCTTGAGGGATGCCAACTCGATCCGCAAGACTGGGATGTGTTGGCGGCGGTGAAACCGCAATAACGAGAAGACCATCCTGACGCTCTCCCCGAAGACGGGCGGGGAAGCCATGTACCAAAACAAAAAAG
>NZ_JAWHTP010000298.1:0-357 GCF_033052815.1 Chromohalobacter sp. HP20-39 | reverse complement strand
GCCTTGGAATCAAAGCGCGCGTAGTTGTAGACGAACACGGTGGCGCCGGCATTCCACGGCGCGAAGAAGCAGCTCCACGCATGCTTGGCCCAACCCGGTGAACTGATATTCCAGTGCACATCGCCCGGACGCAGGCCGATCCAATACAGCGTGGAAAGATGCCCTACCGGATAGCTCGCATGCGTGTGCATCACCAGCTTGGGTTTGGACGTGGTGCCGGAGGTGAAATACAGCAGCAGCGGATCGGTGGCCTTGGTCGCGCCATCAGGGATGAACTCGACCGGTGCGCTATAGGCACCGGCCAGATCGATCCAGCCCTCACGCTGCGCACCCACAGCGATACGCTTGACGCCAGCA
>NZ_JAWHTP010000297.1:0-357 GCF_033052815.1 Chromohalobacter sp. HP20-39 | reverse complement strand
GAGCCGGTAACTGCCAAAAATAGCGAGAAAGCGCCGCAGGTGCTGGCGCATCGGGTGCTCGTACTTGACATTGCGGCTCTCAAGCTCAGCCTCCACCTGGCCGTAGTGCTCCAGGATGCGTTGCAGCTTCACCACGCGAAACTCTTTGACTCCTTGCATGAGCTCTTCGCTTCGGACAATTTCTTCCGGGAAGAGGAAGCGTTGTCGATAGGTCTCGTCATCCGTGTCGCCCGTGCTTTCTACCGATAGGTCAACAAAGAGGGTTGGGTCGAAGCCTTCTCGGTTGGCAATCTTGCCGCCAAAAATGGAGGTGAACAGCGCGGTCGTTCGCTGTTGGCCATCGAGCAGGTAGTGGTA
>NZ_JAWHTP010000296.1:0-358 GCF_033052815.1 Chromohalobacter sp. HP20-39 | reverse complement strand
TGACCGAGCCATTGATGTTGTTAGAAGGTTAGTATAGGTGTTCAAGGTTGTCAAGTGACAACCTGAGTGTGCATCTTGAAGCACTTCGCGGCGCCGCATCGTGAGCGACCTGTAGTGGCTTGCTAGCTTACGAGGTGCTCTAGGCTAGCAACCGAATCGCCGTTGATATTGTGACCGCGATGATGTCGTTTTTGTGCATGGGCGCGGGTGCCCCAATTCTACCGCCTTACTCGTATCGCCAAGTGTCAATATGACGCTGGTTGGGTCGATTATCGACGTTTGAAGCTAGAAGGTGCTCGTTGCCGAATCGATGCGGAAAAGGCGATTATCGGCGCCAATCCAGAAAAAATGTCAAAAA
>NZ_JAWHTP010000295.1:0-358 GCF_033052815.1 Chromohalobacter sp. HP20-39 | reverse complement strand
GAAGCGACAAGCTGTCCAGCGACAGCGATGATTTTGATCTCTGGCTGTACATGGCGACAGATGTTCCGACCAGCCTGAGAACGCTGCTACTCAGTGCGCTCAACTCGTATCATCATGGCATGCCGACTGATTCACATGGACAATTCTCGGGCGCTGGGACGTCCGGGAACTGGGGCGATGACGCTCCGGATCAGAGAGCCTCGGATGCTGCTGCAGCTGCCATGGGGCTCGAAGCGCTGGCTATCTCGACAGATGACAGTCTCGGGCGCTACTCCTGACACGTTCGAAATCTTGAGCAAGCGGGGACGCGAGATGATCGAAGAGGCGAAGAGCGAGAACGCACCGAGCTTCTTCCTGC
>NZ_JAWHTP010000294.1:0-358 GCF_033052815.1 Chromohalobacter sp. HP20-39 | reverse complement strand
GTCGCCTTTGCCAAACTCAACGGCGATTTCGAAGACCGCGACACCGTCGTGCTGGGCGGCTCGACCGACAACGAGTTCGTCAAGCTCGCATGGCGCCGCGAGCACAAAGACCTCGACAAGCTCAACCAGTGGTCCTTTGCCGACACGACCGGTGCCCTGATTGATCAGCTCGGCGTGCGCGAACATGAGGCCGGCGTTGCATTGCGTGCAACGTTTATCGTCGACCCGGACAACGTCATCCAGCACGTGTCGGTCAACAACCTGAACGTGGGCCGCAACCCGGATGAAGTGCTGCGCATTCTCGACGGCCTGCAGACCGACGAGCTGTGCCCGTGCAACCGCGCGGTTGGCGGTGCCA
>NZ_JAWHTP010000293.1:0-359 GCF_033052815.1 Chromohalobacter sp. HP20-39 | reverse complement strand
AATCCGACCGAGCGCCGGCATCGCGTGATCGAAGCGCTGCGCGAAGTGGGGCTGGATCGCACCGCGTTGGGGCGGTATCCGCACGAGTTCTCCGGCGGGCAGCGCCAGCGCATCTGCATTGCGCGCGCACTGGCACTGAACCCGAAGGTGGTGATTGCCGATGAATCGGTGTCGGCGCTGGATGTGTCCATTCAGGCGCAGATCCTGAACCTCTTCATGGACCTGCGCGAGCAGCTCAACCTGACGTACCTCTTCATCAGCCACGACCTGGGCGTGGTGGAGCACCTGTCGGACCGCGTGGTGATCATGTACCTTGGCCGCGTAGTGGAATCGGCGCCAGCGGAGGAAGTGTTCCGCCG
>NZ_JAWHTP010000292.1:0-363 GCF_033052815.1 Chromohalobacter sp. HP20-39 | reverse complement strand
GGCCGGCATCACGCCGTTCAACTTCCCGTTCATGGTGCCGATGTGGATGGCGCCGGTGGCGCTGGCCTGCGGCAACACGTTCATCCTCAAGCCCAGCGAACGTGACCCGAGCCCGAGCCTGATGATTGCGGATCTGCTCAAGCAGGCCGGGCTGCCCGACGGCGTGTTCAACGTTGTGCAAGGCGGCAAGGATGCCGTCGATGCATTGCTGGTGCACCCGGACGTGCAGGCGCTGTCATTTGTGGGCAGCACGCCCATCGCCGAGTACATCTATACGGAAGGCACGAAGCACGGCAAGCGCGTGCAGGCGCTGGGCGGTGCGAAGAACCATCTGGTGGTGATGCCCGATGCCGATCTCGACCA
>NZ_JAWHTP010000291.1:0-364 GCF_033052815.1 Chromohalobacter sp. HP20-39 | reverse complement strand
ACTTGCCCCATGGGTTCACTGGCTTCTCCGGCCGCATCGCGATGGTCGGCGAGCACGGCAATCTGCAACTCGTGCGTCCCGGGAGCGTCACGCAGCCGCTGGCGCAAATCGTCAAGGCGATAGCTCCCAGCGGTTGGACGGGGACCGCCCAAAAGACCATTGCGCTGACGGAGGAGACGACGTTCGTCACGCGGGATGCCGAGAACTGGCTTCAGGCGCTCGGGCGGTTGCTGGACCAGAAGGGTCTCTACGCGGAGGTCGACTTCGGCCGTCGCAACATCGCGCTGCGTGTTGAGCCGCCCAAGTCGATCGCCGTGGGCGTCGCGGTGGCTTCGTCCGATGCCAGCAACGGCGCGAATGTCGG
>NZ_JAWHTP010000290.1:0-365 GCF_033052815.1 Chromohalobacter sp. HP20-39 | reverse complement strand
ATCGACAGTGTGCTGGTACTGGCGTTGGATAACTCCAAGCCGCCGGTTCCTGATGACCAGAATGACATCGCGGATGTGGTTCAAGCGCTGCGAAAATCGTCTGGCAATTACAAACTTTACTCGGTCCTCATTGCCGATGAGCTGCCTGCAGTTGTGGGGTGTCCTCAGTGCTACGAGCGGTTGGGTGTTAAAGAAATCAACAGACTTAAGTCTATGCGTATGGCGGTCTGTAAGGCTCGGTGCCAGCGGCCAATCTTTCTCAAGCTTGGCGCAGCGGCTAATCGAATACTCGCCAGGGAGGGGGAGGCTGTCACCGTGGATTTTCGTCCTAAAACCCCGCAGCTTGAAAAAGAGGAGGCGCAATG
>NZ_JAWHTP010000289.1:0-365 GCF_033052815.1 Chromohalobacter sp. HP20-39 | reverse complement strand
CCTCATCTCCGTAGCGTTGGAGAAATCGGCCTACACAAACCCGCCGACACCCCCCACAAGCACCAATCCAACCGTCAATCCTAGCGCGCTGATCTTGAATGTCTTGTGCGCCAATCCCGCGACAAGCGTCCAGATCACGACGCCGAGTGCCAGCACACTTGCGGCAAGCACGGCGAAATCCGACACCCCAGTCCTGGCTATTGCCACCAAGCGTCAGGATCACCCTGCAGGTCAAAGCTGCAAGGGGAAAGACCGTGACACCTCGAACGAAGTCTCGCTTTTGCACCGCGTCAGCGCCAATCGGCGCGCCCTCTCGATTTTCTCTTGTGGCCATGCATGCTCCCGTCAATTGAAGAGCTGAGGGA
>NZ_JAWHTP010000288.1:0-366 GCF_033052815.1 Chromohalobacter sp. HP20-39 | reverse complement strand
ATGGAGACGAAACGCTCCAACATCCCCTCAATGCTGTTGACAACTCGAGAAACGCTGGCCAAGGCCATTGACGTCGAAGAGCACGACCTTCCGTTTGCAGGGGAACTGCTGGAAGTAAAGGCCTCCGACCGAGAATGGCGAGGCGCCATCGAACGTGTGTTGAACGGTTTCGCGCAGTCTTTGCTGGTCGACGAGAAGCACTATCACAAGGTCTCGCAGTACGTGAACCAGACTCGGATTGACCATCGGCTGGTCTACCTGCGTATGACGCCTCATGCTAATACGCCGGTTCGGCCGGAAGCTGAGTCGCTGTATCACAAGCTGGAGTTTGCCAAGAACGCGTCGCAGACGGGGTGGGTTAAGGAA
>NZ_JAWHTP010000287.1:0-368 GCF_033052815.1 Chromohalobacter sp. HP20-39 | reverse complement strand
TGCTGGTGACCGTGAGCGGCAGGGGCGTGGCGACGGGGTTGGTGGGGCTGCTGCCCACGGCGGCCAGCGCAGGGCTGATCGCGCCGGTGCTGCTGTTGTTGATCCGGCTGGCGCAGGGCTTCTTTGCCGGTGGCGAGGTGACGGGCGCGGCCGCGTACGTGGCGGAATCCGCACCGCGTGGCCAGCGTGGCTTTTACGGTGCGGTCACGCCGGTGGGGGTAGCGATTGGCGGTGCGCTGGCAGCCACGGTGTGCGGGCTGTCCAGCTTCATCCTCGGTGCCGAGCAGATGCAGGCGTGGGGCTGGCGTATCCCGTTTCTGATGGCGATTCCGATGGTGATCGTGTCGTCCATGGTGCGCCGTCGCGTG
>NZ_JAWHTP010000286.1:0-368 GCF_033052815.1 Chromohalobacter sp. HP20-39 | reverse complement strand
CCGCCAGGACTCCAGACCCTGGACGATGCGCTCCAAGAAGCCAACCGTCGCCTCGAAGCGGCCAATGAGGACGTTAAGCGCAAGCAGGACGAGCTTGATCGACTCAACCTGGAAATCGCACAACAGCAGGACGACATCAACTCGTCTGCTGACGCCAGAGCGAAGATGATCACGCTGGTTGCCGACATCGAATCCGTCGCACACAAATACCAGTCTGCGCAACTCACGGCCATCTTTGCCAACGCATCGGCCGAATGCCGTCCCATTCTCGAAGGCCTCGCTGGCGTCCTGACCAAATTCCTCGGTGAAGTGAACGCTGCGCTCGCGACCACCGAGACCACAAACCGCGTGTCCCGCCGGACACGCAC
>NZ_JAWHTP010000285.1:0-368 GCF_033052815.1 Chromohalobacter sp. HP20-39 | reverse complement strand
CCCGCGTTGGCTCAGTTTCGCCAAACCGTAGTGACATTTTTATTTTGTTCTACGCCGAGCAAATCAAGCCGACGCTAAGCGCAGTGCGCGAGCGGCTGGGCACTGGCAGCATGAACACCATCCACCGCCATCTGGTTACTTGGCAGGGTCAACAAAAGCCTGCCGCGCGCAAGATTGGCGATCCGAACCCCCGCCTGCTGGCCGCACTGGGCACCGAGTTTTCGCGGGTGGCCGAGGACGCCGCGGCCGACGCCGAGGCCGCACTGGCGCAGGTCATGAGTGAAAACGCGGTGCTGGCCAGCACTGGCGAGGCTCTGGAAGCTGAACGCGACGCCCTGACGCAGGAGCTGCAGCAGGTTGCGACAGAG
>NZ_JAWHTP010000284.1:0-368 GCF_033052815.1 Chromohalobacter sp. HP20-39 | reverse complement strand
GGTTGCCGCAGGGGTTGTTCTCGGCCTTGTGAGCGGCCACGGTTGGCGGCGGGTGGCGGTGTGCACACGCCGTCACCGTTGTTACGTTTTTGTCACGCGGGACGGGCGGTCGCGTGCTATTGGTTGTCGTGGCAACACCAACGCTGGCGCAGACGACGCCGGCTACGACAACCAAGCCCCCACGAGCACAACATGACCCCTCTCACAGCCAACACTTGCCGTCTTGCGGCATCCGTTGCGTTGCTTTCCACCCTCACCACCCTTGCCGCTTGCGGCGGTGGTGGTGGTGACGGAACCGCCAACGCGGCTTCCACTAGCCTGAGTGGAACTGGCAGCCCCAGCCCTGGCGCCGGCCCAGGAACAGCCAC
>NZ_JAWHTP010000283.1:0-369 GCF_033052815.1 Chromohalobacter sp. HP20-39 | reverse complement strand
TTTCGTGGTCCTCTATCGCGCCCCCCATGCCCTTGGTCTTTGGCCCCAAAAATTCCAGATACACCTATACGGGGAGTCCGTG
This sequence comes from Chromohalobacter sp. HP20-39, assembly GCF_033052815.1. NCBI lineage: Bacteria > Pseudomonadati > Pseudomonadota > Gammaproteobacteria > Oceanospirillales > Halomonadaceae > Chromohalobacter > Chromohalobacter sp. HP20-39. The sequence continues at coordinate 287 of NZ_JAWHTP010000283.1, read as the reverse complement.
CCCGCATAGCGATCTGGCTGTTCATTCCGATGCTGACACGCTCAACGCCGCGCTGCGCGAATACGAGGCCCACTTCGGCGTGACGATCGTCCCGCACGTGGATGCAAAGGACGCCATTGAAAAATTCGGCGAGAAGTATTTCCTACATACCGACAATGCCAGTGGCGTCAGCCAACTCGTCGAGATCCATGTAATTCGTGGCGGCGAAGAACTCTGCATCAAGCAGGACGTTTCATTCGCATTGAAAGCCACGGATCTCGTAGAAATGGGCGACCTCATTTGCTGAG
>NZ_JAWHTP010000282.1:0-369 GCF_033052815.1 Chromohalobacter sp. HP20-39 | reverse complement strand
CCACCCGCGCGACGACGCACATCGCGATGACCTCACAGCTGCCCGCCAGGTAGATGGCCAGCCGCGAACCGGCCACGATCGCACGGCGATTGCGCGTACCCTGCCAGAGCGGCCATTGGCGCATGTCGAGCAGGCGCCGTGCGGCCGCCTCGGCAGTGAGCTTGCGGCCCTGGGTGTCCAGGCAGGCCTGCTTGATGAGCACGAAGTGCTTCCTGCTCCCGCTTTCATTCTGGGTGTCGGTCTTCGTGTAGGTAGTCATCTGGCGCTCCTGCGCAGAAAGAAGGTTGGTGCTGCGCCGCGGCGACGCCTCGGCCGGCTGTTTGTTCCGATGGGCTCAAATTTCAGGCAGCCCGGCGGCCGCCTGCTGTG
>NZ_JAWHTP010000281.1:0-369 GCF_033052815.1 Chromohalobacter sp. HP20-39 | reverse complement strand
CCTCGTGCAACCGAGTGGTGCTGTCCTCAACGTGACCATCGGCGGATAACGCGTACCTTCGTTGATCAACAAAAAACCCGCGGCTGCGAAAGCGTCGCGGGTTTTTTTGGTCATTCCTACCCAACACGGACCCAAATGGGCTGAATCTCGAGGGTAGGCGTTACCTTTGATTTCGCTACCGCAGCGTAGCCGCTCAGCCTTGCACGCGATATCGCATCCGTGTAGCCGCCAGGTGTGCCGGCAGTTTGGGTGAACGGCGGCGGGCTTCCATCGGCTCGAAGCCGAGTTCCCGGTAAAGCGCGGCTGCCTGCCTGTTGGTGTCCAGCACGTCGAGCACAAGCATCTGGCCGGGTGCGGCGGGTAGCAACT
>NZ_JAWHTP010000280.1:0-370 GCF_033052815.1 Chromohalobacter sp. HP20-39 | reverse complement strand
ATGGTGGAGCCTACCGGGATCGAACCGGTGACCTCCTGCGTGCAAGGCAGGCGCTCTCCCAGCTGAGCTAAGGCCCCTTGTCAACATACCCTTTGCGGCCCATTGTCACCGAAAGGACATATAATTTGTGTGAGACTAGGCGAAAGACAGCGCCGTATAGCCTGCTATACAAGGTGTCTTTCAACGACGTATCACGCAAATTTGGTGGGTCTGGGCAGACTTGAAACAACCCGGCGACCTCACCCTCTCGTTCTTCACCCCAAGGGGCGCGCTCTAACCAACTGAGCTAGAGATGGTGGGTCTGGGCAGACTCGAACTGCCGACCTCACCCTTATCAGGGGTGCGCTCTAACCAACTGAGCTACAGACCC
>NZ_JAWHTP010000279.1:0-371 GCF_033052815.1 Chromohalobacter sp. HP20-39 | reverse complement strand
CACGCGTTCACGCGGTGATGTCTCCGTGCGCAGCTTGAGCGAAGACATACCCTCATCCGTATAGACGAGCAGTCCCTCCGGGGACTGGCGAATTTCCCCGTGCTCGCAACTCACGAGCGTGAGGCCAAAGTGTGGCTGGTAGGGAGCGCGGCCGGGAATGGCGTGTTTCGCACGGGCCTGCTTGGCACGCAACTCATCTTCGGGGGCTATACGAGCGCGCGCAGCAATAGGTGCATTGAAGCCCCATTCGCCAACGCCGCTGACCAGTTCGGTGCTGGAGAAGCGGCCGTAGCCGTTGTAGACAGAATTTGCAGCAGCACCATTTTCAAATTCGATGAACACGATGTGCGCGCCGTTCGCGCTGCGTTGCG
>NZ_JAWHTP010000278.1:0-371 GCF_033052815.1 Chromohalobacter sp. HP20-39 | reverse complement strand
CGAACGTCACGATATTCACGTGCATGTCGTGGCGCATGTCGCTCATGTCGACAAAGCGCGTCGTCACCCAAGCGCCGTTGGTGCCCGGCATCGGGATCGGCTCGACGTCCTGCTCGTTGGTCACGAAGGCTTCCGGCAGCGGAATGCCATCGACCACCTGGTAGTGCTTGCGGATCCAGTGGAAGCGCACAGCCGCATCGCTCACGTTGTGCAGCGTCCAGTCCGCGCCCGGCGGAATGAATGCGTAGCCGCCCGGCTTGAGCGTGTGCTTCTTGCCTTGCAGCGTCAGCTCGGCTTCGCCTTCAACGACGAACAGCACGGCTTCGGCGTTCTTGTCCTGCTCGGGCTTGTCGCTGCCGCCGCCCGGGTTC
>NZ_JAWHTP010000277.1:0-371 GCF_033052815.1 Chromohalobacter sp. HP20-39 | reverse complement strand
GGCAGACCGTGCTGCGGTCCGGCCTGGCACGCGATTGCGTGGCGCTCTCGTACCAGGGTGACGAAGCGGGTGCCGTGTGCGGCAACTTCGTCAGCGGAGATCACGAACCGCGCGGCGAGCAGGCCGAAACGTACGAGAGCAAGTTCCAGAACGTCGTTCTGGGCGGCCGTTACATCCTGACCGTAGAGGCCGACCCCGCAGCGATGGCATCCACAGAGGCCCTGCTGATTTCGGTTGGTGGTGTTGCCATCGACGATCTGTACCCCAGGCACTGATCGCAACGGCGGCGCCGGCTACCAAGCATCCGGGCGCGATCATTTCGCAGCTTTCTGGCCACGCCTGATGGTCGTCCGTCCTGAGGGGTGAGAACA
>NZ_JAWHTP010000276.1:0-371 GCF_033052815.1 Chromohalobacter sp. HP20-39 | reverse complement strand
CCCACGACGGCATTCCCATCACCTATGTGCCGGCGCGCAACACCATCATGCTGTCGCTGGCGCTTGGCTGGGCCGAGGCCGTCGGTGCGCGTGACCTGTTTTTCGGCGCCAATGCGGTCGACTACTCCGGCTACCCGGACTGCCGCCCCGAATACGTTGCTGCGTATGAGACGCTGGCCAACCTAGCCACCAAGGCCGGCGTGGAAGGCGAGCACATCCGCGTAAACGCGCCCATCATCGCCATGACCAAGGCGGAGATCATCCAGGCCGGCGCGCGACTGGGCGTCGACTATGGCATGACGGTGTCGTGCTACAAGGCTGACGAAGAAGGCCGTGCCTGCGGCGTATGCGATTCGTGTCGTATCCGCAAG
>NZ_JAWHTP010000275.1:0-374 GCF_033052815.1 Chromohalobacter sp. HP20-39 | reverse complement strand
GCCGAAGCCTGGACTGCGGCCGTCGCCTATGCCGCACTGCTCCATGACATCGGCAAGGTGGCCGTCGATCTGCACGTCGAGCTGGCCGACGGCAGCACCTGGCACCCATGGCACGGCCCGCTGCGCCAACCGTACCGCTTCCGCTACCGCGACGACCGCGAGTACCGGCTTCATAGCGCCGCGACAGGCTTGCTGTACCAGCAATTGCTCAATCGCGATCTGCTGGACTGGCTCAGTGGCTATCCATCCTTGTGGGCGCCGCTGCTCTACGTCTTGGCTGGGCAGTACGAGCACGCCGGGGTTCTGGGCGAGCTTGTAGTGCAGGCCGACCGCGCCTCCGTCGCCCAGGAGCTGGGCGGCGATCCCGCGCGCGC
>NZ_JAWHTP010000274.1:0-376 GCF_033052815.1 Chromohalobacter sp. HP20-39 | reverse complement strand
CAGACTTGCAATGGCGAACCCTGTGCTTTGTTCACCGGGATACCAAGACTCGACTTGCCCGAGCCCTATCGCAAGGGGCCCAGTCCCGGCACCGCAGTGTTCGTCTGGCGCTGGATGGACGACGACTTCAAGTCCCGTTTGGAAGGGTTCCTATTGGAGTGCGCCTGGCTGCAACTATCAGCCACCGCCTTCGTGTCCTTCGGGCTACTACGCTGCCAGTGGCCCTTCTTGGAATGGATCGAGCTGGGTAGGCCTGAACTGTCAGCCGACGGCACCTCCGCCCCCGCCGCCGCCTGCAGGTCACGTGTTGGTGGCAACGTATACAACCAACAGCTGTGGCAACCTTGGGCCCTTTAATGGATACGCAGACGGAACG
>NZ_JAWHTP010000273.1:0-350 GCF_033052815.1 Chromohalobacter sp. HP20-39 | reverse complement strand
CTGCGCCGGAATCCACACCTCGATGTCGTAGGTCTTGGTGCTGCCGAAACCCATGTCGCCAGTGCACAGCACAACGGTGCGGAACGGCAGCTCCAGCTTGCGCAGGATGTTTTCCGCGCAGTTGGTCATGGCGTCCAGCGCGGCGAACGACGTTTCGGGCTGCACGATCTGCACCATCTCGACCTTATCGAACTGGTGCTGGCGGATCATGCCGCGCGTGTCCTTGCCGTACGAGCCCGCCTCGGAACGGAAGCACGGCGAATGCGCCGCGAACATCATCGGCAGCGCGTCGGCGGCGATGATCTCGTCGCGCACGAGGTTCGTGAGCGGCACCTCGGCGGTCGGGATCA
>NZ_JAWHTP010000272.1:0-378 GCF_033052815.1 Chromohalobacter sp. HP20-39 | reverse complement strand
CTGCGGCCAGGCGGCCTGCAATTTTTCCAGATCCGGAAAGCGCTCGACCGGCACATAGGCCGTCTGCGGCACGCCCGAGAACGCATACATGAAGCAGTTGACCGGCGCGACCACCGCGGAGTGGTCGAACATCTGGCGCCAGAACTTCAGGCGCACTTTGCCGCGAAAGTGCACGTACAGGATGGAGCCCAGGTAAAGGGCAACGAGAATCCACTTGATCAAGGCGACTTCCTTGCCGCGCAAAGGCGGTCCGCAAATGAGAGGGCGCAGGGCAGGGGATGTGCTGCGCGTAATCCCTTATTTTAACCGTGGAGCGACAATGCGGCGTTGATGCAGGCCAACAGGCGTAGCCTGGTCGATTGCGCTTTGTCACATCAA
>NZ_JAWHTP010000271.1:0-378 GCF_033052815.1 Chromohalobacter sp. HP20-39 | reverse complement strand
AAAGATCGCGGACTTTGATCGTCAGGTTGCCAGCTCGCGCGAGCGCATTGCCCAGTTCGAAGGCCGGATTGAAGCACTGATCCGGACTCAGACTGCGCTCAGCACCGAGCGGCAGGGCCTCCTGGTTGATCTGGAGGCACTACCCGTTGTGCAGCGTAAGGCAGAGCGGATCTCCGACGAGATTTCGTCGTGGAAGCTGCTCGGCAAGGCCTTGGGCAATGACGGTGTGATTGCGCTGTCGATCGACGATGCAGGCCCTGAAATCACGAAGAAGGTCAACGACCTGCTCCTGGCGTGCTATGGACCCCGATTCACAATCGGTATCCACACGCAAACGGAGCTGGCCAACGGCGATAAGCGTGAGGGGTTTGAGATTCG
>NZ_JAWHTP010000270.1:0-378 GCF_033052815.1 Chromohalobacter sp. HP20-39 | reverse complement strand
CTGTTCCAACAGTGGCGAAAATCACATAATAAACAAACAATATTCCAGCACAAAATAATGCTGATATATTAACGATTTCAATTAAACCAGCCATTGAGTCAGATGATTCACCACCAAATACACCGAGTTTCCCAAATATAGAGTTCATAACCATCATCATCTTGTCTGTTGTCATTGGAGTTAGCCCCAAATCACCAGCAAAAGACAAGGATGGAATTAGAACAAGAGAAAGCACCATTAGAATTTTTATTATCGCTTTCATGATTTCACCTTATTTGTTGTTGTTTTTATTTTGTTTTGAAAACAAGTGAAGTGAACGAAGATATGAACTAACAGACATTCCTAATTTCTTTGCTGAAACCTTCATATCTTCCCTAG
>NZ_JAWHTP010000269.1:0-379 GCF_033052815.1 Chromohalobacter sp. HP20-39 | reverse complement strand
GGAACCGTCGGCGTGGCGCCACACGGGGTTGCGACAGTCGGGGGCTTCGTTGCTGCGCTCGAGGACCAGCGCGTCGTCAATGTCCACGCCCAGGCCCGGCAGGCGCGGCGGGCGGATATAGCCGCCTTCCAGCGCGAAATCGGCCTTGTTGCGCACGTAATCGAGCAATTCGGCACCCTTGTTGTAGTGGATGCCCATGCTCTGCTCCTGCAACGTGGCATTCCAGCTCACAAAATCGACGTGCAGGCAGGCGGCGAGCGCGATCGGCCCAAGCGGGCAATGCGGCGCCAACGCCACATCGTAGGCCTCCGCCATGGCGGCGATCTTCACGCATTCGGTAATGCCGCCCGCGTGCGACAGATCTGGCTGCAGGATCGAC
>NZ_JAWHTP010000268.1:0-379 GCF_033052815.1 Chromohalobacter sp. HP20-39 | reverse complement strand
ATCGTGCGCATCTGGCAAGCCAACATCGGCAAGACCATCATTGCGCACGTGCCCATCACCAACGGCGCGGTGCAGGAGACGGGCGACTTCGAACTGGACGGCGTGACCTTCCCGGCCGCGGAAGTGCAGCTCGAATTCCTCGATCCAGCGGCCGAAGAAGACGGTGACGGCGGCGGCGCGATGTTCCCCACCGGCAACCTCGTCGACGACCTGGAGGTGCCCGGCGTGGGCACGCTCAAGGCGACGATGATCAATGCCGGCATTCCCACTATCTTCATCAATGCGGACGCCATCGGCTACACCGGCACGGAGCTGCAGGACGCCATCAACGGCGACGCGAAAGCGCTGGCGATGTTCGAGACCATCCGCGCGCACGGCG
>NZ_JAWHTP010000267.1:0-379 GCF_033052815.1 Chromohalobacter sp. HP20-39 | reverse complement strand
GTGCGTGCCTGCCGGCGGCAGGCGGAACGACGCAACTGTCTCGCGCAGCACGCTCGCCTGCTCTTCCAGCGATTGCGCGGCAGCGGCCGCCTCTTCCACCAGCGCCGCGTTTTGCTGCGTCACTTCGTCCATCTGCGTGACGGCCTGGTTGACCTGTTCGATGCCGGTGCTCTGCTCGGCCGACGCGGCACTGATCTCGCCCATGATGTCGGTCACGCGCTTGACGGCCACCACCACCTCCTCGATCACCCCGCCCGCTTCCGTCACCAAGGCGGAGCCGTTGCGCACGCGACCAACGGAATCGCCAATCAGCTCCTTGATCTCTTTGGCTGCGGTGGCCGAGCGCTGCGCCAGGCTGCGCACTTCCCCCGCCACCACG
>NZ_JAWHTP010000266.1:0-380 GCF_033052815.1 Chromohalobacter sp. HP20-39 | reverse complement strand
GTTGTGACAAATTTGCCCGGACCCCGACACAAACGCCCACGGTCACCGGAATGTCACGCAGGCTTCGAAGAATGTCGTTACGACTTGTCCAGCCGACCCGGGCTCGTCCTGACGCGGAGCCCCCCCACACCATGCGCGAGCGCGCAAACAATCCTCTGGCCGATGCGCTGGCAAGACTGATCGACCAGCAGGCGTTTGACGTCCATTTTCAGCCGCTGGTCGCCATCGACCGGGCGGTCATATTCGGTTTCGAAGCCCTTACCCGCGGTCCGGCCGACAGCCCGCTGCATTCGCCGCTGGTGCTGTTCGAGACCGCCGCCCGCGAGGGCCGCCTCGTCGAGCTGGAACGCCTCATCGTGCGGCGCGCGGCCCAGCGCTTC
>NZ_JAWHTP010000265.1:0-380 GCF_033052815.1 Chromohalobacter sp. HP20-39 | reverse complement strand
CCTTTGAAGAGGAGGCGGGGTCCGCCCTCTTTCAAGCCATTGAACAAGGCATCCAGCGTCCAGCAGACCCAGAAGTCCTTCTCGATATTCTGAGACGCCGTGCCGAGGCGTAGCGCCGTCGTATCGAAGGCGCTCAACATCGCGTCCGACCCGGCCGCGAGAACCTCGTCGAAAGCCGGATTCATGTCTTCACCGCCCGGGCTGCACCGCGCTTGGCAGTTTGTGCCTTCTGCGGGGAGAGCGGCTTTCGCTTGGGCCGGGCGACGGCAGCATGACGCTGATCATCGGCATCGTCCGCCGTTCTTTGTTGATGACGATCATGATCAGCATCATCACGATCATCATCGACGTGCCGACGACGAACGCCGGCGTCGCTTTCA
>NZ_JAWHTP010000264.1:0-380 GCF_033052815.1 Chromohalobacter sp. HP20-39 | reverse complement strand
CAGCCTCAAATTGGGGCGCCGGGTGTCGTTCTATCGGTGTGCGGCTCTCGATCAATGGCTGAGGCTGGAGGCCGATCCCGACGTTCAGCGTTTTTGCGAAAGGCCTGGGTTCATCCTAGTGGGCGGACAGCGACACTTGGCCGAGTTCTGGGTCCGTTATGAAACTCGGGACGAGTTGGTGTTGCTCTCAGAGTCAGACGACGAGGGCATGGTCGTCGACAAAGGGCGCCAACTGGACGACTCAGAGATCGATATTCGTGTGGTGCCGCCGGCAGAACTCGCTGCATCCCGAGTCTGGATCGACAACTGGCAACGGATGTTACCCACGATCGTGGCCAATCGCGGCTTGCCAGCGGCGAGTCTGCTGACAGCGATCCGGC
>NZ_JAWHTP010000263.1:0-380 GCF_033052815.1 Chromohalobacter sp. HP20-39 | reverse complement strand
ATGGACACCGCAAAGCCGTGGGCAAATCCGGCAATGGAGGTTCTTTCCACCGGCCCGCGGCGCTGGCGGCGCGAGAAGCCCGCGTAGTGAATCACCTCACCATCACCCACATAGATGCCGTGATGCGCATACCCCTTGCGCTCGGTGACGAGGTGGGCGCCGACGGGCAGGGCCAGATGCGGCTCGGCAACACTTTCCTGTGCATGCCATGCGGCGAGGGCTGCGGTATTCCGGCGCATGGCGTGCTCCTGTTGGGTTGGGTGTTTGTATGTCCCCAGTATTGGCGGCGCGGGCAAGGGTGTCATGCAGGCTCGGCTGAACATGCTGTCGGGCCGGCGGGCTTCCATGTCAGGGAAATCTGACGCACGTTGTGGAAACCG
>NZ_JAWHTP010000262.1:0-381 GCF_033052815.1 Chromohalobacter sp. HP20-39 | reverse complement strand
CAACTGACGCAGCAGGGCCGGCGACAGATAGCCATGGGAATCAAACTTGATGACGCCACTATTTGGCACACTCAGCTTCAATCCGGATGACAGGGCTTCGTGGGCGCGCAAAACCTCTCCGCTATCAACGACGCCATTCGCATTTGAATCAACCCAAACGGACCAGCCCGCGCCCCATTCGTTGCCGACTACGCCAGGCGTGGTCGACGAAACCACGCTCACCGGCATGCCACGTTTGGCAGCCTCGCTTCGCGCCAAGGCGAGCGAGGACATCACCTCGGTCTGGACGGCAAAAAGCCGGTTGCTGCTCAGCATCGGTGCGAACGACGGAATCGCAACTGCCAACAAAATGGCGAGAATGGTCACTACCGCCAAAAGCTC
>NZ_JAWHTP010000261.1:0-381 GCF_033052815.1 Chromohalobacter sp. HP20-39 | reverse complement strand
AGTGCCAGTCAGCCGAAGCATGGAAGTTTGGGTCAGGATGTTGTCGGCCGGCAGGCGTGCGCGCAGCTTCATCTCGTGCTGCGTGATCTCGTGGTGGATCTGTGCTGCCAGTTTGTCCGCGCCGGCCTGGTCAAGACCGCCACGGGTAATGCTATAGACCTGGGTATTTCCGAACGGTGAAGCTTTCCCTGCCTGGGTAGTCTTCGGCTTGCTCGGGTAGTAGCCAGTCACGGACTTGCTCGTCTTGAGGCTCGGCGACTTCACCACCACAGTGATGCCCTTTGCTACTGTCAGGCTGCGCGATGTTCGCAGGGTCTGGAAATTCGCGGTTGGAACGCCTTGTTCATTGACTTCCCAGCGCAATTCGTAGGGTTCCGGGGG
>NZ_JAWHTP010000260.1:0-383 GCF_033052815.1 Chromohalobacter sp. HP20-39 | reverse complement strand
GAGGCGTTCAACGCGTTGAAGGTGGCCTGCACTGGGCAACCGATGGATGTCTATCGACGGGCGAAAGCCGACTTTATTGCGCGCGTCTTGTCGGTTTAACCGAGCACGCAGTTTCAGATTGGGTCGCCTTGCGCAACCACGCGCGCACTCGCTCACTGCCCGGGCTCGCGTCAGACAGGCGCAGCCGAGTTTGGAAGCTCGTTCGAATAAGCCCGCAAGCACTCAAGTTCTTGCGGCCGTCGTCGTTCGCCTATACGGGCGGGCTGCGGCGGGGAGGGCTTCGGCCCTGCCGATCTTTGGTTTTTCCTTAGGTATTGCAGAACTTGTCGTGTGGCCCCCCAACCACACCGGTGGGTGGCTCCCCACTCAATCAGCAGAGGGCA
>NZ_JAWHTP010000259.1:0-383 GCF_033052815.1 Chromohalobacter sp. HP20-39 | reverse complement strand
CCAAGGAGCACGGCACGAAGCTGGGCTTCATGAGCTTCTTTGTGAAGGCGGCCGTGCATGCGCTGAAGAAATACCCGATCCTGAATGCCTCGGTGGACGGCAGCGACATCGTCTACCACGGTTACTTCGACATCGGTATCGCTGTCGGCTCGCCGCGTGGCCTGGTGGTGCCCATCCTGCGCAATGCAGACCAGATGAGCTTTGCCGACATCGAGAAGAAGATCGCAGAGTTCGGCAAGAAAGCCCAAGAGGGCAAGCTTAGCCTGGAAGACATGACGGGCGGCACGTTCTCGATCTCCAACGGCGGTACGTTTGGCTCGATGCTGTCGACCCCGATTATCAACCCGCCGCAATCGGCCATCCTGGGCGTGCACGCCACCAAG
>NZ_JAWHTP010000258.1:0-384 GCF_033052815.1 Chromohalobacter sp. HP20-39 | reverse complement strand
TGGCGTCCATGCCCACATCAGCGGCTTGGGCCAATGTCCACTGCTCACCCGGCGTGGGCGGGACGGGCAGGGGTGCAGACCCGCCACCTCCGCTACTCCCTCCGCCCCCACAGCCTGCCAGTCCGAGCGCTGCCAGTGTCAGCCCCACCAGGATGCCTTGAACCTTCATGCGCTCGTTCTGAGTGTCGAGTGCGGTGGATGGTAGTGGCGATGGGTTCGGGTGAGCTCAATGAATGCCAAATTAGAGATGACGGTCGCCGTTTCGACATCGATCTGGCCGTGGTCCCCAATCTCAGCCGCCCTTGTCATCGACGGCGTTCGAAACATTGACCTCCAAGTTCGATACTTTGTTATCAACCACCTCTTCAGCCAACCACAACGCCA
>NZ_JAWHTP010000257.1:0-385 GCF_033052815.1 Chromohalobacter sp. HP20-39 | reverse complement strand
CGCGGTCTGGCTTATTTCGACGCCACGCAGCCGGTTGCGCAGCCCACCGCCGCAGGCGCCACCCCGGTGATCGCTCCGGCCATCGCGGCCGATGATCCGTGCCAGCGCCGCATTCTGATGAACACGATCGACGCGCGTCTCATCGCCATCAATGCAGACGACGGTGCCCTGTGCGAACGCTTCGGCAACCACGGTACGGTGGACCTTAAAGCCGGCATGGGTGACGCGAGCGATCCGAAATACCAGCTCACCTCCGCGCCGACCATGGCCGGCACCACCGTCGTCCTGGGCGGACGCGTGGCGGACAACGTGCAGACCGACATGCCGGGCGGTGTGATGCGCGGTTTTGAAGTCATCACCGGACCGATGCGCTGGGCGTTCGACC
>NZ_JAWHTP010000256.1:0-385 GCF_033052815.1 Chromohalobacter sp. HP20-39 | reverse complement strand
AAAACGGCTATCACCCACCGCTACGATTTCGTCGATCAGAAAACAATCGAATTCAATCGCCATCGAAATGGCGAAGGCCAGACGTGCGCGCATGCCAGCGGAGTAGCTTTTTACCGGCTCGCGCAGGTAGTAGCCTAGTTCGGAAAATTCCTGCACAAATGGCTCAGCGGCCTCAGCGTCTGCCCCATAGATGCGGCAGATGAAGCGCAAATTGTCCATCCCGGTCAGGCTACCTTGAAATGCCCCCCCAAAAGCAAGCGGCCAGGAAACACTCATCTCGCGAACGATTCTTCCGGAGGTCGGTAATTCGGCCCCACTGATCATTCGAATCATGGTGGACTTGCCGGCTCCATTGCGGCCGAGAATACCGATCTTCTCGCCTGGA
>NZ_JAWHTP010000255.1:0-385 GCF_033052815.1 Chromohalobacter sp. HP20-39 | reverse complement strand
GCAGTGGAGATCGTGTACGCGTGGTCGTTGGGACGTTCGAAGACGTTTCGGCTCCGTTGGCGCCGGTCGAGCCTTTTACGTTGCTCGACGTCGAACTGAAGCGCGACATCGCGTTTTCTTTGGCGAGCGCTCACAACGCTTTCCTGTATGTCTTCTCAGGCGAGGTCCTGATTCGCTCTGACCGGCGCGAGCAGCGGGTCGCCCACGGGCATGGTCTGGCGCTTGCCGGTGACGGTTCAACGCTGACATTCCACGCATGGCGGCCAAGCCAGTTCCTGCTGCTATCGGGTGCGGATATTCAAGAGCCGACTGTCGTCAACGGTCCCTTTGTCATGAACACCACCGAGCAAGTCCGTGACGCCATTGAGCGCTATCGGCGTGGTGA
>NZ_JAWHTP010000254.1:0-386 GCF_033052815.1 Chromohalobacter sp. HP20-39 | reverse complement strand
CTGGAGAAGCAGATTCAGGAAGCGACAGGCGGTGTGACCGGGGTCAAGGGTTCGTTATCGGACAAGACCGCTACCTACACTCGACTTCAGTTGGACTCGCAGTTTGCCGACAAGCAACTGGCTTCCACCATGGCGGCGTTGGAGAATGCTCGTGCTGAAGCGCAGCGCAAGCAACTCTATTTGGAGCGTCTGGTGCAGCCGAACCAGCCGGACGTGGCGATTGAGCCGAAGCGCCTGAAGCAGATATTTGAGGTGTTTGCTCTTGGAATGATTATATGGGGTGTCCTGAGCTTGCTGCTGGCCGGTGTCCGCGAGCATCACGACTAAGATGCGCGCAGTCCATCACGACACACCTTTGCTGAGATCGCTGCGTATTCAACTACGCG
>NZ_JAWHTP010000253.1:0-387 GCF_033052815.1 Chromohalobacter sp. HP20-39 | reverse complement strand
GGTGCCTGCGTCGTTGTTGTCGATGCAGGGCCGGCAGGAGGCTGGCGGCAGCGTGGGGTGATTCTGGCTGTTGTTGCGATCAAGGCAATGAAAGACGCGCCGAGGTTACGCCCGGCGCGTTTTTTTTGGTATTTTCGCGTGAACAAACGCCATCAAGGACAGGGCGCTTGCATCGAACGTTGTTCGGTTTGGCCAATTGCTCTGACTGATCAGGTGCCGTTCTTATTTCGAAAAGATAACGCGGGGATTCGGAACCCAATGGCGAGATCAGTAATCTGTGCAAATAGCATGCAATGTTAGTGACCCAACAACGAGGCTGAGGATGCTGGAGTGGATTGCAGGTTTCATTCTGGACGTCGTGGGTGGCCATTTTCTCTGGGGAACCGG
>NZ_JAWHTP010000252.1:0-388 GCF_033052815.1 Chromohalobacter sp. HP20-39 | reverse complement strand
CCCAATTTTTGGAGTGCATCATGATTCTCTATCCCGCAGGTTCCCAGTGGACCCGTTGCTTTGAAGCCGATCTGCCGGCCTCCGAGTTGGCCGCGCGGTTGGTGGGCAAGCACGAATTCACTCGTGCGATGCTGTTCCAGCCGTTCGGTCATGGTCGTGGCGCGGTGATCGCCACGCGCGGCCACATGCTCGTCATGGCTGTCGAAACGGACGGTGAGCGCACGGTTTTTACCGTGGCGCCCACGGTCCAGGTGCAGAACCTTCTGTGGTCCCTCTCCAACGGCTACACCAGCCAGTGGAGTGAGGCTGAACTCAAGGCCTTGACCGCATGCACCACCTTTCCGGAGGTGCTTGACCTGGCACGGACGCAATTTTTCGCGGCCGTGCG
>NZ_JAWHTP010000251.1:0-388 GCF_033052815.1 Chromohalobacter sp. HP20-39 | reverse complement strand
GCGGCCAGGTTTTGCAGTGAGGCGTCGCTGCCCTCGGCCTCGGCCATGGCTTCGGCGCCCTTCATCACGGCGCGCACGATGTTGTGATACCCGGTGCAGCGGCATAGGTTGCCGTCGAGCTGCTCGCGCACCATGTGTTCATCCGGATGGGGGTGTTGCGCGACCAGCGCCGTGGCAGCCATCACCATGCCGGGGGTGCAGAAGCCGCATTGCAGGCCATGGCACTCGCGAAAGGCTTCCTGCATCGGGTGCAGCGCACCATCTTTTGACAGCCCTTCGATGGTCGTCACTTCGGCGCCGTCAGCCTGGACGGCCAGGATGTTGCACGATTTCACCGCGCGTCCGTTCATGTGCACCGTGCAGGCGCCGCACTGCGCGGTATCGCAGC
>NZ_JAWHTP010000250.1:0-389 GCF_033052815.1 Chromohalobacter sp. HP20-39 | reverse complement strand
GCCGATGCGGTGCGCCTGATCCTGATCGACCCGAAGATGCTGGAACTGAGCATCTACGAAGGCATTCCGCATCTCTTGTGCCCGGTGGTGACCGACATGCGCCAGGCCGGCCACGCGCTGAACTGGGCCGTGGGCGAAATGGAACGCCGCTACAAGCTCATGAGCAAGATGGGCGTGCGCAACCTGGCAGGCTTCAACAAGAAGATCGAAGAAGCCGCCGCGCGCGAAGAAAAGATTCCCAACCCATTCAGCCTCACGCCCGATGCGCCGGAGCCGCTCGACAAGCTGCCCATGATCGTCATCGTGATCGACGAGCTGGCCGACCTGATGATGGTGGTCGGCAAGAAGGTCGAAGAGCTGATCGCGCGGATTGCGCAGAAGGCGCGTGC
>NZ_JAWHTP010000249.1:0-389 GCF_033052815.1 Chromohalobacter sp. HP20-39 | reverse complement strand
CAATAGGTGCGTCACCAGATGCGTATGCGCTATCATTGGGTGAATCCATGTTGGATGATCCTATCTTTAGAGTATTCCCCAATCGCGATGACTGATGGCACCACACTTCCGCACGCGCCGAGGCGCTCCCTGGTCGACACGACGATTGAGCTGATCCGCCGTCAGATCGAGAATGGCGTCTGGCCAGTGGGTGAGAAGATTCCGAAAGAGCAGGAACTGGCTGACATGTTGAATGTAGCTCGCAACACCGTGCGGGAAGCTATTCGCGTGCTGTCGCATGGGCAGGTGCTTGAAGTTCGGCAAGGAGATGGCACCTATGTGCGCACCAATGTCGATCCTGTCGAGGTCATGCGTCGTATTGGCCGTTCGAGCCTGCGCGAGCACCTTGC
>NZ_JAWHTP010000248.1:0-389 GCF_033052815.1 Chromohalobacter sp. HP20-39 | reverse complement strand
CGCTACGACATTACGCACAGCCTCTGCGGCTCCGTCTGGGTCTTGGCATTCGATCGCATCGACGATCGCCTCATGGGCATCCAGGCCAGGCTCAGGCAAGTCTTCATCCTCCAGCACGGCCAGAGTGTTCATTCGAACGGAGTTCGAAAAGTAGCGGTACAACTCAGACAGCGCATTATTGCCGCATACCCGCGCAATGGCACAGTGAAAGGCCGTGTCGGCGTCCACGAACAAGGCGCACGATTCATGATCGCTTTGTTCCCCGCGCGCCTTCAGGAGACGGCGCAACATCGCCAAGTCCGCCTTGGAGCGGTTGATAGCGGCCAGTCGCGCGGCTTCGGTTTCGAGCATGCTGCGTAGCGCAAGGTGCTCGCACAGGCTCGAACGGC
>NZ_JAWHTP010000247.1:0-390 GCF_033052815.1 Chromohalobacter sp. HP20-39 | reverse complement strand
TAAAGTGGATTCGTTCGGAAAATGCGGACGGTACTGCGCAGTCTTCAGACTGATCGACTGCCCGCGATCCGTGACGGCTTCTGGAGCAAGAAACCGGCCCAGAGGAAATGAGGGCGCCGGTATGACGTTTGCTCACCAGACGAGAGCAAATCATTTCAGGAGCACTCCATGAACAAGGCAGAGATTCCAGTCGCCCAACGTACCGTGCTGTCAATGCTTCTCGACGACCACCGTGAGGTCAGGAAGCTATTCAAAGACTTTGCGCAGGAAAAACACGAAGTCAACCGAGAGAGCATTGCGCGAGAGGCCTGTGAAAAACTGACAGTGCATACCCAGTTGGAAGAGGAGATTTTCTATCCCGCTGTGCGGGAATCGAACGACAACGCCTTC
>NZ_JAWHTP010000246.1:0-391 GCF_033052815.1 Chromohalobacter sp. HP20-39 | reverse complement strand
CCCTTGCGGATCAGCTCCGGCAGTTCATGCTTCAGCACCTCGGGCGTCGGGTCGGCCACGATCAGATGGAAGCCGTAATCGGCCACCGCGCGGCCCTCGGCGCGGCGATGGTAGTCGTCCACCGCCGCCTTGATGGCGTCCTCGGCCAGGATGGAGCAGTGGATCTTGACCGGCGGCAGCGCCAGCTCTTCGGCGATCTGCGTGTTCTTGATCGTCAGCGCCTCGTCCAGGGTCTTGCCCTTGACCCACTCGGTCACCAGCGAGCTGGAGGCGATCGCCGAGCCGCAGCCGTAGGTCTTGAACTTGGCGTCTTCGATCACGCCTTGCTCGTTCACCTTGATCTGCAGCTTCATCACGTCGCCGCAAGCCGGTGCGCCGACCATGCCGGTGC
>NZ_JAWHTP010000245.1:0-392 GCF_033052815.1 Chromohalobacter sp. HP20-39 | reverse complement strand
ATGAGGGAACTCCCGAGCGTCGTCCCAGGATGGTCCGTCACTACTTTGGTGAGGTCGAAGTCGACTACTCAGCGCCATACGAGTGACCGTTTCACTGTCGAGCGCTCGCCGTGTCAGAAAGATGCCTTTTGCGCCGGCATGCCGTCGCCCGCTTCCGGCCAGAACCAGCCGTTAGAATTGGCAGCAAGGGTTGGTTCCAGTTCACCTGTGCAACTCGACATAATCGCCGCCCTTGAGGCATTCGAAGCTTGGGACCTGCCTTGGAGGTTCCTAGCCGACGTGACGGCGTGGCCCACGCTCACCGCTGCAGACCGCACAACGATTCAGCAAATCTGGATGGAGGCCTGTGATGTACGTCATTGGCACCACGCGGACAGCGCGCAAAACGCGGC
>NZ_JAWHTP010000244.1:0-392 GCF_033052815.1 Chromohalobacter sp. HP20-39 | reverse complement strand
CGGCCACGCTGATGTCGGTGGCGTTGCCGCGCGCGATCTCGGCAAACGGCTGGCCGTCGGACGGGTCGAACACCTTGATGCGCATCCCCGAATCGGGCGACATCAAGCGGTTGGCGATGAAGTGCTGGGCATGCATGGGGGGTTCCTGCAGAAGATCGGCAACGCGTGATTTTCGCACGGGCGGGCCGGGGGTAGGGGGGAGTCGAGGCGCCAGGGGCTATAATGCCCGCCGACGGTTTTTGACCTTTTTTCAACCATTTGCGTCGCGTTTTTACGCACTTCGCGCATTCCGGAGCATTTCCATGAGCTTCAACAACGTCTCGCCGGGCAAGGACATCCCCAACGACTTCAACGTCATCATCGAGATTCCGGCGCAGAGCGATCCGGTCAAG
>NZ_JAWHTP010000243.1:0-393 GCF_033052815.1 Chromohalobacter sp. HP20-39 | reverse complement strand
CCTGCGTTGAGGGAATCACTCACTCAGCAACCGTCGGGTTTCCACACGAACTTCTGTTCGAGCGGGTCATAGCAGTAGGCGGCTTGAAAGTGGACAACGCAGCCATTCTCAAATCGCCTCGAGCAATCGCCGTTCTCGCAGTACGTTTCGGACCGCAAAACCTTGCCGGTAGGCGGTCGACAATTGCCAGAGGCCGCTGGCGCTGCGGCAACCTTTTTTGCTTGACCTTCGTCGAACCATACGTGGGCGGCCTCGTCTGGACACTCTCCACGTTGGCCACATTGGGCATGCGCTTCGTCGATGGCTTTCTGCCGGTCACGATTCCAAGCCAGCCCAACGGAACCGTTGCTCGCGTGGAACACGGCCCAGTATCTCGGTCCCTCGGTGGCTCCC
>NZ_JAWHTP010000242.1:0-393 GCF_033052815.1 Chromohalobacter sp. HP20-39 | reverse complement strand
CCGAGCGCCCCGCGAAGCGCGCCGAACCTGTTATCCCCCCGCTGAACTTGGGATCAATGGCGGATGCCATGAACCCCATGAATCCGTTCAACGGTGGAGCGGAACCGCTGGCTATGCCGGGCGATTCCCGCCTCGTCGTCTTTACGTACAGCAAGGATCAGATTTATCGCGTCCTGACCGCGCCACTGAAGGGAACCACCATTGAGTTCCCGGACGATGAGCAGATCGTGTCGGAGCCGGCGTGGGGTGACAGCGTGCGCTGGGAATCGTCAACGGACAACGGCAATCATCTCTATCTCAAGCCGCACGCTGCCGGTCTGGTCAACACCCTGTCGGTGACCACAAACAAGCGCTCCTACGAGTTCACGCTGGTGTCGTCCCCCCTGGGCGGGA
>NZ_JAWHTP010000241.1:0-393 GCF_033052815.1 Chromohalobacter sp. HP20-39 | reverse complement strand
CGTTCTACGACATCTACGACGCGCCGTCCAAGGCCGACGCCGCGGAGCGACTGGACGAATGGCGCAAGTCTGTGCCAGCCGCCATGAAGAAGGGCAAGAAGAGCTTTCAGCCGTTGCTCACGTCCACCCGTAACTGGCGCGAGGAGATGCTCGCCTACTTCGACCACCCGATTTCGAACGGCTACACGGAAGCCCTGAACGGCGTGGCGAAGGTCATTAACCGTGCCGGCCGGGGCTACAGCTTCGAGGTGCTGCGCGCCAGGCTGCTGTACGGAAAACTGCACAAGAAGGAACCAGTGGAGGGCCACATGAAGAAACGAACTGCCTACCAGGTGGAAAGGCAAGTCGCGCTCGTCGAAGCGCTCGGAAGCCGGTGTGGGTCGTGCAACGGCA
>NZ_JAWHTP010000240.1:0-394 GCF_033052815.1 Chromohalobacter sp. HP20-39 | reverse complement strand
AAGGCGCTCCTGCCCGATGCTGATGTCGCTGCTGTAAGTCCCAACCAGCATCGAACCTGCCGGAATCGCGAGGCAGGTGCCATCCACCGTGTCCCATACGTTCTGCGACACCATCGCGCGAAACTCGCCCGGCTTATCCGAGTTGTTGCCGCCGACAAACGTCGCTGGAATCACAAAGCCCTGGGATACGGTGCAACTCGGCAAACGGCCCGCAATACCTGTGCGCTCGTACTTCGTTGCTGCTGTCTGTTTCAGAAACTGTTGATCGCTGTTGACGGGCGCAGCATCAGCAGGCGGTGCGCCGGTTGCGTTGGCAGCCGCTGCGGCAGCCTGCTGCATCGCCCGCATGGACGTAGGGTCCAGCGTACCTTGAAGGTCGACTTTCGGGCGTGCG
>NZ_JAWHTP010000239.1:0-396 GCF_033052815.1 Chromohalobacter sp. HP20-39 | reverse complement strand
CAAGCCGCACCTGAGCAAATGGTGATCCTCCGCTATCAACAAGCGATGCATGGCGCTCACGGCAAGTCCTCCCCAGTGCGGCCGCGTCTTTTGGGGCATCGGCGGGCCGACTGTGCTTGTTATCCCGATAAGCTCACACGAAACCGTGGAGCATGGTCTTTTTGCTTCTGGTTGCTCGCACTGCAGAACGTGCGGCTGCGCTCGCTGCGAGGTCAGCAAGAAACACGCCAAGGCATTCAAATTCACAGGCCATACAGCACCCCTGCTCAGTCATTCAACAGAATCCAAAACAGACCGACAAAAAGCGTTTCAGCGGTGTTACATGCGCCGGGGTTCAAATCCTGGCCAATCGCCCACAGCGCCGTCCGTGCAAAACAGGTCGGGCGGGCGGAAAGC
>NZ_JAWHTP010000238.1:0-396 GCF_033052815.1 Chromohalobacter sp. HP20-39 | reverse complement strand
GCATTCGGTAGCAACTGCACCACCCAGACCAGGTACTCCTTATAGGGTGTTTCAGGCGGGGAAGGCTTGCGTTCACGACAATCAATCCAGTCGATCAAGGTGCTCACGGGTTCCACGGCGTCTCCAATGATTTGTTCAACACGATATTCCGACTGGCCCTGTTTTCCGAGCAAAAAACGATGCACGGAGCGATGTACGGTGTGTCTTGTAGGACGAGTCCATCCGGCGCCAGGTTGCTACCCGGCCTTGAGCAGGCGTCGATCGCGCTGCCCGCCCGCTTGGCATGTGAGCACATAGGCCGCTGGCGCGCGCGGTTCCCAGACGATCACCGCAGCGGGTCCTTCCGTGCTGATGCGTGCCTCGGGCATGGTGCAACTCACCGGAATCGGATTCACA
>NZ_JAWHTP010000237.1:0-396 GCF_033052815.1 Chromohalobacter sp. HP20-39 | reverse complement strand
GTGCTGGGTTCCTTTTCGGGGATCACCTCTAAGGCGTACCGGTCGAGCAGATCGCCGATCGTCCGGCAATTGTCTTGCACGTCCATGCGTTGCCGCCAGGCACGATAGGCCTCTGGCAGTGATGAGCCCAAGCGGAAACGCTTCTTGCCATCCCAATGCTCTTCAAGGCCAGGCGGCACACGGTAGTAGTACGCGCCGTGGTGTAGTTGCCAGCGCGCCGGCAAGCCGCGATTCTCGGCTTTGCGCTTGGGTGGCATTACATCAGGCTCCGATCAAGTTCGCGCTCGCGGACGCGTCGCGTCTCCTGCTTCACTCCAAGCAAGTGCTCGACGTGCTCACGCGCAACCAGAATACGCCCGTCTGCACGCTTGATGTGCTCAATGCCCATCGAGTTCA
>NZ_JAWHTP010000236.1:0-396 GCF_033052815.1 Chromohalobacter sp. HP20-39 | reverse complement strand
CTGGTCGCAGGCGCCGAACGTCTGGTCGAGCAGCGGGGTATTTCCGCACGAGATAAAGCGCGGATCCGGCTTAGGGAGAACACCGCAGCCGCCTGCCTGTTTCAGCGCCGCATACTGCGCCGTGGCACCGGGCCCGTCATTGGTCTGTGCCGCCGCGATATAGCGCTGCAACGTCGCACGGCATTCGGGAGTCATCGCGGCCAGGGCCTTCTCGGCCTCGGGGTTGGCCGGCTGGCCTGTGAGCTTGGCGATTGCGTCTGCCGTACCGCGGCTGTCCATGGTGAAGGGCGCAGGCAACCCATTCACGGTCGCCGCGATCTCGGGATTTGCGGCAAGGAATGCCCGGCGTTGCGCAAGGTCGTCGCCGCGGCACGGTGTGGCGATCGAATCGCGCCA
>NZ_JAWHTP010000235.1:0-397 GCF_033052815.1 Chromohalobacter sp. HP20-39 | reverse complement strand
CGGGCGAATCCCCAGCCCCCTCGGGCGGGACATCTGCGCTGGGATGCGAACCTGGCATGGCCCAGGACGGAAGCGCCGCATGCAGCCGGTCGGCAAAGCGCGCGCTTGCGCTTCGCTGCCGGCCCAGCGCGAGCATGCTCGCACCGAGCCCGATGGCCAGGTCAAACGCTATCGGTATGGTGAACAAGGCGAGCTCCTGCGTGCAACGGAAAACGAACAGGAAACCCGCTTCGACTATGACGCGCAGCTCCGCCTGATCAGCACGCGGTTGCCCACCGGTGCCAAGCTCGGCACGCGCTTTGATGCGCTTGGCCGCCTGCTGGAAGAAACCGATGCAGATGGCAACGTCACGCGTCATGACTACGCCGCCGGCCTGGACAACCCCCGTGGCGACCGG
>NZ_JAWHTP010000234.1:0-397 GCF_033052815.1 Chromohalobacter sp. HP20-39 | reverse complement strand
GTCATCACGATCACCGTGTTCTTGAAGTCCACCGTGCGGCCCTGGCCATCGGTCAGGCGGCCATCGTCCAGCACCTGCAGCAGCACGTTGAAGACGTCCGGGTGGGCCTTCTCGACTTCATCCAGCAACACCACGCTGTACGGCTTGCGACGCACGGCTTCGGTCAGATAACCGCCTTCCTCATAGCCGACGTAGCCCGGGGGCGCACCGATCAAACGGCTCACGGAATGCTTCTCCATGAACTCGCTCATATCGATGCGGATCAGGTGCTCTTCCGAATCGAACAGGAACCCGGCCAGCGCCTTGCACAGCTCGGTCTTGCCGACACCCGTCGGGCCCAGGAACAGGAACGAGCCGTAGGGCTTGTTCTCGTCCGAGATACCGGCGCGCGAGCGGC
>NZ_JAWHTP010000233.1:0-398 GCF_033052815.1 Chromohalobacter sp. HP20-39 | reverse complement strand
CAGCTTGCATCATTCGTAAAGCAAACTCTATTTGGCCAAACTCATCGGTGCGCCCAGTGTAGAGGGATTGACTTAATGGGTTATTGGAAATAGTCCTGGCTCTTTCAACCAGTCTTCCAAGAGGAGAGAGAATAGCCAAAACACTAACAGAGCTTAAGCTTCCTGACATTAAAGTGGGCGGTTACAGGAGCTGAGTGCAACACGGTTATTGAATTGAAGCTGGAGCATCATGCCGCATAGCCATAGCTTCCTGCATCACCTCGTCCATAACCTCGATCGGACACTTGAAGTCGAAGCGCTTACGGGGGCGCATGTTCAGTTGCAGTGCGATGGCATCCAGTTCCTCCTGGCTATGCACCGACAAGTCCGTGCCTTTGGGCAGGTACTGGCGGATCAGG
>NZ_JAWHTP010000232.1:0-398 GCF_033052815.1 Chromohalobacter sp. HP20-39 | reverse complement strand
CAATGAAGGAACGTTGCTGGTGGGCCTGCGCCTGAATCCCGGTGTGACGCTGGCCGAATCTTCGGCGCTTGCCCAGCAAGCCGAGCTGCTGGTCGCGCAGGTGCCGGAGGTGCAGCACGTGGGCCGGCGCAGCGGACGGGCCGAGCTGGACGAGCATGCCGAAGGTGTGCATGTCAGTGAACTGGACGTGGGTCTGCTGCCTGCCTCAGAGCTAAAGCGCTCCATGGAGGAGATCACCGCCGACATCCGTTCGCGTCTGGCTCACTTGCCCGGCTCCATCGGCATTGGCCAGCCGATCTCGCACCGCATCGACCACATGTTGTCGGGGGTGCGCTCGCAGATCGCCATCAAGGTGTTCGGCGAGGACCTGGACGTCCTGCGCGGGCAGGCGGATCTGC
>NZ_JAWHTP010000231.1:0-399 GCF_033052815.1 Chromohalobacter sp. HP20-39 | reverse complement strand
GCACCAACCCGGCCCCGGCAAACACCATCACGACCAGCAGCGACAGCACGGTCTGCAAGAGGCCAAACTCGATCCGCACCGGTGTTCGGTAGGCCGCCATGCCGATGAAGTGCATGGACCAGACGGCACCCCCACCCAGCGCCACACTTGCGCAGATCAGCCGGTCTGTATCGATGCTGCCGTTCTTGTTGCGTATGCGTCTGGACCATCGCAGGCCCACATACGCGCCCACCACTGAGATGAGATACGACAGCCCGACCAGCGGCCAGTCGTACTCATAGGGCACGATCGCGCCCGGCACCGCTTCAAAGCCGTAGAACATGGCACACCCTCCCGTTTCAACACCAGAAAAGCCGCCGGATTGCCGGGCGGCGTCGGCTGGCTGCCCGGTGTTCTGGG
>NZ_JAWHTP010000230.1:0-399 GCF_033052815.1 Chromohalobacter sp. HP20-39 | reverse complement strand
TGCGGCCACGCTCATCGTCATCAATCCGGACCTGCAACTGGGAGTGTCGGTCAATGCGGACCGCTTGCTGCCTGGCGTGGCTGGTGGCTTTACGCGTGGCGTGGTGCTGGACCAGTTGACCGAGCCCCCTGGCAGTTGCGACGACGCACTACGCCCCAGCGCCCGGCCACTGACGGAGATCGGTCTACCGCCCGGTGGCGTACAGGTCTGGCGCGTATTCCGCAGCGCGCCGGTACGGTATCTCGCACCGGCAAGGTCCAGCGCGGGAGCACGTGCAAAGTCCGGTGTTACCAAAGATCCCGCCAATGCCGCAGTCGCGGCGCCGCGCATTGCCATCGAGCAGGTCAGCCCTGCGGTAGACGATGGCCGCTTTGCCGCCAAGCGGCTGGTGGGCGACCA
>NZ_JAWHTP010000229.1:0-399 GCF_033052815.1 Chromohalobacter sp. HP20-39 | reverse complement strand
GCTATTTCCGCCCTCAGCACGGTCGGCTTTCAAGTAGACGACGATCATTCAATGTATAACAGAGGGCATATCGACCTTCTTCCTTCGATTCTTGTTAGAAGCCACGAGCTGGTTAAGCGATTCGCAAATGAATTGCGCGACCGAGTCTCGGAGTTCATGGACTGGAACCTCGCAAAATACTTGAATGCGGCGCAAAGGCGCCGACTCAAGATTCGCCCATGGACGCGTGGTGAGCTCAAAGCTTGGGTTGATGCAATGCAGGAAGAGCGTCGCCTGAAGGGTCCCCAATAACAGGCTATCGAGATGGATAAGGTCTCGCGGGAAAAACGCTCAGAAGTCATGCGAGCAGTTAGGTCTCGAGACACGAAGCCCGAACTCGTTGTTCGCCGAACCGCGTAC
>NZ_JAWHTP010000228.1:0-400 GCF_033052815.1 Chromohalobacter sp. HP20-39 | reverse complement strand
GCCACCATCGCGGCGCACGCAGCGAGGTGCGAAGACCGTGCCGCAGCCACCACGTGGGCGACAGGGGATTCGAATCATCCGCATAGCAAGCACCACGACGCGCCTCCCTTTCCGTCCCATCGAGCACCTCGCCCGACTCGGCTTGATCTCATTCTTGTTCGCGCATCACGGTAGAAGAAGTGAGGAACCCCCACCCCCACACATGGGTAAGGACCCGATGGTGGATAGGCGCACTGCGCCCCGTTGCATGCCGCCGGTCGGAATCTAGAATGCAGAAGCAGGAACAAGACCAGGGAAGGGGACAAGCCGGGCACGGATATGCGGGCAATCGGCGCGTACCGCTGCGCGGCGCCCGGCTGCGCCACATCGACCGGTGGTCACGTTCGGAGGCCTGATGAAA
>NZ_JAWHTP010000227.1:0-400 GCF_033052815.1 Chromohalobacter sp. HP20-39 | reverse complement strand
CACCGCGGTGTTGTCCTATTGGGGCGGCGCGAAGCGCCTGCACGCGTTGCATGTGTTGAATGTGGAGGCGGCGGTACCGCCCAGCGTGCGCCATGCTGCCGCACGCGATGCGTCGCACCCCGTGGTGGCCTCAGGTGTTGAACCGGCCGCCAAGACGGAGCCAGCCGCGCCGCGCGTGCGCCTCGCCGAGTTGCGTGCGCCGCTGTCGGAGACGTCGGACAACGATCCATTCGCCGTATTGTCGTGGCTGCCGCCCCCGCCCCCGCCCCCTCCTGTTGTTGCGCCAGCGCCGGAGCCGGCTCCACCACCGAGCGCGCCTGCGTTGCCATTCGTCTATCTCGGCACGCTCAACCCGGATGCGGCCAAGCCGCAGGTGTTCATCAGCAGCGGCGATCGGCTC
>NZ_JAWHTP010000226.1:0-401 GCF_033052815.1 Chromohalobacter sp. HP20-39 | reverse complement strand
GCACTGGAGGTGGTTGCCATGCTGCCCGACAGCGTCGCCGCCACCCTCTCGTCCGGAGACAGCGCCCAGGGCAAGAGCGGCTCCGAGTCATTCCCGCTTGCGCTGGAACGACTTTCCGCCCGCAGCGACAACGGCTCGCTGGTGCAGGCAATCTTCCGAGTGCCGCAAAGTGCGGCAACCTCGAAACAGCTGCGCAGCGGCGGCGTCGTGTCGGTCGAGCTGCCTAACCGCAGCGCGCCCAACGCCATCACCGTGCCGGCGCCTGCCGTCATGTGGGGCGACAAGCCCGGCCAGGCTGCCGTCTTTGTGCTGGACCAGGCTGGCAAGCTGCAGCGTCGCCCGGTGCAAGCCGGCACCGCCGTACAGCGCGAGGGCCGCGTCACGGTTTCCCAGGGCCTGAC
>NZ_JAWHTP010000225.1:0-402 GCF_033052815.1 Chromohalobacter sp. HP20-39 | reverse complement strand
TTTCTCTTCCTCGGCCACGGCATTGCGGATGTCGCGCAGGAACTGCTGCACCAGCTCGCGGCCGAGCGAAGCCATCGCGGCATCGCCAAGGTCATTGCGCAGGAGCGCGTTCGCAATGGGCGCCATGTAGACGTGCGTGTCGTCGAGGCCCTGGTCCGCGCAGTACATGCCGTTGGCCACAAGGGCTTCGCACACAAGGCGTTCCGTCTGGGTGACTGCGTTGACCATCGCTGCTCTCCATCTGTTGGCACCGTGTGGTGCGTCGATGGGTGAATATTAGGCCGACCTAAAACACGAGTCAAGAGAAATTTTAGGGCGGGCTAATTTATAGCCAGGATGCGGAAGAAGGTATTACTAAAGCGGGCGCAAAAAAGCCCGCACTCAGCGGGCTATGTCGCAGGG
>NZ_JAWHTP010000224.1:0-402 GCF_033052815.1 Chromohalobacter sp. HP20-39 | reverse complement strand
GGAACAAGACCGTGTACGCGGTTCTCTCGCGCGGTGGCGTGCATCGAGATCAGCCTACCGACGTGATTGCGCCCTATCTGAAAGTCACGCTTGGTTTCCTCGGCATGACGGACGTGCGCTTCGTTTATGCAGAAGGTCTTGCGATGGGCCCGGACATGGCCACGCGTTCAATTGCCGATGCGCAGGCACAGATCCAGAACTACGTTGAAGACTTTGCGGCGGTATGAATCTGCGGTTGGTGCTGCGGAGGCCGATGCCGGCGAGCAAATGTATCGCGATCCATTGATGAGCGTGATGACAGCCTTGCGTTTCCGTTTTGGTCAACTGGCCGAGATTAAGCGGGTGTCGCTCCGATGCGGTTCTTGAAGGCTGTCGTCTTCATTGGCGCTTCGCTCCGTGTCC
>NZ_JAWHTP010000223.1:0-403 GCF_033052815.1 Chromohalobacter sp. HP20-39 | reverse complement strand
AAATCGTGCTGGTGGGTAGTCAACTCGGCACCTTTGCTAGCCTGGTGCTTCTCGCCAGTGCGGGCAACCTGCTGGTTGTCTTCCTCGCGCGCATCGTCGACGGTGTCACATCCGGCAATCTCTCCGTCGCCAGCGCCTATGCAATCGATCACAGCACGCCAAAGAATCGCCGCCAAGCAATCGGGATGATCAGTGCAGGTGTGGGCGTGGGGATGATGGTCGGTCCCTCGCTCGCTGCTGGCCTGTCCCATATATCAATGACCGCCCCGATCTGGGGGGCTGCGCTGCTGTCGGCGTTGAGCTTGGTCGTGAATCTGATTTTCTTGCCGAACGCTGAAAAGCACCGCACGGGCGATGCGAGGCCTAAGACCTTATCGCTGCGACAGACCCTTCGGATGCCGGG
>NZ_JAWHTP010000222.1:0-404 GCF_033052815.1 Chromohalobacter sp. HP20-39 | reverse complement strand
ACGTGTCCGCCCTGAATGTTTTGGCCGCATAATTCCGAGCCACCTCTCCGAGAGCAACTCGAATCTCCCGCCCCTCCACCAATCCCTCAAGGCAAGTTCGCAAGTCGGGAATTTCCCGCTCCGGTATGACCTTCATGACGGAGTCGCTGGGCAGGTCGCGATAGAAGCCCGTATCCGTCACTATAACGGCCTTCCCATATAGCATGGCCTCGATTGTCGATGCAGACGCGGCCTCTAAAGCTGGCCAGCGCAGACAACACATGATGTCTGCGTTCTGTATCTCGGTCGCCAGCTCTTCATCTCCAACCGGCCCTGTCATCGTGAGCTGCACGCCAAGCTGCCCAGCCAGTGCTGTCAACTCCTGAATAGTGTGCGACTCTGCTGGCCCAACTATGCGAAAAGAG
>NZ_JAWHTP010000221.1:0-404 GCF_033052815.1 Chromohalobacter sp. HP20-39 | reverse complement strand
GCAGATGCTGGCCGTGCTGGTGCGTCGCCAGTTTCCGGATTGCGGCGTGGACAACATTACGGAACGCTACCTGAGTCAGCTGCAGGCCAAGCATATTGAGGCCATCTGGAAAGACGCGACTGAAGCGTTCCGCAACACCTTCAAGTTCCTGCACCAGACACTGAATCTGATTGGCCCGGGACTTGTGCCCTTCCGCTATTTGTACATGGTACTGGCGGCCTACTTCTTCCGTCGCAAGCAACCTGACTATGCGCTGCTCAAGCGGTATTTTTGGACGGTCGCCTTCCATCAGAAGGACCTGCTAACGAGCACCTCGCAAATGTGGGCACACATTCGAGAGCTCACCGGCGAGAAACCGATTGATAGCTTTAAGGTCCTTGACCTTGATAGGGCAAACCTGCGCA
>NZ_JAWHTP010000220.1:0-404 GCF_033052815.1 Chromohalobacter sp. HP20-39 | reverse complement strand
CGAGCCCGTTCTTTCCCTGGACGGAGTATTCGCCGACGATGTCGCTCGTCGACGAGCCACATGCCGTGATGATGGCGGTGGCGGCGATGGCCAGCAGGAGCTTTGCCTTCTTGCGCACGGTTGCGGTAAACGCCGGGATGTCGAACTTGCAGAATGTGGTCATGTGATTGTGGGCTGTGAGTTGTGTCGGCTGGGGCCGTCGTGCTGATCGTGGTGAATGCATTATGGGTAAGCGCGCTTTCTCGCTTGCCGGTGCCGAAGAGTTGCGCGCTCCTAGCACCCCTCTGCCGAGAAATAGAGCGTCTTGCCGCAGGTCTTGCAAAAATGGGCGCGTGTGCCGGGCGCACGTCGAAGCGCGTGCACGCTGAGATGCTTGGACGAGCAGCGATCACACGTGATCGTGC
>NZ_JAWHTP010000219.1:0-404 GCF_033052815.1 Chromohalobacter sp. HP20-39 | reverse complement strand
GGGCGCGCACGGCCTGCCATACGTCGTCCGGCACGCGGGTTTCCGCAACGAGGGTGACGGCCTCTGTCCATGCCAGCGCGGCGCGTTCGCGGTCGGTAAAGAAAGGCGTTTCTTCCCAGACGGAAACGGTGGCCAGACGGCGGTTGTCTTCACCGCATTTGCGCGCATCGCTGGCATGCAGGTCGACGCAGTAGGCGCAACCGTTGATCTGCGAAGCGCGCAGGCGCACGAGTTCGGTCAGCGGCTTTTCCAGGGTGCTCTTGCTCAGCGCTTTTTCCAGACCCATCACCGCCTGGATGGCGGCGGGATTGGCTGTGTAGAAGTCGAGGCGAGGTTCCATGATCGGGCTCCGGTACGGGGTGACAGGCGCCAGATTAGGGGTTCGAGTGGCCCGGCAAAAGCAC
>NZ_JAWHTP010000218.1:0-406 GCF_033052815.1 Chromohalobacter sp. HP20-39 | reverse complement strand
CTAAAGGCACAAAAATCAGTGCTGGGATGAAACGAGTGAAATTGTTCATAAGCCCCTCACTTTGGAAAACGATCCAGAAACGTGCCACGGCTCAACACCGCCGCCCAAGCGCGGGAGCCGTATGTCAAGGCAACGCCGTGCATCTGTCCGATAGCGCCGGCTACGCGACAAAGGCTCGGCCGATGGCATCAATAATAGATCGTGGAGACCTGATCCGTCGATCGAGGGCTATCCCATCAGAATCGCGTGCCCCCTTGGCAGCATCAGTCA
The DNA here is from genome assembly GCF_033052815.1 of Chromohalobacter sp. HP20-39. Lineage (NCBI taxonomy): Bacteria > Pseudomonadati > Pseudomonadota > Gammaproteobacteria > Oceanospirillales > Halomonadaceae > Chromohalobacter > Chromohalobacter sp. HP20-39. The sequence goes on along the minus strand of NZ_JAWHTP010000218.1, from coordinate 136 downwards.
CATTGAGACGCGTGGTGAAGCGACGCTCGCCAATTGCGTTCTCGAGGCAATCCGCTCGAGAAAGTGAAAGGTGCACAACGAAGACCGAGCATTTTTTTGGGCGGGGCAGCTAGGCGTGCAGATCCCGATCTTCAAG
>NZ_JAWHTP010000217.1:0-406 GCF_033052815.1 Chromohalobacter sp. HP20-39 | reverse complement strand
CGCCACCATCGCCGAGATCGCCAAGGCCCTGGGCATGGAGAAATCCAGCGTCTCGGGCCGGCGCAACGAACTCATCGCCGCGGGGCGCCTGGTGCTGGCGGGCGAGCGTAAGTGCGCAGTGACTGGCCGCACTGTGCAAGCCGTCAAGGTGCCGGCAAAGCAGGGGAGCCTGTTCCAATGAGCGCCCAATCTCAGCCCGTAGTCGACAGGCGCCGGCAACTGCTGGATGAGCTACTGCATCGCATGACGGTTGCCCAATCGATCGAGGTGCGCGTGCAGCTTTGCGCTGAAGCCAAGCGTGAACTCGACAAGATCATTCCTGCTCCAGGAGGCTCGCAGTAATGGCTGGCAACTGGATCAAGTTCGAGGTCGACACGCCGGAAAAGCCGGAGGTGCTGGCTTTGAC
>NZ_JAWHTP010000216.1:0-406 GCF_033052815.1 Chromohalobacter sp. HP20-39 | reverse complement strand
CGTCGCCCCGCAGCCCGTCCCGGAAGATGTGCGGCAGAGCGTTCGTAGGCTAGTGGACAGCGCTGTGGTGATCGAGGGAACCTAATCCACGGGTCAGCCTATGGCCGGGATGACGCTTCCGGCCGTAGGCCCATCACCTTGCACCTTCCCCAGCAATCTGTAGCGCTCTACGCTCGAACCGCTTGGCAGCAGAATCGGCTTGCGCGTGGGGCCGTTGGAGGTACGTCACGATATTGTAGGGGCCATCGGCGAGCGGTCGCATGCCGATCCCCCATTGATGGGCACGCTCGATGCGCGATTGCGCGCATACGCCGATGCCGTAGCCGGATGAGACCCACAGCGCCATCATCTCGAATGAAGTTGCAGACAGGATGTTCTCTTGGTCCACTGGCATGAGGGAGGCCAA
>NZ_JAWHTP010000215.1:0-406 GCF_033052815.1 Chromohalobacter sp. HP20-39 | reverse complement strand
GAGCTTGGCGAAATAGGCAACCGCCTCTCGCAGGAAGCTCTCGGCGCTGTCCTTGCGCTCGTCAGGACGCATGGCGGTGAAGGCCACTCTGGCGTGATCATCGACGGCGACGAACAGGTAGTCATACCCCAAACCGCGCGTGCGCTTGGCGCAGTTGCCCGTGATGCGGTGGCCCACGTCAGAGAAGCGCCCCAGCTTCTTGATGTCGATGTGCAGCAGATCACCAGGCGCCTCGCGCTCGTAGCGTTGCACGGCCTCAACCGGGGCCAGGTCGCTGAATCTGGACAGGCCCGCTCGGCGCAAGACGCGACTGACGGTGGCCTTGGAGACACCCAGGTAAGTGGCGATAAGCGATTGCGTGAACAGCTTGCGTCGCAGCTCGACGATGGCCAACGCGATGTTGGGC
>NZ_JAWHTP010000214.1:0-406 GCF_033052815.1 Chromohalobacter sp. HP20-39 | reverse complement strand
GTGACGTGGCGCACCGGCGCTTGATCGAACAAGGGCGCGAGCTTCCGGTCAACCTCGAAGGCGGTGCTATTTTTCATGCGGGTCCGATTGTCCGGAAGAAGGACGATGGCGGATTCGAGATGGTGTCCATCGGCCCGACGACCAGCATGCGCATGGAGAAATTCGAGCGCGAGTTCATCAAGCAGACCGGCGTCAAGCTGATCGTCGGCAAAGGCGGCATGGGGCCGGAGACGGCCGCCGGTTGCCAGGAAGGGACGGCGGTGCACGCCATCTTTCCCGGTGGCTGTGCCGTGCTGGCCGCAACGCAGGTTGAAGAGATCGAAGGTGCCGAGTGGCAGGATCTTGGGATGCCGGAAACCCTGTGGATAAATCGGGTCAAGGAGTTCGGCCCGAGATCGGAAGAGCA
>NZ_JAWHTP010000213.1:0-407 GCF_033052815.1 Chromohalobacter sp. HP20-39 | reverse complement strand
CTGCAGCGCTCCAAGACCGCCTGCGCGACCCTTCACTGCTGGAAACGCGCGCCTGGTTGGCCTCGGGATGGCAAGAGGCATCCGGCGGACGCTCGTTTGCGGTGACCAATCCTGCCACCGGCGAGATCCTGGCCCGCGTGGCCAGCCTGAGCGGTGCCGAGGTTGAATCGGCGATCACGGCCTCCGCACAAGCGCAGGCCGTGTGGCAGCGCCGCAGCAGCCACGAGCGGGCCAAGCTGCTGCGTGCCTGGTTCGATCTGATGATTGCCAACGCTGACGACCTGGCGCTGATCATGACCTCGGAGCAGGGCAAGCCGCTGGCCGAAGCGCGCGGCGAGATCCTATACGCGGCGTCGTTTGTGGAATGGTTCGCGGAAGAAGCCAAGCGCATCTACGGTGACGTCGCA
>NZ_JAWHTP010000212.1:0-408 GCF_033052815.1 Chromohalobacter sp. HP20-39 | reverse complement strand
CCGCTGACGACTAACGCGGCGCTGCTAACCATCGCGCAATATCCGCTGTTTCTGTCGAGCAACACAGCGACGCCCAATATTCTGGTGGTCTATGACAACTCGCAGTCCATGGACGGGACGATGGCGGGCAAGTTGATCGCGGGCAACGATCCAACCACACGTGGCAACATTGCGCGCTCGGTGATTACGTCGACCATCTCGAACTATCGCACCCAATTCAACTGGGGCCTAGCGACGTTCGATGCCCCGGGGCCCAGCCTGTACAACACGTATGCCTACTTCTTTGGGAGCGCCAGCACCATGGTGTTCACAAATGACTGTGTCAACGGCATTTCCGCATCGAACGGCGGCCTGCGCTGCGTCCCGAACCCGCAATCGGGTGCCTCGTATTCGTATCTGACTTACGAG
>NZ_JAWHTP010000211.1:0-408 GCF_033052815.1 Chromohalobacter sp. HP20-39 | reverse complement strand
ACTCGCGCCCATCGCCAACCGCTGGAACCAAGCGATGAGCATCGACGTGCGTTACCCCGCTGCGCATGCCGATTTCCTGCGCCGCTGCCACGAGGCCGGCCAGTTGCGCCCGACACCGTTGATCCTGCAGTACGGCCCCGGTGACTACAACTGCCTGCATCAAGACCTCTACGGCGAGCACGTCTTCCCGCTGCAGGTAGCGATCCTGCTGTCCGAGCCCGGCGTCGACTTCACCGGCGGCGAATTCGTCATGACCGAGCAGCGGCCGCGCATGCAGTCGCGCCCCGAGGTCGTACCGCTGCGCAAAGGCGATGCGGTGATCTTTGCCGTGCACCACAGGCCCGTACCGGGCACGCGCGGCGTGTATCGCGTCAACATGCGCCACGGCGTGAGACGCCTGCATTCGGG
>NZ_JAWHTP010000210.1:0-408 GCF_033052815.1 Chromohalobacter sp. HP20-39 | reverse complement strand
ATTGACCGACAGGCCCGGGAAGGCCACCACGCTCTCGACGCCCGGCTCAGCCAGTGCGATCTTGGTCATCTCCTTGACGACCGCCTCGGTGCGATCCAGCGAGGCGCCGGTCGGAAGCTGGGCGATGCCCACGAGATAGTACTTGTCCTGGGCCGGCACGAAGCCCGCAGGCACCTTGTGGAAGCCCAGCCAGGTCAGGCCCAGGAAGCCGACGTAGAGCAGCAGCACGATGGCGCTGCCGCGCACCGCGCGGCGCACGCCCCCGACGTAGGAATTCGAGGCGCGATCGAAGAAGCGGTTGAAGCGGCGGAAGAAGCCGCCGAACACGCCGTCGATGATGCGCGTGAGACGATCGGGCTTGGCCGCGCCGTGGTGCGGCTTGAGCAGGATGGCGGCCAGCGCTGGCGA
>NZ_JAWHTP010000209.1:0-409 GCF_033052815.1 Chromohalobacter sp. HP20-39 | reverse complement strand
ATCCGCCAAAAATTCCTGACGTTCTTCGAGTCGAAGAACCACACCGTGGTGCGCTCCTCGCCGCTGGTGCCGGGCAATGACCCGACGCTGCTGTTCACCAACTCCGGCATGGTGCAGTTCAAGGACGTCTTCCTCGGCACCGACAAGCGCCCGTACGTGCGCGCGGCCTCCGTGCAGCGCTGCCTGCGCGCCGGCGGCAAGCACAACGACCTGGAAAACGTCGGCTATACCGCGCGTCACCACACCTTCTTCGAGATGCTCGGCAACTGGTCGTTCGGCGACTACTTCAAGCGCGACGCACTCGTGTGGGCGTGGGAACTGCTGACGCAGGAATACAAGCTGCCGGCCGACAAACTGTGGGCCACGGTCTACCAGACCGACGACGAGGCCTACGACATCTGGACCAAGG
>NZ_JAWHTP010000208.1:0-411 GCF_033052815.1 Chromohalobacter sp. HP20-39 | reverse complement strand
GCGAACAGCGCGCAGTGCTCGACCGCTGGGTGCAACGGAAAAACGCATACTTGATCCCAGAGACTCAATATGAGCACCCGGTAGCCGCGTGCGGCCAGCGCATTGGCGATCACTGCGGTCATGCGCTCCGCACCTGCGAAGGCGTTCAGTGTGCCGGTGAGGAAGCAGATGGTTGGAAGCTGAGTCACGCCGATGCCATCCCCGGTGTTGGGCGATGGCGCCACCATAGCGCCATACCGACCATGACCGCCATGCCGTTGCCAAGAGCATAACCCGCGATGGCACCCCAGACGCCAAGGTGTGGAATGGTGAGCAAATCGAAGACCAGCGTTGTGACCAACACCAGGGCCCATTTCATGGTCACCCAGCGCGGTCGGCGCAGATGGACCGCCAACAGCGTGAGCGCCACGT
>NZ_JAWHTP010000207.1:0-412 GCF_033052815.1 Chromohalobacter sp. HP20-39 | reverse complement strand
GAACGCGCTGCTCAAGCAGGAAGTCACGCTCCATATTCAGATCGAGGGCATTCAGCGTTTTGCGCCTGGGCGCGTGAACATGGAGAACGTTGGCGCAGGCGTTCGAGAGATCTCCGCCATCATCGATCAGGCAGAAATGCTGGGTGAGGAAACCGAGCGCTCTTACTTGTACCGGTTCCGGCTGCGCCCTTGGCTATCGCTAGCGGAAACCGGCCAAAAACGGCGGCTGGTCCATAACATGTCCGTGGTGGACATCACGAGGGCGGTGCTGGAAGCCTACCCCTATGCCGTGGAATATCGGCTCAATGCGCCATGGGGCATGGACTATTGGCCGCTGCGCGAGGTTCAGCGCCAGCATGACGAGTCCGATGCCGTTTTCCTACATCGGTTATGGCAGGAGTGGGGCATCTTC
>NZ_JAWHTP010000206.1:0-412 GCF_033052815.1 Chromohalobacter sp. HP20-39 | reverse complement strand
GGTGGTTCCTCACCCCCGCAAGGGAGACATCAGCCGATGAGAGGCACCCAATCCCCATTTCCCCCAGTCTGCAACCGTGCATTGATGCTGCGCGCGATGAACTCGATGCGAGTATTGCCAAGCTCGATACGCTGTTCAGCGTGATTGAAGACCTCGGCAACGAGCGCTTTCAGCATCTGGATGTGCTACGCATGCGACCTACTTGTGGGTGTGTGCGGACTTGGTGCGAGACGTCAAAGCAGCTTGGCGGCGGTTGGAGACGATGCGGGCGGGGTAATCGCCTGCAAGCCCGCTGCATAACATGAGCAAGCGTGGGCGGGAGCCTCAGTGTTTCCGTGTTTAAAGGCGGCGGATTGCACCATGGTGATTTTGCAAATTTCCTTGAAAAATCCCCCTGAACCGCACGCGATGA
>NZ_JAWHTP010000205.1:0-412 GCF_033052815.1 Chromohalobacter sp. HP20-39 | reverse complement strand
CTGACCGAGGGCCGCCCGGTCCTGACCGACCTGGAGATTGCCGACGGCTTTGACCGCAACCAGGTGCTGGCGAAGGTCGCCGCCGTGGAATCGCGCTCGGAGCATCCGATCGCACGCGCCATCGTCGAGTCGGCCGTGGAAGGTGGCATCGCGCTGCCGACGATGACAGACTTCGATTCGGTCACGGGCATGGGCGTGCGCGCCACCGTGGACGGCGCGCGTGTCGAGGTCGGTGCCGATCGCTTCATGCGTGAGCTGGGGTTGGACGTGGGCGGCTTCGCTCGCACGGCCGAGCGCCTAGGCAACGAGGGCAAGTCGCCGCTGTACGCCTCGATCGACGGCCGGCTGGCCGCCATCATCGCGGTGGCCGATCCGATCAAGTCCAGCACGCCCGCGGCCATTGCCGCGCTGC
>NZ_JAWHTP010000204.1:0-414 GCF_033052815.1 Chromohalobacter sp. HP20-39 | reverse complement strand
CATGTGCTTGAGCACGCTCGCGCGGTGGCGACTGAAGTGGATGGTGCACTTGCTTTGGCGCAACACCGGCAGGCCAAGCCTAGTGGGCGGTTGCGTGTCTCGCTGCTTGCCGATTTGGCTGCAAGCGCGCTACCTGAGATGCTGGCCAATTTCGTGCGCGAGCATCCAGCAATCGTGCTCGAGATGGACTTGTCGTCCCGACGAGTGGACCTGATTGGCGAGAATTACGATTTGGCGGTCCGCGTGGGAGAGTCGCTGGAGGATAGCGATCTCAGTGCGCGCAAGTTGGCCGAACTTAACGTTGGCCTCTATGCATCGCCGGACTATCTACGTCGCGCGGGTAAGCCCGAAGTCCCGGACGACCTGCTCCGCCTACACGGCTTGCTGTTGCAAACGCGAACCGGTGATCCACGC
>NZ_JAWHTP010000203.1:0-415 GCF_033052815.1 Chromohalobacter sp. HP20-39 | reverse complement strand
GCAGCAGCAATGTTCCTGTTGGCCCTCAACTACACACGCATGACATGGTTTGATGCCCTTCAACTGCGCGACAATATCTTCGATGTCAGCGCCAACCTCGGCGTTGATGCGCTCAATGACATGGGCAATGCGCTCATCGAAACCTGCCGACGCATTCAGTGCAAGCTGCTTCGCATCGCCCAACTCCATGATGATATAGCGCTTTTCGCTCATCACTCCTCCTATCCTGCCGATTGCTGCTACGCGTTAATGTCCGGCACGTCGTCGCCGAACTTACTGGCAACGTGGGCGCGCATGGCGGCAACCAATGGTGAGGCACTCTCAAAAGATGGGCCTTCCGAATTGGTGAATGCCTCCCACCTGTCCTGAGTCCTATCCGGTGAATCCGCTGGAAGAAACAGCAGGCTAATAAGAC
>NZ_JAWHTP010000202.1:0-415 GCF_033052815.1 Chromohalobacter sp. HP20-39 | reverse complement strand
AAGCCAACCACGAACCCGTATCGGCCGGTGCATGGCGAATGGAGATATTGATCGCGTGGACGTGATGGTTGCGCAAGATTGCAGCGATGCGCGGCGCGAACGCATCGAACTGCGCTACCGGTATGAAATATTCCTGGAGCGCATAGAGACTGCCTCCCGCCGCCAGCGGGCCAAGCGACGCCACATCGAGACTGGCCTCGTAATTGCGCCGTACCACCGGATGACTGAGATAGCGCAGTGGATCGACCACGTCCTTGCGAACCAGATCACCGCCGGGAAGCTTGGCAACGCCCCACATCACCGCTTGATCGATCTTGTAGGACTGCCCCTGCGGGACAAGCCGATCCTGGACCGTGACCGGCTTGTCGGTCGAAAACCAACTGACTGCAGTCGCCTGATTGAAGTGAGGCGGCGC
>NZ_JAWHTP010000201.1:0-416 GCF_033052815.1 Chromohalobacter sp. HP20-39 | reverse complement strand
GCGGTGGTGATCTTCTCGGGGCTGGTCAGCTCCACGCTGCTGGACACCTTCCTTACACCCGCCATGTTCTGGCTGTTCGGCCGCAAGCCTGCCGAACGCCTGCTGGACGACCGCGACGCGGGGGCATTCTGATGCAACGCCTTCTGTCACCCGATGTCAACCACCGTAACCCTATAGGAGCTTTCATGTCTGTTCGATTTCGTTCCCTCACGGCTGGCACCGCCCTCGCCCTGGCATCCGTCACCGCCTTCGCCGCAGGCGACCATGACCACGCGCATGACCACAAGCCGCTGCATGGTGGCGTCGTGACCGAAGTCCGGGACGTGGACTACGAGTTGGTCGTTCAGCCCGCAGCAGCGCAACTCTACCTGCGCGACCACGGCAAGCAGGTCCACGTAAGCAACACCAAAGCCAAG
>NZ_JAWHTP010000200.1:0-416 GCF_033052815.1 Chromohalobacter sp. HP20-39 | reverse complement strand
CTGAGGGGTAACGGTGCCGCCGGATGCGATATTCGACTTGAGCGCCAGATCCGTGACTCGCTTAAACGTCTCCGGATCCTTCAGCGCGCCTTGCAGCTCTGCAACTCGCAGAAGGTCCATCATCATGTTCTCGGCTTTGGCGCCATGGCCTTCGCCTGAGTACATTTCGACAGCCGTCTTCATGCGAGCAAGATGAGGCATCATCTCCTGTGCATGGCCGAAATCGCCCATCACTGCTGTTGCCTCGCGCAGCAGCTTGATGTTCTGCGTGGCGGACTGACCGATGACGTTCATGCCCTTGGCGAACTTGTCAGCCTGGGCTGTGACGGCATCACCGAGCCCCATGGCGCGGAATTTGGCAAGTTCGGTTTCGTACTTTTTCGCCTCTTCCAGCGGGCCTTGAAGCAATTTCAGGC
>NZ_JAWHTP010000199.1:0-417 GCF_033052815.1 Chromohalobacter sp. HP20-39 | reverse complement strand
CGGTGCATGTCCCAGAGCCGGAAGTGTCCGCGATCCAGCGCGAGCGAGAGGAAATGCTGGCTATCTATGAGTCTCCGAACATCCTGCCGGTCCCGTTGTTAGGAAAGCTGGCCGGGAAGTCCAAGGACCAGATCAACCGCGAACTGAAAGCCGGAAAGTTGCTGGCTATCAGCCTTGGCAATCGGGGACAGCGTGTTCCGGACTGGCAACTGGTGCCGCTCAAACACAGGCTGGCCCAGGTGCTCATGAACCAGTGCCCGCACGCGGATTCTTGGGGACTTTACCGCATGCTGACCCAGCCGCACCCTGACCTGGGCGATCGCGCCGCCTTCGATGCTGTCACTCCGACCAAAGTGACGGCGTTCTTACGGTTCATCATGGGCGAATACCAGCATCACGAGGATGTGCCCAAGTCCT
>NZ_JAWHTP010000198.1:0-417 GCF_033052815.1 Chromohalobacter sp. HP20-39 | reverse complement strand
CGCGTGACGAGATTCAGTCCATTCGGGTCGATGGTCCGGCTGAGTAGCCGATTGGCCGCATCATAGGTGTAGTCAACCTTGTTGCCGTTGGCATCGATCGTTTCGATCAGACGACCCGCCTGATCGTAATGGCTGACGCTCTGCCCGTTCGGCGACGTGGTCGTGACGAGATTGCCGTCGGGGTCGTAGCTGTAGACGGTTGTGTTGCCGTTACCGTCTGTAACGCTGTGCGTCTGGCCTTCGGCGTTGTGCGTCGTGGTCACTGACACGCCTTCGGGCGTGGTGACTGTCATGCTCCGATTTGCTGTGTTGTAGCTGTACTGCGTTGTGTTACCCAGCGCATCTGTTTGCGTGAGCACACGGCCAAAAGCATCGTAGCTGGTCGTACGCTGGGCGTTCGTTGGGTCTTGCGTTAGC
>NZ_JAWHTP010000197.1:0-417 GCF_033052815.1 Chromohalobacter sp. HP20-39 | reverse complement strand
CAACTCGTAGCACGCATGGGTATGGGCACGCTGGTCGGCACCGGACTGCTGGCGACGGCCTGGTTTGCGCTGAACACGGTGTCGGTACAACTGACACCGGGAATGAAGATCGGCATGAGCCTGTGGAAACTGCTGGGCATGCTCAACACCTCTGGCGATGCCATGGCAGCACTCAGCGGCAACGGCGGCAGCACGGGAATGTACGGCGTGCTGGCCATCGCAGCGCTGGCGGGCCCTGCCGCCTCGTACTTCGTACGCGATGCCCGCGCGCAGCTCGCAAATTGCCTCCCCCTGCTGTTTCTGCTCGGGATCGGCATGGCTTTCTACGCGGGCATCAGCAGCAGCCTGTCGCAAGCACAAAGCGCGGCCGCGGCATTTGGCGGCAACGGTGCCGCCGATATGGTCGGCGCCATGACG
>NZ_JAWHTP010000196.1:0-417 GCF_033052815.1 Chromohalobacter sp. HP20-39 | reverse complement strand
CTGGCAGCCAAGGAGCGGTTCGTATTAGTACTGCCGCCCGCCGGCGCCGAAGAGCACCCCTTCCGCCAACTGCTTCTGAGGCTGGCACCAAGCCTGCAGGGTAGTTGCATTAATCTGGACACCGAGCTTAGCAATGAGTTCGTCGGGACGCTCTCGGCCAATCTCGCCAGCATGCAACTGCCGCAAGCCCCCAGATACATCGAGCTGGGAGAGCCTGTAGCGCTACCTGTGGAGAGACAGTCATTCACCTCCCTCTCGGAACTGTTCAACGCCCCGGCACTTTACGCTGTCAAACGAGTTGCTCGGCTGCGCCCGACACAGTTGCTCGCTGTCGAGGAAGACAATCGTCTCCTCGGCACTCTTGCACACCGCGTCTTTGAGAAGCTCTTCGAACAGGTCGGCAGCCTAACTTGGACC
>NZ_JAWHTP010000195.1:0-418 GCF_033052815.1 Chromohalobacter sp. HP20-39 | reverse complement strand
GGGCGAGCAGGTCGGTGGCTTCGGGCAACTGGGCTTCGAGCTTGCGCAGGCGCCGCGAGCGGCAGCGCATCAGGTACAGCGTGGGCAACGCACCGGCCAGCACGGCCAACACGAGCAGCGCGACCAGCGGCGGGGCGAACAGCGCGGCCACGGCAGCCACCACCACAGGCAACGCCAGTGTGAGCGTCAGGAAGCGGCCGACAGACCAATCCAGCCCCGACTGCAGCAGGATCAGGTCGAGGGAGTCCACGTGTGGAAGCCGCTGCAGCAGGTGCGCGACATCGGTGGACTCAGCGAGCACCCGTTGCTTCAGGATGTTGGTTTGCGCATCCTTGCCGGAGAGGCTGAACAGCGCCATTTCCAGCCGCTGGCTTAGCCGCTTGGCGGCCGGGCTGTGGCGACTGTTCCACCACTGGTA
>NZ_JAWHTP010000194.1:0-419 GCF_033052815.1 Chromohalobacter sp. HP20-39 | reverse complement strand
CTGCCGATTGGTGTGCGGTGGTTATGGGGGGCGCGTTGGTTCCTGTTCTTTTCCGCACCATGGGGATTCTCGGCGAATGCCTTGGTTTTCATGCCAGCCGGCATGCTTATGATGGTTGCCCCTTGGCTGATGGGGTTGCGAATTCGGCGTGAACCTGCCTCGCTGGCGCCGTTTGCGTTGACCGTGGCGGTCTGGCTCTGCGTGCCGTCCTACGCAGCCAATACCGGGCTTCTGTGCGAGCGGTTCGCGCTCTTCATCCTGCCGTTCTATGCGCTGATGTTTGCGTCTGCGGACTGCGCGAATGCCACACGCTCAGACAGCGCGAGGCGCGCAGTGCTCTACCAGACCGTGCTCGCGCTGGCCTGCGTACTCTTCCTTGGCAGCAAGGCGAATCGCACTCTGGAATTTGCAGCAGAAAG
>NZ_JAWHTP010000193.1:0-419 GCF_033052815.1 Chromohalobacter sp. HP20-39 | reverse complement strand
GGCGGTCAGCGCAGGGTTGGGCGTGAGCCTGCTGCCGGCCAGTTGCATGCAGCCCGGGCATCGCATGCTCAGCACCGCCGACGGTTTTCCGGAGATCGGCGGGCTGGAACTGGCGCTCTTTGCGCGGTCCGACCTGGACAGCGCAGGGCGCGTGCTCCGCGATCGCCTTGTGGAGATGTGCAGCGAACGGGCGACGGCACTGCAAGTCGGAGCGTATCCTGCCTAGCCCCACACGATGCGAAGAGACACGATGCAACACACGGGAACATGCCACTGCCAAGCCGTCGCCTTCATGTTCGACGCGGAACTCGATGAACTGATCCGCTGCAACTGCTCACTGTGCAGCAAGCGCAATGCGCTGATGGCGACCGTGCCGCGCGAGCGCTTCCACATCACGCACGGCCAGGACGCGCTACGCC
>NZ_JAWHTP010000192.1:0-420 GCF_033052815.1 Chromohalobacter sp. HP20-39 | reverse complement strand
CGCAGACACGGGCGGATAACGAGCCTGGCACATGCGCGCTGCAGCGGATCGTTCAGGGGCTAGAAGACAGCCTGGATGGCGCTTTGCAGCTTGCCGCCGAGTGGGTTGGCGAGCAGGAAGGTGGTCACATCCAGATCTTCCAGGACTTCGGCGTCGCATCGCTGGCCGAGGCATCGCTAGAACTGCTGCGGGACATGAACGTCGACGGCACGCTGTCGGATGAGACGCTGTTCCGCGAAACCCAGCGCCGTGGCGTTGTAAGCCCCGAATTGAACTGGGTCGGCGAGCAGGAGCGCATCAAGAAGAACCGACCCAAGCCTGGGACGGCACAGATCAACGACTGAGCGGCCAAGTGCCGCACCGATTAACCGAGGCCGCAGCTAACCCCTGCGGCCTTTTTCGTGTCCAGACGGCGGATGC
>NZ_JAWHTP010000191.1:0-421 GCF_033052815.1 Chromohalobacter sp. HP20-39 | reverse complement strand
CCGCAGTTGGGAGAGGTTCTCCAGCCGATGGGGGCGAACTGCGCATCGCGTTTGATGGGGATTCGGTACTTTTCAGCGATGAGGCGGAACGCGTCTTTAGGCTGATGCAATTGGAGCAATTCATCGACCACGAAGTCCGCAACGCGCGTACGCCTCTGCCCCCAGGGCCGCTGAAGCCGTTTCTTGATGCTCTGTGCTCATTGAGGAGTCGTCGCGAGTCGCTAGTATCGGTGCGTACTGCGTTGGTGACCGCACGCAGCGCACCGGCGCATGAGCGAGCGATTCGTACGCTGATGGCGTGGGGCGTTACGGTTGACGAGGCGATGTTTCTGGGAGGACAGCCCAAGGCACCATTCTTAGCCGAATTTGAGCCAGACATTTTCTTCGACGACCACGTCCGGAATTGCGAGTCGGCGGCCCG
>NZ_JAWHTP010000190.1:0-421 GCF_033052815.1 Chromohalobacter sp. HP20-39 | reverse complement strand
GTGGTGCAGCAACTGCACCACTTGGCCGCGGCGCCAAACAACCATCTTCGACGCGTCGGCTATTCGGGCTTGACTCCCGCCTTCGTCAGCACCTCGCGTGTGTACTTGAAGTCGGCGTCGATCTTCTTCGCGAAGGTTGCCGGCGCCTCCCAAGTCGGCTGCATCCCCAACGACTCTAAGCGCTGCTTAACATCGGGGAGTTCCGCAACCTTGCGCAGGGCGTTGCTCAGGCGGGCGAGCTCCTCCGGGGGCAATCCCTTCGGTGCCCAGAAGCCATAGACATTCGTCGTCACGAAGCTCGGCAACCCAACCTCAGTGCTGGTCGGGACGTCCTTCAGCGGACCATCGAGCCGCGCCTGTGACGTCGTCACGACTGGCTTGAGCTTGCCGGAACTCGCGTTGTGGGATGCCAGCAGCGGCG
>NZ_JAWHTP010000189.1:0-421 GCF_033052815.1 Chromohalobacter sp. HP20-39 | reverse complement strand
CGTGTTCGACAACATGGCGTATGGCCTGAAGATTCGCGGCTTGCCCAAGAGCGATATCCAGGCGCGCGTCGAACAGGCAGCGGGCATTCTCGAACTCGGCAAGCTGCTCGATCGCAAGCCGCGTCAGCTCTCGGGCGGCCAACGCCAGCGCGTGGCCATGGGCCGCGCCATCGTGCGTGAACCGGCTGTGTTCCTGTTCGACGAGCCGCTCTCCAACCTCGACGCTAAGCTGCGCGTGCAGATGCGCCTGGAGCTGAAGGATCTGCATCGGCGCCTGCGCACCACCAGCCTGTACGTGACGCACGATCAGGTTGAAGCCATGACGCTGGCTGATCGCATGATGGTGCTCAATGGCGGCCGGGTCGAGCAGATCGGCACGCCGCTGGAGGTGTACTCGCGTCCGGCCAGCACGTTCGTGGCC
>NZ_JAWHTP010000188.1:0-422 GCF_033052815.1 Chromohalobacter sp. HP20-39 | reverse complement strand
TCAGCGCCGGCGGCAAGCGCCTGCGTCCGGTGATCCTGCTGCTGGTGGCCAATGCGCTGGGTTACAAGGGCGAGTATCACCATGAGCTGGCCGCGGTGGTCGAGTTCATCCACACCGCCACGCTGCTGCACGACGACGTGGTCGACGAGTCCGACCTGCGCCGCGGCCGCAAGACCGCCAACGCTGTGTTCGGCAATGCAGCCAGCGTGCTGGTGGGCGACTTCCTGTACTCGCGCGCCTTCCAGATGATGGTGCAGGCCAACAGCATGCGCATCATGCAAATCCTGGCCGATGCCACCAACATCATTTCCGAGGGCGAGGTCCTGCAGCTGCTGAACATGCACGACCCCGACGTGACGGAGGAGCGCTACCTGCAGGTGATCCGCTACAAGACCGCCAAGCTGTTCGAGGCCGCCGCGCAG
>NZ_JAWHTP010000187.1:0-423 GCF_033052815.1 Chromohalobacter sp. HP20-39 | reverse complement strand
GGCGTTGCCGACGATGCACCGGTAATGCTCATGGTTGGTCGCCTGGCGGTGGAGAAGAACCTGGACGTGGCACTCCACGCATTCGATGCCGTGCGGCAACGCGTGCCCAGCGCGCGGCTGGTGCTGGTGGGCGATGGACCGTTGCGGCGCGCGCTGCAGCAGCGTTGTCCCGATGCCGTGTTTGCCGGCATGCAGCGTGGCGAGGCACTGGCCGCGCATTATGCTTCGGCCGATCTGTTTCTCTTCCCCAGCCTGACCGAGACCTTTGGCAATGTCGTTGTTGAAGCCATGGCCAGCGGCTTGCCGGTGGTGGCATTCGATACGGCAGCGGCAGGCATGCACCTGCGCGCTGGCGAGAACGGGTGCCCAATACCCGTGGGGGATGCGGCTGGGTTCACGCTTGCCGCCCTGCAGCTCGCCACC
>NZ_JAWHTP010000186.1:0-423 GCF_033052815.1 Chromohalobacter sp. HP20-39 | reverse complement strand
GCAAATCTGTCCACGGTGCGGTGTCATCCGCAGCCACATGCTCCGCACGCGGCACAAACAATGGCGTTGTCGTGACTGCGGCCATGATTTCTCCCTGAAATCTGGCAGCGTATTCGACGGCACGAAGCTGCCGTTTTGGGTCATCATCAAAGGCCTCTACTTATTCGTCACCAATGCCAAGGGGCGCTCGGCCATTGAGATGAGCCACAAGCTGAACATCAGCTACCGTGCGGCCTACTTGCTGCTGCACAAAATTCGCTGGGCATTCTGGGCGACGCCACCGGCTAAACCGATGACAGGCGAATTCGATATCGACGTCGTCTGGGTGCTGAAGGGGCTGCGCAAGCCGAACGACCGCACACCCGAGGCCAAGGCTGCGCGACAGACTAAGCGTCGAGAGCGAATGGTTCAGCGGCTGCTGGC
>NZ_JAWHTP010000185.1:0-423 GCF_033052815.1 Chromohalobacter sp. HP20-39 | reverse complement strand
TCGTCCGATCTGCACACCCGCCTGGGAAGATGCGCGAGTCGCGCGGCTTGATCTCAGTGCTCTTCAGGTCTTCGAGCTTGCCCTTGGCCCACGCGATCTTGTTGGAGGCGATGCGCACCTCGTCGGCCGCTTTCTTTGTTGGCTTTGCTGCCAGCGACGCCTGCGCGTTTTCCAGGCGCTCCGTTTGCTTGGCGAGTTCCTGCAGCAGCCGGATTTCCTCCGCTTCCATGCTGGCCCGCAGCACGTCGGCGATCTTCTTTTCCTCTTCGGTCTCGGGTGATTCCAAGAACGGCGCGGCCATTGCCTTCGGGAACTTCACCGACCCCGGATTCTGGAAGTACTCCGTCACCAGGCGCGAGAATGCGTCAAGAGACATGACGGCGCCGTACTCGCGAACGAACCGCTTGTAGTCGGCCTTGATCT
>NZ_JAWHTP010000184.1:0-424 GCF_033052815.1 Chromohalobacter sp. HP20-39 | reverse complement strand
CCATTTATACCGGCCGGATCAGCCCGGCGCAGGCCAAACGTGTCGATGAAATGCAGGCTGTGGCCGATGCGTTGAGCCTGATGGCCAACATCGTGATGGCGTGGAATACCTCACAGATGCAGGCGGTCCTGGATCGCTGGTCGAACCGCCGCCAGGTCATTCCACCGGAACTGATCGGGAAGATTGCGCCCACCAGGCTGGAGAGCATCAACTTGCGGGGTGTGTTTCGCTTCCCGGTTGACCGCTATGCTGACCAAATCCTGCCTTCGCGGCCAAATGCATCGATAACTGGCACCAATGGATGAAACCGACCACGGTTTGACGCCACGAATCGCAGATTTGAAAGTGAACAGGAAAGTCAATGAAATCAACGATCTACCAACACCACCTCCGCGCCAGTGCTAGCTTTTCGTACCGTCACTTA
>NZ_JAWHTP010000183.1:0-426 GCF_033052815.1 Chromohalobacter sp. HP20-39 | reverse complement strand
CCAGGCCGTTGGGGCAACGGGCTTTATTCGGAGTGGCTCGCAGGAGCCGCAGACGCAATTTTTCAAGGACGGGGGTGAAGGGCGGTATGCCTGACGCCCACTCGCCTGCCGCGCACGAACAGGCAGTCGCCTCACTGGCCGAGGCGATTGCCGTCGCATGGCCATCTGCGACCAAGGTCGATAGCGTGTGGCTACGCGAACGCTTTCCTCTCCGGAAGCTGGTGTCGGGTTGGATTTTGCCACCGGCGCTGACCGGTTTGCAGGAGGACTTGGTCGTAGGAGTTGACGCGCAGTATCCGCACAGTCTGCCGCGGTTCGGCCTGGTACGGAAGCCCGCATCCTGTGAGATGCCGCACGTTGAGTTCGACGGCATTTTTTGCCTAGTCGCCGGAATCAACTCACCGGCCGTTCCTTTGGCATTTGGGC
>NZ_JAWHTP010000182.1:0-426 GCF_033052815.1 Chromohalobacter sp. HP20-39 | reverse complement strand
CTCAGCTCCTTCTCGCGGCGGTCAGTGATGGCGATTTCGGTTGGGCACTTGAGCGCGACTTCGCCGTCGTCGGTCTTGAAGGTATGCGTCGGCAGGTCTTCGACCAGGCCACCGCCTTCCACACCGCGAATGGCTGCGCACCAGCCGAAGTCTTCAAACGCGGCCGTCAGGCGTGCGCCGAAGGCCCAGGCGGCGTTGCACCACAGGTACTTGCTGTGGTCGGTGCCGTCCACGTCTTCGACAAAGTTGAAGCCTTCAACGGTGGTGCCGTCCTTCGGGTTGTACGGCAGACGGCCCAGGAAGCGCGGCAAGGTCAAGCCAACGTAGCGCGAATCCTCCGACTCGCGGAAGGACTTCCACTTGGCGTATTCCACCGTGTCGAACACCTTGGCCAGGTCGCGCGGCTTGCCTAGGTCGGCAAACGAC
>NZ_JAWHTP010000181.1:0-426 GCF_033052815.1 Chromohalobacter sp. HP20-39 | reverse complement strand
CCAATGGCTTGCCAATCATTTTCATGCATGCCGTCTCGGGCTCGCGCCACCTGCGCCACCCTGATGACGGCATCTTGTATGAAGAAGGGATGCGGCTCATCATTCCTGAGCGGCCAGGTATAGGAGACTCCGACCCATTGCCCGGCCGGCGCGTGCGGGATTGGCCGAAAGACGTCGCCGCACTTGCCGATCATCTGGGCCTGCAACGGTTCGTGGTGCTTGGCCATTCCGGCGCGGGAACGCCCTACGCGCTCGCGACCGCGCAGCACTTGCCCGATCGGGTGCGCGCCCTCTATCTTGTTGGAGCGGCTCCGCCGATCGAGCATCTCAAGGATCTCAAGCATTTTTCCGACCATTTCCGCATGATGATCCTGGTCGCGCGATACTCCCCCAATCTCCTGCCTCCGCTATTGCGGGTCTCGATTC
>NZ_JAWHTP010000180.1:0-427 GCF_033052815.1 Chromohalobacter sp. HP20-39 | reverse complement strand
GGGGATTTGTAGGAGCCGGCCACGTCCAAGACATCGATACATACCGGCTACACCCTTCCCTACCGTCGAATTCCCTCTCAGACCATCGCCACGAACGAGGCGTGAACTGGGTGCATTACGTCAGAGACGTAAAGGATGCAGTAACGGTGGCATCTGTCGGCGGACATGCTCCTCGCCAGACCATGGAGCGCTTACGCAATCAGGAGCAAGCAGAGAGAATCATTGCCTTAATAGATCAGCGTCCAGGCAGCTTGCGTGAGGACGGATACCAATGCGAGCTTTGGGGAGCGAACGGCTGGCGGACAGTAACCGTGACGTATGCCCTCGCAAGACCCGAGGCGATCGTGCGATGCCCTGAATGCTATGGCGCTGTGCGATTACACACTGCTGTCCCAAGAGTCATTCCGCGAGCACATGCAGAACATCG
>NZ_JAWHTP010000179.1:0-427 GCF_033052815.1 Chromohalobacter sp. HP20-39 | reverse complement strand
GGCATGCAGCGTGCGGTCGGCCATCCCCCAGATCGCCAGGGCCGGTTTGGATTGGATGGCCTGCCTGGCCACCGCATCCGGCATCTCGAATTGATGCGCTCCTGTAGCAAACCCCTTGGCCCAGCCGATCGCGCCCGCGCATTCGTCAGGCGTGGAGAACGGTGCGCCATAAGCACGCAGCCACGTGTTATTGATGCATGCGTGGTTCTCGAAACCGTTGAGTTTGAGCGTGCTGAGGATGTTGTAGCCAAGCTCCCCCAGCACGGTGTCGAGACGCCCTTCGGACTGCGCACGCGCGACCCACTGAAACCACGGCGACACCTGCGCGTTTGCCGTCAGCCGTTCGAGCAGGCTGGGCTGGCCGAACGGCGCTGGCCCGTTGATGGAGATCACACGGCGAATGCGATCAGGATGGCGCGCCGCCAAC
>NZ_JAWHTP010000178.1:0-428 GCF_033052815.1 Chromohalobacter sp. HP20-39 | reverse complement strand
CTGCGCGAATTTCCAAAGAATGGAAATCAGCGACTCGCACGGGTCGACCCATTTCGGGTCGAAGGTGTAGCCTAGCGCGGGCGAAAGCACGCTCTCGTCAAACGATAGAATCGGGAATCGATTCTTCCGGGAGCTACGCAGCGGCGATGATATGCCCGGTCGCATGGCGCGATTGGACGTAACCACACTGTTGCACGGCGTATGCCCACAATGCTGGCGCTGGGCTGTAACCCGGTGCGTCCCGGGTCTCGCTATCTTTCAGGACAATCTCAACAGCGCGCACGAAATATTCCATCGGGATTTCCATCTTGTAGGGGAGGCTCGCCTTGTGATGCGCCGCGCTGAAGGCCTCCCAGAGCACGGTCGCGTCGTTGACAAGCCGGTAGTTGGTGTCGAATGCCTCGGGGACGTAAAACCGCGTGAAGGTC
>NZ_JAWHTP010000177.1:0-428 GCF_033052815.1 Chromohalobacter sp. HP20-39 | reverse complement strand
CAAGCCGACCTACGTTCTAAGCCCCGATCCGATCTCTGGCAAAGACACGTTTGACAACGTGGGCGATGCGCTGAGCAGTCTGAACAACAACATCGTCAGCAATGCCGAGGCCATCGACGACCTGGGTACGAAGATCGGCGAAGGCTCGATCGGCCTGGTTCAGCAAGACAAAACTAGCCGCACGATCACGGTGGGCAAAGATACTGACGGCACCGAAGTCAACTTTGCCGGCAAGGATGCGGACGGCAACGCCATTGACCGCAAGCTGACCCACGTGGCGGCTGGGACGGATGACACCGACGCCGTGAACGTACGACAGCTCAAGGACGCGGGTCTGGTGGGTGACGACGGCAAGCTGGCCAACGCCGTGACTTACGACAGCGACAAGAAAGACAGCATCACCCTGGGCGGCTTGAAAGCCGATGGCA
>NZ_JAWHTP010000176.1:0-431 GCF_033052815.1 Chromohalobacter sp. HP20-39 | reverse complement strand
GCGTGCCATGGCCGCTGCGGCAATGGCAAGCAGCGTGCCGCCCAGGCAGTAGCCCGTAGCGTGCACGCGCTGATTCGGCACGATGGCATTGACCGCATCAAGCGCGGCAAAAACGCCGAGCTTGAGGTAGTCATCCATGTCGAGATCGCGGTCCGCCTCGTCTGGGTTCTTCCATGAGATGCAGAACACGGTATGGCCCTGCTCCACCAGATAGCGGATCAGCGAGTTCTGCGGGGATAGATCCAGGATGTAGTACTTCATGATCCACGCCGGCACGATCAGGATGGGCTCGGCCTGGACCTTGGGCGTGGTGGGGGTGTACTGGATCAGCTCCATCAGGCGATTGCGCAGCACGACCTTGCCGGGCGTCACCGCCACGTCGCGCCCCACCACGAAACGCTCGGTGCCGGCGGCCGGCGCCCCGCTCATGG
>NZ_JAWHTP010000175.1:0-431 GCF_033052815.1 Chromohalobacter sp. HP20-39 | reverse complement strand
AGCTGTTCGGCTACACGTCGATGGTGTGGGCAACCGCCGGTATTACCGTGCTGTCGTTCCTGGTGTGGCTGCACCACTTCTTCACCATGGGTTCGGGTGCGAACGTCAACGCGTTCTTCGGTATCGCGACGATGATCATCTCGATCCCGACGGGCGTGAAGATCTTCAACTGGCTGTTCACGATGTACCGCGGCCGCGTCGAGCTGAACTCGATGATGCTGTGGACGATCGGCTTCATGATCACGTTCGTGATCGGCGGCATGACCGGCGTGCTGCTGGCTGTGCCGGGCGCTGACTTCCTGCTGCACAACAGCCTGTTCCTGATCGCGCACTTCCACAACACCATCATCGGTGGCGTGGTGTTCGGTTACCTGGCCGGTATCACGTACTGGTTCCCGAAGGCCTTCGGCTTCAAGCTGGACGAGAAGTGG
>NZ_JAWHTP010000174.1:0-436 GCF_033052815.1 Chromohalobacter sp. HP20-39 | reverse complement strand
CCGTACGGACGCTTTTTTGGCTGATGCTGCTGGCGCTTGCAGTCGAGTGGCACGCAGCACTGCCGCAAGCGCAGATTGCTTGAAGCACCAAACGGCGCGCATGCATGCAAACCCCAGGAGCAGGAGGACAAGATGCCCAACGACCACACGTCCCTTCGCGATTTGCTCGCCAAGTGGTTTGGCCCCAGCGACACGCCGCATCTGCGCATCACGCGCGTGCACTGCCCAGGCCTCGAACGCGGTTGCGTGCGGGCTGAGTTGGCCACGGCAACGCGGCCGCTGGCGATCATCTTCTTTCGCCACCAGACCGGCTGCTGGCGGCTGTTCCCACCGACCCCACCGTCGCGCGTGCGGGTCCGTTGATCCGCATCAAACACGCTTTGATTGAAGGCGCGAAGCTCCAAGCAGGGTCAGTACGTAGGCCACGCAACGGCAG
>NZ_JAWHTP010000173.1:0-340 GCF_033052815.1 Chromohalobacter sp. HP20-39 | reverse complement strand
CGCACAAGCGCAACCCCATGGACGTGTTCCGCGCGTCGGTTCAGAACTGGCCCGAGGTGGTGGAGTGCCACGCGCTGACCGGCGACATGGACTACCTGTTGCGGGTGGTCGTCAGAGATATGGCCCACTACTCCCGCTTCGTGCTCGATACGCTGCTCAAGCACCCCAGCGTGCAAGACTGCAAGACCAGCTTCGTGCTGGACCGCGTGAAGAGCACCACGGCCTTGCCCCTATGAACATTCGGCAGGTTGGTGTGGCGGGGATGCAAATAGCGCTTGACCTTCCATCCGTGGCAAGGATCAAACTTTAAGCATCCCAACCCGAAAGGAGTTTTCCATGC
>NZ_JAWHTP010000172.1:0-437 GCF_033052815.1 Chromohalobacter sp. HP20-39 | reverse complement strand
CGTCGTCACCCGGCAGAGTCTCCGACAAGCGCACGCGGGTCAGCCGCCACGCCGCGGTGTCCACACCAACGATTGCCGCCACCGTCCCGGCTTGCGCGGCGGCCTCATGGTTGCGTTCGATGGCGCGCCGGAAGACATCCGTCAGCCCCACGTCGGGCGCAATGTCTTCAACTTCGATATAGGCAAAGCGCGCCATCTGCGCCGGCCCCTTGCGGGCGTCGAGCGCCATCTGCGTATGGATGGGCGCGCGGCCAAAGCTCTCGGTCACGACGTGGTAGCGGCCGTTGACCAGAAAGTCGCGAAACGCCGCATCCTGCTTCCACAGATACAGCGACGAATACGCATTGGCCGTCGCACCAAACTCGCCACGCTCACGCAGCAGGAAGGCCTTGAAGAACAGTTCCGGCGCGTCGTCCCACAGCGGGCCGCGTTGACGC
>NZ_JAWHTP010000171.1:0-437 GCF_033052815.1 Chromohalobacter sp. HP20-39 | reverse complement strand
CATCAACATTGCAGTAAATATGGTATTTTTTAGACGAGCATATTTTGTTTGAGGCTGTGAAAAGTGCGACTCCAATTGGGCCTGTGCGTCGGCGGCACCAAGTTGAACTGGTTGCTCCCCTTGAGGAAGCGCTCGATCTGCTGGGAAATAGCTAAAACTAGCAAGCCCAGGGGGGTGCCTTTGGTCCAACATAGCCAGTAAAGCTGGCCAAACTGAATTATCAGTCGCCTGCACGCCAGCTTCTGCTGAGACCATTAATTCAATCCTGCACTGATTATTCTCATTTTTCAGTTGAGATATCGCCCCCTCTACTTCTACGCGAGTTGACTCCAGCGCTGCAGTCCCTTGTGGGGTACTAAGGAAGCCTACCAACGTTATCTGATTTGCAAAGGCTTGCCCCATGCGAACTTGGAAGATCCCTCTACAAACTTGTTGAA
>NZ_JAWHTP010000170.1:0-437 GCF_033052815.1 Chromohalobacter sp. HP20-39 | reverse complement strand
CACGCCGGACAACGTGGTCACCATTGTCGGCAACGGCAAGATCTTCTCCGACACGATCCAGAACTACACCGCCAACCCGTTCCGCCGCGTTGAACTGAAAGCGCAATTGGCCGGCAGCGCCGACCACCGCGCCGCCATCGCGCTGCTCAAGGAGAAGGTTGCCGCCATCCCGAATGTATTGACCGATCCGGCCGTCGATGTGGAGATCCTGGAGTTCAACTTGGTGGGACCGGTGCTGGCCGTGCGCCCCTACACGCACAACGACAACTACTGGCAGGTCTACTTCGACACCAACCGCACGATCAAGGAAGCGCTGGCCGAGGCTGGCTTCCCGGCACCGACGCCGTCGCAGGCCCTGACGATTACGACGCCGGGGCAACTGGCCGGGCTGACTGCCGTGGCACAGAGCACGACCACGCCGACGAGCGTGAACTGAT
>NZ_JAWHTP010000169.1:0-437 GCF_033052815.1 Chromohalobacter sp. HP20-39 | reverse complement strand
CCTCGTTGGTAGCCTGGACACCCACCGCCCGAATAGTCGAAGCCGGAGCAACCATCGGTTGCGTGTGGGCACAGCGCGGCGCCGCATTCCTTGCTCATCGGGAGTACCTTGTGGCCCCTTGCCTTGTCGATCGTCAGCTTGGTGCGCGCCTCGGCTGGCGTGAGCGAGCGCCCGGTGGCATCACGGAAGAGGCCAATGTAGTCGTCCGGGTACGTGCTGCTCCGCACGAAGCCCTCGATGTCCAGGTGTATATGGAACCCCCACATCAGCGTGGGCCCTCGTCTGCGTCAATCGACGCAGCACCGGGCGTATCGCGCAAAACTGTGTGGCCATCGGCGTCAGCGTTGGCCGTGCCGACTCCGTCAGCGCACAATCGCAGCTCCTGGGGTCCTGGGTAGAACTCGACCACGTCGTAGCCATGCTCCTTCCAGTCGTCG
>NZ_JAWHTP010000168.1:0-438 GCF_033052815.1 Chromohalobacter sp. HP20-39 | reverse complement strand
TCCGGTGGTTCTTGCCTGCCGGACGGTCAGATCAGAGAGTGCCATTTCGAGGCTCCTAAGTAATGACTTAGGCCCTATGCTCGTCATGGTTCCCGCTCAGCCCCAGCAACTATCCGGTAGCCGTCCCACCCGTATTCTTGTGCCTCAATTGGTCACTCAAAAACGGTAGCTGTGGGTGGATTTCCGTGGCGCTCGCTGGAATGGAAAAAGGGGCCGAAGCCCCTTTTTTCAATGACTTACAGACGTCAGTAGAAGTCTGCAGATCATAATTTGGAGCGGGAGGAAGAACATGCACGAGCCCGATTGCGGCGGGCAGCATGCCAAGATCAGGCGCATGGCCGTTGGCATCCGCCCAATGGCGGCCATCGTGCCGATGGTCCGCGCAGAGCGCAGGCTGCGCATCGTCCATGTCCTGGCAGTTCACGACGGAAACAGCCA
>NZ_JAWHTP010000167.1:0-401 GCF_033052815.1 Chromohalobacter sp. HP20-39 | reverse complement strand
CGATGTCATGTCAGTCGGTGAGCCACCTGACTAGCGCGTTCACGGAGTGAAGTTTGGGTGCCAAAAAGCGCGCGTTGGTTTACCGCGTTCGGGATAAATCCCCGGAAAGCGCCCATCCGCATAGAGGCTTTCCGCACTTTGGTCCATCGCGGGTATCCGCCCCGGATTGTCGTTCTACGTCCTGCGCGACAAGCAAGACGGTCTTAGCGCAGTTGAGCACCCCAGCTCTTCGAGCCTTGCATCGTCGCCAATGCATTCATTCCGCGAAAGCTGAAAAAAATGACCCCGCTTTCGCCGCGAGGGCCTGATCCGTTTTCCAAAAGAATAGCGCCATGACCGCGAATCATGACCCCTATTCCAATCAGCTCACGCCGCTCGAAGAAAGCGCCGTGAAGATGTTC
>NZ_JAWHTP010000166.1:0-439 GCF_033052815.1 Chromohalobacter sp. HP20-39 | reverse complement strand
TTTGCAATTGATTTTGCAGAAATGATGTGCGGGCTTTTTCTTACCATCTAGGGTGTCCAGATTTCCACCCCAAACCCAAGAGAGACACCCCTGATGACCGACCTTTTTGACAACCCGATGGGCCTGTGCGGCTTTGAATTCGTCGAGTTCGCCTCGCCGACGCCCGGCGTGCTGGAGCCGCTGTTCGAGAAGCTCGGCTTCACCGAGGTGGCCCGGCATCGCTCCAAGGACGTATCGCTCTACCGCCAGGGCGACATCAACTTCATCATCAACGCCGAGCCGGATTCGTTCGCGCAGCGCTTTGCGCGCCTGCACGGCCCGTCGATCTGCGCCATCGCGTTCCGCGTGCAAGACGCGGCCTTCGCTTACAAGCGCGCGCTGGAACTGGGCGCCTGGGGTTTCGACACCCACAGCGGCCCGATGGAACTGAACATCCCGG
>NZ_JAWHTP010000165.1:0-442 GCF_033052815.1 Chromohalobacter sp. HP20-39 | reverse complement strand
AAGAAGGCACGTGCTTGCGTGGCGATGCTGCACACGCTCTTGTAAGAAATGGCATCGTCGGTCAGGAGCTTCTTGTTGAAGCGCCCGATGTCTTTGGTGGCGTGGTTCTTTTCCACCTCTTCCGTGGCGCGGGTATCGAAGCGACGTGCGCGCCAAACGGAGATGCCAAGGGATGCGAGCATGACACGCTCGTGAACGTTGAGGATGTTCATGGAAATAGCCTCTTGAAATGAAAAGCGGCGAGCCAAAGCTCGCCGCATGGGATGTACTGCGTGAAAGGGAACCGGTTTACCGGCCGGCCATCGCGGCACCGATCCAGCCGGATTGCGCTGCAATGAAAGCCGGCACGGAAACGATAGACTCGTCACGGCGGATCGCGTCGCTGATCATCATCGTTGCGCAGTCACCGTCACCGCCCGCGTGCATGCGGTCGGCGTAGACG
>NZ_JAWHTP010000164.1:0-443 GCF_033052815.1 Chromohalobacter sp. HP20-39 | reverse complement strand
CAGGCCCACCGCTTCCCAGCCGAAGAACAGCTGCAGGAAGTTGTTGCTCATCACGAGCATCAACATCGAGAAGGTGAACAGCGAGATGTAGGCGAAGAAACGGTTGTAGCCGTCGTCTTCCGCCATGTAGCCGATGGTGTAGATGTGCACCATCAGCGAGACGAAGGTCACCACGCACATCATCATCGCGGTGAGCGAATCGATGAGGAAGCCGACTTCCATCTTCAGCGAGCCGACCGTCATCCATTCGTAGACGGTCGCGTTATAGCCAGCGCCGTTGATGACGTCGAGCAGCACCGACACCGACAGGATGAAGGCGATTGCCACACCGAGGATGGTGACGCTGTGGGACGTCTTGCGGCCGATCTTCTCGCCGAAGAACTTCGTGCCGAACAGCCCGGCGATCGCTGAGCCGGCCAGCGGCGCAAGCGGGATCGCCAGCA
>NZ_JAWHTP010000163.1:0-444 GCF_033052815.1 Chromohalobacter sp. HP20-39 | reverse complement strand
CAACGACGTGTTACCTTCAAGGCCATCGCGGCCGCCACGCTGTTTGCCATCGCTGGTGGGTTTGCCCACGCGGCAGACGACGTGAAGATCGGCTTCCTGGTCAAGCAGCCGGAAGAGCCCTGGTTCCAGGACGAATGGAAGTTCGCCGACCAGGCCGCCAAGGAGAAGGGGTTCAAGCTGGTGAAGATTGGCGTGCCCAGCGGTGGTGAGGTGCTGACCGCCATCGACAACCTAGGCGCGCAGCATGCGCAGGGTTTCGTGATCTGCGTGCCGGACGTGAAGCTCGGGCCGGCTGTGGTGGCCAAGGCCAAGCAGAACAACCTCAAGCTGATGACGGTGGATGACCGTCTGGTCGACGGCGCCGGTAAGCCGATCGAATCGGTGCCGCACATGGGCATCTTGGCCACGAAGATCGGCGAGCAGGTGGGCGACGCGATTGCGCAG
>NZ_JAWHTP010000162.1:0-444 GCF_033052815.1 Chromohalobacter sp. HP20-39 | reverse complement strand
CCGCTGCTCTCGCCCACGCCGGAACTCGTCAAGCAGGCCCAGGCTGCACAGGCGGCGCATGACGAGAAAGGCTGGCAGACCTTCGTGCGCCACTTCCGCACGGAAATGCGAGACGGCGATGCCGCGCGCCTGCTCGACATGCTGGCCGCGCTGTCACACCAGACCAATCTCTCCGTCGGCTGCTATTGCGAGGACGAAGCGCATTGCCACCGCTCGGTGCTGCGCGAGCTGTTGAAGGAGCGTGGAGCCAAGGTGGCTGAAGCCTGAAACCATCACCTCGGCCGAACGGCGTATGGCAGACTGCTCCGCCTTGGCATAGAACACCCGAGACTCCCGTCAACAAGTCCAGCCGGGGGCACCCGACCGGGGGGGACCACATGCCATCCACACACAAGACGGCTCTTGGTGGGCAGCAGATCATCGCGCGCCCTGCGTTGTGCAAAG
>NZ_JAWHTP010000161.1:0-444 GCF_033052815.1 Chromohalobacter sp. HP20-39 | reverse complement strand
CTTAGGGCAGACAGCAACTGGCGGAAGAACGGAGAAGCCGTGCCTTGCAGGGCGAGAAAAGATCGGCGCATCAATGAGGAAGCGGGGCGGCCGGCTGAATGTTAAGGAATGATTAAAAAAGAAGAGGTGGGGCGGCGAGGCCCGTACGGCATGGCGAGGCCAGCCGTGGTAACCCTTCGGGCAGGGTGGGAGGATACCGTAAGCGGCCATGCCTCGTAAGGAAATTCCTGGAGGCCGCTGTCAACTGGATGCAACTGGCGGCGGTGCATAATGGCGCCGCCATGAAGCGCTGGCTATAATCGGTGCCCCAAAATTGCGAGTCTGCGGCAGTTGCGTGCAGGCGTCATGTTGGGCTGGTATGGCGCAGATGAATCTGCGCTTCTTGATGGATCGTCCGGCGTTGAATGCTTACCCAAGATCAGGGCACCAGCCCCTGCGCGGCGC
>NZ_JAWHTP010000160.1:0-446 GCF_033052815.1 Chromohalobacter sp. HP20-39 | reverse complement strand
ACTGCTTAACCGAATTTAATTGACACTAATATGATCCCGATCGTCAAAGTCGCCATGCCCGCCAAGTCGGTTCTCATGCCCGCTCTGGAAGAGGTCCTGTACAGCGGCATGATCGCCGAGGGCGAGTCCGTCTATCGATTCGAGTCAGAGTTCAATCAGAAATTCGGGCTGGAACGCTCGCTCGCGATGAGCAGCGGAACGGGTGCCCGTCATGCGGCGCTGACGTTGGCCGGCGTGGGCCCTGGCGATGAAGTGATTTCCACGCCGATGACCGCTGAGCCAACCAATACGTCGATCCTCTATACCGGCGCAAAAGTGGTTTGGGCCGACGTCGATCCGGTATCGGGCAACATGTGCCCCGAATCGGTCCGTAGCTGCATCACAAGCAGAACCAAGGCGATTCTTTGCGTTCACTATGCGGGTTACCCGGTTCGTCTTGCTGAACT
>NZ_JAWHTP010000159.1:0-446 GCF_033052815.1 Chromohalobacter sp. HP20-39 | reverse complement strand
CATAGTCGACTTCCAGCTCGAGTTTGCCCTTCGCACCCAATCCCAAGCACGCACTCGCCATCATTCGGAAACGGAACTTACCGGAGGCGTAAGTCAACTCCAACATGCAGCCGGCGCCGATACCAAGCAGACCGGACACGGAGTCACTAACCTTGGCGAATTCCTGATAGCCCAAGCCCAACTGCTCGGGATTCAACCACTGTAGGCCACCCCACAATTTCACCTCGGCCTTTGCACCGGCAAACACCTCTAACTCCGCTTTGGCTGACGGGTCTAGGTGTCTATCCTCCGGCTTTGCATTGGCTCCTGGGCCGCTCGGTTGTTGGTTGACATTCAGCACTCGCGGCCTACGGGTCGCCGTTGCTGCTGCACCGAAAAGGCCCAGCTCCTTGCGTTTCTCGTCCGTCCAATCGACTGCGACGCCGGCTTCGCCAACGATGCTTGCG
>NZ_JAWHTP010000158.1:0-446 GCF_033052815.1 Chromohalobacter sp. HP20-39 | reverse complement strand
TGGTTGGCAACAACGTCAAGCTGCCCGAGGGCTACTACCTGGAGTGGGGCGGCCAGTTCCAGAACATGGAGCGCGCCATGGGCCACCTGAAGGTGATCGTGCCGATTACGGTCGCAGCCATCTTCTTCCTGCTGTTCCTGCTGTTCAACTCCGTGCGCTACGCCACGCTGATCATCCTGGTGCTGCCCTTCGCCTCCGTGGGCGGGATCATCGGGTTGTTTGTCACCGGGGAATACCTCTCCGTGCCGGCATCCGTGGGCTTCGTGGCGCTATGGGGGATCGCGGTGCTCAACGGGGTGGTGCTGGTCAGCACGATCCGTAGCCTGCGCGAGCAGGGCATGTCGGTGGAGGAATCCGTGCGGCTGGGTTCGCGCATGCGGTTCCGCCCCGTGATGATGACGGCCACCGTGGCCATGCTGGGTTTGATCCCGTTCCTGTTTGCCACC
>NZ_JAWHTP010000157.1:0-447 GCF_033052815.1 Chromohalobacter sp. HP20-39 | reverse complement strand
GCTACGCCAATGAGTATCTGTCGTCGTTAGACTTGAGTTCCTCATATGGTGCGGACACTTCAATTCGCTTGTCGGCGGGGGATATCTTTTTGGGACTGGATTTAAGTAGCCGGATCGTCCCAAGCCGGCAACGTGAGTTTTTGGCCTGGCGCGCAGAAGGAGTGCGATTTGCGTTCTGTGTCTACGATTTGCTGCCGGCATTGCAGCCGCATTGGTTTACTCCGCCATCAGCAAAGTCGTTCGTACGCTGGCTGAATACACTCGCCGTTCATGCCGACGTGCTAATTTGCATCTCACGATCAGTGGCAGAAGACGCTTCAACTTGGCTGCGTCGGTGTTGCGGAGTTGCTGGGTGCGAGCCTGCCGTAAGGTGGTTCCATCTGGGTTCGGAGTTTCCGAAAGCATCGGGTGCGTTGCATCAATTGGTGCCGCAATTGCGGGGCAGAA
>NZ_JAWHTP010000156.1:0-448 GCF_033052815.1 Chromohalobacter sp. HP20-39 | reverse complement strand
GCTATCAGGTCAAGGGGCCGCCGCATTTCGGCCTGACGAACCTGCGCTCCATCCAGGACTGGGTGCTCCAGCGCCGGCTGCTGACGGTCCCCGGCGTGGCACAGGTGGTGAGCTGGGGCGGCCCGACCAAGAGCTATGAAGTCTCGGTCGACCCGCGCAAGCTCGAAACGTACAACGTGACCCTGCCGCAGATGATGACGGCGCTTGGCAACGCCAACATCAACGTCGGCGGGCGCACGCTCAACTTCGGGCAGCAGTCGATCAACATCCGGGGCGTCGGTCTGGTTGAGAACGTCAAGGACATCGGCAAGGTCGTCCTGACGCAGAACAACGGCGTGCCGGTGCAAGTCAAGGACGTGGCGACGGTCAAGATCGGCTTCGTGCCGCGGCTCGGCATTGCGGGCCGTGACAACGAGGACGACGTGGCCCTGGGCACCGTCGTGATGAA
>NZ_JAWHTP010000155.1:0-450 GCF_033052815.1 Chromohalobacter sp. HP20-39 | reverse complement strand
GCAGCGTTGGCCTGGACCAGCGTGTGCAAAGCGTAAGAGCCCTGCTTCACGAAGCGCAATGGCGACGGCTTCTTATGGGCTTTCAATCCATCTTTCAAACGCGTTTCGTTGGACGTGCGACGCTTGCGCATCAGGTCCTTTTGGTCCTCCTTGAGGGCAACCCTTTCGAGGAAGTAGTTGAGCAGATGCTTGTGCACGTTAGCCATTCACGGCTCCTTCAGGTTGTTGAGCAGGAAACGCCTGGATGTTTTGGAAGAACTGCGCGATGAGAGGCTGCGGAGGAGGTGACCCCGCCGTCGCCAAGGAAACATTCAAATCAATGGCCTGGTTGGCGAGTCGCGACAGCAAATCCAGGCACTTCTTAGACGGGTTGTCCAAAGACAGATGCGCCACATCATTGATAGGCACGTCAGGGTCCTTCAGCCGCACGTAGCCAACTTTTCGGCCAGT
>NZ_JAWHTP010000154.1:0-452 GCF_033052815.1 Chromohalobacter sp. HP20-39 | reverse complement strand
ACCCGCTTGGCCCGCTCGGCCGGGCAGGCTTCCAGCAGCACCGCGAATTCATCGCCGCCGAGCCGTGCGACCGTGTCGGAAGCCCGTACCGCCTCCTTCAGCAGGCGGCCGACCTGCTTGAGCAGTTCATCGCCCACGCTGTGGCCGCAGGCGTCATTGACGAGCTTGAACTGGTCCAGGTCGATGTAGAGCAGCGCATGCTGGTCCTCGAACTCGCGCGCATGGGCCAGCAGGCGGCGCAGCCGCGATTCGAACTCGACCCGGTTGACCAGCCCGGTCAGCGCATCGTGGCTGGCGCGGTAGGCGACTTCGCCGGACAAGCGCCGCTGCTCGGTCACATCGTGGAAGACCAGCACCGCGCCGAGCAGTTCACCGGCCTCGTTGACGATGGGGGCCGAGCTGTCCTCGATGCCGAACTCCTGGCCCTGGCGCGACAGCAGCAGGGTGCGGCT
>NZ_JAWHTP010000153.1:0-453 GCF_033052815.1 Chromohalobacter sp. HP20-39 | reverse complement strand
CGGTTGTTCTGGTGGCTTTTGCGTACTTCAACTTGATTCCGATTGCGCTTTTTCAAAAAATGAAGACAAAGGGCGTGCTTGACGCTCAAAATCAGATTGGCCTTATCGAAAACTTGGATTCGGAGAAGTTTAAAGAGGGTGGGATTAATTTTGTCGAGATTGCTCGTGAGAAGTCAGAGCCGGTTTGGGGGGCTGCCATCTCGTGTACAGAGAAATTCTGTGCACTGTACTCTCCGGTCGGCCCCGTTCATGCGTGCATTGTTCCTCTCACCGACGTCAAGATGTGGTCGACCCTAGGCTGGGCCGATGTCGCTGCCCGCAAGAAAGCCGAAGCAGACAAAGCTAGCAAGCAAAGTCAGGCGGTCGATGTGGCGCAGGCGAACCCACCCACGTCGGGAACCCCATGTGTGCAAGATGGAGCTCGAGTCCCGCGACGAGTACCGTCAAGCGTGA
>NZ_JAWHTP010000152.1:0-454 GCF_033052815.1 Chromohalobacter sp. HP20-39 | reverse complement strand
ACCGCCGCTTTCACCGCCGCGCGAATAGCCACCGCCGCCGTGTTGGCTGCGGCCACCACCATAACCGCCACCACCACCGCCGCCGCCTTCGCCGCCGCGCGAGTAACCACCACCGCCGCCACCCTGCCCGCCACCGCCTTCACCGCGGCCGCCGAGCATCTGCATCTGGTCTGCAACGATTTCGGTGCTGTATTGCTTCTGGCCGTCTTTCTCCCATTGACGGGTTTTCAGACGACCCTCGATGTAGACCGACGATCCCTTCTTCAGATACTCGCCAGCGATTTCCGCCAAGCGACCGAAGAACGCGATGCGATGCCATTCGGTGGCTTCGCGCATCTCACCGCTACCCTTGTCCTTAAAGCGATCGGTGGTTGCCACGCGGATGTTGGTGACCGCGTCGCCACTGGGCATGTAACGTGTTTCCGGATCAGCACCGAGGTTGCCCACGATGATG
>NZ_JAWHTP010000151.1:0-454 GCF_033052815.1 Chromohalobacter sp. HP20-39 | reverse complement strand
CGAAGCTTCTCAGCCAGCACTGCATGGTCATTTTCGATGGTGCCAGCCGCCGTCTCAAAAAACCTTCTAACCACGCTCCACAGCCGCGTCCCCGTAATGCCTTCAGTGGCATCGATCCCCAGCCCACCAATCAGCGGCGTCTTTGGATTCCAGCGCGCCCGCGTCACCGGTACCTCTCCCGTCATAGATGGCTCAGCTCCTTCATCAACTCCGACGAGCCAAGCAAGCAGCAGGGAATTGACGGTGGACTTGAGCGCGCAAAGGGACAGCTTTAGCGAACTGCAGCCGTCCCACCGCCAGACACAAAATCACTTGATGAAACTGAGCTGCTTGTTGATTCGGTCAAGCACCGGACGCTTCTTAGCGTTGAACTGCTCTTTGTTCCGCTGAATGAGGTTGTTGCCCTTGGTGTCGATCGAGATGATCAACGGGCCGAACTCCTTGACCCGATGTA
>NZ_JAWHTP010000150.1:0-455 GCF_033052815.1 Chromohalobacter sp. HP20-39 | reverse complement strand
GGTGATGGCCAGGATCGGGCCAGTCACTTCATCCATCGCCTTGCGCGCCGCATCCTTGGGCGATTCGCCCAGCGCCATGTGGCGCTCCACGTTCTCCACCACCACGATGGCGTCATCCACCACGATGCCGATGGAGAGCACGAGGCCAAACAGCGACAGCGTGTTCAGCGAGAAGCCGAACATGTGCATCACCGCGAACGTGCCGACCAGCGAGACCGGCACGGCGATCAGTGGAATGATCGACGCGCGCCAAGATTGCAGGAACAGCACCACCACGATCACCACCAGGAGGATGGCCTCCAGCAGCGTGACGGCGACGGACTGGAGCGAGGCGCGCACGAAGACTGTGGGGTCGTAGGCGATCTTGTACTCGATGCCTTCGGGGAACTTGGCCTGCAGCCGCTCCATCGTCGCGCGCACCGCGCTGGACGTGTCCAGGGCATTGGAGCCGGGCG
>NZ_JAWHTP010000149.1:0-455 GCF_033052815.1 Chromohalobacter sp. HP20-39 | reverse complement strand
CATCTTTTCGGAGTGATCCAATGAACGCTGTGACCGACCTCAAGAACGACTACCTCGTCGCCGACATCAAGCTGGCCGACTGGGGCCGCAAGGAAATCGCCATTGCCGAGACCGAGATGCCCGGCCTGATGGCGATTCGCGACGAGTTTGCCGCCAGCCAGCCGCTCAAGGGCGCGCGTATTGCCGGCTCGCTGCACATGACCATCCAGACCGCCGTGCTGATCGAGACGCTCAAGGCACTCGGCGCCGACGTGCGCTGGGCCTCGTGCAACATCTTCTCGACGCAGGACCACGCTGCTGCGGCGATTGCCGTGTCGGGCACGCCGGTATTTGCGTACAAGGGCGAATCGCTCAAGGAATACTGGGACTTCACCCACCGCATCTTCGAATGGGCCGACGGCGGCACGCCCAACATGATCCTGGACGATGGCGGCGACGCGACGGTGCTGCTGCAC
>NZ_JAWHTP010000148.1:0-456 GCF_033052815.1 Chromohalobacter sp. HP20-39 | reverse complement strand
GTTCGTGGTGCAAGGCGCGCTGCATGTGCCCGTTGAAGGCTCCATTCTGCTGTTCATGCTGGTGGCGACGCTGCACCTGTTTGCCACCACCTCCATGGGCATCTTCCTTGCTACGGTGGCCCGGTCCATGCCGCAGTTCGGCATGCTGCTGGTGCTGGTGCTGCTGCCGCTGCAGATGCTGTCGGGCGGCGTCACCCCGCGCGAGAGCATGCCGGCGCTGGTGCGCTGGGTCATGGAGGCCGCGCCGACCACGCATTTCGTCGCTGCCGCCCAGGCCATCCTGTACCGCGGCGCCGGCCTCGCGGTGGTCTGGCCCCAGCTGCTGGCGGTGGCGGCCATCGGCTGCCTGCTCTTCATCGCCGCCCTGTCACGCTTTCGCAAGACCATCAGCCTGATGGCCTGAGCACGAGGAAACCCATGAACGCCTCCACCATGGACCTGCTGCGCAACCGCACC
>NZ_JAWHTP010000147.1:0-457 GCF_033052815.1 Chromohalobacter sp. HP20-39 | reverse complement strand
ATTGCCGAGCATGGATTTGTCGGAGCCCTCACGCAGGCGGTGATTTCGACGTGCCAACGACGTCCCCCTGAGGAAGTCTTCCATCAGCTCTTCGGTGCTAAGGACAACCTCTGCAACTGCCTCACGCCCGCGGATTTGCCGGCCGAAGCAGTGCGGACATCCCTTTCCCCGCACATGGACCTGTTCGATGTTTCCCCAGGTTTTGATGCGGTCGAGCAGAATTCCCGGCATTGCGTCGAGATGTTTGGCCAATGGCTCCCGACACTCCGTGCACAGCACGGGAACCATCCGCTGCCCCATGAAACCCGCGATGATTTTGTGGTTGCACATCAACTCCTTGGAAAGCAGCGTGTGGTCGAGCATTTGCAGGCGACCAATCAGTTCGAACGGATCAAGAACGTGGAGCGAGCCGAAGACCAAGTGCCCGGTCTGCGCTGCCTGAACTGCTGCAACACCT
>NZ_JAWHTP010000146.1:0-457 GCF_033052815.1 Chromohalobacter sp. HP20-39 | reverse complement strand
GTTGAGCACCACGGCGAGTGCATCGGCCGCTGATGTGATGACCGGCGGCGCGGGCGGCGCAATCACCCGCTCGGTAAAGATCGGTCCTGGCGTTGCGGTATTCGACTCAAGATCGTAATCTTCGATGGAGGCCACCAGCCAGCAATCGGGATCGTCGAGGACGGGCTGGATGTTCGGGCGACGGTGCGTTTCCCGCACCTCGCCGGTTTCCTCGTCCTCGATGGTCGAGACCGTGGTGAAATTGATCGGCCCGAACGCGCGCACAAAGTTCGACCAGACGATGCGCAGCTTCACCTGCGCCGGCTTCCACGGCCGGTCGCACTCCTGCGCCTTCAGGACCTCGCGAACCGCATCGCGGATCGGGATCAGCTTGCGGATGATACGGACATGCTTGTCCGGGATACCGTCAGCGCTGCGTCCCTTGCGCACATGGATCGCGACCGGCGCACCATCGACG
>NZ_JAWHTP010000145.1:0-457 GCF_033052815.1 Chromohalobacter sp. HP20-39 | reverse complement strand
AGTTCATGCAACGGCACCCCATTGCAGCGACATGGGGTCGCACGGACCTGGCGTCGTCCGACATGATGAGCATGGAAACCACCCAACGGGTGTGGCAGGCCCGACAGGATCCAAGACGCAACACGTCCTCGATTGGCATCTACTCCCATGTGCGTGACCGATGGGGGATCTTCTACGCGCAGCCTTTTGTGCTCAATGAGCGCCAGGCAGGGGTCGCCATTGAGGGTGTCGTGCGCCAAGAATCCATCGAGACCAGCCAGTTGGCGGTGGACACCCACGGCTACACCGACTTTGCCATGGCGTTGGCCCGGCTACTGGGGTTCGATCTATGCCCACGACTGAAGGAATTGAAGCAGCGTCATCTGTACGTGCCGCGTGGCACGATCATTCCACCGGAGATCGCAGCAGTTTGCGAGGCTACCGTCGATACCGCTTTGATTGAGAAGCACTGGGACAC
>NZ_JAWHTP010000144.1:0-458 GCF_033052815.1 Chromohalobacter sp. HP20-39 | reverse complement strand
CGGATGCTGTGGGAGAGCAACGAGCCGATTGGGGTGACCAGCCGCTACCACTACACGGCGCATCCGATGCTCAATGCCGCATGGGGCATCCCCATCGGCACGACGGGCCTGTCGTTTGAGGGGTATGCCAACTACAACGCGGCCAAGGGCACGAACGAATTCGGGTGCCCAACGTCACCCGACATGAATATCGATGCCATGCTGATGTACGACCTGGGCACGCCTTTGCATCTGGGCAAGAACACGCTGCGCGCGGGCATTGAATATCAATACTGGCGCAACAAGTTCGGCAACCCGGCATCCGTGCCCGGCTCACTGGCAAAAACGCCGATGGTGCGGGTCGAATACCACTTCTGATGCGCTGCTGCCGATATCTTCAGTATCGGCATGAGTGCACAGCGCAGAGCACCGCGATCAAAAACGATTTGGGCTGTTCCGGCGGCATTCCGAATCCGGAA
>NZ_JAWHTP010000143.1:0-459 GCF_033052815.1 Chromohalobacter sp. HP20-39 | reverse complement strand
ACGGAGACCACGCTGCGTTACCCGACTACTTCGTCACCGCAAGACAGGTAGCCGGTATGGATCATCTACGCATGGTCGCTGCGCTGCAGCCATTCATTGACGCTTCGATCTCCAAGACGGTTCTTGTCGCGGGCGGGGTGTCGCACGCCGAGGTGGGGGCGTTGCTCTTTCAGGCGTGGCAGTTTCGTCTCAAGGGCATCACGATCTTCCGGCCGGATCCTGCATTGGACGAAGTGCTGTCCGTGATGCAAGAGGCCGACGGCCGGCCCGCATGCTTCTGTTGAGCGCATCGCGCTTTTTTCCACGGGTTGTTCGGTCACCGGCGTTTCGGTTGATGCCCATCAACATCCAACGGCGCTGGCTGGCTACGCTCGAATCAATCGGGCGATGCCTCCCGATCTTTCCGTGTTCTTGAGGTCAATGCCATGAGCGAAGCGATGCTTCTTTCCTATGCACCGG
>NZ_JAWHTP010000142.1:0-462 GCF_033052815.1 Chromohalobacter sp. HP20-39 | reverse complement strand
CGACCGAGCAGGGCATGCGAAGCTCCTCGCAGTCAAGCCGATTGGTGCGGAGCCCGTGGTATCGCCGCTTGACGGTACGTTGGAGTTCGACGCTCACCAGTTTGGCGCCATACTCGACGCAAGCGAACCTGACACCATCTTTAGCGCGCTCTCGGAAACGACGCCTGAACTGATTGCGGATCGGCGCCGGTCCGACTTGTATCAGACTCTGACACAGGCATTGGCGCACGCAACCGAGCTCCACGTTACGCAGGCGCCTGATCGGCTGCAGTTTGCTGTGTTGAGCGTATACAGCGGCGAGGAGTTCTATCGCTTACCGGTGTTGGCAGAAACTTGGAATGAGGTTGCTCAAGGCGCAAGCCTCAAGGAATGCATGAAAGCGTGGTCGCCAGAAATCTGGAAAGTGCTGGAGCCCAGAGAAGTCGACACTGCGGCGTCCGACGCGTAGGAATGTGATTGACG
>NZ_JAWHTP010000141.1:0-462 GCF_033052815.1 Chromohalobacter sp. HP20-39 | reverse complement strand
CCGCGTCGCCCAACAGCGTGGCGGTGTTCTGTTCGTTTTCAAGCACAAGGTGAACGTGTCGGCCGGGCTCTACCGCCAAGCGCACGCGCGCTGCCAGTTCGCCCAGCCAGTCGCGCTCCGTGATGGCGTGCACGGCGTCGAGCCGCAGGCCATCGAAGCGATACTCCATCAGCCACATCAGCGCGTTCTGGATAAAGAACTCGCGCACCTCCGGCACACGAAAGTCGATGGCGGCGCCCCAAGGCGTATGCACATCGTCGCGAAAGAAGCGGCGCGCGTAATGGTGCAGGTAGTTGCCGTCCGGCCCGAAGTGGTTGTAGACCACGTCCAGGAAGACCATGATGCCGAGCCCGTGCGCGGTGTCGATCAGCGCCTTGAGGTCGTCTGGGCTGCCATAGCTGGCTTCGGGCGAGAAGGGCAGCACGCCGTCGTAGCCCCAGTTACGTGCGCCTGGAAACTCCG
>NZ_JAWHTP010000140.1:0-465 GCF_033052815.1 Chromohalobacter sp. HP20-39 | reverse complement strand
TCCTGCAGTGGTGGAAGCTTGGCGCCAGCGGAAAGGCGTACAGGTGCCAGAGGACCTTCACGCTAACTACTTCGCCGCTCTGGCTGCTCTGCCGCGACTCGTCGCGGCGGCTGCCGACACGGAGTGGGATGGCGGATTCCTGTCGTGCGCGCTGGCGGCTATCGCGGCAGCGAAGGGCAATGGTGCGGTGGCTGAGGCAGCGCTAGAGCTTAGCCCCGATGTTGCGCCCGAATTTCTCGATTGGTTCTACTCCCGGTAGAGCGGCGGACCGTGTTCGACCAAAGCACTGCGACCGAGGCTGAGCGATTCAGGAAATCACGATAGATACGTTTGTCCTACTGCTCGCTGCCAAGAGGGTGATGGCGAAGCTCAAGAAGGTGTCGGGCCGCGCCGAGCCTTTTTCCTCGCGTGGCTTCAGGAGAAGGTCGCCAACTTTTAGACTAGGTATGTCCTTTTCCGAAAATC
>NZ_JAWHTP010000139.1:0-465 GCF_033052815.1 Chromohalobacter sp. HP20-39 | reverse complement strand
CAACCTTCGCCGATCTTGGCCACTCCGGCTGCCTCAACCTTAAAGGGGTCGTCTCAGAAAACGGAAAATAAAGCACGCTAAGGCATAGCCGAACCTGCCAAGCTTGCTCCACCCTGTAGTGACGCGATCAGCGGGCAGGAAACGTTCCCCCTTCGCGCATGGCAGGCGCACACCAACTCAGACAGCACGGCCTCCATGCGCGCCAGGTCAGCCATTTTCTCGCGCACGTCCTTGAGCTTGTGCTCGGCCAGACTGCTGGCTTCCTCGCAATGGGTGCCATCCTCCAGCCGCAGCAGCTCGGCGATCTCATCCAGGCTGAAGCCCAGCCGCTGGGCTGATTTCACGAAGCGCACCCGCGTTACATCCGCCTCGCCATAGCGGCGGATGCTGCCATAGGGCTTGTCAGGCTCCAGCAACAAGCCCTTGCGCTGATAGAAACGGATGGTCTCCACATTGACCCCGGCC
>NZ_JAWHTP010000138.1:0-466 GCF_033052815.1 Chromohalobacter sp. HP20-39 | reverse complement strand
GGCGGCGACATAAGTGTGACCAGCCGAGTGCTTATCCCGGCGACTCGTGAGTTTCTCGAGCCCACCACATCCGCTGAACAATGCCAGCCAACCAAGCAGGCAGTCGTCATCGAACCAGCCCCCGACAATCCCGACCGCCCGCACCCCAATCCGCGGGAGCCTTGGCGTTCGGCCAGGGTGTTCAGAGAGAGCCTGCACGCGCTGCAGAGTCGCAAAGAATTTGTTCAATATGGAGGGCCTTCCGGCGCTGGCTGAGCGGAGGCGCTAGCGGACATCCGTTGGCTGCTACGCCAACACGGCACCAACGGAGCGTGGCTTTGGGACCCTTTCCTCAGTGCGGACGACGTGCTGCATACCCTGTTCTTCTGCCCATGGCGCGACGCGGATTTGCGAGCGCTGAGTTCCGCGTCTACGCCCCCACGGGAACGCGCTCAGATAGGAAATGAATCTGATTGCGCGGGAACAA
>NZ_JAWHTP010000137.1:0-471 GCF_033052815.1 Chromohalobacter sp. HP20-39 | reverse complement strand
CAGATCTGACCGAACTGCCCGGTATCGGTACCGACCTTGCGGCAAAGATGCGGGAGATTGTTGAAACAGGCACCTGCGCCATGCTCGTCCGGGTACGTGGAGAGGTCCCGCAGTCCATGGTGCAGCTCCTTCAGTTGCCGGGGCTCGGCCCGAAGCGGGCCCGCATGCTGCAGCACGAACTGGGGATTACCACATTGGATGAACTGGCCAGGGCGGCGGCCACGCATCAGATTCGAGAACTGCCCGGCTTTGGCGCGCAGAGCGAGCTGCGCTTGCTGGAGGCCACCAATGCGCGCCTGGAGCGCCATCGACGCTACGGGCTTGTCGTCGCCAAACCATGCGCCGAAGCCCTGATGCGCTACCTGCAGGCAAGCGGCACGGTGGAGCAGCTTGTCATCGCGGGCAGCTACCGCCGGGGGCTCGATACCGACGGCGATCTGGACTTGCTTGCCACGGCCCGACACCCCACCC
>NZ_JAWHTP010000136.1:0-472 GCF_033052815.1 Chromohalobacter sp. HP20-39 | reverse complement strand
CAGCGCACGGCCTATTGGGCGCCCATCACGGCGGAAGGCTACGACCTCGTTCACCGCCACCGTGAGCACCCGCTGCTCGGCTACCGGTTGAAGGACGCTGCTGCGGCCTGGGAAAACCAGATCGACCCAGTCAAGCTTCCGATGCTTGCCAGCCACGTGGTGGATGGCGCCGTCACCTTCCCGGGAGCGGGCTACGCCGAGATGGCGCTGGCTGCCGCGCGTAGCTACTTCGGCACGCAAGATTGCGCGGTCGAGAACCTCGAAATCCGCACGCCGGTGGTCTTCCAGCCGCAGCAAGGCCGCCTGTTCCGCTTGACGCTCGATCCGCGCACGGCGGGGTTCGTGATCGAAACACGCCCGCGCGTAAGCGATGATCCCTGGACCATCAATGTGACCGGCCGCCTGCTGGTCGGTGGCCCGTCGCAAGGCGCACCGATCATTGCGCCGCACAGCCTGGCCGCGCTCGAAGCCC
>NZ_JAWHTP010000135.1:0-474 GCF_033052815.1 Chromohalobacter sp. HP20-39 | reverse complement strand
CCGCGTACGCTGGGTATGGCGCTCGAAGGCCTGCGCGATTTCTCGGTGATTGCAACCGCGCCGCAAAAGCGCCTGGCCATCAAGACCTTCCTGCGCCGCGAGGAAGACGGCGTGCTGCGCGAGGCCATCCTGCGTGAGCTGAAACGCGGCGGGCAGGTCTACTTCCTGCACAACGAAGTCGAGACCATCGAGAACAAGCGCGCCAAGCTGGAGGAGCTGATTCCGGAAGCGCGCGTGGTGGTTGCGCACGGCCAGATGCACGAGCGTGAGCTGGAGCGCGTGATGCGCGATTTCGTGGCCCAGCGCGCCAATATCCTGCTGTGCACAACGATTATCGAAACCGGCATCGACGTGCCGACCGCCAAGACGATCCTGATCCACCGCGCCGACAAGTTCGGCCTGGCGCAGTTGCACCAGTTGCGCGGCCGCGTCGGGCGGTCGCACCATCAGGCGTATGCGTATCTGCTGGCGCAC
>NZ_JAWHTP010000134.1:0-476 GCF_033052815.1 Chromohalobacter sp. HP20-39 | reverse complement strand
CTGCGGATTGAAAATTTCCGTGTAACTCGCATAGGCTGAGTAAGTGTCGTTGATGTCGTACACGACACCTGCATATGGGGTGAACTTGGCAGTCTTTTTGTAATGCGTAGGTGTGCTACCGTCGAATTCGTCGAGTTTATAGTTGTTGAATCGCCCGCCTAGAATAGCTTTCATGGAATCCGTTAGGGAAAGGCGCACGGCGCCATAGATGCCGCTTTGTTCGATAGTGGTATGCGTGCTGGTGAAACCGTTCGCTGCGAAATTCGGTTCAGGATACTGGCCGTCATAGCCGAAAATACTCGGCATAGGCATTGAAGGATAAACAAATCCACTGTTGTATTCATCCTCCGTTCGACGAGACGCCAGAACCCCTAGGACCAGCTCATGCTTGCGGCCAAGTAATTCGAATGGACCACTGACCATTGCATCGAAGCTGTTCTGCCTGGACGGAGTTGAATCAGAGATCGCCAGCGGGA
>NZ_JAWHTP010000133.1:0-477 GCF_033052815.1 Chromohalobacter sp. HP20-39 | reverse complement strand
TGACATCACCGCGCTGTTGGCGGAGAGGAACGCGCCGCGCACCTTCGCGTCGGGCACGGTGGTCATTAGCGCCTGCATGGGCACCATGCGCGGCGTGACCGCCATGCCGGGGCGCACGAGGCCCTTGATGATGATCTTCTCACCGGCCTGCAGGCCGCCGTTGATGACGCGCAGCCCGTCCACCACCGGCCCCAGTTCGATGGGCCGGTACTGGGCCTGGTTGTTCTCGCCCACAACCAGCACGTAGTTGCGCCCTTGGTCGGTGCCCACGGCCTGATCGTCGATCAGGACGGCCTCGCGCGCCGCGCCGGTGGACAGCTTGGCCCGGGCGAACATGCCGGGTGCCATGCGCCCATCCGGGTTGGGCACAACGGCGCGCGCGCGGATCGTGCCGGTGCTTCGGTCAATGGTGTTGCCGACGAAGTCAAGCGCGCCCTTGTGCGGGAAACCCTTGTCCGTGGTCAGCCCGACCTGCAC
>NZ_JAWHTP010000132.1:0-478 GCF_033052815.1 Chromohalobacter sp. HP20-39 | reverse complement strand
AGCGCATCAAAGACCGCTCCCTCATCAAGACGCAGTCCTACGTGGATGGCGCCTGGGTGGGCGCCACAGACGGCGCAACCTTTGCCGTTCACGACCCCGCCACCAACGCGCACCTGGCTGACGTCGCCAACCTCGGCCACGCAGAAACGCTGCGCGCCATCGACGCCGCCAACGCCGCATGGCCGGCCTGGCGCGAGTTGACCGGCAAAGACCGGGCGATCATCCTGCGCCGTTGGTTCGACCTGCTCATCGCCAACGCCGACGACCTCGCCGCGCTGATGACCGCCGAGCAAGGCAAGCCGCTAGCCGAAGCCAAGGGCGAGATCGTCTACGGCGCGTCCTTCATCGAGTGGTTTGCCGAAGAGGCCAAGCGCGTTTCGGGCGACGTCATGGCCAGCACCTGGCGCGACAAGCGCATGGTGGTGCTCAAGCAGCCGGTGGGCGTGTGTGCGTCCATCACACCTTGGAACTTCCCGCT
>NZ_JAWHTP010000131.1:0-479 GCF_033052815.1 Chromohalobacter sp. HP20-39 | reverse complement strand
ATCGGGCAGAACTGAATAACATGCGCCTGGATTTCTTTGTCGGTCTGGCGCCAAACCAATTGCAGGTGGAGCCGGTCTTGCGCGGGATCGAGTTGCTGCTTGACGACGGCGCCGCACCAATGCGAGACGGCAAGTACGCCTGGGGAGAGGTCGGGCGCCTTCTGCAAGTGTTGGGGAACGGCCGTGTCACGCCTGAGGATTCGGCGCAGGTGGCTCATATCTTCCTTGATCGCCTGCTCGACAAGGCACCCGCGGAGCAGACGGCAGATCTATCGACACTCTGGTCAGGCATTGTCGATTTACCGGAACCGCAGCGCGGGGGAGCCCTGCAACGGCTGAAAGCCAAGTTCAGTCAGTTCACCCCGAGCCGCAACGCGTGGCAGCGGGATCCGGGGGTGACCTACCCACTGAGAAGCGCGGATATCGCGGTTGCAATCCGCAAACGCGCGCCCATCGACGTCGTGCGCACCCTGCTCGAC
>NZ_JAWHTP010000130.1:0-481 GCF_033052815.1 Chromohalobacter sp. HP20-39 | reverse complement strand
CTGATCCGGACGCAGCACATGCATGCCTACCGGGCGCGCCACCAAGTCAGCTAACTGCAGCCCTGGCGAATCCACCTTCTTGTCCGCAAAGACGATGTCGAATGGCAGGGAGATGCCCAGCCGGTTCGCGCCGTCACAGATGCGGCGAAATTCCAACTCTAGCTCGTTGTCTTCCTTCTTGCCCCGGCATTCGACAATCACATGCGTGAGAGCGCCGTCCTGATTCTTCTCCTGCATCAGCTCGTGCAAGGTCTCAAGGCAGAACCCCAACGCTAGATGATATGGGTTGCCATCCGTATTACCCTGATTGCGCAGCTTCATCTTGTCGATCACGCAGCTGATCAGAATGAAGTTGCTGACCTCGATGATGTCCGTCAGCTCAGAGAGGAACCGGTGCTTATGCTGCCGGTTGGTGAACTTGAAGACACCTTTCTCCTTGCGAATCTCATGCTCGTGCAGCACCACCGAATCGTGGCCAAAG
>NZ_JAWHTP010000129.1:0-482 GCF_033052815.1 Chromohalobacter sp. HP20-39 | reverse complement strand
GCAGTTCGCGAGGATGCCTGATTGCATAGCGAACGCATAGGTCCACACATTGATCACAAGGCACAGAATGCTCCGTCTGGATTTTGCTTCTCTTAGGGGCCGATACGAGTGAAGGCGACCAACGAATTGTCGACGATATTGGTGACCATGTCGACCGACCGCTTCTGGCCGACCTCTGCCCTCGGCAGTACTCTCGCTGAACCCGCCACCTTGAGTATATTCTTCCGCCGGGTATTGCACATGTCGCCAAGCGGGGACTTCGGCGACCTGGCATCGCAACAGGAAAGTTTCAGCTTGGCCAACGTCGTCCCGCAGAACTCGGTCAGCAACCGCCGCATGTGGAGCCACCTGGAGACGTCGACCCGCCGCCTGGTACGGCAGACCGGCGAAGCCTACGTGGTGACCGGCCCAGCATTCACGGACGGCAAGGCCCGTTACCTCAACGAACATGTACGGGTACCCGACTATCTGTGGAAAGCGAT
>NZ_JAWHTP010000128.1:0-485 GCF_033052815.1 Chromohalobacter sp. HP20-39 | reverse complement strand
GGGTAAGTCGGCACAGTTCCCGCTGCACGTGTGGCTGCCGGATTCGATGGAAGGTCCGACCCCGATTTCCGCACTGATCCACGCGGCCACCATGGTGACCGCCGGTATCTTCATGGTTGCGCGCATGTCGCCGCTGTTCGAACTGTCGGACGCCGCGCTGTCGTTCGTGCTGGTCATCGGGGCGATCACCGCGCTGTTCATGGGTTTCCTGGGCATCATCCAGACCGACATCAAGCGCGTGGTGGCGTACTCGACGCTGTCGCAGCTCGGTTATATGACGGTGGCGCTAGGGGCCTCGGCGTACCAAGTGGCCGTGTTCCACCTGATGACGCACGCATTCTTCAAGGCGTTGCTGTTCCTCGGTGCGGGCTCGGTCATCATCGGCATGCACCACGATCAGGACATGCGCAACATGGGCGGTCTGCGCAAGTACAGGCCGATCACGTGGCTGACGTCGCTGGTGGGTTCGCTGGCGCGGATCGGTA
>NZ_JAWHTP010000127.1:0-488 GCF_033052815.1 Chromohalobacter sp. HP20-39 | reverse complement strand
GTGTCGAACGACGCGACGTGACCAGAGGCTCGCCAATCTCACCGCCCCAGCCCTCGATAGCGCCGAGAATCCCCGAAATGAGCCGCGCATCTGTGCCGCGAAAGCCGTAGATGGCTTGTTTGGGGTCACCTACCCACACGGAGCGCTTGGCTAGCTTTGCAAGCTCTACGAAGAGCGCCAACTGCAGCGGGCTCGTGTCCTGGAACTCGTCGACCATGACCAAGTCCAGCTCGCCGGCCAGGGCGGCGCGCACCTCTTCGTGGTCACGCAGAACACTGAGCAACAAGACCTCTTGGTCGCTGAAATCAACGGCACCCAGCGTCCGCTTACTTTCCGCGTATGAGTCGAGAGCGTCGGCGGCTAGGTTGAAGACCAAATCCAGATACCGACGCACGTCAGCATGGAAAGCCGGGTGAGAGTCGTGCACCTGAGCAGCTTCGGCGACGGGTTGGACTTTGTCCTTAACCTTGGCTCCAGCGTCGATGCTG
>NZ_JAWHTP010000126.1:0-490 GCF_033052815.1 Chromohalobacter sp. HP20-39 | reverse complement strand
CCGAAGAAGACATCCACACGATGACAGAAAACAGCTACCTCGGGCTGCTGAGGCAAGCGACGGCAAGCCACCACGACCGCGCGCAGGTTGCCAACGTAGTGCGCTCGCGCGGCCATGCCGTGAACAGACAACTTACAAAGGCGTTCCGCGCCGCCCGCGAACAGGAGAAGAAGACATGCTGAGTAAGGAACGAATCATCGAAATCGGCAAGCGTTATTTCAAGGAAGGGCACAACCCAGATTCGGTGCCGTTCTTCGTTGCCGCTGCTGAAGACTGCATCAAAGAAGCCCTGCGCGCACAGGCTGATGCGGGGTCGAAGATGCACGACGCAGCAACGCTCGATGCGGCAATCACCATCGTTTGCAATGCGCGCGACGCCCTTGGCGCGGGTACTGAATTCCCTTACGACGCGCAAGAGCGCTCGACTGTTGGGCCATACCTTGACGGCATCGAGGACAAATTGCGGGCGCTGTATGACACCCACTCCTCC
>NZ_JAWHTP010000125.1:0-491 GCF_033052815.1 Chromohalobacter sp. HP20-39 | reverse complement strand
GATTCGCATAGCGGTACGCGCGGCGCAGCGCCATCGCCACCTCGTGGAAGCCCGAGAGGATCAGCTTCTGCTTGTTCGGATACAGCGCGATATCGCCCGCGGCAAAGATGCCGGGGCGTGAGGTTTCATACGCGGTGGGTTCCACTGCAATGCGGCCGGCGCGCATTTCCACGCCCCAGTTGGCGATCGGACCAGGTTCGGAAACCAGTCCATACAGCGCGATCACTTCATCGCAGGGCAGGGTGACTTCGCCCTCTCGCCCGCGGACCGCGACGCCGGTGAGCGTGCCATCTGCCGTGCTGTCCAGCCGCGAGAGCATGCCGAGCACGAAGTCCATTTCGCCAGCGGCAACGGCGGCGCGCATCTCGGCAACGGAGGCATCAGCGGCGCGGAAGCCCTCACGCCGGTGCACGAGCGTGACGCGCGCAGCGGTCTTGCGCAGTGCCAGCGCCCAGTCGAGCGCGGAATCCCCGCCGCCGGCAATCACGACC
>NZ_JAWHTP010000124.1:0-493 GCF_033052815.1 Chromohalobacter sp. HP20-39 | reverse complement strand
GTTCTGACCACGCCTCGCTTCCCCATCCCATTCATTTTCAAGGAAATCCCTATGTTTCAAGAACTGGTGCCGCTCGTGAAGGCGAGCGACAAGGTTGTTATCACCCTTTCAATGCAGGGTGACGAGATGACCGTGGTCGTCGCGCCGACCGTCAGCAAGCCGGACGACGCAGCCCTGGTTGCGCCGATTGCTCTGACGGCCACGCCGGCGGAGTTGGATGCTGAGTTTGCCAATGCGATCGGTGGTGTGACGCAGGCCCGCCAGGGTCTCGCCGAACAGGTCGAGTCCACGAAGGCGGTGATTCAAGCGGCTACCGCTGCTCAGTCGAACAAGGCGACCAAGGCCCTCGCGACATCCAATCGCGCCAATCCGAAGTTGCCGGCGCCCAAGTCGAAAGGCATGGACGACGACGATGACGATGGTGTGGTCGATGTTGAGGTCACTGAAACGACGTCCGGTAGCACGAGTTCGTCAGCTAAAGATGCGCAAGGCG
>NZ_JAWHTP010000123.1:0-493 GCF_033052815.1 Chromohalobacter sp. HP20-39 | reverse complement strand
GCCAAAACGTGTACCGGGCGGCTCCACAGGTCGTCGAACATGCCGCCTGCAACGATGTCCCAGTCACCATCCCTCATCGCGCGGACAAGCTCTGGACTGCCCAAGCCCTCCAGAGTGCTGGAATAGTCCGGGTCAGACTCGGCCATCGACGGGTTGTCGGCCAGCTTGGCCGGGATGTACTGCCGGCGCTTGCCGCCCTCTTTCGGCGGCATTTGGGTTATCGCCTTCGGCGGCGCAATGTCGATGAACGCCGCTTTTACCCAGTTGTGCCCGACGCCCCCAGGGTTAGAGCCGCAAATGATGCGCGGGAACAGGCCGCGATAGCGCTCTGGCACCTTCAAGCCACCCAGGCGGCAGCGGCCGCGCAGGTAGCGGTAAATCTTCTCGGTGAAGTGCGTCAGCTCATCGATCAGAAGCACATGGATCTGCGCGCCCTGATACTTGATGACGTCCTTCTCGTACTGG
The DNA here is from genome assembly GCF_033052815.1 of Chromohalobacter sp. HP20-39. Classification (NCBI taxonomy): domain Bacteria; kingdom Pseudomonadati; phylum Pseudomonadota; class Gammaproteobacteria; order Oceanospirillales; family Halomonadaceae; genus Chromohalobacter; species Chromohalobacter sp. HP20-39. The sequence goes on along the minus strand of NZ_JAWHTP010000123.1, from coordinate 28 downwards.
CAGTGGCAAAGGTGGATCTTCGAGCCGT
>NZ_JAWHTP010000122.1:0-495 GCF_033052815.1 Chromohalobacter sp. HP20-39 | reverse complement strand
AGTAGCCGGGCGCTGCCTTGTCGTGTGTCACTTCGATCAGGTAAGTCGACAGCGCCGGCGTGAACCCGCCGAAGACGGCTGTCGCCAGGCTGAATGCCAGTGAAAAGCCGGCGACCCGTACCTCGACCGGCATGACCTCCGTCAGCGCTGCGACCATGGCGCCGTTATACATGCCAAAGAAGAACGAGAACCACAGGAGCACGGTCAGCATGCGGCCAAAGCTCGGCGCATCCGCAAGCCAGGACAGGGCCGGATACGACGTGCAGATGGCCAGAACGGTAATCGCCATCAGGATCGGCTTGCGCCCGGTGCGGTCTGAAATGGCGCCCCCGATCGGCAGCCAGATGAAGTTCGACAGCGCGACGAGCAGCGTCACCATCAGGCTATCGCTTGTCGACAACTTCAGCACGGTCTTGCCAAAGGTCGGCGTGTAGACGGTGATGCGATAACACGTGGTGGTCGACATGGCCGTAAGCAGCCTGCCGCCGATGACGA
>NZ_JAWHTP010000121.1:0-495 GCF_033052815.1 Chromohalobacter sp. HP20-39 | reverse complement strand
TCACCGACGATGAGGCTGCAGCAATACAGAATCCACCGCTCACCGTGGGGCAGGCGCAGGCACAGCAGATTGCATTGCTTGAAGCCGCGTACTCGAGCGCAATCACCCAGCCCGTGACCTTCACCACGGCGGCCGGCGTGAAAAAGACGTTCCAGGCCGACACCGACAGCCAAATCGTCCTGATCAAGGCGCAGCAGGGCTATGCGATTGTCGGCGCGGTTCCGGACGGCTTCTACTGGGTCGCATCGGATAACACGCAGGTTCCCTTCACGTTGGAGGATCTCAAAGGACTGTACGCGGCAATGCTGGCGCAAGGCTGGACGGCCTTCCAGCGCTTGCAAACGCAGAAAGCGGCCGTGCGAGCCGCAAAGACGCTGGCAGCCGTGAACGCGGTTGTCTGGTAATTCATCAGCAGCACACAAATGCCCGCCGGCTGGCGGGCTTTTTCTTTTCTCGGGGGTCTGAATGTCTGAACCAATCAGCGGCAGCGCGGCA
>NZ_JAWHTP010000120.1:0-496 GCF_033052815.1 Chromohalobacter sp. HP20-39 | reverse complement strand
GGGCCCACCAACTAGAGAACGACCCTGAATTGGCGGCGCCACACCGAGACGAAGCGCACCGACTGCTTGACCTGGCGCGCGACCTGCTCAGTCGGAGCGACGGTTGCATCATCCTCATGCATGGCCTGTCAGGCAGCGGAAAATCGACCCAGGCGGCGCAGTTGATGGAAGCGGAGTGCATGATACGCGTGCGTTCCGATGCTGAACGACGCCGCGGTATCTGTGCCAACGCAGTTGATCGCTACGCGTCACACGCAATCGACCAGACGTATCGACGTGTAGCGGCCATCTGCAGGATCGGCGTGCGTGCCGGCTTTCCCATGATTGCCGACGCCACGTTCCTGGCGCATGGCCAGCGCAGCCGGTTCTTTACGTTGGCGAGGCGCCTTGGTGCGCCCTTCGCCATCGTGGATTGCGCTGCCGAACCGGAGGTCCTGCGGGTGCGTATCCGCGCCAGAATGCACGCAGGCCGGGACGCTTCTGAAGCCGATCTTTC
>NZ_JAWHTP010000119.1:0-497 GCF_033052815.1 Chromohalobacter sp. HP20-39 | reverse complement strand
TTTTCAACCGAGATCCGGCCGCGAGACCGCCGCCCACGGCCCTCCTAACGAGCGCCAAGGTTCACTCACTTCATTCCTGCCTATACTTACCAACCTAAGTTACGTTCATACGGCTGCGATTATCGAAGTCATCCACCAATCTAGGTACAACTACGCACTTTTCACGAGCCGTACATGAAGATTTCGTGTGAATAAGTCACCACTACTACTTGGGTGGGGTGAATCCGACCTGCAGCCGTTTTGCGATAATCACTGCTTTCGCAATCTCCGATTGGTAGAGGCACACATGACAAAACAGGAACCAGCCAAAGTCGAAATGGGCACGGCGAAATCCACACCGCGCAAGCAAACTGATGAACGCATAGCACACCTAGTCAAGGAGGCGTATCGAGGCTTGTCGAAGGCGTTACAGATTCGTTTGAAGGAACACGACGTCATGTACGGTCATTGGACGTTCTTGCGCATCCTCTGGCAAACCGACGGAATCACGCAGCGAC
>NZ_JAWHTP010000118.1:0-497 GCF_033052815.1 Chromohalobacter sp. HP20-39 | reverse complement strand
ACCAGATGATCCATGCGATGAAAAATCTCGCGATCATCGGTGGGTTGCTGCAGGTAGTCGCATTCGGCGCCGGCGCACTGAGCATTGATCAGCGCCGAGCAAAGGCAGTGCAACGGGCCTCCGTCGCGTAATCGGCATTTGCGAATGCGAAAGCTGGCCTTCTAAACATGAGGCGCATCCCGGTGTCTAGCTTGCCGCCGGGACGTCTCTGCTAGAAGGGCTACGCAACCTGCGTCGCAACGACGGGTAGCCCGCGATTACCGCCCCATGCTTGGAGCCGACTCACCATGTCCGCTGTTATCGATCGCCTGCCGATGCGGGTAATGATTCCCCTGTTTTGCGTCGTCGCTATTGATGCAATCGGCATGGGGGTCATCCTTCCGTTACTGCCGTTCTACTCGCAGCATTTCGGTGCGAGTCCGTTCGCCATCGGCGCGCTCGTGGCAGTGTTCTCGCTCGGCCAGATCATTGCGGCGCCAACGCTTGGCAAGCTCTCA
>NZ_JAWHTP010000117.1:0-498 GCF_033052815.1 Chromohalobacter sp. HP20-39 | reverse complement strand
ACGCTCTTCCGATCTCGCTGGTCGACTGGTTTACGCCATCGACGCGATCGGTAACGTTCAGCAGACGGAATATGACGGTGCAGGGCGTGTAGTCAGCACGACGCTCTATGCGAATGCCATTCCACTGGACACGCCGGCTACCGAGGCGAGCGTGTCGGCGGCTATCCATGTCGACGCGACGGGCGACCAGACCAACGTATTCAGCTACGACGCCGCAGGTCACCTGACCAGCAGCACGGACCCGCTGGGCGATACCGAGACGTACACCTGGAACGGCGTTGGCGACAAGCTGAGCTACACCAACAAGAAGGGCGATACCTGGACGTACGCGTACGATGCCGCTGGGCGTATGGTGTCTGAATCGTCGCCGGCCGTGTCGTTGGTGTCGGTGGCGGTAGATGCCAGTGGGAAGTTGGCTATCAGCCAGGCTGGGTCCGCGCCGGTCATCACGCGTCTGGCATATGACGCGCTGGGCAACTTGGTCAGTCGTACCGAAGC
>NZ_JAWHTP010000116.1:0-498 GCF_033052815.1 Chromohalobacter sp. HP20-39 | reverse complement strand
CGTTGGAAAGCGTCGAGCGGCTGACCAGGCCGCCGATGACGAAGCTCTCACCATCGCCCAGCTCAACCGTGGTATCCGCACGGCGTGTGACGATGGCCGGCACCGTCGCACCGTTAAGCGTGATGCCCCGGCTGAAATCGAGGTCGCTCGCTTCAGGCGCCACCTTCAGGGCGATGCGGTTTTCCGACAGGATGGTGGGCGACACCGTCAGCCCGATACCGAATGGCTTGTATTCGATGGTGGTCGTGCCCAATGCCTGCGGCACGGGAATCGGAATCTCACCACCAGCCAGGAAGTTGGCACTCTGGCCAGAGAGCGCGACCAGACTAGGCTCGGCCAGCACGCGTGCCATGCCGTTCGATTCAATCAGGCTCAGGTTGGCGAAAATGCCCTTGCTGACGGAGCCGACCAGCAGGTTGAATGCCGAACTCAACGGCATGGTCGATTGCGCGGTCAGCCCCGTCGACGGACTAAACGTGGCCTGCGTAAGCGATGACG
>NZ_JAWHTP010000115.1:0-500 GCF_033052815.1 Chromohalobacter sp. HP20-39 | reverse complement strand
CCGCTGGGCGACACGCCAACAACAGAACGAAAACCGCAAAAGCGTCCGCTGGATTGAGTTTGACGGCAAGCGCATGAACGTTGCGCAATGGGCCAAGCACTTGGGCATCAACAATTCAACGTTGCTGGAGGCGCTTGCGAAGCATCCTTTGGAGATCGCTCTGCGGGATAGGGGGCGAAATTGACCCGGGCCGAAAAGGACTACCTAGGCCGCGTAGCCGCGCTGGGATGCATCTTGTGCCGGCGACTGGGGTACGGCGAGACGCCGGCCGAAATCCACCATGTGCGTGAAGGGCAGGGGATGGCGCAGCGCGCGGAGAACTGGCTGGCTGTACCTCTCTGCCCGGAGCATCACCGCGGCAAGACCGGAATCCATGGCAACCGCATGGCGCTCAAGCAGGTGAAGGCAGACGAGGTCGATCTGCTGGCCTGGACGATTGAAGAACTGAACAGCTGAGGAAGCGGGGAATGGGAATTGAGAAGCGCCTCGAAAATTGGGCA
>NZ_JAWHTP010000114.1:0-502 GCF_033052815.1 Chromohalobacter sp. HP20-39 | reverse complement strand
GAGCAATTTCATCGTGCTCTGCGCGCTGCGAGTGTGAGAGTTGCAGGCAGCCGTACTGCCGGTACCAGCGGTAACCAGCAATCACTTGGCCTGGCGCCACACCTGCATCGTGCATCTGCAACAAACGGTCCAGTTCGAAATCCTCGATGAGAGCTGCGCTTTCTGCGTCAACACCAAATTGCGACGCTGTGACAGCGTCAAGGATATGCCGCCCCTTTGCGTCGATCACGAGCTGTGGCTCACATGCGGCTCCCTCTGTGAGCGCTGCGACATACGGGTCTCGCAAACCTGACCATTCGCTCCTGTTAGCCGAAGCATCCCAGTCGTCGCCGACGAAGAGGAACTAGGCCTCGGGTATCGCAGTGGCGGGCACCGGTGCAACATCGGGGATGTCGTAGCGAACGCCACGCTCAAACACGTCTCGAAAATCGGCCCATGCAGCAAACGGTTTGGCCAGCCCATTGAGAGACTGCATTGCATCAATCGCGATGATCATCTCACT
>NZ_JAWHTP010000113.1:0-504 GCF_033052815.1 Chromohalobacter sp. HP20-39 | reverse complement strand
TCTCGGTTGAACAGCGGATATTCGACCGGCCGATCACCGCTTGCTACGCCGAGCAGCAGACGGCCGCGGCTGAGTTCTTGCACCGTCGCGGCGGACTTCAGCGTCAACAGCGGCTCGCGCAGCGGCAGCACGACGGCCGCCGTACCGAGCAGAATGTCGCGGGTGACGCCCGCAAGGTAGCCGAGATACGAAAACGCCTCGAACACCTGCGCGGCATCGCCAAACGCGGGATCGTACACCGGCACGTCCCGCACCCAGAGGGCGCGGAAGCCGAGCGTATCCGCCAGTTGCACCAGGGTTGCGTGGTGTTCCATGTCTGGCACGCCGGGGCGGCGTCCATCCTGCTGGCGTTTGGCTTCGCCTGCGGGGGACCAATCGTTGTCGAGCGGCAGCTCGATACCGATGCTGAAGCCGCCGTGTGTCAGTTTGTCGAGTGAAGTAGACATGATCGTGACCGGTTCAGAGCGCGCGCAGGCTGCCTTCCAAGCGGTGCAGTTCCAGAGA
>NZ_JAWHTP010000112.1:0-510 GCF_033052815.1 Chromohalobacter sp. HP20-39 | reverse complement strand
CCGCTCATATAGGCCCAGCGCAGCACCTCGTCGACCTGCGGATGCGCTTTCACCCACCGATACCAGGCCATCCAATCCAGGCCGAGCGCGGTATCCATGGCGGCGAGTTTGGTATCGACAAGGGGCGGGGCAAGCGAGACGACCAGATAGGACAGGACGCTGATCCCCGTGGAAAACAGGATCAGCCACGCCAGCGCTTGAATCAGAATGGCCAGCTCACCGGCACGGCATCGCTTTGCCAGCTTCCTGTACTGGGGGCCGCGTTTTGCGATCGGGCCGTGGAGCATGAGCGCAAGCCCTGCCATCACGCAGCCCAGCTGAGCGACGACCGCAAGACATTGCTGCACATCCTCCACCGCGATGCTGCGACCGGTTACAGCCAGCCACACCGCATCCAGCACAACGATGAGCCAGGCGATGATCCATCGTGCGGTGTCCCCCTTGGTCCAGAGGGCAGGCTCCGCTGCAGGCATTTCGTCGTGGGCGGTTGCGGCAAGCATCATGTCAGCC
>NZ_JAWHTP010000111.1:0-512 GCF_033052815.1 Chromohalobacter sp. HP20-39 | reverse complement strand
ATGTAATTCGCTTAACTAACTTAATAGCTATGCGGGAGATAATAAAGCCAACGCCGCTATGTAGACAACGGCGAGGTGCTGGATGCTACGTTAGCGCAGGATTGCTGCGACCGTGGAGTCTTGATCTGGGAAACAACCACTAACGATCATAGTGATGAGGTAGTACGACACGTGATGCGGGCTGCAGTCGAGAGCCGAATGGCCCGATTAAAATCCAATGGTGTCCGACAGCGGCCGGCATCACATGGCAGTAAGACCCGCGCTTCGCCTACGGGCCCGAAGTCATTGAAAAAACGCGGGGTCGGGCCCGCAACGTAACGGTCTGACAGAGAACGCCGCGAACACGACCAAGCGTGACTAGAGCGACCGATCGTGGTTCGTTATCAAGCGCGAGTGCAATCTGGTCAATCATGTGGGAGCAGGTCATCGCTTACCGTTTCGGTTTAGCATAAGGCTGACTTCCTTGTCGCTCAGCATACCGATACGGCAACCAGGCGTAGATGTCCGCGGCC
>NZ_JAWHTP010000110.1:0-514 GCF_033052815.1 Chromohalobacter sp. HP20-39 | reverse complement strand
GCAATGCGTTGGCGCTGGCCGCCCGAGAGTTTCACGCCGCGTTCGCCCACCAGCGCATCAAATCCACGCCGGCCATGCGCGTCAGACAGGTGCGGGATGAACTCGTCGGCACGGGCACCGCGCACGGCTTCCATCAACTCCGCCTCGCTGCTATCCGGCTTGCCATAGCGCAGGTTGTCGCGAATGGAGCGGTGCAGTAGCGAGGTGTCCTGCGTGACCATGCCGATCTGCGCGCGCAGGCTTTCCTGCGTGATGCCGGCAATGTCCTGGCCGTCGACGAGGATGCGGCCTTGCTCCACGTCGTACAGGCGCAGCAGCAGGTTGACCAGCGTTGACTTGCCCGCGCCCGACGGGCCGACCAGGCCGATGCGCTCGCCAGGGCGCACGACGAGATCCAGCCCTTCGATCACGCCGCTGCCCTTGCCGTAGTGAAAGCCGACGTGCTCGAAGCGCACTTCACCCTGCGTGACGCGCAGCGGCTGCGCACCGGGCCGGTCGACCACGGTGCGCGGCA
>NZ_JAWHTP010000109.1:0-518 GCF_033052815.1 Chromohalobacter sp. HP20-39 | reverse complement strand
AGAAATCCCTGTCGTCTGAGCGTATTGCCGAACTGCGCCAACGTGTCGAGGCTGGCGAGCAAAAGACCAAGCTGGCTCGTGAATTCGGAATCAGTCGCGAAACCCTGTATCAATACTTGAGAACGGATCAGTAAATATGCCACGTCGTTCAATCCTGTCCGCCGCCGAGCGCGAAAGCCTGCTGGCGTTGCCGGACACCAAGGATGAGTTGATCCGTCACTACACGTTCAGCGAAACCGACCTCTCCATCATCCGGCAGCGGCGCGGCCCGGCCAACCGGCTGGGCTTCGCCGTGCAGCTCTGTTACCTGCGCTTTCCTGGTGTCATCCTGGGCGTCGATGAGCCGCCGTTTCCGCCCTTGTTGAAACTGGTCGCCGACCAGCTCAAGGTCAGCGTCGAAAGCTGGGACGAATACGGGCAGCGGGAGCAGACCCGGCGCGAGCACCGGGTCGAACAGCAAACGGTGTTCGGCTTCCAGCCCTTGACCATGGGCCACTACCGGCAGGCCGTCCAGTTGC
>NZ_JAWHTP010000108.1:0-520 GCF_033052815.1 Chromohalobacter sp. HP20-39 | reverse complement strand
CCAGGATGGAGCCGCCATGGTCCATGTCGACATTGCCGTGAATCGCCATGCCCTCGTTGATGATGCTGATTTCCATCTGCTCTTTCATGGTTTGCTCCTCAGAACATCTTCACGTCGCCGGACGGACGATTCGCTTCCGTGGTGCGTGCCGGTGGTGTAGCGGCGCGCGGTGCCGTGGCGGTTGGTTGGGGTGCCGGCGCGGGCCGCGTAACAGGGGCTTGATCGGGTGCGGTGCGCTCGGTACGCCGAGCAGCGGGCTGAGCCGGGGCTGTTTCGACCTTCTCCGGCGCAGGAACGCGCTCGCGGGGCGCCACCTCGGCTGCGGAAAGGGCGGCTCGCTGTGGTTGAGCCACCGGTGCAGTGGGCGCGGCCGTGACAGATGCTGCAACCGGCGCTGAGGGCGTCGAGCTTCCGATGGCTGCCGGCGTGGCTTGGTTTGCGGCGACTGCAGGTTCCGGCGCCGAGGCAGGGGCGGCCGGCGCTTGCGTCTGTACTGCGTGCGTGACTTGCTCGGGCCCGG
>NZ_JAWHTP010000107.1:0-520 GCF_033052815.1 Chromohalobacter sp. HP20-39 | reverse complement strand
GTCCTGATGTGTCGTGGCCTGATGCATAACGTTCTACAGAGTACGGTCATTGCCTTGCGCATCGTTCTGCGCCGATGCCCCGGCGCGCGCGAGGTTTTCGTTGATCGCGAGCAGCGTTTCACGCGTGATCGCAACATTCGTCGCCGGAATGCCAATGAGCGCGATATCGTTGACTTCCTCAGCAGCCGGAATCAGCAACGCGCGCAAAGATGCGCCTTTCGGCGTGAGGAACACCCGGACCTGCTTGCGGTTGTCCGGCATTTTTTGTCGCGTGACGTAGCCCAACTTCTCCATCGACTGCACTGCCGAGAAAGTCGTAGGCTCCCTGACGCCTGCCCGAGCGCTCAGTTGCCGCTGCGTGATGCCATCCGTCTGCCACAGGATGCGCAGGAACGTCCACTGACCGTACATCACATCGTGCGCCCGCAGGCGCGCTTGCAGCGCACTCGATAACCCACGATATGCATTCTTGACCAGATGTGCGATGCGTTCGTCACTATCCATGTGCACCGCTGCCGTC
>NZ_JAWHTP010000106.1:0-520 GCF_033052815.1 Chromohalobacter sp. HP20-39 | reverse complement strand
GGATCACGCTGTTCACGCTGGCTTCGGCGGCGTGCGGGCTGGCGAACTCGCAAGGGTTGCTGATTGCGGCGCGTGCGGTCCAGGGGCTGGGCGGGGCCGTGGTGTCGGCGGTGTCGCTGTCGCTCATCATGAATCTGTTCACCTCGCCGGCGGACCGTGCGAAGGCGATGGGCATCTACGGCTTCGTGTGCGCAGGCGGCGGCAGCATCGGCGTGTTGCTGGGCGGGCTGCTGACCAGCGCGCTGAGCTGGCACTGGATCTTCCTGGTCAACCTGCCGATCGGTGTGGCGGTGTACGCCGCGTGCGTGGCGCTGCTGCCGGCCGGCAAACCGCTGGCGGATCGCGCCAAGCTGGATGTGGCGGGCGCCATTTCGGTGACGACATCGCTCATGCTGGCGGTGTACGCCATCGTGCACGGTAACGTCGTCGGTTGGACGTCCACGCAAACGCTTGCCCAGTTGGGGATCGCCGTTGCGTTGATGGTCGCGTTTCTCGTCATTGAATCGCGCGTGTCGCATCC
>NZ_JAWHTP010000105.1:0-524 GCF_033052815.1 Chromohalobacter sp. HP20-39 | reverse complement strand
CTCGGGCAAAGGCTTGCGCCAGCTCCAGCGCCACCACCGACGAGCCGATTACGGCAAGGCGTTCGGGAATGGTGTCGCTCGCCAGGGCCTCGGTGGAAGTCCAGTAGGGTGACTCTTTCAAGCCCGGAATCGGCGGGACCGCCGGGCTGGCACCCGTGGCGACCAGGCAGCGGTCGAACATCACGACGCGCTCGCCACCCTCGTTCAAACGGACGGTAAGGCTCTGGTCGTCCTTGAAGCGCGCCTCACCGTGCACAACGGTGATGGCCGGATTACCGCCCAGGATGCCTTCGTACTTGGCGTGCCGCAGTTCGTCGACGCGGGCCTGCTGCTGGGCCAGCAGCTTACTGCGGTCAATCGTAGGCACAGTTGCCGCAATACCGCCATCGAACGGGCTTTCCCGGCGCAGATGGGCGATGTGGGCGGCGCGGATCATGATCTTGGACGGCACACAGCCGACATTGACGCAGGTGCCGCCGATGGTGCCGCGCTCGATCAGCGTGACCTGCGCGCCTTGCTCGACG
>NZ_JAWHTP010000104.1:0-524 GCF_033052815.1 Chromohalobacter sp. HP20-39 | reverse complement strand
CTTACATCGAACCGGCCAGCGGTGTGCTGGAGCGCTCAGGCCAGATGGCCCAGGTTGCCGAGCTGCGTGCGGGCCAAGCGCTCGCGCAGAAGCGCCTGGCCCGGCTGCGCGAGCTGTCGGAGACCGTGCCCCGCAAGGAGATCGAAGCAGCCGAAAGCGAAGTAAACAGCCTGACCGAACGCGCCCGCGCCTTGAGCGGGGGCCTCGCCGGCAGGGACGTACTAAAGGCCCCAGTCAGCGGCGTCATCGCATCCAGCCCCGCAGTTGCCGGGCAGGTCGTGGATGCGCGCGAACTGGTGTTTGAGGTGGTCGATCCGACCCAACTGCGCATCGAGGCGCTTGCCTACGATCCGGCAATGGCACAGAACCTGGCCGGTGCTGCACTCGCAGTAGGCGGTCAGAAGGTGCCGCTGAGCTTCGTCGGGGCCGCCAGCAGCCTGCGCGAGCAGGCCCTGCCCATGCTGTTCAAGGGCACCAGCGAAAGCCTCTCGCGCTTGGCGGTCGGTATGCCGGTGGTGGTCTTC
>NZ_JAWHTP010000103.1:0-525 GCF_033052815.1 Chromohalobacter sp. HP20-39 | reverse complement strand
CCAACGAAACGCCCAGCCGGATGAGGTCGTGCGCCGGGTTGCCGATGACCGTCTGGTCAAAATCGCGGATCTGGATGCTCGTGCTGCCCCGCATGTCGCCAATGGGGCCGAGGTTGCCGACATGGCAGTCGCCGCAGATCCAGATATCGGGCCCGTCGGGCAGCAGGTGCGGCTGCACGGTGGCCAGCCATTCATAGAACTTCTCGGTACTGCCGCGCACGTAGGCGTGCACGGACTTGGCCATCTTCGCCTGCCGCAGGCGCATCAGAACGGAGCCGCGGTCTTTGGGCTTGACGGCTTTTTTGGAGAGTTTTTGCCTGGCCATGCCGGCCTCCTGTTTTGAGGGCACAACGGTGCACGTGGGTCTGCCCATGCCCTAGCAGTAAAAGGGCCTGCAAGGTGAGGTGCAAGGGCGACCAGCACCATTGGCACGAAGGCGCCGATGCCATCCAGAAAGCCCGCGCGATATGCCGGTGGGCGCAAAGCGGTGGGCGAGATGGCCGTTTTCTGAATCCCCCACCGTGG
>NZ_JAWHTP010000102.1:0-525 GCF_033052815.1 Chromohalobacter sp. HP20-39 | reverse complement strand
GTCAAGCGTTCGGCGCCTTGCTTCCTGGGCCACCTTCTGTTGGCCAAGCTCACGCATGCGCGCTTCTGCTACGGTGCTGCTCGCCTGCTTGGCTGCAAGCGTCGCACGCTCCTGAACCATCTGCGCATTGGCCTCCAGCTCACGATCACGCGCCTGGCGGGTCTCAACCAACGAGGCCTCCGCCTGCTCGATCTCCAAGGAGAGTCGTGCAACACGATCGCGCCGACCAACCAGGCTGGTGATGTTGTGCTGAACGACATCCAAAGCACGGCCGAGGCACTTCGCCACGTCCATAGCCTTGCCCGACAGCTCACGCATCCGCTCCAGACCAAGCAGCTCAGCAAGCAACTTCTTGATTTCAGAGGTCTGGTAGCCAGCAATCGGCCGTCGGTTCTGGGCAGAGAAGACACTGGTGAAGAACGCCTCCGATGATCCGAGGACCGATTCCACACAGCGGTTGTACGTCTCCGCCTTACCGTCAGACAGCGATCCGTCTGCCAGTTGAACCGGTTGCCATACGCCGTC
>NZ_JAWHTP010000101.1:0-527 GCF_033052815.1 Chromohalobacter sp. HP20-39 | reverse complement strand
AATCAACAATTGGCATGCGCACAGTACAGCGCAGTCGTGGCGCCAAACCTAGGGCAGACATTACGGTGCGCTACAGCGCGGCGTTGTCAGTGGCTGGCGGCCGAGGGTCAGCGATGCCTTGGCGTAGAAGCGCCAAGGCGTGCGCACAGACCCTGACGCTGGAGCAGCATCGTGCACTCCAGTGCCGTCACGCTGAATCGGTTCAGACCGTCACAACAATCTTGCCGAACTGCTGATTGGATTCCAGATAGCGGTGGGCCTCGACGATCTGCTCCAGCGGGAACACACGGTCGATGACCGGCTTGAGCGCGCCAGAGGCCAGCCCATCGAGGATGAACTGCTTGGCGGCGGCCAGCTTGGCGGGATCGCGCACGACCAGCTTGTACTGATAGCCCTGCACCGTCAGTTGCTTGCCCAGCACCGGGAACAGCGGGAACGCCGTCGCCCCCGTGCTCAGCGCGCCGTACTCGGGCAAGACCGGCGGCCTACACCCAAGCTGCGCAGCTTCATTGACGCGGTGATCGCCG
>NZ_JAWHTP010000100.1:0-530 GCF_033052815.1 Chromohalobacter sp. HP20-39 | reverse complement strand
TAGCAAGCAGGAAGTTCTTGATTTCATTGAACGCCCGCGAAGCGTTCGGTAAAGACTAGGCGAAATTTGTTACTAACAGGAGAACAACTAATGAATAAACTGACTCAAACGAGCCACTATGACTACCAACCCATCATCGACCGCGCGCCACTCAAGTTTCCCAATGGCGCTCGCGTGGCTGTCGTTCCTTACATCAACATTGAGCACTTCCCTGAAGACATTCCCGGTACCGCGATCGTCCCCGCCACGGCGAGGTTCATTCCTGACGCACTGAACTATGGTTGGCGTGACTATGGAAATCGCGTTGGACTGTGGCGAATCATGGACATCATGGACGCGTTGCACATGCGTGGCACAGTCTGTCTGAACTCGGACATCATCACCGAATACCCACGCATCATCGAGGAAGGCGAGCGCCGCAACTGGGCTTGGATTGGTCACGGAATCAACAATGCACCTACCAATTTTCTTGCCGATATCGATGAGGACAGGGAGCGGACTATCATCCGGACAGTGCTTGAGAAGATGGA
>NZ_JAWHTP010000099.1:0-531 GCF_033052815.1 Chromohalobacter sp. HP20-39 | reverse complement strand
CGCAAGAACTGGGTCGAGCGCCAGGTGTCCTTCGTCGTGCAGTTCAGCCAGCCGGTGCGCGGCCGCCAGACCCTGCCGGCCCGGCCGGGCGACAAGGCGCCACGCGTGCTGCTCGAATTCGACCTTGGCCCCGAGCGCACGCTGGAGGCCCGCGTGGCCCTGTCCAGCGTCGACGAAGCCGGCGCCGAGCGCAACCTGGCCACCGCCGCCGGCCAGGGCTTCGACGCGGTGCGCGAGGCGGCCGAGGCGCGCGGCCTGCGCGTGTTCGATGCGACCTGCCCGCTGGTGACCAAGGTTCACCGCGAGGCCGCGATCCACTTCAAGCGCGGCCGCGAAATCCTGCTGATCGGCCATTCGCACCATCCGGAAGTGGTCGGCACCGTCGGCCAGTTGCCGCCGGGGGCTGTCCAGCTGATCGAGACCGCCGAGGACGCTCAGACCTTCCAGCCGAAGAATCCGGACAATCTCGCTTTCGTGACCCAGACCACGCTGTCGATCGACGACACCGCGGAAATCGTTGCGGTGTTGAAG
>NZ_JAWHTP010000098.1:0-531 GCF_033052815.1 Chromohalobacter sp. HP20-39 | reverse complement strand
ACCAGCACCGACGTGCTCGTCATCGGCGGTGGCTACACGGGGCTCTCCACCGCGCTGCATCTGGCCGAACGCGGCACGCAGGTCACCGTGCTGGAAGCCAATGATCCAGGCTGGGGTGCGTCCGGGCGCAATGGCGGGCAGGTCAACCCGACGCTCAAGCACGACCCCGATGAACTGGTGAGCCTGTTTGGTGCCGCGCGCGCCGAGCCGCTGATCGACGCCGTCTCGCGCTCCGCCGATCTGGTGTTCGATCTGATCGACCGGCACCAGATCGACTGCCAGCCGGTGCGCGCAGGGTGGCTGCAGCTCTCGTATTCGGACAAAGCCGTACCTGCGCTGCATGCCCGCGCCCGGCAGTGGGAGAGGCGCGGCGTACCGGTGGAAATGCTCGACCGCGCGGCCGTCGCCAAACGGGTCGGCACCGAGGCGTTTGCAGGCGCGTGGCTTGACGGCCGTGCTGGTGCCATTCAGCCGATGGGGTTTGCGCGTGGGTTGGTGCGTGCCGCACAACAAGCGGGCGCTGACGTGCAC
>NZ_JAWHTP010000097.1:0-533 GCF_033052815.1 Chromohalobacter sp. HP20-39 | reverse complement strand
GTACCTGCTGCCATTTGCGCTGGGCAACTTTCTCGGGCCGCTACTGCTTGGCCGATTGTTAGATGTGCTGGGCCGGCGCACGATGATCGCCGCCACCTACGCGATCAGTGGTGTGCTGTTGCTCGCCAGCGGTGCGCTGTTCAACGCTGGTGCGCTCGACAGCACCACGCAGACGCTCGCATGGACGGTGGTGTTCTTCTTTGCATCGGCGGCCGCCAGCTCGGCCTACCTGACGGTGAGCGAGACCTTTCCGTTGGAAGTGCGAGCGCTAGCCATTGCGCTGTTCTATGCCGTGGGCACAGGGCTGGGCGGGGTCGCAGGCCCCGCGCTGTTCGGGTGGCTGATCGATACGCACGCGCGCAGCGCGGTCTTTGCCGGCTACGCTTTCGGTGCGGTGCTCATGCTTCTGGCCGCTGCCGTACAGGCACGTTGGGGGACTGCCGCCGAGCGCAAACCGCTGGAACAGGTTGCCGCGCCGCTGTCTGCGGATGACGGTGTCGCTTGATCTACGCCAATTTCACGCCACGCGTGCC
>NZ_JAWHTP010000096.1:0-534 GCF_033052815.1 Chromohalobacter sp. HP20-39 | reverse complement strand
ATGGCAGAGAAATCGATGCAACCACATCTTACCAAGCTCAAAACCAACAAGGGATTAAACAGCATGTAATCTTCCCAGGGGCTGGCCGAGCTGCGCACCGCCGAGGCCAACCGCGCCGCCTACACGCGGCAGGCGGCCAAGGACCGCAACGCGCTGGTGCTGCTGCTGGGCCAGCCGCTGACGCCGGAGCTGTCCCGGCAGCTTGACGAGGCCGTGGCGCTGCCGGACGACATCGTGCCGACCGACCTGCCGAGCGGCCTGCCGTCCGAACTGCTCGCGCGTCGGCCGGACATCCGCGCCGCCGAGCAGATGCTGATCGGCGCCAACGCCAACATCGGCGCGGCGCGGGCCGCGTTCTTCCCGACGATTAGCCTCACGGGCTCGGCGGGCACGGCCAGCGCTTCGCTGGACGGCCTGTTCGATTCGGGCTCGCGGGCCTGGAGCTTCCTGCCGCAGATCACGCTGCCCATCTTCCGCGGCGGCGCGTTGCGAGCCAATCTGGACGTGGCACAGGTACAAAAGAGGATCGAAATC
>NZ_JAWHTP010000095.1:0-554 GCF_033052815.1 Chromohalobacter sp. HP20-39 | reverse complement strand
ATTTTCTGACCGAGTTCCAGCTTCAGATTCGCAAGCTTTGCATCCAGGTCAGTTCCTTGCCGGCCAAAGTGCCGCCCATGTTGCCAACTGCGGCATCGACGCCCATTGCTTGGCGGGCCATCTTCGCGGTCTTTTGGAGGTTGTTTTCTTCCAGGAAAAAAGTGGAAAAACGCTGCGCCGCGGTCCGGTTCGAGAACATCGACCCGATCTTCATAAGCGCATCGTTCTTGCTCAACCCTTCAAGCTGCGGCTTTACTTCCTTCTCGAAGTACTCGAACTGCGACAGCATGAAGGTCATCGAGTCCTTCAGCGCCCCCGGCTTGACTTGCTTGATCGTGCCGATCTTGGTGTACTCGATCAGATTGGGGTCAAGCAGCCCCATTTCTTGCAGCACCTTTGCGGAGCGCAAAGAGCCGCGACCCTGCGCCAAGTTCTGGTATGCGGACATCAGCGACGTGCCGGCGCGCATCCCCCCCATTTCCTGCAGCAAGTGCAGTTCTTGGAAAAAGAACGCATCGTCAGACAGCCCTTTCGCCGCAACCCCTCCGGTCTTG
>NZ_JAWHTP010000094.1:0-554 GCF_033052815.1 Chromohalobacter sp. HP20-39 | reverse complement strand
CCGCCGCGTCCTGCAGCGCCCGGAAATTCAGTGGGCCGTCGCGCAATTCCCAGATGATGCGCAGCGTGCCGCGTCGGCCGAACAGGTCCAGCGCGGCCATGATCGGACGGCCGGAATCCGAGCCGCGCACGGCCTGACCGGGAAGTGGTGTTTTCATGCTTTACTTTCCATAGCAAATTTCCTACGCTTACTATGGAAATCATAGCGCAGGAGACCGCATGGATACCGCCCGTATTGCCTCGGCAACACCACCGTTTGCCGCATCGATCCAACAAACCATCGACCAGGTCATGCGCGGACAACCTCCGCTGACCCTGTTCACGACACTGGCCCGCGATGAACGGCTCGCTAGCAAGTTCTTCGCGGGCGGTCTGCTGGACAAAGGACACCTCAGCCTGCGGAACCGCGAACTCGTGATCGATCGCACGACCGCGCGCTGCGGCTCCGAGTACGAATGGGGCGTGCATATCGCGATCTTCGGCGAGGCAGCCAGCCTGACCGAAGCGCAGCTCCGCTCACTGGTGCATGGCGATCCGACCGATGCCTGCTGGCAG
>NZ_JAWHTP010000093.1:0-557 GCF_033052815.1 Chromohalobacter sp. HP20-39 | reverse complement strand
GTGCTGCACCTGATCCTCAGGCGTTGCCCCCAAGAAGCGTAGCGTTGCGTGCCATTGTTCCGGGGGTAGCCAACGCGCCCCACTCCAGTGAACGTCCCGCAGACAGACCTGCGCGCGCCGCAAGACCGCAACCGTCTCGGGCGTGGGATCGAGCGCAATAAACAGACGGAAGTTGGACATGGCCAAGCTGCGAAAGCGTGCTGACACGAGGCGGCTTTGGGGCTAAAGCACGGCGCATTGACAACCGATTGCTCTTGTCAGAATAGGTCAGACAGGCAACGGAACGAAGGCGCTCCGTGCCCCCACCCTTGTAACCAGGATGCCCATGAAGCGATTTGCAGCCGCTCTTATTCTCATGCTCGCCGCCGGCGCCTCCAGTGGCATTACTGTTGCGTCCTACGGCGACAACTCGATTGCAAACACCGCCGATACCGTCGCTGATCTGATCCCCAATGACCTCGGCCAGGTGCTAGACGCCGCCGATCTGGTGATCGTCGTCGAGTACGACTCCACCGCGCTCGGGTCGGGTCTGGTCTGTCACGCCACGGCCGGCATCA
>NZ_JAWHTP010000092.1:0-557 GCF_033052815.1 Chromohalobacter sp. HP20-39 | reverse complement strand
CGGACACGATCATGTTCCTGTACCGGGACGAGGTGTATCACCCGGACAGCCAGGCCAAAGGCATTTGCGAGGTGCTCATCGGTAAGCAGCGCCAGGGCGAAACCGGCATGGTGCCGCTGGCTTATCAGGGCGAGTTCACGCTGTTTCACGACTTGCAGCGCGGATACACGCCGCCGGAACCGCGGCACGCATCCCGGCACAGCTTGCGGGGTGACATGTGAGCCTGGGCGAAGAAACCTTCGCGCTGCACCTTCGGGCTGCTGGCATTGAGGATGATGTGACCGATAACGAGTTTCTGCGCAAATTCGGTGCGCGGATTAAGCGCAGCTTGTACTGCTGGGAATGGACTGGCGGTCGCACCGGAAATGGTTACGGCGCATGCCGAGTCG
This sequence comes from Chromohalobacter sp. HP20-39, assembly GCF_033052815.1. Taxonomy (NCBI): domain Bacteria; kingdom Pseudomonadati; phylum Pseudomonadota; class Gammaproteobacteria; order Oceanospirillales; family Halomonadaceae; genus Chromohalobacter; species Chromohalobacter sp. HP20-39. The sequence continues at coordinate 168 of NZ_JAWHTP010000092.1, read as the reverse complement.
ACGGCAAGAACGTTGGCGCGCACGTCGCTTCGTACGTCGCAGCCCATGGTCCTTTGGCTGCGGGGATGTGTGTGATGCATGTCTGTGACAACCCGCTATGCGTAAGGCCCGACCATCTTCAGGCCGGCAGCCTCGCGGACAACATGGTCGACAAGAAGCGCAAGGGTC
>NZ_JAWHTP010000091.1:0-558 GCF_033052815.1 Chromohalobacter sp. HP20-39 | reverse complement strand
ATGCCTTCGGCATGGAGCCGTTGAAAGGGCTTCGACAGGACCCGAATCAAGAGCGATAGAGGGAAAGCCTCGGACGCCTGATCTGATCGTTGCCGCTGTGAAGGCAACAGTCGGACCCGAAAGGGGGTAGCCGGCCGGTGCCTTTTCGGGGATGCTGCGAGTTTTTCAAAATGCGTGTCGACGGCCCCTTTCCGGCGCCAAAGCAAGCTGCTACGATGCCCTTGCTTTCCGCGTCTTAGGCGCATCGATTCACACCAGTCTTTGGCTGGTATCTCTTCTCCCCCCCTTACGGGCCCTCACGCCCGTAGGTGTGATGGGCCCGTTTTTTTCGAGGCCCATCATGTTCAAGTCCTTTTTCTCCGCTGCTCTCGTCGCCTTCTGCGTTCTAGCATCTGGATGCGCTCTTCAATAGAGCTCGCCCGACGTCTACCGCGGCATGGAAGTCATGCGCCGCGGTGATGCCGAGCAGGTCACTGTTGTTCGCGTTCGCAATGTCACGATCACTGGTGACGATGGCTACATGTCCGCATCAAGCGGCATGCCCGGTCTCATCGGGGC
>NZ_JAWHTP010000090.1:0-561 GCF_033052815.1 Chromohalobacter sp. HP20-39 | reverse complement strand
GGGGCAATGGGCGAGCTGGAGCCTGCACCAAAGGTTTGCAGGCGCGAAGGATCGACGCCATTGCTGCGCAAAGAGAAAAAGGGGACTGATTTATGTGCGCCAGGCAAAGCTTGGTCGCCTGGGAATGACGGCGCAAGCCGTCACGAAATGGCGTAAGAAACCCAGCGGGTATGACCCCCGCCCGGTAAAGGTTAGCCACCGACCGGAAGCGAGTCTTGCGTGGTGACCGGGTAACCGGCGCTGCGAAGCGTAGACAGCAGAAAAGGGGATTTATTTTCCCTACTCTAAAACGGCCGCTGTTGGCCGATTGCTGCCTGTCGTGGACGACCGTTTAACTTCAAAGCCTGACTGGATTGCAAACTGCTGACACGCGTAGATTCTGTTTTCGACTCGTTTAATGCCGTCGATGCCAGGCCATAAACAGAGAGGAAACAACCGCTCGAAAATTCGAGCCATAGACTCTAGAGCCAGTGGGTAGTCGGAGTCATGTTCCTGCAACCATCAAATCCAGATTCTGCACCGCCGCGCCAGCGGCTCCCTTCACAAGATTTTCAAACACCG
>NZ_JAWHTP010000089.1:0-562 GCF_033052815.1 Chromohalobacter sp. HP20-39 | reverse complement strand
CATCGACTTTCTCGCGGATACGCATGATGGATGTGGGTTCTACTGGACACAAGGCCACACAGCCGCTAGTTCTTGCATTACTCTCGTCGCACGACAAACCTAGGAGAACCCTGTGGCGACATACAAAGACCTTCTGGCTCAGAAGGCAAAGCTGGAGGAGCAGCTCGAGACCGCGCGAGTGGCGGAACTCGAGGCAGTCATCGCTCAGACGCGTCAAATCGTGCTTGAGTATGGCTTGACTGCAGAGGACATCGGACTGACATCCAAAAGCAAGAAAAAGGCTGGCAAGAAGACAGTTGCAGCCAAATACATGGACCCTAAAACCGGCGTGACTTGGTCCGGCCGTGGTCGCGCGCCGGCATGGATTGAGGGGAAAAACCGCGACCGATTTCTGATTAAGTAGCCCGCTGCTCCCCAGTCGCTACATGTAGCAGCAACCTGTCGCGGCTGGGGAAGGTCATTCCTGATGGACTCGCCAGCGGCGTGACGCATAGCTACGTTCCAGCTATCTTGACGAGTTGAAACAGACACCGTTCAATGCCTCGCGCAAGCATTGTTCTGC
>NZ_JAWHTP010000088.1:0-562 GCF_033052815.1 Chromohalobacter sp. HP20-39 | reverse complement strand
CACGCCGAGGATGAATGCAGGGACGGCCTCAAGAATGAACATCCACTGCCAGCCAGCCAGCCCCATCACTCCATGCATTTCCAGCAGTGCCGCAGAAATCGGAGAGCCGAGCGCAGTGGACAACGGTGCGGCAGCCATGAAGAATGCGGTGACGCCTGCCCGGTGACGCGCCGGAAACCAATAGCTGAGATACAGGATGATGCCGGGGAAGAAGCCCGCCTCTGCAGCCCCGAGGAGGAAGCGGATGATGTAAAAGCTGGTCGTCCCTTGGACGAAAGCCATCGCCGCCGAGATAATCCCCCACGTGACCATGACGCGGGCGATCCAAAGGCGCGCTCCCACCTTGTGCAGCACGATATTGGAGGGCACTTCAAACAAGAAATAGCCCCAGAAGAAAATGCCCGCGCCAAAGCCAAGAATCGATGCCGTAAAGCCCAGGTCTGCATTCATCGTCAGGGCCGCAAAACCAATGTTGACCCTGTAGATGTAGGCGACGAAATACAGCAACATGATGAACGGCACGATGCGCCAACTGATCTTGCGCAGCGTGCGCTTTTCGATG
>NZ_JAWHTP010000087.1:0-567 GCF_033052815.1 Chromohalobacter sp. HP20-39 | reverse complement strand
GCCAAGCCACTTGTACTGGTGACGAGCTCCTTCATCTTGCCTTCTTCGAGAAGATCATCACCGCCAGTTGATGCGTGACTCACTGCATTGAGAACCTGCAACATACCCCAGTGAATGCGCGCTTCTCCACCTGCCGCATATGCCTTACCCGCATCCGTCTCTGCGTTCTCGCCAATCTCTTTGAACTCTGTCCCAACACCGGGCACGTAATATCGAAAGTACTCAGATTGGTCGTTGCGATGGGCGTTAAACAGAACCACGACATTCGAATGCGACTTCGACGGCATGTCACGCTTCATGTTGTTGTTGGTGCCATCGAAGAACAAGCCGACGTGTATCTCCCTCGTGCAGCTAAGGCTTTGCTTATCCCCGATATCGGCAGTCCCCGCACGATCACACAACTCACTCAAGGTCGGCTTGCGCTCCCCACGAGAGTCTGAAGACGGCAGGTCAGGGCTGTAGCTCTTGCCGCCCGGCGGGTTGTCCCACCAATCGTCCTTCGGAGCATTCTCAAGCGGGCGGTATGTCGACTGCCATGTCGCAGCTTTTCCTGGTCCATTTACTCCC
>NZ_JAWHTP010000086.1:0-568 GCF_033052815.1 Chromohalobacter sp. HP20-39 | reverse complement strand
GCTAATCCCCCAGTCACGGCAGAGAACTTCTTCCACCGTCCGTAACTTGGTGGGTCTGGTAGGACTTGAACCTACGACCCCCGCCTTATCAAGACGGTGCTCTAACCACCTGAGCTACAGACCCTTGGCTGTAACATCAAACAAACCGATAAGTGTGGACGCCTAACGTCGGATGCACGCTCTTAAAGGAGGTGATCCAGCCGCACCTTCCGATACGGCTACCTTGTTACGACTTCACCCCAGTCATGAACCCTGCCGTGGTAATCGCCCTCCTTACGGTTAGGCTAACTACTTCTGGCAAAACCCACTCCCATGGTGTGACGGGCGGTGTGTACAAGACCCGGGAACGTATTCACCGCGGCATGCTGATCCGCGATTACTAGCGATTCCAGCTTCACGTAGTCGAGTTGCAGACTACGATCCGGACTACGATGCATTTTCTGGGATTAGCTCCACCTCGCGGCTTGGCAACCCTCTGTATGCACCATTGTATGACGTGTGAAGCCCTACCCATAAGGGCCATGAGGACTTGACGTCATCCCCACCTTCCTCCGGTTTGTCACCGGCA
>NZ_JAWHTP010000085.1:0-571 GCF_033052815.1 Chromohalobacter sp. HP20-39 | reverse complement strand
AACATATCCACGTCGACGGCAGCATTGAGACTGCGCTGCTCGACGCCGCACGTGACACATTCCGGAACGGCGGGGAACTCAGCACGGCCCATGTCAACACGCTGCTTGAACGAGGTCTGATTGATGCCGAAGAGGCCAGGCAATGGCGTGGGGAGTGCTGGCGGCACCTATCTGACGAATGACGCTGTGCCGACTATACGCCTTGGCTCTGCTTGACAGTTGGCGTTCCTCGGCCCCGAGCGCTGGCGTCTGTGGTCGTGCGTGCCAGCATGCATTGTGGCGCTGGGGCTCGCTACGCATACAAGGGAGCAACCTTGTCGGCAGCCCCAACATTTGGGTGCTCGCTATCCACGACACGAACGTCGATGCCCAATGCGATGAGCCGGTTAATGACTCGTGTGGCGCGTGACTCGATGAAGTGCACGAGTGCGTTTGGCGGCAATTTCGTGAGTTCTGCCAGCTCCTTCACCTCTGGGCCAAGCAAGTGGCTTTCCAACACCTGGTCGAATCCTGCGGCCTCGACAAATGGCTTCAGATAGTCAACCGGGTTCTGGTCACTGATGACCAGATT
>NZ_JAWHTP010000084.1:0-571 GCF_033052815.1 Chromohalobacter sp. HP20-39 | reverse complement strand
ATGAGTCCCATGTTGTAGGGCGGACTGGTGACCGTGACGTCGACGCACTCATCGCTCATCTCCGACATCACTTCCAGGCAATCACCGCAATACAAAGTTGCCGAGCCAATTTTCACTTTGGTTACGCTGCTCATGAATCCCTCGTTCCACACGTTATTCCGAATTTTAATTATATTCGAGAATCATGAATTACACACGTTATTCCGCAGAGCCATATTTATACAGTATGAGCAAACCAATATGCCCAGGTCTCAGAGGAGATCTAGCGGCCAGCGACATCGTCTGGTTCTACCGTGAGCGCACGTGCTGCACGTGCTCACATGCCATCTGCGAGCTTGAAGGACAAGGCGATGGGCTATTTTTGAACGTAGTGGCGGGGTGTGATCGGGGGTTGCGGAACAGCAGCTACCCGTGTGACTCATACGAGCGCGAACCTGGTGTCGACTGAAGGGGAAAGTTTTTGCGAAAACCGCGCTTTGGCGAATCGCAATGACCCAGCAGGCGATCTATGACCCAAGCATTGCGCTTGGCGGCCTGCAAAGCCTTATGAATACTTGGCGGAGAGAAGGGG
>NZ_JAWHTP010000083.1:0-575 GCF_033052815.1 Chromohalobacter sp. HP20-39 | reverse complement strand
GTCACACTCCCGAACCTTCCTAAGGTCGAGTCGACAGATCATATTTCAAGGGCGAACAGCGGCCTGAGACCTTCACGTAGCTTGAGATGCTGCTGAGTTCTGCTGCGCCCTTCTCGCCGATAGGTACTGTTCTGCCTCAGCAATCCGCCGCTCAAGCGCACAACGTATCTCACCTGCTATTGAATCTTGGTCCTTGGCAAAAGTCGCCTCATCAAACGGCAGCTCCATCTCCTTCCGCAGTTCTGCAAGAACGGGTGGAAACAACGGCCTGATCTCAGCAAGGCGTTTAACCAGTGGTTTTAGCGCATTCAGATAGTAGGTGCTGCGCTCGGTCATGACTACATCCAGCTTGGCGTTCATGCCAGCTATCCGCTGATCGTGAGCCTGGATCACTTCAACTGCTCTCTGGCTTGCCACAGCGTTCACATTGGGTTGCACGTGGACAGTTTGCAGGTGCTTGATCATCGTCTGTCGCAACTCGAATTCAAGCTCCCGCTCTCGCTCAATCGCCTTGCAGCGATCCTGAATTTGGCCAAGTACAACCCTGTGCCCAATGCTTTCGCTCCACGCTAGGC
>NZ_JAWHTP010000082.1:0-577 GCF_033052815.1 Chromohalobacter sp. HP20-39 | reverse complement strand
AGCAGGCTAATAAGACCCCGCTCAATGAGCGGGCCGCCGTCGCCCCAGTTGCTACTTGGCGCGAAGTCCGCCAGATCGCCATCGACGAACACATACAGATGGGGATGCAGACCCTTCTCGAACGCGCTATCGATTTCTAGGCCCTCAGCTTTCGCCACCCAGTAGTCAAGAAGCGCGCCCTCCAGTTCCGCCACCTTCATACCGTTTCCCCTTGCGTCATCCGGCGCACCGTTTCCGCCATTGTCACACGCGCCACCTCCCCGTCAATCACGTGCGCCGCGATCGAATGCGCCTTCGCCAGCCGCACCTTCCAGTGCTTTAGGGTGTGGTGCGACGCGCCGTACTTGCGCACGAGGATGCGGCAGACGATCTCTGGCGGGAACTGGTGGACGTAGTAGTACTGGAGCAGGCGCTTCGAGATGGGATCGGCGATGCGCTGCCAGGCGCGCTCAACCAGCCAGCCGTCTTGCACGTCGCGCGGGATGGGTGGCTCGGCCACGGTGCCCTTCTCGGCGTCGCGCAGGGCCGTGGCCAGCTTTGCCCACGAGGCGCAGCACTGCGGTTGCGAGCGCGGGTC
>NZ_JAWHTP010000081.1:0-581 GCF_033052815.1 Chromohalobacter sp. HP20-39 | reverse complement strand
TGCCTACGGCTACTTCACCGACGACCTGCTGCGCGAATACGTGGACGAGGCGGTCTCCTCCGCGCTCGTCAACCTGGAAGCCAAGCCGGCACCGGCGGGCACCATGACCGTCGTGCTCGGCCCGGGCTGGCCCGGCGTGCTGCTGCACGAAGCCATCGGCCACGGCCTGGAAGGCGATTTCAACCGCAAGGGCTCATCCGCCTTTTCTGGCCGCATGGGTGAGCGCGTGGCAGCCAAGGGCGTCACCGTGGTCGATGACGGCACGCTCGCCAACCGCCGCGGGTCGCTCAACCTCGACGACGAAGGCAACCCCACGCAGTGCAACACGCTCATCGAAGACGGCATCCTCACCGGCTACATGCAGGACACGCTCAACGCACGCCTGATGAAGATGCCGGTGACCGGCAACGCCCGCCGCGAGAGCTACGCCGCCCTGCCCATGCCGCGCATGACCAACACCTACATGCTGGGCGGCCAGGACGACCCCAAGGAGATCGTCGCGTCCATCAAGAAGGGCCTGTACGCCACCAACTTCGGCGGCGGCCAGGTCGACATCACCAGCGGCAAGTTCGTGTTCTCGG
>NZ_JAWHTP010000080.1:0-583 GCF_033052815.1 Chromohalobacter sp. HP20-39 | reverse complement strand
CGTTAGTTCCTCCCCCCTAAATTACATCCACACTTTGTTGAATTCAGGTGGGTGGTGTGGCATTTCAACATCACGGCGCCGAGATTTCTCGGTGTTCGGTGTCCGTGACATTGTTATTTACCCCCTAATAATCCACATTCCATAGGGTATGCAGACCGGCTCGATGTGCGGACGGGTGCGTTGAGTAAGGTCCGGGGCTACCAATTTCAAGCTGGGGTGAAGGGCAATGTTTGTGTCCACTGTCGTAGCCGGACGGGTCTTCACTGACGAGAGTGGCATCTACTACGAGGTGCCAGTCCTGCTCACTGCTCAAGGTCCGGTTGACGTTCTTCTCGACTACCTCATTGAGCACTGGGACGCCCGCAGCCCCGATTGGATGGTCAAGGTCACTGCTTCAGTCAGACTATTCCTTGCCTACTTGGACGTGCATGCCACGTATCCAGACGAGCAGGCCATTTTCCAAAATTTCAGGCAACGGCTCCTGACGGGCACGGTGACTGCAGCGACTGGCGAAGACCCCAGCGGTTTGTGGTGGAGCGCTCGTGGACAGAAGAACAGCACCCGTATCATTCGACACCTGACC
>NZ_JAWHTP010000079.1:0-598 GCF_033052815.1 Chromohalobacter sp. HP20-39 | reverse complement strand
ACTGGCAAGTCATCGGCGTCGATGCGAAACAAGTCAGAGTGGGTCGCGGCAAGCAAGTTCTGAAGCTCGCGGTGTGACATGGCTCAAGTCCTCAACCTTCCAGGGATCAAGGGCACCTATGCCGTCGGCCTGACTTGGCGGCATGAGGATGCCAGGCCAAGCCGCGCGGCACTGCGCAAGAAGGCTCGTGATCTGCAAGCACGGTGGAGTGTCGTCCATCAGACGCGCACAGGGCACGTACAGGCCGGCTTTTGTGCGGGCCTCGAGGGCGCTGCCTCCAACTGGCGAACCAAGCCGCTTGCAGCCCTTGTCGCTGACTCACATCCTCAGCCTTGGTGCGGCTTCTATCGGATCAGCGCTGACCTGTATTGGTACATCGCGGTGCGCGACGGCCAGGAGGGTTTACCGGACGGGGACCGGACTGGCACGCTCGAAGAAGTGGAGCCACTCCATGCGTTGCACAAAGCGTCCGGTGACTGGAACGTAGTCCGCGGGACCGAAGCCGAACTCGCAGACATCGTTCGCACTTCGCGATCGGTGAAGGGGCTGACCGATCTGGAGCCGGGGCCGCGACGCTACGTGCTACCGGTGGCCGGGG
>NZ_JAWHTP010000078.1:0-605 GCF_033052815.1 Chromohalobacter sp. HP20-39 | reverse complement strand
GATACGCTCTTGCAGCGTGGCAATCCGGCGCTTTTCAGCTTCGGCATTGGCCAGCTTTTCGCGCTCGCGCTCCGCATCCCATGCATCACGCAGGCCGCGCAGGCGATCTTCTTCCGGTTCGATGATCGCGATCAGTCGCTTCTCTTCTTCGATCACGGCCTTCGAGAACTTGGTAGCGTCGTCGCGCGCTTCCTTGCCCGCCTTGCTGATGGCGATACGCGCGTTGGCCAACGTCATCATGGCGCCATGGCATTGCTCACGGCCTGCGGGGTTCTTGATCTCGACGATGTCTGCGTGCTTTTTTGCCAGCGCCAGCAGATTGGCTTCATGCTCTTTGGTGCCAAGCGCAATTGCGGCGCGCTCGGGCAATGTGAGCGCAGTGGTTTTCTCAGCTTCGGTCATCTTGGTTTTCTCCTCGTTGTTATCGAATCAGCGCGCCGGCCGCGCAGCCGACGACAAACGCCATCACTGCGCCGCAACCGATGCCGGTGGCGATGGCCGTTGCCCAGTCTTTCCAGGTGGGCTGTGTGGCGAGCTGCGAGCCCGGGCCAAATGCCTCGGCCAGCGTGCGGTACTCGTGGTAGTCGACGATCTCGGGTGTGGGT
>NZ_JAWHTP010000077.1:0-608 GCF_033052815.1 Chromohalobacter sp. HP20-39 | reverse complement strand
TTCAAGTACCCGATTGATGTCAACAGCATGAATGCCGTACTTATAAAAAAGGTTAAAGGCAGTTGCGACTAACTGTTCTTTTTTGTCCATGATGTTATTCATCGTTGTGAGGATTCATACGCGACATGTTGACACAAGGAGACAGGGTTGTCTACAATCCCTCAAGGAGACCGATCTGTCTCTTTCTTTGCAATTTCCTTGAGGCTTCTTTTATGAACACGACAACAGCGGCTTCCGCACAACAGCCCTCCGTCATCTATGATCTAGTCACGATAGGTTCCGGTTCGGCGGCTAGAGCCGCAGCGAACGAAGCACGTAGGCTCGACAAAACAGTCGCCATGATCGAACAGGGGTTGGCAGGAGGGACCTGTCTCAATGTAGGATGCGTTCCTTCAAAGACGTTGCTTGCGGCGGCTTCTGCTCGCATGTCTGCTGCGCATGGGAAGTTCCCAGGTATAGCGACCTCGGCCGGGCCTGTCGACTTGTCTTTGCTTGTCAGAGATAAAGATCAAATGATCGGGCACTTCCGGCAGTCTTTCCATGTACAAGCACCCAAGGATGCAGGTATTGCGGTATTTCGCGGCAAGGCGACCTTTGTAGCGTCAGAT
>NZ_JAWHTP010000076.1:0-613 GCF_033052815.1 Chromohalobacter sp. HP20-39 | reverse complement strand
CGCTCAACTGGCCTGCAAGGAGGCCAGCATTTCCGAGCAGAGCTATTACCGTTGGCGCAAGGAGTACGGCGGCCTGCAGCACGACCAAGCCAAACGCTTCAAGGAGCTTGAGCGCGAGAACGCCCGGCTGCGCAGGCTGGTTGCCGACCTGTCGCTGGAGAAGGCGATGCTCAAGGAGGTCGCTTCGGGAAACTGGTGAGCCCCGAGCGACGCCGACGCGCCGTGTGCATGCTGCAGGAACGGTTCGAGGTCTCGGAGCGCAAAGCCTGCCGCGTCGTGGGCCAGTCCCGGGCCGTACAGCGCTATGTGGCGACGGTGCGCGCTGACGAGGACGCACTCACGCAGGCCATCGTTGCGCTGGCGGCCGAGTACGGTCGCTATGGCTACCGACGCATCACGGCGCTGTTGCAGGCCAGCGGTTGGCAGGTTGGCCGCGACCGCGTGCAGCGCATCTGGCGTCGCGAGGGGCTCAAGGTACCGAAGAAGCAGCGCCCGAGGGGCCGTCTATGGTTCAACGATGGCTCCTGTGTGCGGCTACGCCCGGAGTATCCACATCACGTCTGGAGCTACGACTTCGTGCACCACACGACCGAAGACGGCCGCAGCCTGCGAC
>NZ_JAWHTP010000075.1:0-622 GCF_033052815.1 Chromohalobacter sp. HP20-39 | reverse complement strand
AGTCCCGGGGGCCTGCGAGTTTCCAGAAGCTTCACCCGGCTCGCAGGCCACTTGCCGACCCCATCGGCCATCGCAGGCTCGGGGTTGGCCACCGTATTGGTTTCTCAGATGCCCACGTCAATCCTAGACGAACTGAACCCGTCACAGCGCGAAGTGGCAGACCTACGCCTGCACTGTGTCGCCGTTGCCTGCCCGGGCGCCGGAAAGACAAAGACAATTGCGACCAAGGCAGCCATTCTTCTCGCCGATCCCGCATGCAGGGTCGGTGCTGTGACCTTCAACAAGGAGGCGGCCACGGAACTGCAGGAGCGCATTCGCGCGCTGGCCGGGCCGGCATCGAAGGCTCGCCTGTTGGCAGGGACCTTTCACGGGCTGGCGTTCAAGCAGCTCACACCAAAGGGATGCAAGCAGCAGGACATCGCCAACGAGGGGGACCAGTTGGCGCTGGTTGCACAAGCCCTGAAGGAAGCCGACCTTGATTGGAAGGAAGAAGCCGCTTTGGCCGCCATCGAGGCAATCAAAATGGACTTCGGCAGGGTTCCGCCTGGCAGCGTTGAGGAGCGCCTGTATTCGGCATACCAACAAGCGCTGGCGCGGAACGGGAAGCTCGACTTCCAGGACA
>NZ_JAWHTP010000074.1:0-623 GCF_033052815.1 Chromohalobacter sp. HP20-39 | reverse complement strand
TCGAGACGAGGCCTAGGGTGGAGGTCTTGCCGGCGCCCGCACGAGCGTCAACCTTCAACGGTTCGCCATCCAAGGACGCATCAACGACAGCGGTTTGCTCTTCGGTAGGCTGCATGTCAGGCGAGGGTCAGTTGTGTGTCAACGAGAGACGCGCGAAACGCCGCATCCCTCTCCCGGATCGCCGCACGGCGGCGCTCGCCCTCGCCGGTTTGCTGCTCAACTACATAGATGAAGTTGTTGGGAGTGGTGGGGCCACGCCATGCTCGCCACGCTTCCTGGATGTGGGCACGAACGGCCGCCGGTTGGGCGAAGTACATGCTGCGACCTTTGCGCCAGTGTTTGGCCTGGAGCGCGCGCATACGCAGCTCCAGACTGTCGGAACGACGCTGGCGCAGGGCGATTTCGTCAGCGACGGTGCGTTGTGACTCGGCTATGTGCTCGGGAAACAGGGGATAGCGCGCACGCTCGCGGGCCTGCTTGCGAGCGAAAGCGGCCTCGCGGCGCGAGGTAAAATCGATCGGGTAGTAACGGAGATAACGTGTGAAGCGCATGTCGGAAAACCATCGGGATATGGTTCCAAGTTACCGGCATGGCTGCGAAGTCAATGGCGCCGGTTGAGCGAA
>NZ_JAWHTP010000073.1:0-624 GCF_033052815.1 Chromohalobacter sp. HP20-39 | reverse complement strand
AGTCGTCAGAGAACTTTGAACAAGCCAAGCACCACTTTGGCACGCACGGCATCTCCACGGGTGATCTGCGCATGGATGTGACCACGATGTTGGAACGTAAGAATCAGGTCGTGAAGTCCAGCAACGAAGGCATCCTTTATCTGTTCCGCAAAAACAAGGTCCAGTTTTTCAACGGCCTGGCGTCTTTCACCAGGACTGTCGATGGTGGCTTCGAGGTGAGCGTCGCCGCCGATGAGGCTGTTACCTTGGTTGGCAAGCAGATCATCGTTGCCACAGGCTCCAACGTGCGGCCGCTCCCCAACCTACCGTTCGATGAGCGGGTCGTGCTCTCCAACGACGGCGCGCTGGACATCGCGGCTGTGCCTGATCGGTTGGCCGTCATCGGTGCCGGCGTGATCGGCCTGGAGCTGGGCTCCGTTTGGCGCCGCCTGGGGGCGGATGTCACGATCCTCGAAGGCTTGCCCAGCTTCCTGCCAATCGTCGACCAAGCCATCGCCAAGGAGGCGAAGAAGGCGTTCGACAAGCAAGGCCTGAAGATCGAACAAGGTGCGAAGGTTAGCGAAGTCAATGCAACCGAGGATGGCGTGACTATTCACTAAACCGACAGCCAGCGACAGACGCAGT
>NZ_JAWHTP010000072.1:0-629 GCF_033052815.1 Chromohalobacter sp. HP20-39 | reverse complement strand
GCTTTTCTGGGCATTCGCCCATATCCGAGAGGAATACCTCAAAGCTGGCCCAACGCTCGCAGCAGGTCACGCCGTCGTAGTGCTTGGCGTGATGCGCATCGCGGCTGCTGATCGATGTGCGTTGACGCATGGCCTTCCAGCGCCGATACGTCAGCGAACCGTGATAACCGTGCTTGATGTTGCCGTTCTTGTTCATGTCTGAGCTTTAATGCCATCTGCGACATTTGCGCGGAAGACCAGAACCATGATCTCGATGCACTCTGCGCTGATCTTCTCGCCGATGCTGCGCTTGAAGTCGCGGGCCATGTTCTTGACCAGGTCCGTCACCACGTCCAGCAACCCATAGGCCGCTTTGTAGATCGGAAGGTTTGTGTGCAGTGCCACGGTGGATGTAATTGTTAAATTACAAAAGGATCAATCTGCGGACGGCACGGGCGCGCAACTCGTCGTCGCGGCGGATGCCGCTCTGGCCGCCGTAGCCGAAACCCTGACACCAAGCCCAGCCGGACTCGCGCTCGCGAGCCTCTCCGGACCAGTACCAGGTGCCCTGGAACTCATCTTTGAGATTGGCGTACAGAAGCGATTGCTCGCGGCGCGTCGGCAACTCGCCGCCCTGTTCCTTGGCCCAC
>NZ_JAWHTP010000071.1:0-629 GCF_033052815.1 Chromohalobacter sp. HP20-39 | reverse complement strand
CGTTGGCGCAGCCGGCCAACAGTAGGCACAGCAATGCGGCCCGGATCATGGTTGGCTCCCGCTGTAGCTCACGCGCAGGGCGTGCAGCGACGCGCAGGCATCGACGCCAGGCTGTTGTGCCAGGATGCGGCCGGCGGCAATGCTGTACTTGGCCTGATCGGCTTGGGCCGCCTTGTCGGCGGCCGCAGCTGCTGCCTCGCGCGCAATCGCCGCCTTCTGCATGTCGGTAACGGCCTGACTCTGCCGCGCCAGGGATGCGCCCAGTGCCTGGTTGTCGCCCTCGGCTTTCGCGAGAGCCGTTTGCACTTTCGCCAGTTCGGCGCGTGCCGCATCTCGCTCGTGCTTGTAGATCATACCGACGGCGGCGGCCATGCCGATCACCAGAAGGACCGCCACGATCAAGATGCGCTTCACGTCGCCAAAAAGCCAGTCGATGGCCTTCTCAATCAGCATCAGCATGGTGGATCACCTCGTTCGGTGTGAATTGGTAGCCCTCGATCGCGTACCGCTGTGCGATCCAGAGCGGGAACGGCATGTCGTGGATGCCGGCGTCCTTGCCCGTGTGGTGCTGCTTGCAGAGCAGTAGCCCATTCACGGTCATGTCGTCGACGAACAGGTATGGGTCAGCC
>NZ_JAWHTP010000070.1:0-632 GCF_033052815.1 Chromohalobacter sp. HP20-39 | reverse complement strand
ACCAATTACCTGCATCGGCCGCTGTGGCCGCAGCTGTTGGCGGCGGTTGCGCCGGGTGGGCGCCTGATCTACGAAACTTTTGCCATCGGAAACGAAACTGTCGGGAAACCGTCCAACCCGGCATTCTTGCTGTTGCCAGGTGAGCTGCTCAGCGCAGTGCAAGGGCAATTGCGTGTAATCGGCTACGAAGACGGCTTCATCTCGTCGCCTCGAGACGCTTACGTGCAGCGGGTTTGCGCGGTGCGCGAGCGCTCGGATGACGTGGTGCCCCGGTACGTACTTTGAAGTTGCTGACGACTGCGGCTTACCCGTCTCTTGGCGGGCATCCGATGTGGCGAATTCGCTTTGACGATCCGGTACAATCCGACTGTTAACGTTGACGCTTTTGTTTGCTTTCGAAACCATGACCCAGATTTCCGGCAGTCTCGTCGCCATCGTCACGCCCATGCACGAGGACGGCAGCCTTGATTACCCGTCCCTGCGCAAGCTCATCGATTGGCACATCGCCGAAGGGACCGACGGCATCGTCATCGTCGGCACCAGCGGTGAATCCCCGACGGTGTCGGTGGAAGAGCACCGTGAGCTGATCCGCGTGGCGGTCGAGCAGGCCAACAAGCGCGTCCCAATCATCG
>NZ_JAWHTP010000069.1:0-633 GCF_033052815.1 Chromohalobacter sp. HP20-39 | reverse complement strand
AAAGTAATCAGCCATTCCCGACAAAACAGTCCACGTGTCTTGGCCGTGAGGATGAATGTGAGCCGCAATTTCCTGCCCGGGATGGACATGCCAAACCACGATCATTGAGTCTCGGGTTTCAAGCACAACGGAACGAATAGGCTCGCCTTCGGACGGCTGAACATACTCGGCTACAGAAAATATTCTCGATTCAACAGTCATCGGAGATCCCTCTTTCACAGTGCCCCCAGACAGGCTGGATATGAGTTCTAACTCGAATTTGAACGGGAGGCTGGTCGTGCGGTCGTGCAGTTGCCGATGAGCGTGTCGGCTGCTGCCTCCTTGCCCACCAGCGAACTCACGTCCGTTGCGGCCATCCAGAAGGTCTTGCCCGAGCGCGGCTCATAGGTCGCGGGATCGAACACGCCAGAGGGGCCGAACATCGGCGGCTTGATTGGTCATGGCTCCATGCCTTTGTCGTTACGGTCTTCATCGTCGGCATCCTGACGCACGGCGGGCAATTGCTGGAGCAACGCCGGCAGCCATTCCTGTACCGTCTCCCACACCACATCGAGGTTGATGTCGAAATAGCCGTGAGCCATGCGATTACGCATATTGCGCATGCTGCGCCACGGCACGTCGGCATGCGCCTGG
>NZ_JAWHTP010000068.1:0-634 GCF_033052815.1 Chromohalobacter sp. HP20-39 | reverse complement strand
CGAACACGATTTTGCCGGATACGCTTGAGACGTATCGTCTTGCTTTGTCAGCTTATTCCACATTGTTAAAGAGCATTTAGAGCGAAAAGCTCTAAGCGGGAAGCTCGAAGAACCTGTCTTCCAAGCGTCTCGCTTAAAACTTTGGTGACTGTCGGGATGGTGGAGCCTACCGGGATCGAACCGGTGACCTCCTGCGTGCAAGGCAGGCGCTCTCCCAGCTGAGCTAAGGCCCCGAATCACGTATTTCGTCAAGGACAAGGCGCTTTTGGCCGACGTGTAGCCTGCTACACGAGGGTAAAAGCAACGCAGTCATTGGCGAAATTGGTGGGTCTGGGCAGACTCGAACTGCCGACCTCACCCTTATCAGGGGTGCGCTCTAACCAACTGAGCTACAGACCCAGCACCATGCTAACTGCTAAGCCTTCGGCAGTCGTTCGGTCGACCTCACCCTCCTTTCCATTAAGGTCAGGGGGTGCGCTCTAACCAACTGAGCTACAGACCCGGCTACAAACCACTGGGTCCAGGACCCAAACAGTCGTTGCTCTGCTCGATCAGGTAATTCATTGTGAGCGCTTACCCGGTGGGATGCACCGTCGTTTAAGGAGGTGATCCAGCCGCAGGTTCCCCTACGGCT
>NZ_JAWHTP010000067.1:0-640 GCF_033052815.1 Chromohalobacter sp. HP20-39 | reverse complement strand
CCCGGCTTCGTCAACACGCACCATCACATGTATCAGAGCCTGACGCGCGCCCTGCCCGCCGCGCAGGATGCAGAGTTGTTCGGCTGGCTCACGAACCTGTATCCGGTGTGGGCAGGCCTCACGCCCGAGATGGTGCGTGTCTCCACGCTTACCGCGATGGCGGAACTGCTGCTTTCGGGTTGCACGACGTCCAGCGACCACCTGTATCTGTATCCGAATGGCAGCCGGCTCGATGATTCGATTGAAGCCGCGCAGCAGATCGGCATGCGCTTTCACGCGGCGCGCGGCAGCATGAGCGTGGGCCGCAGCCAGGGCGGCCTGCCGCCGGACCGCGTGGTCGAAGGCGAAGCGGCCATCCTCAAAGAGACGCAGCGCCTGATCGAAACCTGGCACAACGCCGATCGCCACTCCATGCTGCGCATGGTGGTGGCGCCGTGCTCGCCCTTCTCCGTCTCGCGCGATCTGATGCGCGAATCGGCCAAGCTTGCACGCAGCTACGGCGTGTCGATGCACACCCACCTGGCGGAGAACGACAACGACATCGCCTACTCGCGCGAGAAGTTCGGCATGACGCCGGCCGAGTATGCGGAAGACCTTGGCTGGGTTGGCCACGACGTGTGGCATGCGCACTGCGTGAAGC
>NZ_JAWHTP010000066.1:0-655 GCF_033052815.1 Chromohalobacter sp. HP20-39 | reverse complement strand
CGGCCCTGCTTTACGTACCGCTCGGCCGCCCAGAGAAATGCGATGTCAGCATCCAACAGATGGGCGTGCTCATCGTTATGGAGCGGCCCTTCCTCGATGATCTGCGACCTCACCCAGTCGGCCATGTCCTTGGCCGGCTCGTAGTGGTGGGTCCAGTTCTCGGGATCAAGCAGGAACTCAGGCGGCCGCGGGCGAGCTAGCACGTCAACTGCGCTGGTCAGGCGTTTGGCCACCGCTCCGCCTTGGGGTGCCGTTCGGACTGGTGTGTGTGCATGTTGGTCTCGACAAAAACAACGCGCCCGCCGGCCGAAGCCAAGCGGGCGCTAAGGTCGCCTTTCGAGCGACGGAGGAGACAGCGATGAAGTCGTGAAACTGGTTGCGGAGGGTGGATTTGAACCACCGACCTTCGGGTTATGAGCCCGCCGCTCGTTCCGCTGAGCTACCCCGCATTGATCTGTGCGCGGGCTCTGCACCCACCTGCCGGCTTGCGTACCGGGGCTTTCCTCTGGCGGGCAGCGTAGGAATCGAACCCAACTCGGCGCGGATTTGGAGACCGGCCTGCTCCCTGAGCTACCACCCTCACGGCTACGCTCGCATCCTCATTCGGCCTTCCGGAGATAGCCCGGGGCTTACTGCGAGAGCGCCACACGCGGCC
>NZ_JAWHTP010000065.1:0-655 GCF_033052815.1 Chromohalobacter sp. HP20-39 | reverse complement strand
AGACAAACGCCCCGATGGCCGTTGCCACCGGGGCGTTGTCATGTCAGGCAGATAGGCCGATCAATTGATCCGCCAATCAGTAGCCCCACACCTGCATTTCGTCCAGCGAGTAGCCCCACTGCGTGGCGCGCTGCGTACCGTACATCCGCACATAGCGGCCGCTGCCCTTGAGGTTGGCCAGTGCCACGTGGCCATACGCCACGCCATTGCTGGTCGAGTAGATGTTGGTCCAGTTCACGCCGTCGTTGGAAGTCTGGATGGAGTACACCTTGGCGCCGGCATCCCAGTACAGATCAACGCCGTTGATGGTGCGCGTCGAGCCGAGGTCCACCATCAGCCATTGCGTGCCGGCCACGCCTTCAATCGAATCCCAGCGCGTGCTGGTGGTGTTGCCGTCAAACGCGTAGGCCGGGCCCAGGCTGCTGCTGTAGCTGGACGACGCGCTGGCCGGCTTGCCTTGCGACAGCAATACGGTTTGCTGAGTAGCGGCAGCCGTGGTGCCCGCGTAGTAGTTCGAACCGAGCTTGGCCTTGGTCGTGTCGTTGTTCACGCCAAACTGCGACAGGCTCCAGCGCTGGCCCGTGCTCGCATCGCCCAGGTAGAGCTGATAGCCGCCGGCTGTGGTGGACGAGAAGAACACGTAGTTCGTGCCGTT
>NZ_JAWHTP010000064.1:0-554 GCF_033052815.1 Chromohalobacter sp. HP20-39 | reverse complement strand
CATCCCAGCGATGAAATGCAGGTTCGTGCCGCGCTGCAGGTAGTCACCGACCTGCGTGAGACGGCCGTCGATCAGGCAGTACCAATACGGCTTATCCGGCAGATTCGGCTTCGTGTACGTCCAGTCCTGGGCGTTGAATGAGGCATTCAGGCTGGCGACCTTGTTGGTCAGCGGGTTGGCGGTGCTGGCCGGGCGGTAGACGTCATAGACGTAGCCGATCCGCTTGGCCGACTTCGCGTAGCCTGCGTAAATCTTGGCTTGCAGCTTGGCTGCGTCCATCTTTGCTCCTATGCGCGGCAGACGCTGATGCCACCATTGCCCAGAATCGGACCAGGCGCAAAGCCAATGAACTCGCACAGCCGGCGGCGCCACGAATCGAAAAGCCTGTCTCGATCACGCTGCTCGTTCGGGTTGTGCTTCCAAACGGCCGCCTGGTCGGTGTCCAGGTTGTCACTCGCGGTCGGGATGGCCGACTCAAGCGTGTAGAGGTTCGTCAGGTACGTATTGATCAGCACCGACTCCTCGCTTGCTGAAAGCGTAGTCAAACGCTGGTG
>NZ_JAWHTP010000063.1:0-663 GCF_033052815.1 Chromohalobacter sp. HP20-39 | reverse complement strand
AACGTGGCACCGGGCAGCGCATCGACCAACAGGTCGAGGTCGCTGCCATCCCGGTCGGTGCCATGCAGCACCGAGCCGAAGACGCGCGGGTTCGCGGCGCGAAAGCGGCCTACCGCTTCACGCACTGCGCTTCGCTTCATGTCAAGCACAACAGACGGTCGCATGCGCATCCTTTCTTATCGAAACTCGTTGAGATGATATGCAATCAAGAATAGAATTTCAAGAACTATTTTCGAGAATCGCAATGCCTTGATTCCCGTGCCGCGCCTGTGAATTTCACCCGCTCGACGAGCGCAACACCGACGCCGCCTACGCCAAGAACCGGCGAATCGACCTCAAACTCACGAACCGCTGAGCGACGCGTCACCGCGCTGCTGCGCCAGCCAGTCGCGCGGGGCGCAGCCCATGCGCACGCGGAAGGCGCGCGCCAACGCGTTCGGGCTGCCGTAGCCGACGCGGTCGGCCACCACCGCCACCGGACGCCCCTGCTTGAGCAGGGTGCAACTGACGTTCATCCGCCAGTCGGCCAGATAGTCGCCCGGCGTGACGCCCACCGCGTCTTTGAACGCGGCGGCGAAGCGCGCGCGTGACATGCCCGCCTGCGCCGCCAGCGCCTCGAGCGACCACGCGGTCTGCGGCGCATCGTGCATGGCGGTTATGGCG
>NZ_JAWHTP010000062.1:0-665 GCF_033052815.1 Chromohalobacter sp. HP20-39 | reverse complement strand
CAAAAACGTGGGGGACCTCAATGCGTTCCTGCGCGAGTACATGCTGCAAGAGCCAGAAACCTTTGCTCTGGCGGAGAAATTGGTTGATGGCTTCAACGAACTGAACGAAGCGCATCGAGCCGTGGTTACCGCGCGTGACCAGCAAGCCGTGCTGGAGCCGGCTAGCGAAGCCCATGAGCAGTTGCTGGCAGCGGAAAAATCGTTACGAGAGTTGGGGGTGTTGAGCCTTCATATCGAGCCCTACGTCGTTCAATGCAAAGAAACACTGCTTGAGAGTGCGATTGAGTCTGCCAAAACTAGGCGGGCCGGCTTGGAGACCGAGCTTAAGCAGAAAACTCAGAAGGAAGAGGACGCCCAACGGTATTTGGGCTTGTTGCGCGAGAAGCGTAACGACCAAGGCGGCCGCATTTTGGAGCAGTTGCAAGCAGACCTGAAGCAGGCGGAGCGGCAGCGTACGCATCGAACCGAGAAGCGCGAGCAGGTACAACAGCATTGGCAAGTGCTGGGCTGGGCAGCGCCAACTACAGGCATCGCGTTTGTTGAGTTGCAGCAGCGAGCACAGGTCCACCTGGAGACCCTGACTGCCAAACAGGAGACGTTGTCGGAGGAGCGCGACGGTCTCAAGCGTCAGCAGCATCGGCTCGGCGAAGAATTGCAGACGTTGC
>NZ_JAWHTP010000061.1:0-673 GCF_033052815.1 Chromohalobacter sp. HP20-39 | reverse complement strand
ACTGAAAGGTGGAGTTCTTCGTCCACGCGCAGCACACCGCTGCGCGCGGCGACGGCCACTGCCTCCACGCCGGCGCGTACCTTGGCCAGCAACGGCTTCAAAAGTGTGGATGCATTGGCTGGCAGTGACAGTCGGGCATAGTGCCGTTTGGCTTCTTCCTGCCAGCGCGCATCAGTGAAGAACAGGCGTGCGCGGCCACGAAAGCTCAGGCTGTGCTCAATCCAGACCGAGCCATTGCGCACCGCGCGGCGCAGGGCAAACAGGGTGGCCACCTCCAACGCCTGAAACGCCCGTTCCCGGTCTGGGCTGGAGATCGAAACCTGCCAGATCATTCCCAGACTTGGTGCCACCACTTCAACTGGCAGCTTTCTGGATCCTTTGAGATATAAAGCTTGCAGCTTGGCAAGGTACTCGATGGCAGGATGCTCGCCGGTGGCCTGCCAGGGCAGCTTTGCAATGGCGACGAGCAACGACCGCACGGGGCGAATTCCATCAATCAATCCCTCGCGGACCAGGGAGGCCCTGCTCGGTGGTTTGCGTTTCTGGGTTTCGGTGATCAAGGCTTCAAGACGGGCACGCAACTCAGCATCTGGCACCGCACCTTGCGCGCTCAAGGCAACAAGTTCGCCGAGCAGCGTTTTGTACATTGCGGCCCAATTGACGGTAGCGGGGA
>NZ_JAWHTP010000060.1:0-694 GCF_033052815.1 Chromohalobacter sp. HP20-39 | reverse complement strand
CATCCGAGATCAACCGCGTTTTCGAGGAAGTGAAGCCATCGCGGCTGATCGTCATCGACTGTGACGCGCGTGTCACGCAGGTGCAGGTGTTCGAGCCCGGTGATGCGCTTGAACTGGCGCCTGTGAAAGGCGGCGGCGGTACCTGCTTCGCACCGCCGTTCGAGTGGGTGGAGGAACAGGGCTTTCGGCCGGCGTTTCTCGCCTATCTGACGGACATGTATGGCACGTTCCCCGAAGTGCCGCCGGAGTATCCGGTGCTGTGGGCCTCAACCACACCGTTGCGCAGAATCCATACCCCGCCATTCGGCGATTGCATCGAGGTCATCGTCTGACCATTGCCCCGGGCCATCCCGGGGCATTTCTTTGCTCCGGCATCGGTTGGTGGGTGTTCCGCCCAATTTGACCGCGTGCCGAAATCGATCAAAATTTTTGTGGCACTCGACATATCTAGTCCTGTGCCCGGAGGAGCAACATCATGATGGACAAAGAAGAGCCGATCGACATCGAGTCTCTTCCTCGCGCGGCCGACCTCGGGTGGATTGGCCGCTGGAAACAGGCTGTAGAAGAGGGTGGTACGGATCTCGGGTTTGACGACTGGTTCGAATCCGCACTGATCGGCGCGGCCGGTGGCCGCGATGGCCAGCCGGTGCAGTATCGACAGGGATCAGTGATCTTCGAACTGCAGCACGGCGCG
>NZ_JAWHTP010000059.1:0-698 GCF_033052815.1 Chromohalobacter sp. HP20-39 | reverse complement strand
ACATTGATCCACCTCCGCCTGGTCAGCAGCGCGCATGCCGCTTAACGTGCGTGCGACCTCGGTGTTGATATTGGCTTCCGCTGATTGTCCGAACCACACGACGCATGAGCTTGACCCCGGAGGGCGAAGTGTTCCTTGAGCATGCGCGGCGCATCCTAGGAGAGGTTGATGATCTGCAGCAGTTGCTGACTAGTGCCAAAGGTACGCCACGCGGTCTGTTGCGCGTGAACGCAACACTTGGATTTGGGCGTATGCACGTTGCGCCAGTGATCGCGGAATACAGTCGAACTTATCCAGATGTCGACGTGCAGCTACAGCTGTCAGCGGATCCACCTCCACTCTCGGACGTCGCCTTCGACGTCTGCGTGCGCTTTGGTCAGCCACCGGATGCACGTATCGTTGCACGCCTGCTGGCCCCCAACCGCCGCCTACTGTGCGCCTCGCCCAAGTATTTGCGTGAACATGGAATCCCACAGACTCCCGCAGACTTGCAACGCCACAATTGCATTGGCATTCGGCAGGGAAGCGATGCTTACGGTGTGTGGCGATTAACTCCAATCAAGGGCGCCAAAGCGCGTACTGACGCTGTGCACGTGCGTGGCAATCTCACGACCAACGACGGAGAAATCGCGGTGAGTTGGGCACTAGATGGCCTCGGTATCGTGATGCGAGCGGAATGGGATGTTGAACGCTATTTG
>NZ_JAWHTP010000058.1:0-700 GCF_033052815.1 Chromohalobacter sp. HP20-39 | reverse complement strand
CGCCGCAGGTCATTGAGAAGCCCGTGGAGGTGAAAGTGCCGGTTCCCGTGCCATGCAAGGCGCCGGACGTCCCCGTGCCGGCGTGGCCGCTCGCCGCGGTGCCTTCGTCGGCCAGTGACTTCGATTTCTACAAGGCCGCGCTGGCTGAGGTCGAGTTGCGAAAGGGGTACGAGGCGCGTTTGCGCGCGGCTTTGGCCGCTTGCCAGTAGCCGTCAGCCAGCGACGCTGTGCACGAAGCGCGGCATCCCGTTGTAGCGCAGGATCTCGTCCATCGCGTCGAGGTCGTTCGGGTCTGGGTTGAGCCACGCATCGAGGTCTTCTGGCTTGATTGGCACCGGACAGCGGTCATGGCCAGCCTCTGAAATCGCCGGCGGCGGGTCCGTGGTGATAATCGCGAACGACAGTAGATCCTGTTCACCCGGCTTCGTCGCGCGCCAGTGCGACCACACGCAAGCCACCAGCATCGTCTGCGGCGGATCCGGCCGGAACTCCAGCACGATGTTCTTTCCCTCCGGCCCGGCCACGTTCTCGTAGAACGCATCGACCAGCACCACGCCGTGCGTGTGGCCGTATTGCCCCTTCCAAAATCCCCGCAAATTGTCCATCCTGGCGTTGTACGTGCTCGGGTACTTGGTGTCGTAGAACGCCGGCTTGCCGGCCGGCCGACACTGGTATCGCATGGGCTTGACCACGCGGCGGC
>NZ_JAWHTP010000057.1:0-701 GCF_033052815.1 Chromohalobacter sp. HP20-39 | reverse complement strand
ATTTTTCCGTTCAAAACGCGAAAAAAACTCGCACCGAAATAACTGATATTCGTGCTGGAGGGTGACGTCTCGCCACTGTTTCTCTTGGTGGCGGTGAATTCCCATTCAATCGCTACGCCATCGTCGGATGAAATCGGTTGCGAGCGGAGTTTCATTTTTCGATCAGGCAAAATTTGCTTCAGAAACTGCGAGACTTCGGTGATGGATTCCGGCCCGGTGCGGGATGCTTCATTACTAGTATTGAAATAGACGACGTTGGAGTCGAGAACTTTTTTCATATCATTGGTTTTCCCGCTATTCCAAGCTTCAAGGTATTGTCGAACCACTTTCACATTCTCTGGCTCTTGTGCTTCCTGCGAGGTGGCGCTATAGGCGAACGGGGCCAGGATAAGAAACATGGCTCCCAACGCCTGCACTGAGCGATGGCGCAGGCCCTTTGAAGATTGAAATGAATGGGATGCCCAAGTGTGCTGCATGTGTTTCATAGTCGAGATTTTCTAAAGTCTGTTGAAATGAAGCCTGATTCAAAAAAATCGGTAGGTAATTTCTCTGCCATTAAGCTAATAAGGTTATGTTGTGATTGACTCCGAGTTGCTGTAACGGGACAGCGGATTTCTATATGTACTTCGGTGAGGAATATCGGTTAATAGCGTTGCTGAGATGGTGTATCCCCGTGTTGGTAATTGGCTCGAGACTCAGGC
>NZ_JAWHTP010000056.1:0-702 GCF_033052815.1 Chromohalobacter sp. HP20-39 | reverse complement strand
CGCGGTCCTGGGCGTCCGACCGTTTGCGCCCGGTCAGGCGTTCGAGTTCGTTGGCGGTGAGAAACATTTTCCAGTTCCTGCAGGTTGTTTCGATGATTCGTGCTGCTGTTTCGGTCATGCTGGTGTTACGGAATGAGTAACGACTTTTCGTAGTCGATTGCAGCTTCTGTGTCTTTGCTCTAGCGTGAGGGCCATCCCTATCAAAGAGAGGCCACCATGGAAGAACTCCACAACGCTGCGCCGACGGTTACAGGGCATGCTTACACTTGCAGAAACTGGTCTTGGCAACCACTTGCTTGGCATGCAGTCGACGGCAGCTCGACCCGATGCGAGGAGGTGAGCGGCGGCGCTTACGACACGCAAGAAGATGCAGAGCGAGCGGCGGCAGAAGCGGGGCGCGCTCGTCTCCAATATCCTGCTCAGGGCTGATTGTTGGGTCATTCGTAGTACTGCCCAGGTTCAAGGCCATAAGGCACAGTGTCGATGGCCCGTTTGTATCCGATCTTGAATCCCTCTTCCTTGCCTTCTTGGAGCTCTTGAGGGAGCCAGTTTGTGTACATGCCTCGGTCGTTGATGGTGAATTGCAAGCGCAAGCATGGGTCTCTACTCAGCCTGTCAATGTCGGGATCCTCGAAAAGCTGTCATTTCTGCACGATCATCCGCGCGATCTTTGCCGCCATGTCTTTCTTCATACGAGAGACG
>NZ_JAWHTP010000055.1:0-715 GCF_033052815.1 Chromohalobacter sp. HP20-39 | reverse complement strand
AGATGACGTTTACTTATCACTGCAGTTGCTCCTGGTGCTTAAAGATTACGCGCCTAAGCAGGCTCTCGAAGTGCCGCTTGTTTCCTTCAAGTTTCTGGCTGTCGACCAACTTGAAGAGGCTCACCGATGCAACCGCGAAGGCGGTAACTGGTCCGGTCTGCTCGAACAGATTCTTATTCAAGTCGCGCCAACCTCTGCGTGGAAAGGCTGGATGCATGCCCTGGTTCGGTCTCCTGACGAGCAGTCTTTGATGGCATCAGCACTGCCGGGCGTGCTAGCGCAAGTTGGCGAGACCAACTGGGAAATGTTTGTTGAGACTCTGTACCTCAGCTACTCCAAGCGCAGTGCGGCAGCCGTAGCCTCCATCTTGTCAAAGTTCGCGCAGTTGGTTGGGCAGGAAGAGGCAAAAAGGATGTGGGCCATCTGCTTCCATCGGTGGGCTGATTGGGATTATGGCCGGCGGGAAGCACAGTTTAGCTTGTTCGCTCCAGCAGCCTGCGCCCTTGACTACCCGGTAGCGATGCACTTCTCACAACTCCTCCCCAATGAGCTTGACGATGAGGAGGCCGTTCTAACGCGCTCAGTCGAGAGAGTTGAGCAACAATGGTTCAGCACCGCGACGGAACTCGTCTCCGAAAGAAACAGACTTCTGTCTCGACTTCGCCTCATTAAGCACGGCCGCGCGCTGGCGGCTGGGACTGCGGACCTTCTACCG
>NZ_JAWHTP010000054.1:0-715 GCF_033052815.1 Chromohalobacter sp. HP20-39 | reverse complement strand
GCCTAGGCTGAAGAAGGATCTCGACGAACTGAGGCATTCGTTCTGCGGCACGCTGTTGTAGGAGGCCGCATGACGTTCCTCGAATCGCTCGTGAAGGTGCTCCTTCCCAAAGCCGACAACCCTCAGCGTCACGCAGACGCCGAACCCATCAAGGTTGGTGCTGGCGGCAACAACGAAACACAGATGACCATCAGCGGTGAGCCGCACCTGTTTCGCGATGAAGGTGATCGAGTCGCGCATTTCGTTGCGCTCTTCGAGAGCCGTCTCACCGAGACCCCGTTCGGTCCCAAGCTGCTGCCTGCCTTAATCCCCCATTGGTCTCTCAAAGCAGTCCACGAGGGCTTGAAGGTGACGGAGGTGGTGGCACAGGTCATTCAGGGCGGCGTCCAGCCTTCCTCAGTCAAGCAGGAGCCGACTCGCAGTGCGGCTGCCCCTAGACGGGCAGTGCCCGAAACGACGGAGGAAGCACCGGTTGAGGCCGATGCGCAGGCCCGCCGCGCACGTGCCCCTGAAGCGCGCTCGCGTGCCACCTATCACGGTCGCATCAAGTCGTGGGCGAAGAGCGGTTCCCTGATCGCAAACGTCCCGGTAAGTCCTACAAGAATTTTGCGTTGAAGCTCGAAATGGCCTCAGGCATGGAGACGCTGCAGGGCGAAGGCCTGAAGGACGCAATCTCGGAGGCGGGCTGCACGCTCGGCGACGCAGTGGAGGTCAA
>NZ_JAWHTP010000053.1:0-720 GCF_033052815.1 Chromohalobacter sp. HP20-39 | reverse complement strand
GAATCCGGCCTGCTGTAGCCCGCTCCTTGATCCACGCGGAGGCTTCGGCCTCCGCTTTTTCATGGGCGCGAGACAAGCAGGTATGCGGGCAGTGCGCGATGCGCATTGTTTGTTGGGGCCGCGTCGGCTTCGCGTTTGACTACTGCTCTGATCAACTTCAAGGGCACGCGACATGCCAGCATCTCTTTCCAGGTTCGCGCCGGGCTGGCGAACCCTCGGCCTGGCCGTGGCGCTGCCGGCAGCCCTGGCCGTTTTCAGCCCGGCCACCTTCGCCGCCGACGTGGTGGTCGTCACCGACAGCCGCCACCCGGTCAAGACCATGGGCGGCGAGCGGCTGATCGAACTGAACGAAGCCCACAGGATTGAAGCGGAGCTTTCCGCGGGACTGCCCACCGACCCCGAACAGGCGACGGCCATCGTCAAGCGCCGGCTGAATGGCGGCGGTGCCGATCTGCAGCGACGCATCGCTTCCGCATACCAAAGCGTTACCGACGCATGGAGTCTCGGCATCACCAGCCTCCCGGCCGTGGTGGTGGACAGGCGCTATGTGGTCTATGGCGAGTCGGATGTGGCTCGCGCTGTCGCGCGCATCGAGCAGCACCGGAGGACCCAGCCGTGACCCGACCATTCGACCTGATGCGCCGTCTGCATGCTGGCGTGGCTTCGTTGCTGCTGCTCAGCGCCACGGGCAGCTACGCCCTCAACACTGCCACCATCGTC
>NZ_JAWHTP010000052.1:0-721 GCF_033052815.1 Chromohalobacter sp. HP20-39 | reverse complement strand
GCGTTGCCCTGGTCGGCAACCCCAATTGCGGCAAGACCGCGCTGTTCAACCTGCTGACCGGCAGCCGCCAAAAGGTGGCCAACTACGCAGGCGTAACGGTTGAGCGCAAAGAAGGCCGCTTCACGGCGCCGTCGGGCCGGCACGTACAGATCCTGGACCTGCCCGGCGCCTACAGCCTGGTCGCCACCAGCCCCGACGAAGCCATCACGCGCGATATCTGCCTGGGCACGTTCCGCGGCGAACCGCGCCCCGACATGCTCATCTGCGTGGTGGACGCCACCAACCTGCGTCTGCACCTGCGCTTCGTGCTTGAGCTGCAACGCCTTGGTCTGCCGATGGTGCTGGCATTGAACATGGTGGATGCGGCCGAACGGCGCGGCATCCGTATCGACCGCGCCAAGCTGGAAGCGGCACTGGCGGACGTCATCAACAAGCACGGCAAGACGCTGCTCGGTGCATCGTTCCAGTTCGACAAGGCGGAAGTGCATGAACTGGTGGTTGGCGCGCTGGAAGACCCCGATCAGGGCGAGCCGTTCCTCACCTCGCAGACGGCGTATCTGGACCAGGTGCTGGGCCGTGCCGATGTGGCCAAGCAGGCCAAGACGAGCGAAGCGTTCTATGCGATCGTCAACAAGGTGTTTGTGGACTACCACATGGCCTATATCACCGAGAAGGACCGCATCTCACCGCAAACGATTCGGCCAAGCATGAAGCCAACGAA
>NZ_JAWHTP010000051.1:0-725 GCF_033052815.1 Chromohalobacter sp. HP20-39 | reverse complement strand
CCGGAATCTCCCCGCACTTCAAAAAGGTAATGGGAATTCTAGAGTGCGCAGGGTACTCGTGGACCGCTGGCGTATTGAATGCTGCCTTGTACGGTAGCGCACAATCGCGACATCGCCTGGTGATGATCGCTCTCCGCAACGATTTAAATGTCGCCCCATCGCTGCCGGAGCCGACACATCTGCCTCGAGGACGCTATTTCGATTACGTATCCCAGTCGCTGCGCGACTACGACGACCTCGATGACGATCTAATCGGAACCACATCAAGCGCGCGCCGCGTAGCCTTGGTGTTACAACCAACCCTCCATAGGGTCGGTAGAACGAGTCCTATCCCAACATTCGAAGATGCAATCGCTGGATTGCCAAGGGAAGGGAGCGCCGAAGCCTCTGCGCTAGGCCATGTGCCCTGGACTCACGGTACAAACATACTGGAAGCGATGAGGGATGTGGAAGAGGGCGGCCGCAGAAGGACGGTAAAAAGCTACTACGGTGCGGCATACGCTCGATTACATCGATACGGCTTAGCGCGGACAATTACGACGTATTTCTCCAATGCCGGCAGCGGACGTTATTGGCATCCAACAGCCAATCGCGCCATTACCCTGCGCGAAGGCGCACGACTGCAGGGATTCCCCGATGACTTCAAATTCCTGGGCGGCGCGCTGCAAAGCAACGCCACCTTGGTTGGCAACGCCCTCGACGCCGAGTTAGCTAACGCCACGTAC
>NZ_JAWHTP010000050.1:0-729 GCF_033052815.1 Chromohalobacter sp. HP20-39 | reverse complement strand
GGCGTTCGGTCGACGCGTCGAAGGCCGCCGATTTGTCGCGCGTCAGAAGCTCCCCCAAACGAGAGGGAAGTTCTGCCAACACGAACGCGCATAGGTTCGTGTCTTGATCATCCAATGCACTGGCCGCGCGGCGCCGACCGTCGGTGCCGGCGTTCGAGCGCCGGCAATGTCGATCCCCAGCGCCAGCCATCCGAGCCAGTAGCGGCTGCGCTTCGGAGGGAACCGGTGCGGCGCGATCCTGCACCACCTGGAGCACCCGCAGAAGGTCTGACGCTTGCTCACGTGCGCGTTCCAAGTCAGTGAGGTAGGCCCGCAGGTGGGCAATTTCAGCGTCGAATTCCTTCAATTCCTGGTAGCGGATCTGACTGAGATACGCCGTAAGCGCGTATTGGAGGATCGACAGCGACTCACGGGTTTGCTTGCGGGGAAACACCGCAAGGAATTTGCGCCCGCGGTGGAATTCCGCGATGACGTCGGAGGTCATGAATGCGGGGAGCCTGACCTGAAGCGAACGAACAACCGACCGAGAGACGGCCGGCACCAATATGCCGACCTGCGCGGCGAGATAGGCCGTGCGAATACGCTGCGCAGCACAGAGCTGTGAGTGCACCCGGTCGGCACGACGGCTCAGTGCCGACAGCGCCTTGGCCAGCGTGCTTTGCGCTGCGTCGATCAATTGCTCTGCCATTCCATCCTCCGATGTCGTGTACGCCCGGGAGTCAGTCGTTC
>NZ_JAWHTP010000049.1:0-732 GCF_033052815.1 Chromohalobacter sp. HP20-39 | reverse complement strand
CCAGTTCAGTTCAGCTTCATCGCCGGGGAGGAGGATCAGGTGATGATCGGGCTCGCCGTCTTTGCCGAGAATGAAGCCGGCATACTGCTCGCCGGGGTTCAGTTGGATCGTGCCGCCGGCGACCTTGTATTCGCGCGCAGCTGCCTTGCGGATTGCCTCGATCATGGCGGTGATCTCGGCTTGCTTTGCTTCGACTGCTTCAAGCGTTGGCGTCATTGCTGACTTCTCCTGAAAATGGATGAAGGGTTAAATCGTCAATCTGCGGACGGCACGGGCGCGCAACACGGGGCTCTGCTGGATGATGCACTGGCTGCCGAGGCAGAAGAGCTGAAACCAAGCCCAGCCGGCATATTCGGGATCGTCGTCCGGCGTGTTCGACCAGTACGCGGCTTGCTTGAATTGGCTGCGGTGCTGCTCATACGCGATCACCAATTCAGCACGTGTCGGAAGATCAGCATTCAGGCTCTTGGCCCATTCCATGGCGTCAGGCCAAGTCATGCGCGTTTCCGCCTCAGCGGGAAGCAGGATCGTGTGGGTTACATCGCCGGTTGCGTTGATCAGGCCGCAGAGGTAGATCTCACCTTCGCTGAGCGGCGGGATTTGGATTTGTTGCATGTGCTCTCCTACTGGTTGAAAAATCGTCAGAACCAAGCCGCCTCAGTTGGCCTGTGCGGCTTCCACTTCGCTGTCCAACACGCATGCCGACGCTTCACATCAGCACGCATCTCTTCC
>NZ_JAWHTP010000048.1:0-733 GCF_033052815.1 Chromohalobacter sp. HP20-39 | reverse complement strand
GCCCTTCGCTGCAAAGCGTTCGTAGACCGTCACCACGTCCGCAGGTTGCCCTGCGGTGATGAGTTCACAGATCGCGCCAAAAATCTCGGCATGGTCTGCACGGTAAAAGTGCTCGCGGGCCAGTCCATCAATGCGGTCAACGGCATCGTTGTCGAGCATCAAGCCGCCGAGCACCGACTGTTCAGCCTCAATGCTTTGGGGCGTTACAAAATCATCGCGCGCGGTCATGCAGCCTTCCGGTTGTGAAATTGCTTTGCTTGCTGCCCGACGCTTGTCAGCTCGAACACCCCATCGGGCTTGCAGACCCACAGCCGGTAGTAGCCCTTGGTCACGTAGTTCGTGAAATGTCGTTGCCAGTCGGCCTGCAAGCGCGCTGCATTTGCGCCGCCGTCCAGGTGCTCATGGCAGAACACATCCCATGCCAGTTCGAGAAAATCGGCCGGCAGGCCAACACCTTCCACGTACTCCATGAGCGGCGCATACGTCGTCACTGGCTTCACCCCGTTTGCCCTGCAGGCAGCGAGGAAGGTCTTCAGTGCGGTGCGCGGCTTACGTTCCCGCTTGGGTTTTTTCTCGGCTTTTGTCTCAGCCCCCTCGTCGCCGGTAGGCGATGGGGGGTTGGGGGGATTGTTTACTTCTTCTTTATTCTTCACTTCTTTAGGTAACGGCGAAGTAACGCTGCCAGCGTTACCGGCATCGTTACCTTTTGAGTTAGCCTTGTGCTTTGCGACGC
>NZ_JAWHTP010000047.1:0-736 GCF_033052815.1 Chromohalobacter sp. HP20-39 | reverse complement strand
CAAGGCTGCGGGCTTTTTGCTCCTGCCGAAATTGCAGAGCAACACGGCCTGTTCGACGCGAGTGTTGCATGACTGACATTCTTGACCTTCCAGGCTGGGAGCCGACCGCCGTCCGTACCGAAGACGACCAGTACGTTATCTCGGCTGACTACACAGTTTTGCCCGAAGCATGTCAAAAATGCGGCGTAATTGGCCGAGTTTATAAGCACGGCCCCAAAATGATCATTTTCCGAGATAGCCCTATTCGGGGCCGTCCGGTGAGTATCGAAGCCAATGCCCAGCGCTTCAGGTGCCGCGAGTGCGGCGGCACGTTCATCCAGCCGCTGGGCGGCATCCACCCGGCGACGCGCATGACGGCTCGTTGCGTCCAGTACATCGAAGAGCAGTGCCTCCGGGACACCTTCACTCGTATCGCCGAGCACGTCGGCTGCGATGACAAGACCGTCCGCACGTTGGCCGGCGACTACATCGAACGCCTGAACGCTGAGTACAAGCCTTGGCTGCCAGAATGGCTGGGCATCGACGAGACGCAGATTGACGGCAAGCTCCGGTGCATCATCACCGACGTCGTCAACCGGGTTCCCATCGACATGCTGCCCGACCGCGACAAGCCGCTCGTGACTGCGTGGCTGCATCAGTTCAAGGAGCGCGGCGGCGTCAAGGGCCTCGCTATCGACATGTGGAAGCCGTACAAGGATGCCGCGCAATCCGTCTTCCCTGGCCTGCCGGTCGTTGT
>NZ_JAWHTP010000046.1:0-736 GCF_033052815.1 Chromohalobacter sp. HP20-39 | reverse complement strand
AGTCAGCCAAAAACGCCGTACGCAGCAACCGCCCCAATTGCACGCCAGCCTCATAGATTGGATCGCCCTGGGCGGCAGAACCGAACCGCGCAAGAGCTGCCACCGCACTGGCATGTCCGCTCATGACCGAGGCTGCCAGGTGCACCAGACTATCCCAATGCTTTTCGATCAAAGCGACGTCGACATTGGCTTCGCACACCGCAGCGATTTCTGCGGGCACTTTGGTGCCGCGTGGCACAAAGAGGTGGCGCTGTTTGAGTTCCTTCAACCGCGGGCAAAGATCAAAACCAAGCAAACGGGCATGTGACATGGCAAAGTCGGTGTAGCCATGGGTATCCACAGCAAGCTGGCTGGTCTCCAGCTTTTCTTGGCGGATGACACCTTCAATGGCCACGCCCGCCTGGCGCTCATTGAGCACAAAGGGCTGCGCATGGAAGATGCCCCACCGGTCTTTTACATGGGAGTAGATTCCAATGGAAGGTGTGTTGCGCCGAGGATCAAGCCGGGCTTGCCACACCCGTTTGGTGGTCTCCATGGTCATCATGTCAGAAGATGCCAAATCGGACCGCCCCCAGGTGGCGGCAATCGGGTGTCGCTGCATGAATTCCAGCACAGCCTGGCAGGCCTGGCTCAGACGCCGTTCGTCCCGCGCCCAGCGCATGGCCTGGCGAATGCTGGTGGCAGACACTTGCGGAATCATGCGCGCGCATTCGACCGCAGTCAGACTGGTGCCGTG
>NZ_JAWHTP010000045.1:0-757 GCF_033052815.1 Chromohalobacter sp. HP20-39 | reverse complement strand
TCCTCCAGCAGCAGTTCCGTCATCGCCTTCGTATATTCCACAATCACCGGGAAGTTCAGTTGCCGGGGTGTCTTGGCATCCTGCGTGGTGTAGCGCAGCCCCCAGTTGTACGGCTTGCAGAGTGCGTAAAGCGGGCTATGCCCGAGGGGAGATGGCGCATCGTCGTTTTGCTGCGCCTGCTTGCCGCCCATCGGCTGGGATGCACGCTTTTCCGTGACGATCTCGGGCGGTGTGGTCTGCGCAGGCTGCGTCAACACAGACTCAAACATCGCCGCCGGGTTGTCGGTGCCGTCGTTGTGCAAAATCTCCACAAACGCCGTCTGCACTGCGTTGGAGAGCACCAACTGCAATTCCCCCGCATCGTTGGTGCGGCCCGAGATGACTTGCCCGTCTTCCAGCGTGATCCGGTAGGGCTGATCGGGCACGCGCAGGCCCATGCCGTTTTCCACCAGCACAAAGGGCTGCGCGATCTTGGCCTCGGACACCACCGTCATCGGCGCTTGCACGGGCTGGGCCAGCGGGTCTGCCGTGGCGTGCGTCGCCGCGTGCACCTTGTACTGCCCGCCCGTGAAGCCAGTGATGCCGGCTTTGGAGATTTCAATAACCGAGCCGCCGCCGTTCAGGCGAATGCCTTGCTGGCCCGTCAGGTTGATCCAGTCAGCCTTGCTGATGATGTCCACCACCTTGTGGGCGATGACGCTGAGCTGATCGTTTTGTGCCTCGATCTCGACCCGGCCTGACGCCGCCGTGATTCGCA
>NZ_JAWHTP010000044.1:0-780 GCF_033052815.1 Chromohalobacter sp. HP20-39 | reverse complement strand
GCCCGGCCGATACGTCGATCTTCGACACGCAGAACGGCAATTGCATCGCCGATGACATGGCAAAGGAGCGTGTCCGGTGGAACAAGGCTGATAAGTCGCCAGGCAGCCGGAAGAACGGCTGGGAAATGATCCGCAAGCTGCTCAAGCAGGCGAGCGGGAACGAATTGCCTGGCTTCTACGTGTTCAACACCTGCACACACATCATCCGGACGCTGCCTGTGCTTCCGCGCGACCAGCGCGACCAAGACGACGTTGACACTGCGGCCGAAGACCACGCATCTGATGTAGTCCGGTACCGCTGCAGCGCCAAGAAAACCGAAACAACTGTCGAGCCGCTGGCCGCATAACTGAAAACCCACGCATGAGCGACGTCCGCACACCATCTAAGGCCGTGTCAGCAATGGCCGAAGACTGGCCGCTGATCGATGCCCTCATGGGCGGCACATCGGCCATGCGCAAGGCTGGCAAGCTGTATCTGCCGCAGTGGCCGAACGAGCTGGACGATGCCTACAAGAACCGCGTAGCCACGGCGACCCTGTTCCCGGCGTTCTCGCGTACGGTCGAGGTTCTGACGGGCAAGCCGTTCGCCAAGCCGATCACCTACGGTGATGACGTGCCTGCGCGCATCAAGGAATGGTCGGAGGACATCGATCTCCAGGGCCGCAACCTGCACAGCTTCGCCGACAGCCTGTGCATGGAGGCGCTGGCGCGCGGGATTGGCGGCATCCTGGTCGACTTCCCCAGAACGACGGACAAGCGCGCCCGCCATGGCCTGCAAAG
>NZ_JAWHTP010000043.1:0-783 GCF_033052815.1 Chromohalobacter sp. HP20-39 | reverse complement strand
CCCTGATTGCGCAGCGCATACATGCCCTTGCGCGGCACCGTGTCTTGACCGAGCAGCACCGAGCCGTTGATGGTCGTGGCGCCGTCGGTCCCACCGGACAGCGTGAAGCTGGCGGCCGTCGGCGCGCTGGTGCTGGCGCCAGCGGCGGCCGTGATGATCTGCGACGGGCCGCGCGTGACGCTGGTACCGTTGTTGATCGCGGCGGCGATTGCGACCCACAGCGCATTGCCCGACAGGCCCGCGCCGATGTTGTCGAACACCTCGGGGTTGAGCGTCGGAGCGGCCACCGTCACCTTCCAGGTGTTGGCTGCACTGCCGGCGGCGAGCGCGACGGTCACGGTGTTGCCCAGCGTGCCGGTGTATTTCGCGGTCAGGGTCAAGCCGTTCGTCTGAACGGTCTGCGTCGCTGCCGTGTCCGTGCCGTCGGTGACGCGCACGCAGCGGAAGTTGTTGGCGCCCTGCTGCACCGCGATCGCCACTGCCGTACCCATGTCATAGGTGAGGTTCTGGATCGCACCGAACGCCTGGGCGTACATGGCCATGTTGCCGATGATGGTCGGCGAGTTGGTCGGGCCCCATTGGGCAGTCCCCACGATGCCCAGCACGTTGGTGGGCACGCCATTGAGCAGCGCCACCTGCGGTGGGACGATCTGGACGTACAGATCAGGGACGATGAGGGCAGTCGTATTGATGCTGCCCTGCTGGACGATCGGCATGCGTGCCTCCGAGAAACGAAAAAGCCGCCCGGAGGCGGCACATAAATGGGAATGCCGCGCGCCCGCG
>NZ_JAWHTP010000042.1:0-800 GCF_033052815.1 Chromohalobacter sp. HP20-39 | reverse complement strand
CGGGGTGGCTGACAACAAGGTTCCTGACGAAAAATTCCTACAGAAGTGGTTCGAGAAAGCCGCCAAGCAGAACGAGATTTGCGCGAGCATCGAGAACATCGAGGAGCTTCGCGCCAAGGTTGCTGACCTATCTCGCGCCCGCAGGCATTCAACGGCCAGCATGTGCGCGGCGCTCACCCGAGCCTTGCATATCTGTGAGGTCCTGCAGGACGTTCGCCTCATTGGAGCCAACGAGAGTATTGCGCCGCCTGACTGCAGCTCCATGCGGCCAGATGTTGTCCTGGTCACGCCGGCTGCTCAGTATCTGCTCATTGAGCTCAAGACAAAGCCGGAGGCGGAACGTCAAGGCGTGCAGGAACTGCTGGCCTATAGCACCGCTATCAAACTGCAGGCGCATCACGTCAATGATTTCATCTACATCATCGTAGCGAACGACTGGGGAACGCTGCTTTCCTATGGGGTTCGCGCCATGATGATGGACGGCAAGCATGTGTTGCCGGTGCAGTGCTCTCAGACCGCCAGCGGGTTCAGCCTGCGCATCAACCTCGAGTTGTTCGAGTTCCAGTACGTCCGACCGTATCTACCAGGCTACGCCCTGTCACCCGCGACCTTGGCTGTTCAAAGGCGATTGCCCGGCCCCTATGACAGCGTGGTAGCGCATATTAAGCTCGACAAATACTTCTGGAGGCTCGCCTTGAGCGCCAGGGCAGAGTGCACCCGGCTGCAGCAATCTGGATTTCTCATGGCCTGGCGGCATCCCACTTCACCAGGTTCGTTCCACGCGCAAGAAATGGTCTATC
>NZ_JAWHTP010000041.1:0-801 GCF_033052815.1 Chromohalobacter sp. HP20-39 | reverse complement strand
CACCAGACCCTGCTTCAGCGACGTGATGGCATATCCGACTGCGTTCTTTGTCGCCTTTGACAAGCTCGCCACGTACGCAATGAAGCGCGTGCGCAACGCCGTGTCAGACTCGGCATCGGTGCCGTTCGTGAATGCGGCCGTATTGGTCACCGTATCGACGCCTGAAATCGCGCCGGCGATGACGGAAACTGACCCTGCGACGGCGTTACCAGCAGCGCCAGCGGTGAGCGCCTGAACCGGCACCGTCACGTTTCCGACGCCGGCCGCGATGACATATCCGCCCAGGCCTGCGTTGTATGCTGGGTTCGTCGTGTCGATCGTGACGGTGAATTGCTGTGTGCCGTCGGCCATCTGCACGGTCGCCCCCACGGGCACCAGGACCTGCTGGGTCGTAGTGAACCGGGAGAAGGTGACGATCCCGGTGGCGGCCACCGCAGGCAAGCGCGTCACACCGAAGTCAGCAACCCAGGAATCGAGGTCAGCGCCACTCGATGTCGCCGCGCGAGTGATAGCCAGCACCTGCAACAACAAGCCCTCCAGCCACACCACAACGGCCGCATTCGCCTCGACGATCGCGCGCAACACCGATCCGACCGTCAGGTCGACTAGCACCTTCGCATAGCCCTGGATCGCGGAGACCTGATTCCGGACGAGCGTCACCCAATCCTGCGTCTGCAAGCTGGCCATGTCAGTTGTTCACGTTGAATTTGAGGGTTACGGGACGGCGCGTGACCGAGCTGGTGTAGCGGATGTGCACGCTCACGCCGATCGTGATCGCCGCGACATCGACCTCCGGCTCAG
>NZ_JAWHTP010000040.1:0-804 GCF_033052815.1 Chromohalobacter sp. HP20-39 | reverse complement strand
CCGACCGGCCCAGCCGGTCGAGCTTCCAGACGACCAAAGTATCGCCTTCGCGCAGCATTTCGAGCGTCTTGGCCAAGCCAGGCCGGTCTGCCCGCGTGCCACTCACCTTGTCCTCGAAGACCTTTTTACATCCGGCCTTGCTCAAGGCTTCGCGTTGCAGCTCCAGGTTCTGATCCTGCGTCGAGACGCGCGCATAGCCAATCAACATGGCTTGTCTCGCGCCCGGTCGATGCGTTCCTGCATCGCCTGCATCACTTCTTCGTGGGTGTACGATCTGGCGTTGGCGTCGGTGGCTTGCCGCAGGGCTTCCTCAACCTCGCGCGTCATCCGCTCGTAATCCTCCGGCCACAGCGCTTGCTCCATGCGCAGCGACGCCTGACCCAGCAGGTGCAGCAGGCTGAACAGCCGCATGTCGTTGGTGGCGACGATGCGCTCCCGAATCTGCTCCTGAATAGCTTCGCTAGCCCGATGCGCTTGTGGTGTGGCAGTCCCCTCGTAGTCAGCGGGGAATTCCGCTTCCTCGGCAATCCTTGCCCAGGCGCTGGCCAGCGCCTCGATGGTTGACGTGCTCATTTCCGCCGCTCCTGTGCTCTTTGGCGAATCAACCGGCCAAGGGGCCTCGACGCGAAAACCAGCAGCATCACGCCTATCGGATACCAGGTCGAGAAGACCACCAAGGCATCGAAGGCTGGCCGTCCGGTGTTGGTAGGCAGTACGGCGGTCACAGCCATCAACCCGCCGACCGTCCAGATGATGCGCCACACGTAGGGCATCACGCGGGGCACGTAGCCGTCATCGAAAGCG
>NZ_JAWHTP010000039.1:0-844 GCF_033052815.1 Chromohalobacter sp. HP20-39 | reverse complement strand
TGATCGATGACATCAGGCCTGACGCTGTGCCCAAGTCGCCCGAGATCAGGTCGTCGATGCCAGGCTCTCCGAGGCCGGCGGTTGACAGCGTCAGATCCTGCACCACCTCGCATGTGATGGTGTACGGGATCTGGTAGAAGCGCTGGAAGTCCGCGCGGAAATCGCGGATGACTACCACGAAGTCCAGTTCCGACCACGTGAGTTGTTGTGGCTCTCCCGCCTCACGCATCATGTCCAACTGCCGCGCGCGGACCAGCGCGCTCTCACCGAGCAACCAGCCAGACCACGAGATTGGGCGCGTGAAGCCGCCCATGGCGTCGACGACTTTGACGCCGCCGACGAGGCGGTGCACAGCAAGCGCCTGCTCGCCACCGACCGGGATCGACTCGGGGATTTCCTGCTGCTGGAACTGGAAATCGCCGAGTTGGAGGATGAGGTCTGGCATGGATCAGGTCACAGTGCTGAGGGGCGCAGGGATGCGGCGGGGTCGAAAGTGCCGGGGCCGGTCTGTGGGCGTCCCAGCTCGGTTCCAAGCTGATTCCACATAACGGTGCCCACCTTGCGGCCATCCATGTTCACATCGCCTTTGAGCACGATGGGCTTCTGCTCGGCGGGACGAACGTAAGTCCCGCGCGGGCCACGGTTGTAACCCTCATTTGAGTATGAAGCCGCGTTGTCGCGCGCCACGGAATCTGTGTAGGCGTGCACGAGCGCCTTATCGATGCCACCAACCAGCCAATCGAGATGCAGGAACGAGGCAACCTGCCTGATGAGACCGATGATGAAGTCAAAGATGCTCTTCCATGCATTGATGATCGGCTCGATGAAGGGTCGCATGGTCTCC
>NZ_JAWHTP010000038.1:0-869 GCF_033052815.1 Chromohalobacter sp. HP20-39 | reverse complement strand
CCCGCATGCGGCAAGCCGAACGCATGGCCCTGCTCGTGGATGAAGATGCCGGTGTAGTTTTGGTCGCCCACGCCCGCATTGCCACCGCCGAGGCCGCCGCCGAGGGACACCGGCTTGTTCGTCACCGGGTCGACCGGCAGGATCGGCGCGTAGTACTGGTTGTTGGTCGGGCCTTCGCCGTTGGCGTTGCGCAGGCTCTGGATCAGGCTGAGCACCGAACTCATCACCGCGTAGCCTTCCTTCTGCTGGCTCATGGCCGTGACCACGTAGGCCGGCTGCGCTACGTTGGCGCTGTCTGCACGCGGCGCGATCACCATGCTGGGCCACGACACGCGCCCGATCGGGTGATTGGCTGCCGTCAGTGCCGAGACCGGCCACTTGGCGAAGATCTCCTGCTGCGTCACGGCGTCCGGCGCCTTGACGGTCGACAGCGGCGTCGTATTCGAATCGTTCGCGCCAAAGAGGTAGAACGGCAGTACACGCAGCGTGATGTCGGCGTTGGTGCCGAAGCTGGGCGTGTGGCTGGTGCTGGCGGTGTAGTTGGCTGCCGATACGCGGAACGCCGTGCCGGGCACCATCCACGTGGCAGGTACGGTCACGCTCCAGCGGTCGGTTGCGTACGGGCGGCCGGCAGATTCCGTGGGCGGCAGGGAGGCTGGCGCATTCAGCGCCAGGCTGCCGACCAGCGCGCCGTTGCGCCAGGCTTCCAGCTTCGGTTGCTGCACGTCTGCCTGACCGATCGACACCAGCGCCAGTGCTCCGCGATTGCCGGTGAGCTGCAGCGTGCCGGTGGTGTTCGGCAGCGTCCAGGTGATGCCGCCCTCAGGCAGCACATGCGTCTGCGCAAACTCCAGCTTGTTCAGCGCGAG
>NZ_JAWHTP010000037.1:0-872 GCF_033052815.1 Chromohalobacter sp. HP20-39 | reverse complement strand
ATCTTGATGCGCACGACCTGCGCGCGCTGTAACTCCTCGAACATGCGATCCAGGACGCCTGCTTTGGTCCAGCGGTTCATACGCGTGTAAATCGTGTGCCAGTTGCCGAAGCGCTTGGGCAGTCCGCGCCACTTGCAGCCATGCTCGGCCACATAGAGGATCGCATTGACCACCTGCAGGTTACTCAGGCTGACGTTGCCACGCTGCTTGGGCAGGCAGTGCTCAATAGTGGCGAATTGTGCGGGCGTGATCTCCATGCCCGAGATTGTCCGATGCAATCGCCACGATCGCCATTAGTGTTAACACGCCCTAGCCCAACAAACGCGCACCTTCTACCAAAAGTCGTTCGCGATGGGCGAGACGGACATGCCGACACGCCTTCGCATCGAGCAGGAGGCCACCGAGGCCGAGCGCGCGGCGCTGCTCGCCAAGGTGGAGCATGCCGCGGCCATCTCGTCCCTGTTGCAGGCTCAAGGCACGCTGCCGCAGCCGACCGAGACTTTCACTGACATCTCCGGCACGCGCTGATCAGCGCGCGCTCAACCATCCTGGAACCTTAGAAATGTCGCAATCCTCTTTCTGGCGTGCTGCTGCCTTGTCCAGCCTCCTGCTTGGCACCAGCGCAACGTGGGCCGGCGACGGCCATGACCATGGCGAAGCCGCTCCTGCCCCCGCAGCGGCCGCGCTTCCGCGCTTTGCCGCAGTTTCCGATGACTTCGAACTGGTGGGTGTGCTGAACGGCCAGCGTCTCACACTCTACCTCGACCATGCTGCCGACAACCGGCCGGTGACCAATGGCGAGCTGACCCTCGAGCTGGGTGGTCGACAGGTAAAGGTCAGCCCACACGGGGTTGGAGAGTTCGAGGCCGATC
>NZ_JAWHTP010000036.1:0-888 GCF_033052815.1 Chromohalobacter sp. HP20-39 | reverse complement strand
ATTTGTGTTCGTCTCGGTTGTGGCATCAGCCAATGCCGGTTTCGTATTGGCTGAGCGATAGAGCCCAATCTCTGGAGTTGGTCCAATGAGCGGTCGGGGAGATAGGTAACAGACATGCAGCGGACACGGCTGCTAAACCAGGTCGCAAACCTCCTTGCGTCGCAGCGTGCCGCAAGCGACGCGATCAATCGAATGGGGTCGGCATGAGACTGAACACCATCCAGTTCCCGACCGCGTAGCCGCCTGTCCTGCCGATCAGGTCTTGACCATCGACGCCTGGGATCAGTCCTGAATGTTCTTGGAGACCACTACGTTATGAGCCGCAGCCGCCGCAAAACACCCATCGTCGGGCACACGACCTGCGGCAGCGAGCGCGAGGACAAGAAGCTCTGGCATCAGCGCTGGCGCACCCGTGAGCGCACGGCGCTGACCAGCGCGTCGCCCGAAGCCCTGAGCGCCCATCTGCCCCTGCTGGAAAACCAGGCCAGCAGCGTCTGGTCGATGGGCAAGGATGGCCGCTCCTACTGGCCCGTCAAGCGCCAGGCCGCCACGGCGGATCGCATCGCCAATCACAAGGGACGCAACCCGCAAGAACGCGCCTCCCTGAAAAAGCGCCTGCTGCGCAAGTGGATGAGCAAATGAAGCTCTCCTTCCATCAGCACATTGCGCTGTTCTGGATGATCGGTGCTCCGGGCGTCTTCGCGCCCGTGATCGAGAACGCCAAGCGGCCCGATGCCGGCGCCGTCATGGCGTGGGGTGTCGCGATCGTGGCGGTGATGATCCTCTTCACCCCTTTGCTGCTGCGCTGTCCACCATTCCGGCGCTGGTATGGCCGGACGGATGCGCTGTCGGAGCGGCAGCGCCAGGCGCTTGCCGAGCGCGGCCTGC
>NZ_JAWHTP010000035.1:0-854 GCF_033052815.1 Chromohalobacter sp. HP20-39 | reverse complement strand
CCGCCATATCGCGGATAGGACGTGTTGTTCGGGTTGGTGCACCGCCCTTTCATCTGCGCCCAAATTCGATAAGCACGCACGTTTGCCAAGCGAGTCACGCTGCGCTCCTCAACTTGGTGAACAAACGAAGTTCCACTTCGCGCTCCTGCTCAATCTGATCCAGTCGTTCGCGTAGAAGTCGGTTCTCGCGCTCCAGATCGCTCTCAATGCGGCGCAGGCTGCGCGGGTCATAACCGCGCTTCAGGAGCCAGTAGTGCAGCCACGCTTCGCTGCCGCAGGCGTCCATGAGCGCATCCAGGTGCTTCTCCGACAGGCGGGCTGTTCCCTGCTGGGCCTTGGCCAGCGTCGCCGGGTCGATCTCGATTTCAATCGCCACGGACTTGTCCTGCAGGCCGCTCTTGCGCAGCGTGTCGGCGATGACCTTCGCCTCGCTCGTCCACTCCGGCCACTCCTGCTCGGTGATGGCGCGCAGCGGGCGCTGGACGCGCAAATCAAGGGGATCAGAAACGTTGCCCATGTGAATTGAATGTCGTTGAAGGTCGATTTTTGGCTCAAATAAAGGCGTCATCTACGACGCCTACTCACTTTTTGGCGCATCCCCGCAGTCATGAAACAATCGAGATCTCTGACCTTCTCAACTGCCCACATCCGGGGGATGCATGACCATCAGAACCACAGTCGACGACTTCACCGCTACGTACGACCCTGGCTCGAAAACTTTTACGGTGTCCGTGCCTCAAGCGCTGCTGATCCATTCGGGCGAAGTGCCAAACGAGACCCAGACAGATGCACAAGAACAACCGAGCCATCAGGTTGCACAGACCTTGACCATCCGCTTTTCGCCAAATGCGACA
>NZ_JAWHTP010000034.1:0-911 GCF_033052815.1 Chromohalobacter sp. HP20-39 | reverse complement strand
GGTCTTCCTTATCGGGCGTCACGCGGATGTCGGGATAGCGCCCCTTGTCAGGGTTGTCCGAGACAATCCACACGCCTCCGCCAATCTCTTTGCGCAGGCGCTTGACCAAGATTTCTCCATCCACGCGGATCACATGAATGTCGTTGTTGCGCATGCTGGTGTCGCCGGTATCGATGAGGAGCACAGCGCCATCAGGAATCTTTGGCTCCATGCTTTGCCCATCCGCATAGATGATCTTGGCGTCCGCCTCTCGAACGCCAATTTGCCGCAGGAAATCGCGCCGGAATGCCAGGCGCCCCTTGTCGGTTTCCAGGAATACGAGGTTGCCGCTCCCAGCCGATGCCTTCACATCGAGACGCTGCAGCATGGCGAAGTCGTCGAAAAATTCCTCTGAATCGGCATCGACTTCCGGAGGCCCTTCGCGAAACAAGATCCACTCCGGGCGGACCTTGAGAACCCGGCAGACCCGGATGAGGTTTTCCGCTGTGATGGTTGTTGCTGGAGTGATGTTGCCGGCTCCCACCCAAGCGGAAAGGGTTGGCACTGAGACGCCAGTTTCGGCGGCTACAGCACTCTTAGTCATGCCACTGTTCTTCAAGGCTTTGGCCAGCCTGTTGTTCCAAGTTTCCATTAGGTGAGCCTAACTGAGATTCTTTTAGCTATCCCTTGCATTTGGATTTAGGTCGGCCTAAAATCGGGTCCAAAGGAACGGAGATCCAATCCATGGACCAACTTGCGAACACCGTAATCGATCGCCTTGGCGGCACTTCTGCCGTGGCGAAGATCTGCGAAATCAAGCCCCCATCCGTGCATGAGTGGCGCGAGACGGGGATTCCGAAGGCCCGCCTTCAGTTTCTGAAGGTCGCTTACCCGCAGGTGTTCGAAGACCTGCCCGAAGGGGCGGCAGCGTG
>NZ_JAWHTP010000033.1:0-914 GCF_033052815.1 Chromohalobacter sp. HP20-39 | reverse complement strand
CCAAGCGGTCGAGCGCGGGCAGCTTGAACTGCACTACCAGCCCGTCGTCGATCTGCGCAGTGGTGGGATTGTCGGCGCGGAAGCCCTGTTGCGCTGGCGTCATCCGACGCTTGGACTATTGCCACCGGGCCAGTTCCTGCCCGTGGTCGAATCGTCCGGCCTGATGCCTGAAATCGGCGCTTGGGTGCTGGGCGAAGCCTGCCGCCAGATGCGTGACTGGCGAATGCTGGCATGGCGACCGTTCCGGCTGGCCGTCAATGTTTCGGCGAGCCAAGTGGGACCGGACTTCGACGGGTGGGTAAAGGGCGTGCTGGCTGATGCCGAGTTGCCCGCCGAGTATCTCGAAATCGAGCTGACCGAATCGGTCGCGTTTGGTGATCCGGCGATCTTCCCCGCCCTGGACGCCTCGCGGCAGATCGGTGTGCGCTTCGCCGCCGATGACTTCGGGACGGGGTATTCCTGTCTGCAACATCTGAAGTGCTGCCCAATCAGCACGCTCAAGATCGACCAATCGTTTGTCGCCGGGCTCGCCAACGACCGCCGCGACCAAACCATCGTGCACACCGTGATTCAGCTTGCGCACGGGCTGGGCATGGATGTGGTGGCTGAAGGCGTGGAAACATCGGCGAGTCTTGATCTATTGCGACAAGCGGACTGCGACACAGGACAAGGCTTCCTGTTCGCGAAGCCAATGCCGGCGGCGGCATTCGCCGTCTTCGTCAGTCAATGGAGGGGTGCCACCATGAATGCAAGTGACTCGACCACCACCAGTTGCTGCGTGTGCTGCAAGGAAATCCCGCTCGATGCCGCCTTCACCCCGGAAGGCGCGGAATACGTCGAGCACTTCTGCGGGTTGGAGTGTTATCAACGCTTCGAAGCGCGTGCCAAGACAGGGAACGAAACCGATGCCGATC
>NZ_JAWHTP010000032.1:0-914 GCF_033052815.1 Chromohalobacter sp. HP20-39 | reverse complement strand
CGTGAAGGTGCCGGTTGCGCCCGGCGTTCCCTGCTACAGGAACCGCTTCGCCACCCTTTCGAGCGCGTGCAAGTTGAGGGGCCGGTGCTGAATTCCTCCGGCATATCCGTCTGGGCCACGGACGCCTCCTGATTAACGGCTTCCAGCGCGCATCAGCCTGCGCATTCCCTCACCCAAACCGCCAGCCCGTTCGCCTGTCGGGGCAAATCCCTGTTGGCGCGCTTAGCCCGTGTGGGCAGCCTGCGGTTTGGGTGAAGCGGCTGGATTCAGCCGTACAGGGCGCAAAGCCACACGCCCCACCAGATGTACATCGAGATCGGGGCGAACATCAGTCTGCGTCCTTGGTGAACAGCGATTCGGCCCGGATGCGCGCCAGCGACATACGTGCGAGCTTGCGGGCCTGCTCGCGCTTCTCGGCCGCCGCTTCCTCTTCCTGCTTCCGCTCCAATACCAGCATGGGGTCGCGGTAGCAGTGCGACGGGAGAGCGGTGGAGGTTTCCATGGGCCGGAAAGCAAAAAGCCCGCTCATTGGCGGGCTTGGGTGCTGCGCTTCGTCTGAGGACAAGCATCCCTCCGAATGGATGCTGTCGCGGTCAGAGCCGGAAACGCCGCAAGGGCTTCAGTAATCTACGCGCAGGATAGTACAGGCGAGATCAGTTTACAAGGGGTTTTGATCTTGGCCTAGTAGCTTAGCGATGCGCCTCCCCTAGTACGCCACCTATGGCGCGTCTTTCCAGAAAAATCCCTCGGAGCCGTCATGGCACCGCGCCCAATACCGTAGTTGCAACCGCATGGGCTGCCATTCCGACGGCTGATGCCATCGCCATTCACCTGTCGGACTCATCTCTGCGATCTCGCTCATTCCTCCTCCTAGCCAGCCGATCCCGGCAGCGAGTCCTCCCCATCTGCCCTTG
>NZ_JAWHTP010000031.1:0-916 GCF_033052815.1 Chromohalobacter sp. HP20-39 | reverse complement strand
CTTTCACCGAACTCCCGGACCGCGCGGAGACCGGCACCGCCACTGGCATGGGCCACCTGGTCGAGCCGGACACGATTGACGTTTCGCACGGCGCCATCCTGTATCTCGAAGATGTGACGGTGCGCTTTGGCGGCTTTCGCGCGCTGAACGCGCTCACGCTGTCGATTGACCACGGCGAGCTGCGCTGCATCATCGGCCCCAACGGCGCCGGCAAGACCACGATGATGGACGTGATCACCGGCAAGACCGGGCCGCGCAACGCCGATGTGACGGGCCGCGTCTTCCTCGGCCAGAGCATCGACCTGCTGCGCCTGACCGAGCCGCGTATCGCGCAGATCGGCATCGGCCGCAAGTTCCAGAAGCCCACGGTGTTCGAGCAGCACACCGTGTGGGAAAACCTGGAGCTGGCGATGAAGGCTGACAAGCGCTGGTGGGTGTCGCTGCGCGCGCGCCTGCTGAACGACGGCCGCCAGCGCATCGAAGAAACGCTCGGCCGTATTCACCTGGAGGCGGAAGCGTATCGGCCCGCCGGGCTGCTCTCGCATGGCCAGAAGCAGCGGCTGGAGATCGGCATGTTGCTGATGCAACAGCCGCAACTGCTGCTGC
The DNA here is from genome assembly GCF_033052815.1 of Chromohalobacter sp. HP20-39. Lineage (NCBI taxonomy): Bacteria > Pseudomonadati > Pseudomonadota > Gammaproteobacteria > Oceanospirillales > Halomonadaceae > Chromohalobacter > Chromohalobacter sp. HP20-39. The sequence continues at coordinate 310 of NZ_JAWHTP010000031.1, read as the reverse complement.
TCGACGAGCCCGTCGCCGGCATGACGGATGAAGAGACGATGCAGCTTGCCACGCTGCTCAACGGCCTGCGCGGCTCATGCTCGATCATGGTGGTGGAGCACGACATAGAGTTCGTTGCCGCGCTGGCGGGGGAGACGGGGCGCGTGACCGTGCTGGCGGAAGGCAGCGTCCTGGCCGAAGGCACGCTCGATGCCGTCAAGCGTGACGAGCGCGTGATCGAATCCTACCTAGGGCGCTGACATGCTGACCATTGCTCAACTGAACCAGTTCTACGGCGGCAGCCACATCCTGCGCAATGTCAGCTTCGAGG
>NZ_JAWHTP010000030.1:0-957 GCF_033052815.1 Chromohalobacter sp. HP20-39 | reverse complement strand
CATCTGGCCACCCTCACGGGCGATCTTGAGCAGGCGGTTCTGGTGCACCGACCGCTCGATGCCAGAAGGCAGGTCGAGCGCCTGCCACGCTTTGAGGCGTTCGATGTGTTCCAGCATGTGCCGCGAATTCGGTTTGACGGGCGATTGGCGCAGCCAGGCCAGCCAGGTCGTTTTGCCGTTGTCCCGACGCTTGAGCAGATCGTCGAGGCGGCGGCGATGCGCGTCCGACAGCGGTTCGGCCAAGGCATCGTAGATGCGCCGGTTGGCGCGGGTGATTGCTTCGGCGCTCGCCCGCTCGACGGCGTTGAGGGGTCTCCTCGTTTTCAGTGCAATAAGTGACGGTACGCAAAGCTAGCACTGGCGCGGGGGTGGTCTGGGTAGACCGTTGATTTCATTGACTTTCCTGTTCGCTTTGTAAACGGGTATGGTGGCCTCCCACTTTTGAGGTTCACGATGCAGGGTTGGCACACAACGTTTTTGGGGATGCGTGGGCTCCCCCGCGATATCAGCGACTTCGAGATGAAGGCATTTTTCACCTTCGATGGTGCCGAGCGCGACGCAATCAATGCACGCCGAGGTGATTCCCACAAGCTTGGTCTGGCGCTCCATATTGGTTTCCTGCGCATGAGTGGGCGTTTGCTCGGTGCCTTTCGGGTAATTCCAGTAGCCTTGTGGCGCCACCTTGGCAACGAGCTTGGCATTGCAGCACCAGAAGTCGCCTCGCTGAGAGCCATGTATGAACGCGGGCGCACGCTATTCGATCACCAACAAGTAGCCTGCACGGTCCTTGGATTCCAGTGGATGAGCGAGCACCAGCGCCGCTCACTGGTACGTGAACTGCGCGACGAAGTGGCGCGCTGCGCCGACCGCGATCAGCTACTCGTGCGGGCGCGTCAATGGCTGTACAAGAACAAGCTGGTGATCGTGCACGAGCGGGCAATTCGGACACTGATTGCG
>NZ_JAWHTP010000029.1:0-1039 GCF_033052815.1 Chromohalobacter sp. HP20-39 | reverse complement strand
CCGCCAAGAACAAGCATCAGCAGCAATTCCAGGCGTCCGGCAAGGCGATCAACGCCAAGGTGCGGCTGTTCGGCCGCATCGGCCAGGCGCTGATCGAGGCCAAGCAGGCGGGCCGCGATCCGTTCGCCGCCATCGAGGCCGTCATGTCCTGGGATGCCTTCGCCGAGAGCGTCACCGAAGCGCAGAAGCTTGCGCAGCCCGAGGACTTCGATTTCCTGCACCGCATCGGCGAAAGCTACGCCACGCTGCGCCGCTACGCGCCGGAATTCCTTGCCGTGCTCAAGCTGCGGGCCGCTCCCGCCGCGAAGGACGTGCTCGACGCCATCGAGGTGCTGCGCGGCATGAACAGCGACAACGCCCGCAAGGTGCCCGCCGACGCGCCGACCGAGTTCATCAAGCCGCGCTGGCAGAAGCTGGTCATGACCGACACCGGCATCGACCGGCGCTACTACGAACTGTGCGCGCTGTCGGAGATGAAGAACGCGTTGCGTTCCGGCGACATCTGGGTGCAGGGGTCGCGCCAGTTCAAGGACTTCGAGGACTACCTGGTGCCGCCCGCGAAATTCGCCAGCCTCAAGCAGGCCAGCGAATTGCCGCTGGCCGTGGCCACCGACTGCAACCGGTACCTGAACGACCGGCTGACGCTGCTGGAAACACAGCTTGCCACCGTCAACCGTATGGCGACGGCCAACGAGCTGCCGGACGCCATCATCACCGAGTCAGGCTTGAAGATCACGCCGCTCGACGCGGCGGTACCCGACACCGCCCAAGCGCTGATCGACCAGACGGCAATGATCCTGCCGCACGTCAAGATCACCGAACTGCTGCTGGAGGTGGACGAATGGACGGGCTTCACTCGGCATTTCGCGCATCTGAAATCGGGCGACCCGGCCAAAGACAAGAACCTGTTGCTGACCACGATCCTCGCCGACGCGATCAACCTGGGCCTGACCAAGATGGCGGAGTCTTGCCCCGGCACGACCTACGCCAAGCTGGCTTGGCTGCAAGCCTGGCACATCCGCGACGAAACCTACGGGGC
>NZ_JAWHTP010000028.1:0-1041 GCF_033052815.1 Chromohalobacter sp. HP20-39 | reverse complement strand
TGAACATCAGCGGTCTGGGCGCGGTCGGCTTGGCTCAGTACGGGCCCGATGGAGCAATCAACCCAGCCGTGATCCCGGGCAATCTTCTGACCGACGTTGAGTACAACGGGTCATTGATGATTGTCTTGGACCCCGTCTCGTCTGGGTATGTTGGTCTCCTTCCCGTGTCGGCGTCCGTAGCATCCAATGCGCTGACCTGCACGCTGTCGCCTACTGCGCGGGCATTCCGCTCTGGAACCCTGAGCAGCGGTGCGGTAACGCCGTTATCGACCGGAATTCTTTCTATCACAGTGCCCTCTGGCGCGACGCTGGGCACTGTGGGCGGCACGCAGGCCATGCTGGCGTTGCTGGTGGCCTATAACGGCGGCACGCCCGTCCTGTGCATTGCGAACGTTGCCGGCGGCTTGGATCTGTCCGAAACGAACCTGATCAGTCCCACGACGATCAGCAGCAGCTCGAACTCGGCGAGCACGATCTACTCGGCATCGGCGGTCTCGGCAAACTCGCCGTATCGCGTTGTCGGCTACGTCAACATCACTGAGTTGACGGCTGGCGCGTGGTCCAGTGGGCCATCTCTGGTGCAGGGCCAGGGTGGCGAAGCCTTCGCTGCGATGCAGTCGATCGGTTTCGGGCAAACCAGGCAAAACGTGACGGGTTCGAGAAGCGCTAGCACTACCTACTACAACACAACCTCGCGCCCTATCGTGGTAAGCATTGCCGCTGCATCCACGGCAAACTCGAACTACGCGCTCACAGTGAACGGTGTTACTGCGTTCTCCACCGGGCAAAACAACACGTCAACCCTTACTGGAGTATCTGCCATAGTCCCTCCAGGTGGGTCGTATTCATTCGCGATCAGCGCTGGCACGCCGACCATCAACAACTGGTCGGAACTTCGTTAAAGGAAGACGTAATGCCATTTTTCAAAGACGCACAAGGTGCCCTGCATTATCTGAGCAGCACGGATGTCACAAACGCGGCGGGAAGCGGCTTGCCATTGCCGGCCCCCGATTGGGCGGCAATCACCGACGATGAGGCTGC
>NZ_JAWHTP010000027.1:0-1076 GCF_033052815.1 Chromohalobacter sp. HP20-39 | reverse complement strand
TGTCGGGTCCCGTGTGATTGACTACCCGCTTGGTAAATAACTCAGGACGCTTGGTCTGCCATTCCTTCATCATCGCAATCGGTGATTGATGATGCAGCGCCTTCTGCGGGATGTGGTGATTGTACAGCCAGGTGTAGCGTTTGAGCGTCTGCTCCAGGTCCTCGCCTGAGGTATAGCGCCGAGTCGCCAGCACATCGCTGATACGGCCGTTGAAGCGCTCCACCATGCCGTTTGTCTGCGGCCTTCCCGGCTTGATCAGACGGTGCTCGATACCAAGGGCCTGGCACTCTTGGTCAAACGGGTGGTTCCCGCTGGGCTTGCGCTCACCCGCCCGCGTGAAGCGATCGGTGAATGACTTGCCGTTGTCGGTCAGTACCGTCTGGACCTGGAAGGGAGCCTTCTCCTCCACCCGCTTCATGAACGCCCGCGCATCCTTCGCGGACTGGCTGCATCTCACCTCCAGATGGACCCAGCGCGTGGCACGATCGATGGCGACGTACAGGTAGCGTTTTTGCTCCTCGTCGGGCATCTGGGGCAGGTGCTTGATGTCGATGTGCACGTAGCCCGGCTCATAGTCTTTGAAAGGCTTGTGCCGGGGCTTCTCATCATCGCCCGCGTCCCGTCGAGCCAGCTCTGCCAGTGTCGGCACCTCGCGCCGCTTGAGCATGCGATGCAGACCAGAACGCGACAAGCCAGGATTGAGGAACTCACGTGCCACGACGAGCAGATCATCTAGGCCGAGGCGCAGGAATTCACGCGCCGCGATCAGCACCTCTTCCTGTTCGGAATTGAGCGTGGCCAGCAGGTTGTGACGCGTGTGCGGCCGGTCCTGGACATCGTCACGGTACCGCCAGCGCCGGATGGTCGCGACGGCGACGCCGTACTGGCGTGCCAGCTCGCTGTCGCTGATGCTGGAAGGCGCTGCCTGGATCTCGGCCCGGATCTTCGGTGTGGTGGTCGCCTGTTTATGTAGCTTGATGTCCATATCCTTGCTCCCGGATGAACTGCTGAAGAAGCTCCTTGGCGGCCAGCAAAGGATAACTTCTATAGCTCATCTGATCATCCGGGACCCTACA
>NZ_JAWHTP010000026.1:0-1184 GCF_033052815.1 Chromohalobacter sp. HP20-39 | reverse complement strand
CGGCTTCGGCGTGGCCTCGGGCCTGATCGCCGCGTTGGGCATCATGCTGGCCTCGTTCTGGATCTTCTGCGCCGGCACCTTCCTGGCGGGCTTCTACGGCGCGTATGTGCAGAGCTACCGCTTCGCAGCCGCCGACACCGCCGAGGACGCGCTTAAGGCCAAGGCCATTTCCTGGGTCATGGTGGGCGGTCTCGCGGGCGCCATCATCGGGCCGCAGTTGGTGATCTTCACGCGCGATGCGGTAGCGGGCACGCCCTACGTTGGCAGCTTCCTCAGCCAGGCGCTGCTGCCGCTGATCGCCTTGCCGATCCTGCTGATGCTGCGCACGCCGAGCCAGACCCAGGCCGAAGCAGTCGCCGATAGCGGTCGGACGGTGCTGCAGCTCTTGGCGATGCCGCGCTATCTGCTGGCCGTGGCTGCGGGCGTGGTGTCCTATGGGGTGATGGCGTTCGTGATGACGGCCGCGCCGGTGGCGATGGTCAACCACGGGCATTCGGTGGACAACGCCGCCCTAGGAATACAGTGGCACCTGCTGGCGATGTTCGGGCCGAGCTTTTTCACAGGACGACTGATGGTGCGCTACGGCAAGGAGCGCGTGACCGCCGTCGGCATGGTGCTGCTCGCCGCCTCCGGGGTGGTGGCCCTGGGCGGGCTCGGCCTGTCCCACTTCTGGGGCTCGCTGGCGCTGCTGGGCATCGGCTGGAATTTGAGTTTCATCGGCGCCACGGCGATGGTCACCGACTGCCACACCCCGGCCGAGCGGGGCAAGGCGCAGGGCATGAACGACTTCTTCGTCTTCGCCGCCACGGCGGCCGTGTCGTTCCTCGCGGGGTCGATCCTGCACAGCTCGGGCTGGCAAGCGGTCAACTGGATGATCTTCCCGGCTTTGGCGCTGATCCTGGTGCCGCTGCTGTGGCAGGGGCGGTCCGGTTGCAACTGACTTGACTTGGGGCATTGATCGAGGACTGGAAGCCGATAAGTGGCCCGTTCCGGCACTACACGACTTGTCTCCACTGCTGAAACTTCGGAAAGCTACTTTGCCGTTCCACCTTTATTGATGGTCAAAGAGTTGTATGGACAGATGAATTTAGTTAGTTAGTTAGATTTATCAAGAAGCAGTTTAACCACGGCTTTGGCTTTGCGAGCAGCGTGCAGATCTCCAAGAACGTGAGCCTGAATAATCG
>NZ_JAWHTP010000025.1:0-1223 GCF_033052815.1 Chromohalobacter sp. HP20-39 | reverse complement strand
CGAATCCGCTGGCGAATCTTGATTTCGCCAAGGCGGCCGGCGGCGCAGAACTGAACATGCTCTACCTCGCCGAGGTTGCGCACCTGAAATACGTGGCAGCCATCGACGGCGATCCGGTGCCGACCCCAGCAAGCGAGGCGCAACTGCGCGCGTTGTACCAGCGCCTGGGTGATGAGGGCAACGAAGCCGCCCAGCGCGGTGTGGCTGACAACTTCGTGCGCCAGGCAGCGCCGGAGACAGAGCTAAAAAACTCCTGACGGACGAAGCTGCAAATGAATGTTTGTGGCTCGTCCATCATGGAATCCCTGCGTCGGTGGCATGTGGGGTGTCTGAGCGGGAGCTGGCTGATTGGGTATCTGCCTCTGATGCCAGACGACATTGGATGGCTATCAAATTCAGCGAATTTGAGGGTGCCGAGTTCGATCTGGACGCCATGCAGTTCAAGGAGCGCGAGAGATGAAGGATTTCGGAAGCCTTGCGGAATTCGGCGCTCATCTCCTGCTGGCTGAGGTTGCCGCACACAAAGCGCTAGAGAAGGGGCTCGACAAGGCGGCTGCGCACATCGAGCGCGCCGCCAAGGGCAAGATCGGCGAATACCAGGATGCCAACGGCATGCACGAAGCATGGCCGGAATTGGCCGACAGCACCAAGGAAGACCGCGTGCGCAAGGGCTTCACTGAGAACGACCCGCTGTTGCGCACTGGCGAGCTACGCGATTCCCTCAGCCATGAGACGCACGGCCTGGAAGCCGCGATCGGGTCCACTTCGGACATTGCCGTCTACCAGGAACTGGGGACTGACAAGATCCCGCCGCGCCCGTTCTTGGGCGCTGCGGCATACGAGAGCGTGGACGAGGTGAAAAAACTGGTCGGCGGCGCGGTGATTACCGGGATCGTCGGGGGAAATTCGCTGGACTACAAGGTCTAGAAGAGGCTGCTGAGTACGAGGTAAAGCACAAAGGCTCCCGCAGCCATCGCTATGGTTCCAGCGCCAAGAAGGAACAGGCCGAACATTCCGACGATGATCCGCTCAGGAAGGGACAGCAGCGCGGACTTTTTATGGCGCGTTGGGATTTGCCTGATGTTTGGGTATTGGACCCAGGAAACACGGTCGGCCAGCCATTCTTGAGCACGAACGAGAAATTTCATGACCGTTGACGCCTTCAAAATTGCAGTCAGCATCTCGCTGGTCGAGAACGTGACGCGTGGACTGGCTTCGCTGTC
>NZ_JAWHTP010000024.1:0-1229 GCF_033052815.1 Chromohalobacter sp. HP20-39 | reverse complement strand
AGCGTGACCAGGGCCGTGGCGCCGGTGTCGGCCAGCACGGCAACCCACAAGCCGGTGATACCCAACACGGTGGTGACCAGGAACAAGCCCTTGAGGCCAATGGCGAATACGACGTTTTGGTGGATGTTGGCCATCGTCGCCCGCGACAGGGCCACCAGGTGGGCCACGTCCGTGACGCGGCTCTTGAGCAGCGCGGCATCGGCGGTTTCCAGCGCCACGTCCGTGCCGCCGCCCATGGCGATACCCACGTCGGCGGTCGCCAAGGCCGGCGCGTCGTTGATGCCGTCGCCGACCATCGCCACCTTGGCATCACGCTTCATCTCGTTGACCAAGCGCAGCTTGTCCTGCGGCAGCAGCTCGGCCTCCCACTCGATGCCCAGCTTGCCGGCGATCGCCTGCGCGGTGCGGCGGTTGTCGCCGGTCAGCATGACCGAGCGCACGCCCATGGCGTTGAGCTGGGCCACGCCTTCGCGCGCGGCGCGGCGGGGCTCGTCGCGCAGGGCCAGCAGGCCCAGAACGTTCTTGCTGGCTTCGTCGAACAGGACCACCACGGTCTTGCCGCCATCCTCCAGCTTGTCGATTTCCCTGCGGTGCGCGGCTGTCAGCGTGGCCGTCTGTTCCGCATGGGCGGGCGATCCGACAGCGAGCGCACTGCCGTTCACGGTGGCGCGCACCTCCTTGCCGGCAATGGCCGATGCGCCCGTGGCCTGGGGAATCGCCACGTCCAGGCTCTTGGCATGGGCGACAATGGCCTTCGCCAAGGGATGGTTTGAGCCGGACTCGACAGCGGCGGCAAGCGCAAGGACCTGTTGATGCTTGAACAGCCCGAAGGGCAGGACCTCGGTGATGCGCGGCTTGCCCTCGGTCAGCGTGCCAGTATTGTCGAAGGCAATTGCGCGCACGCGGCCGATGGTTTCCAACGCGTTGCCACCCTTGATCAGCAGGCCCCGTCGTGTGGCCACCGCAAGGCCCGAGGCGATGGCCGCCGGTGTGGAGAGCACCAGCGCACATGGGCAGGCAATCAACAGCAGTGCGAGGCCGCGGTACAGCCAGGTACCCCAGTCGCCACCCATGGCAAGTGGCGGAACCACCACGATCAACGCCGCGATGGCCATGACGGCAGGGGTGTAGTAGCGGCTGAACTTTTCGATGAAGCGAGCCGTGGGCGCCTTGGAGGACTGCGCCTGCTCCACCAGTTGGATGATGCGAGAAATGGTGTTGTCCGATGC
>NZ_JAWHTP010000023.1:0-1134 GCF_033052815.1 Chromohalobacter sp. HP20-39 | reverse complement strand
CGGCTGCGAGCTTGGCGACAGCCAGCATGCCGAACTTGTTGGTCCGGAGAACATCGGTTTCCAGAGGGATCTGGCCCGGATAAACGATGACGCGATCCATCGCGACTCCATAAAAAAAGGCGCCCGAAGGCGCCTTGCGTGGTTATGTGAGGTAGGTCAGTTCGAAATGCGGGTCCAGACGACTGTTGCCACGGGCTTTACGCTATCGATGGCCGCGTAGATGTCTGCGTCGCTTACGGCGCCCTGAATCATCGAGAGCGACGCGTACTCTTCCTGCGACGGCGTGTTGTACGCGCCGGTTGAGTAGCCGTAGCCTGCGACGTTCGGAATGCCAGCGCCGGCCGGTCTGTAGGCAATCACAAAGGCCTGATACGGCATGAGCATCGAACCATAGGCTCCTGCCATTCCGTAGCCGATGTACGGACCGCCATACACGCCGGTGTCTAGCGGTCGTAGTGGCTCGATGATCGTCGGCGTGCGGCCCGTCAGATCCTGCAGCACCTTGATGAGCCCTGCGCGCGTTGCGCGCTCGCGGAACAGGTTGATCAGGATGCGATTGCGGAACGACGTGTCGGACTGATTGGCCGCCCGCAGCAGCGCGGCGCCGAAAAAATCCGCGGCAATCATGTCCAGCCACCCATCGGTGGCCGTCTTGATCCGCGTCTGCAGACGGCCGTAGGCCAACAGGCTGTAGAAGTATGCGAGCGCGTATGCCAGCCCCTGCAGCAGTCCATTCAGAACGGGCGAGGACGCTTCATCGCCAAACCACTGCGGCAACTGTGAGCGAATCCGGTGGTAGATGTCTTGTTGGTCACCAGTTGCCATCACGCCACCGTCACAGAAGTTGCCTTGATGACTTGCTGGCTTGTGGCCGTCAGGTCAGCGGTGCCGCTGTTCAATGTCACGCCTGTAACGTTCGTCACGCTGGGGGAAGCGTCGTATGCCACCTGCGCGAGCCGGGAGAACGGAAGTGTCGTGCCCAGCGGCAGTGCGTTGATGTACGACGTGAGCGCGTTCTTGACCACCAGAGCCGTCGCCGCATGGTCGGCGCCGGCGGCTGTTGAGATCGTCATTGCAACACTCGCGTTCACAACCACCGGCGCGAACACGCCGAACGTGCTGGTCAGCGGGCGC
>NZ_JAWHTP010000022.1:0-1388 GCF_033052815.1 Chromohalobacter sp. HP20-39 | reverse complement strand
GCGGCTCTCCCATATCTGCAAGGAAGTTCTCGAAACTCTTCCATCGATCACAAACCTTCACTCCTCTCCCGCCGTATTGCTCGTAGCCCGAGGCCGATTTGATTTCGCAGCGAGCGATCATTCCAGACCAAATCTTGTACGCGCGGGTAGGCTTTCGGCTCGCGCACGCTCCGTGCCTGGTCATCTTCTTCGCAACAAGTTCGCGACGCAGGCAACCGCAACTCTTGGTCTTTCCGCTTTTCAGTGAAGGATGGCCAACCAGTTTCTCTGTGCCGCACGTGCATACACAAAGCCAAGAGCGGTGCGCTTTGTCGGACGACATCTCGCGAAGAACAGTCAGGCGTCCGAACGTCTGTCCCGAAAGGTTTTCACGCCATGCCCTGGTCATAGGAACCCCATCACCTTGTTCACAACCTCATCTAGCTGCGCACGGTTCGCGTAGTTGCTCAGCACGTGCTCAAGGAGAACATCAGCTACAGCCGAATACAGTTCCTCGAACTCAGGCTGTTCCATGTTCGCGAAGCTGATCGATCGGGCTTTCAGTTTCATGGCACCGTCGATGCGGAAGGTCTGTTCGTAGTAACCGGCCAGAATCGTCACATCCTCGCGAAACTGCTCAAAGTTCTTAGCGACGGGCAGACCTTTGTGCGTCTTGTGCTTTCGACCGGGATCCCAAGCCTCATAGCCCACATTGAGCAGCGCGAAGAACTTGCGATGGAATTTGGAGTTCCGCTTTTGTACGGTCTTGATCTCCACCATCTCGCCGGGCTCCAGGTTGAACAGGCCGTTCACGAACCGGCGCCATTGCTTCTTGCCCTTTTCGCCCAGGCCGTCGATGGCGCCGAACAGCACGCGGCGGGCGGCGGCGCGATCCACCTCGGGGATTGCTACGGGCGCCTGCTTCACGAGGGTGATTTCGCTCATCGTCCAGCCTCCTGAAAAACGGTCTTGATCGCGGCTGCCACTGTGCGGCGGTTGGCCGAATCGGCCAGTTCCGCGCCCAGCGCGAGTGCCGCACCGATGGCGCGGTACTCATCGCCCGAACAGCCCCACTTGCCGGCGGCGTTGCCGCGCTTGAACACGCCGCGAATGGCCTCTAGGCCCTCGGCAGCGATGCGCTTTTCGTGATCGGTCAATTCGCGCGACAGGACGGCGGCGAGGTTCACGGCAGCGGCCAGCGTGTGGGCGCCACGCTCAGTTCCGGTGCCTTCCTTGAAGCCCTCCAGCGTGCCCAGCGGCGTGAGCTGCAGGTCGGTCTTCATTTCCTGCGACAGGCCGAACACCAGCGGCAAGCCGCAGGCGCGCGGGCGGTAGCTTGAACGCTTGCGCATCACGCCCTCGCCAGCCGAACGCGATTCCACCGACAGTTAGGCGCCCGGTGCCCGAAG
>NZ_JAWHTP010000021.1:0-1400 GCF_033052815.1 Chromohalobacter sp. HP20-39 | reverse complement strand
AGAACTCGATCGCCTGCGTCGTGAAGAAGCAGAGCGCCAAGCGCAAGCCGCTGCCGCACGCGCAGAAGAAGAGCGTCGCCTAGCGGCTGAACGCGAAACCCAAGAAGCGCAATTGCGCGCCGAACGTGAAGCGCACGAGCGCCAGCTCGCCGCCGAGCGCGCCGAGGCCGACCGCGTTGCCCGCGAGAAGTTGGCAGCCGAAGAAGCTGAACTGAGTGCACAACGCGCAGCACAGGAAGCGGAAGCGCGTCGTCTTGCCGAAGAGCGCGCCCAGTTGGAACGCCAACAGCGCGAGGTCGAAGAGCAACGTAAGCGCGAAGAAGCGCAACGCGCGGCAGCGGCACAGGCAGCCGACGAACAGTTGCGCGGCGCTGCTCATCTGCTTCTGGCGGCCTGCAAGGCAGCGCTGGTCGAAGGCCCGGACATGTTCTGCGCTGCACAGCTGCGCTCGGCAATCGACGCCGCCGAAGTGGTCGAAGCCGAAATGCCTAAAGCAGCTTAACCATCACCCATTACACCCGGCCGAGTCTAGGGTTAGGAGTCCATCGTGAGCGAAGTAGCAGCAATCCAGCCGCAGCAGTTTGACCTTTCCCCACGCAATCTGCAGGAGGCCATGGAGTTTGCCGGACATCTGGCGGATTCCTCGATCGTGCCCAAGGACTTTCAGGGCAAGCCCGGCAACGTGCTTGTTGCGATCCAGTGGGGCATGGAGCTTGGACTCAAGCCCATGCAGGCCATGCAGAACATCGCCGTGATCAACGGTCGCCCCTCGCTCTGGGGTGATGCGGTGCTCGCGTTGGTTCTGGCATCCCCGGCCTGCGAGTACGTCAACGAGTACGACGAAAACGGCACGGCAGTCTGCGTGGTGAAGCGCCGTGGGCACGACGAGCACGTCGAGCGTTTCGGGGACGCCGAAGCCAAAACGGCCGGCTTGCTGAACAAGTCTGGGCCGTGGACACAGTATCCGAAGCGAATGAAGAAGATGCGCGCACGCGCGTTCGCGCTGCGCGACAAATTCAGCGACGTGCTGAAGGGCATCCCGATTGCGGAAGAAGTCATGGACATCCCCACGGAACGAGACATCACGCCGCGCAACGCTTCACCCTCGCAAATCGCCCAAGCGGCGCTTCCGAAGCCCGCTGAGCGAGACGACCGCCTCAACAACATCATCACCGACCTGGAGATCGTAGCCAAGGAAGGCGGCGCCGATCCGCTTGCCGATGCATGGGGAAAGTTGACCAAGGATGACCGCAAGGCCATCGGCCCTGACGAACTGTCGCGCCTCAAAGCGCTGACCGGTGAGGCTGCGCCGACCGATGTTCAAGCTCAGGAGCAAAGCAATGGCTGATCAGCGCACAGAAGAGTGGCACCAAGCCCGTGCCGGCAAGCTGACCGCCTCG
>NZ_JAWHTP010000020.1:0-1451 GCF_033052815.1 Chromohalobacter sp. HP20-39 | reverse complement strand
CGCCGTCCAAGAACTTGCCGGTCTTGCGGTAGTGCTCGGCCGAGGCCTTTTCGGTGTACACATCGTGCAGGCCGCGAGAGGCGGATTTTTCGTCCAACACCGCATATGAGCCCAGGTGGACGAAGTTTGTGCGGAAGTCTGTGGGGCGGCTGATGCCGCCCTGGCTGTCCACATAGGGCGAAAAGTCGCCGGCCGTGACGGCCAGTGGCAGGACGAGGGCGCTGGCGAGCAGAGCGCCGGTGAGTGCGATTTTCGTTGTGTTCTCCTTATATGCCTATGGAGATCAGACGGCGACCACGGGGAAATCCACCGTGGTGTCGGCGATGTGGTTGGTGTAGTTGGTGAGCGTGTTCAGCGCGATGTTGGCGATCACTTCCAGTATCAGGCCGTCGTCGAGCCCCGCGCGGCGGTAGTTGGCCATGGCGTCGGCCGACACCACGCCGCGTTGCTCGACCAGCGCGCGGGCAAAGCCGGCAATTGCATCGTCAAGTGCGTTGGCCGCCTGGCCGGTGCGGGCCGCGGCGATGGCCTCTGCCGACAGTCCGGCACCTTTGCCGATCAGGGTGTGTGCGCTCAGGCAGTACTGGCAGCGATTGGCTTGACCGGCAGCCAGCGCAACGATCTCGCGCTGGGTGGCACTCAGGCGGCCGGTGCCCAGCGTTTCGGACAGGCCGAGGTAGCCGTTGAGCGCTGCCGGCGCGTGGGCCAGCGTGGCGAGCAGGTTCGGCACCATGCCGAGCTTGGCTTTGACGGCCTTGAGTGTGGCAGCGGTAGCGGCGTCAGCGGTGTCGATGGTCAGGGGGGCGATTTGGGTCATGTCTATCTCCGTAGTGGGTGAGGTGCAAGAGCAAGTGGGCATGATCGCCCTTTGTTTGGTACGATATGGCACGTAAAGTATCAAATACGTAACCTATCGTCTTATATGGAGAGTGGAATGGCGGATCGACTGGCCGGCTTGCTCCGGCACTACTCGCTTTCGGCGCGCGTTTTTCACAGCGGCGCCTTCTGTGAGCAGCATCATTACGCGGCGCCGCATGGCTATATCCATCTGGTGCGGCGCGGCCCGATTACGGCGCGTTCGCCCGTGCATGAAGATCTGCTGGTTACCGAGCCGAGCCTGCTGTTTTATCCGCGCGTGGCGTCGCATCGTTTTGTCGCCGCCCCCGGCGATACCGCTGAGCTGTTGTGTGCGGAGGTCGATCTGGGCGCTTCGACGGGCAATCCGTTGGCCATGGCCTTGCCGTCGATGCTGCTGATTCCGCTGGCGGACTTGCCCGGCCTCGGGCCGACGCTAGAGCTGCTGTTTGCCGAAGCCGAGCGCGACCAGTGCGGTCGGCAGGCCGCCATCGACCGCTTGTGCGAGTTGCTACTGATCCAGTTGCTGCGTTATCTGATGGATGGGCGGCTTGGCGCCACCGGACTGCTGGCGGGACTGGCCGACCCGAAACTCG
>NZ_JAWHTP010000019.1:0-1675 GCF_033052815.1 Chromohalobacter sp. HP20-39 | reverse complement strand
GGTCAGTTTGCATATTGCCGACCTGGAGTCGCGGGTTGGCGGAAAGCTGTTGTCGCGCACACGTGGGCGCATTCAGCCTTCGGCGATTGGAGAAACGCTGGTGGAGCGCGCGCGGCGCCTGTTGGCGGATGCGGAGCAGGCGCTTGAGGACGTGGAGCGTCAGGTGCAGGGCTTGGCCGGGCGTGTGCGGCTGGGTGCCTCCACAGGGGCCATCGCACAGTTGATGCCGCAAGCTTTGGAGACGTTGGGCCAACGCCATCCCGCTATCGATGTGCAGGTCGCGGTGCTCACGTCGCAGGAAACTTTGAAGAAGCTTGCCGAGGGCTCTTTGGAGATCGGTCTGGTCGCGCTGCCACAGACCCCGGTGAAGGAATTGCGGATCGAGCCATGGCGGCGGGACCCGGTCATGGCCTTCTTGCCGGCTCGCTGGGAATGCCCGGATGTTGTGACCCCCGGTTGGCTGGCCGCCCAGCCATTAATTCTGAATGACAAAACTACTCGGCTTTCGCGCTTGACCTCGGAGTGGTTCGCCAGTGATGGACGGCAGCCCACGCCGCGTATTCAACTGAACTACAACGATGCGATCAAAAGCCTAGTGGCGGCCGGTTATGGTGCGACGTTGTTGCCGCATGAAGCCTCCACGCCATTGCCCGATACCAGGATCGTCATGCGGCCATTACAGCCCTTATTGTGGCGTCAACTTGGTATTGCCCACCGTGGTGGGGACGTCGAGCGGCCTACGCAACATGTGCTGGATGTGTTGTGGGGGTTGAGTGCGGGCTAGGGCGATGTTGTCAGAGAAAGGACCGCTTTCGACCCGGTCATACGGTGATTGAGGTCCCAGGCGTCAGCTACCGCACCTGAAGCCGTCGTTCATCGCTCCAAAGCCGGTGCCTGTCTCCGTTCGCCCAGGCCAGGGTGTCGTAGTACTTGTGCAGCAGCTCGGTAATGGCGGCGGTGTCGTCGGTCATGGGGTTTCCTTGGGGTTGGCGGTGAGGACTGCCTGGACGCGTGCTTGCAGCGCGGGCAGCACGTCTTGTTGGAACCAGGGGTTGCGCACCAGCCAGCGATTGTTGCGCGGGCTAGGGTGAGGCAGGGGGAACGCTTGCGGCCAGTGCTCGCGCCAGGCTTCGACCACCCGGGTGAGCGGCGTCTTGCCAGTACCGAGGTGGTAGTCCATGGCGTAGCTGCCCAGCACGATGACCAGCGACAGGCGCTCGAAACGCTGCATGAAGGCTTCGCGCCAGGCGGGGGGCGCACTCCGGGCGTAGCGGCAGGTCACCGCTTTTGCCGGTGCCCGGATAACAGAAGCCCATGGGCAGAATGGCGATGCGGGTAGGGTCGTAGAAGGTGTCGCGGTCCACGCCCAGCCAGGCGCGCAGACGCGCGCCGCTGGCGTCGTCGAAGGGCACGCCTGAGGCATGGACCCGGGCCCCCGGTGCTTGGCCGGCGATGAGGATGGGCGCACTCGGGTGAAACTGGAAGACCGGCTGCACGCCGTGTGGCAGATGCGGTGCGCAGCGCGTGCAGGCGCGGACGTCGGTCAGAAAGGCGTCGAGTGTCGGCATGGCGCGCTTCCGGAAAGGGTGGCTCGCGCCGGACGGAGGTGCCATCCTGCGCGAAGCGTAACCCGGCAGCAAGTCAGTGCTGGGTCAGTGTCGGATAGCCCTGGATG
>NZ_JAWHTP010000018.1:0-2009 GCF_033052815.1 Chromohalobacter sp. HP20-39 | reverse complement strand
AATTCATTGTGAGCGCTTACCCGGTGGGATGCACCGTCGTTTAAGGAGGTGATCCAGCCGCAGGTTCCCCTACGGCTACCTTGTTACGACTTCACCCCAGTCATGAACCACACCGTGGTGATCGCTCCCCCGAGGGTTAAGCTAACCACTTCTGGTGCAGTCCACTCCCATGGTGTGACGGGCGGTGTGTACAAGGCCCGGGAACGTATTCACCGTGCCATTCTGATGCACGATTACTAGCGATTCCGACTTCACGGAGTCGAGTTGCAGACTCCGATCCGGACTGAGGCCGGCTTTTCGGGATTAGCTTCAGCTCGCGCTTTCGCAACCCTTTGTACCGACCATTGTAGCACGTGTGTAGCCCTACCCGTAAGGGCCATGATGACTTGACGTCGTCCCCACCTTCCTCCGGTTTGTCACCGGCAGTCTCCCTAGAGTTCCCGACCGAATCGCTGGCAAATAGGGACAAGGGTTGCGCTCGTTACGGGACTTAACCCAACATTTCACAACACGAGCTGACGACAGCCATGCAGCACCTGTCTCTGCGCTCCCGAAGGCACCCCGGAATCTCTTCCGGGTTCGCAGGATGTCAAGGGTAGGTAAGGTTCTTCGCGTTGCATCGAATTAAACCACATGCTCCACCGCTTGTGCGGGCCCCCGTCAATTCATTTGAGTTTTAACCTTGCGGCCGTACTCCCCAGGCGGTCGACTTATCGCGTTAACTGCGCCACTAAGTCCTCAAGGGACCCAACGGCTAGTCGACATCGTTTACGGCGTGGACTACCAGGGTATCTAATCCTGTTTGCTACCCACGCTTTCGCACCTCAGCGTCAGTGTCAGGCCAGAAGGCCGCCTTCGCCACTGGTATTCCTCCCGATCTCTACGCATTTCACCGCTACACCGGGAATTCTACCTTCCTCTCCTGCACTCTAGCCTGCCCGTTCCGGATGCCGTTCCCAGGTTGAGCCCGGGGCTTTCACACCCGGCGTGACACGCCGCCTACGCGCGCTTTACGCCCAGTAATTCCGATTAACGCTTGCACCCTCCGTATTACCGCGGCTGCTGGCACGGAGTTAGCCGGTGCTTCTTCTGCGAGTGATGTCGTCCGTACCATGTATTAAATGGCACGCTTTCTTCCTCGCTGAAAGTGCTTTACAACCCGAAAGCCTTCTTCACACACGCGGCATGGCTGGATCAGGCTTGCGCCCATTGTCCAATATTCCCCACTGCTGCCTCCCGTAGGAGTCCGGGCCGTGTCTCAGTCCCGGTGTGGCTGATCATCCTCTCAGACCAGCTACGGATCGTCGCCTTGGTAAGCCGTTACCTTACCAACTAGCTAATCCGACATAGGCTCATCCAATCGCGCGAGGTCCGAAGAGCCCCCGCTTTCTCCCGTAGGACGTATGCGGTATTAGCCTGAGTTTCCTCAGGTTATCCCCCACGACTGGGTAGATTCCTATGCATTACTCACCCGTCCGCCGCTCGACGCCTCCTAGCAAGCTAGGTTCGTTTCCGCTCGACTTGCATGTGTTAGGCCTGCCGCCAGCGTTCAATCTGAGCCATGATCAAACTCTTCAGTTGAAAGTCTGATAGTCCGTTGAGCGGACCAAACTTGGTTCAAGACTAAAACGTCTCTTGACGAGTCGCTTGCCTTGATAGGTCGTGACTGGCACCCCTATCCCGGGCAAGCGCCCACATGAATTACCTGATCGATTGTTAAAGAGCTGTTCGCGTTTGCCTCAAGGGCGCCTCGCGAGGAAGGCGTATTCTACCGAAAGCGCCGTGATTGTCAAGGCCTTAGAGCCGAGGTGACAATCACTGACATCGCCATGAAGCGCGGCGTTGTCAGGGCCTTTCGAGGTGCGGCGCATTCTACCGAACTCGGCGTCACTGTCAAGCGAGAAGCATCCCCCGAAGGGTCGAAATTTCTCAAGCAAGTCAGCTACTTGCGCTACCCTTTCACCGCTGGCCACGAAGCCCGTCGCCGGCAGCGGATGCGTACTTTACGG
>NZ_JAWHTP010000017.1:0-3238 GCF_033052815.1 Chromohalobacter sp. HP20-39 | reverse complement strand
ATAAATGCCTGACGATGACCTACTCTCGCATGGGGAGGCCCCACACTACCATCGGCGCTGAGCGGTTTCACTGCTGAGTTCGGCATGGGGTCAGGTGGGACCCGCTCGCTATGGTCGTCAGGCGGAACTGGTGTCATGGCCCGTCCGGGCCACAACGCAATCGGGAATAAGCTGACACGCTACGTCTCGCGTATCCGGGGCTGTGTTCGTCACCAGACCCCTTGGGTGTTATATGGTCAAGCCTCACGGGCCATTAGTACACGTTAGCTCAACGCCTTGCAGCGCTTCCACACCGTGCCTATCAACCAGCTGGTCTCGCTGGGCCCTTCAGGAGGCTCGAGGCCTCGGGGAGATCTCATCTTGAAGGGGGCTTCCCGCTTAGATGCTTTCAGCGGTTATCCCGTCCGCACATAGCTACCCGGCAATGCCACTGGCGTGACAACCGGAACACCAGAGGTGCGTCCACTCCGGTCCTCTCGTACTAGGAGCAGCCCTTCTCAAATCTCCAACGCCCACGGCAGATAGGGACCGAACTGTCTCACGACGTTCTAAACCCAGCTCGCGTACCACTTTAAATGGCGAACAGCCATACCCTTGGGACCGACTTCAGCCCCAGGATGTGATGAGCCGACATCGAGGTGCCAAACACCGCCGTCGATGTGAACTCTTGGGCGGTATCAGCCTGTTATCCCCGGAGTACCTTTTATCCGTTGAGCGATGGCCCTTCCATACAGAACCACCGGATCACTAGAACCTACTTTCGTACCTGCTCGACGTGTCTGTCTCGCAGTCAAGCACCCTTATGCTCTTGCACTCAATGCACGATTTCCAACCGTGCTGAGGGTACCTTCGTGCTCCTCCGTTACGCTTTGGGAGGAGACCGCCCCAGTCAAACTACCCACCACACACGGTCCTCGACCCGGATAACGGGCCCAAGTTAGAACGCCAATGATGCCAGGCTGGTATTTCAAGGTCGGCTCCCCCGGGACTGGCGTCCCGGGTTCCAAGCCTCCCAGCTATCCTACACAAGCAACATCAGCATCCAGTGTGAAGCTATAGTAAAGGTTCACGGGGTCTTTCCGTCTAGCCGCGGGGACACCGCATCTTCACGGCGATTTCAATTTCACTGAGTCTCGGGTGGAGACAGCGTGGCCATCATTACGCCATTCGTGCAGGTCGGAACTTACCCGACAAGGAATTTCGCTACCTTAGGACCGTTATAGTTACGGCCGCCGTTTACCGGGGCTTCGATCAAGCGCTTCGCCGGAGCTAACGCCATCAATTAACCTTCCGGCACCGGGCAGGCGTCACACCCTATACGTCCGCTTACGCGTTAGCAGAGTGCTGTGTTTTTAATAAACAGTTGCAGCCACCTGGTATCTTCGACCGGTGGCAGCTCGGGCCGCGAGGGCCGTCACCACCACCGGCGCACCTTCTCCCGAAGTTACGGTGCCATTTTGCCTAGTTCCTTCACCCGAGTTCTCTCAAGCGCCTTGGGATTCTCACCCTGACCACCTGTGTCGGTTTGGGGTACGGTCGCATGTGATCTGATGCTTAGAGGCTTTTCCTGGAAGCGTGGCATCAGTGACTTCCAGCCCGTGGGCTGTTCGTCTCGTGTCTCGGCATTCTCTTTGAAAGAGCGACCCGGATTTACCTGAGTCACTTGCCTACACACTTTCACCAGGGCTACCAACGCCTGGCTCACCTAGCCTTCTTCGTCCCCCCTTCGCAACCACATCCGGTACGGGAATATTAACCCGTTTCCCATCGACTACGCCTTTCGGCCTCGCCTTAGGGGCCGACTCACTCTGCTCCGATTGACGTCGAACAGAAACCCTGGGTCTTCCGGCGTGCGGGGTTTTCACCCGCATTATCGTTACTCATGTCAGCATTCGCACTCGTGATATCTCCAGCGGACTTCTCAATCCACCTTCACCGACTTACACGACGCTCCTCTACCGCTCACCCTGAGGATGAGCCCGTAGCTTCGGCATCTGGTTTGAGCCCCGTTACATCTTCCGCGCAGGCCGACTCGACTAGTGAGCTATTACGCTTTCTTTAAAGGATGGCTGCTTCTAAGCCAACCTCCTAGCTGTCTAAGCCTTCCCACATCGTTTCCCACTTAACCAGAATTTGGGGGCCTTAGCTGACGGTCTGGGTTGTTTCCCTTTTCACAACGGACGTTAGCACCCGCTGTGTGTCTCCCACGCTGCACTCATCGGTATTCGGAGTTTGCCTCGGGTTGGTAAGCCGGGATGGCCCCCTAGCCGAAACAGTGCTCTACCCCCGACGGTGATACGTGAGGCGCTACCTAAATAGCTTTCGAGGAGAACCAGCTATCTCCGGGCTTGATTAGCCTTTCACTCCGATCCACAGCTCATCCCAGCATTTTTCAACATACTTGGGTTCGAGCCTCCAGTCAGTGTTACCTGACCTTCACTCTGGCCATGGATAGATCGCCCGGTTTCGGGTCTATATCCAGCGACTGCGCGCCCTGTTAAGACTCGGTTTCCCTACGCCTCCCCTAATCGGTTAAGCTCGCCACTGAATATAAGTCGCTGACCCATTATACAAAAGGTACGCGGTCACACCCCTAAGGGTGCTCCCACTGCTTGTACGCATACGGTTTCAGGATCTATTTCACTCCCCTCGCCGGGGTTCTTTTCGCCTTTCCCTCACGGTACTGGTTCACTATCGGTCAGCCAGGAGTATTTAGCCTTGGAGGATGGTCCCCCCGTCTTCAGTCAAGGTTTCACGTGCCCCGACCTACTCGATTTCACCAATGCGGGTTTTCGGTTACGGGGCTATCACCCACTATGGCCGGCCTTTCCAGGCCGTTCACCTAACCGTGCATTGACTTAAGGGCTAGTCCCCGTTCGCTCGCCGCTACTTAGGGAATCTCGGTTGATTTCTTTTCCTCGGGGTACTTAGATGTTTCAGTTCCCCCGGTTCGCCTCCCAACCCCTATGAATTCAGGGTGGGATACCCAGCTTGTGCTGGGTGGGTTTCCCCATTCAGAAATGCCCGGGTCGTCGGTTGTTTGCCACCTCACCGAGCCTTATCGCAGGCTACAACGTCTTTCATCGCCTCTGGCTGCCTAGGCATCCACCGTATGCGCTTCATCGCTTGACCATATAACCCCAAAGGGACTGGTCGGGCGACGAACACGATTTTGCCGGATACGCTTGAGACGTATCGTCTTGCTTTGTCAGCTTATTCCACATTGTTAAAGAGCATT
>NZ_JAWHTP010000016.1:0-4650 GCF_033052815.1 Chromohalobacter sp. HP20-39 | reverse complement strand
TCGGGCTTCGGGCTTCGGGCTTCGGGCTTCGGGCTTCGGGCTTCGGGCTTCGGGCTTCGGGCTTCGGGCTTCGGCAGGATTGTAGCTCCTAGCCCGCCGCCCCCGCTCGTTGCTCGTTTCTCGTTTCTCGTTTCTCGTTTCTCGTTTCTCGTTTCTCGTAGCTCGCAGCTTTTGACTCGTAGCCCCGCTTACTCAAGCAGACTCCTCCGCTTGGCGTCACTGAGCATGGCATGGGCAAACGCTATGAGCGTTTCCTGATAGCCATGCGCCGTATTGAGCGCGTCGGCTAGAACCTGAGGGGACTCGATGTATTCATGGATCATTTGATTGCGGGTCTGACGAATCTCGAGCCACTTGTCGGCAGAATCGAGCACACCGAGCTTTTCGGCGCGATCCAGGTTGTCGGCGACTGCACCTGTCTGCTCGCCCAGGGCACGTAACCAAAGAGGAAGCAGTTTGTCGCCGGTCGTGTCCTGAAGTCGACAGAACCGACTGGTGTAGGCTTCCAGCTTCTCTGCCAATGCCTCATCTTCACCCAGCCTGGCGGCACGCTCCTCGGTGAACGGCGAGGCAAACACGCTATCCGATGAGTAGCGAAGATGGTGGATCTCACGCTCGACGACGCGTTTCAGGAAGCCCAAGCGCTCCGCAAGATTGTCGCTCATAGAATTGACGTTCATAGAAAAGCCCCCTGTTCTCGTGCCAGCCTGTGTATCGTCTGCTCATTGAGGTTCGGCGCACTCAGCAGTACATCCACCTTTCGCCCGTGCATGGCGCGCATGATACGCACACTGAGCCGAGCGGAGAGCTGTGCGGGATGCTCCACCGGCGCGTCAATTTCAACGAACAGGTCGATATCGCCGCCACGGGCGCTATCGTCCAGCCGTGAGCCGAAAAGCTTCACGGTGCTGCCCGAACCAAGCTCGTCGGTGACGAGCTGCCGGATGGTTTGTCGTTGGCTATCTGTTAGGCGCATGGTGTTCATCTCGGCAAGACGTTCGGCCCAGGCTTCGAGCGCCAGGTTCGGGGCGCTGTGAAGAGCGGCTTCGGGCAGTATTGTAGCTCGTGGCTCGAAGCGTGCCAGCGCGTATGGCGGCACTGAAGAGCATCAAAGACGTTTATCCGGGACAAGCACGATTTCTTTGGCGCCCTCGACCATCGCTTTGAATCCAGCATGGTCCGGGTTGACGAGGTAATTCGTTTCTCTGGGCACCACGACGCTCGGCACGGCGAGCACGAGGCTCGACTGGCTTTCCAGCCAACCGTCGCCGACCTCGGCGGTCGATGAGGGCGCTGGCTCAACCATCCAGTCATCCGGGCGTCCATCTTCTGGAAGGCGCATGAGGTCGTCTTCCTGAAACGTTACCTCGAGCAGCGCATAGTCTTCCAACAAGCGGTAGTCGTTGATATGCACCATTACCTCGAGCATGGCCAGCGATTCAACGCTCGCGAGGTACACGCAGGCGTTGCCTTTGCTGTTCCAACGCCCACCGTACAATCGGGCGCCCTCACCGTCGAAGGCACTCTTGAGCCATTTCCGCTTGACGAGTCGGTATCCAGACACCGTGCTCATGCGAACACGCCGTGCTCAAGCCGCCCGATCAGGTCCAACACGGCCTCCGCCCCCGCAGTCGTCGCGATCATCTCCACCGGCCTCTGGTCACCTAGCCCCCGCACCGGATTGAGAAGCCAGGTGTTCGCCCGATTTTGATCGCCCTCGAACAGGTCGACGGCGCTCTTGTAGACTTCAGCAAAGCGATACAGCCGGTCGCCCTCGTCCCGCTTGAAGTACCCTGCTTTCGCTCGACGCTGCAAGCTGGCGGGGGAAATCGCGACATAACGCGCCAATTCCTTGCTCTCCAGGCCAGACGCAGCCGCGAGCGTTGTGAAAACCTTATAGGGGATGCCTTCGCTCAGCGCTTCATGCAGTGTTGGCCCTCGTGAAGGCAAGCCCAAGGTCTGCCAGAAGTCCCCCTTCCGGTCTACCGCCTTGGGTCGATACTCTTTGATCGCGCCTTGCATGGCCCACCCCTTAAATCACTTGATACATTTTCAGTATATCAGATGATGTGGCGGATAGCGCGCTCGAGCTTCGTCAGCATTATAGCCCGCCGCTCGTAGCTCGCGGCTCATGACCGCGCTAGGCGATGCTTTCGCGCAGGGCGTTTTCCCAGCGTGCGTCGCGTTGGCCGCAGACGATGAAGAAGGGGTTCAAGACGCTGTCTTGCTGGTTGCAGCGCAGCGGTTGGAGCGTTTCGACATCGAGTACGTGCCCGCCGGCGGCGGTGACGACGGCTTGGGCGGCGGCAGTGTCCCATTCGCAGGTGGGCGCGAGGCGCGGGTAGAGATCGGCTTGGCCTTCGGCGACCAGGCATAGCTTCAACGAGCTGCCCATGGAGACGCATTCATGCGTGGGCAGGCGCTGGCAGAAGGCTTCGAAGATTTCGGCACCATGGCGGCGGCTGCCGATGATCTTCCAGGGCGCGGCCTGGGGGTCGGGCAAGGCGCGGGCGTGAATCGCTTGGTCGTCGCCGTCGTTCTCGCGCTTGTAGGCGCCCTCCCCGTGCTGGCCCCACCAGGTCGCGGGACCGTTTGCCAGCGCCGGTGCGTGGACGATGCCGAACACCGGCACGCCGTCTTCCACCAGGGCGACGTTAAGCGTGAATTCACCGTTGTGGCTGATGAATTCCTTGGTGCCGTCCAGCGGGTCGATCAGCCAGTAACGCTGCCACGTTTGGCGGGTCTCGTAGCGGATCTCGGCGGATTCCTCGGAGAGAATCGGCACCTTGGGGGTGAGCGCTTCCAGCAGCCCGACCAGGGCGTGATGCGAGGCCATGTCCGCCTCGGTAAGCGGGCTGGCGTCGGCCTTTTCCTCGATGTCGAAGTCGCGATGGTAGATCGCCATGACCTCCTGGCCGGCGGCGTGAACGCCCTCGATAAGGCGATTGCGCATGGAATCGGTAATAAAATCGGTCATCGGGTTTCCTGGTTCGTACAAAACTTAAAGAGTCGAGCTAAGGGGCTATCAGGCGCGAGACCAACTGGGATGAAAGGCCAAGGCGAGAAGAAAGGTACGGTATTGACGAGCATTGCGGCGTTTCAATGCATCAATGCCTGCAAATGCGTCTTCGGCTAAATCGACCAGCGCCGCGACATCGTCTCGCGTAAACCGCCTTGCCAGATCGTAATCGGCTTCATGCCTCGCCTGCTGAAGATCGACAAACGCTTCCGATACCGATAGCAGGCCACTATCCAGCTTAAGCGGTTGGCCCAGTAGAGAGGCTATGGGCGAAGGCGGATTGCGACTCGCGATCCCTTTGCATACTCTACGCATGTCCGCGTGATTGAGGGAGCGTGCCACGGCTTCCCGTAAGCCCCAGTCGACCTGCCCACTGACGATCTCACGGCTCGACAGGTCAATCAGACGATGAAACAGGGCGTAATACGCCGTGGAAACTGCACGACGTAAGCTAGCTTGCTTAGGTCGTTTGGGTTCCTTGCGT
This sequence comes from Chromohalobacter sp. HP20-39, assembly GCF_033052815.1. Lineage (NCBI taxonomy): Bacteria > Pseudomonadati > Pseudomonadota > Gammaproteobacteria > Oceanospirillales > Halomonadaceae > Chromohalobacter > Chromohalobacter sp. HP20-39. Next base: position 1,147 of record NZ_JAWHTP010000016.1, on the reverse strand, counting down.
TCGAGAATGCGTGCCTGTTCGAGGAGGTCTTGTGAAAGCGACACCTAAGACCTCCTATGCTTGGGCTTTGGGATTTTCTAAACGAATATAAGGAAAAACACCGGGGGCACGTTCGGAAAACGTCCGGTAGATGCTTTCCCTGATGTTCTTGACTTTGTTTTTGTTTTTTTGGCTTCCCATCGCGCCTTCATCCACGACGAGCCAGACCCAGACCGCCTCGTCACCGGAGCTATCAATGCCAGACTCGATGCGGATATCCTGCAGGAAGTCGGAACGCAGCTCGCGTTTGAGCTCTGCGCGTAAGCTTTCCTTGTCAATCGGAGGAGATACTTGCATGCCGATCACCTCTTGATGTGAAGTATTCATTTATAGCGAAACTCATTTCCTTGCAGTTTAAAGCAAGACGTCGGCCTGAGCAGCTTCTCACACCCCACGTGACATACCATGGATAGAGTGGCTAGTGGCATAGTGACTGGACGACACAGCTAGAAGCCCGCTTCTTTCTGTTGACGGATGGCCAACACTACCACGGTGTCAGCGTCGACACGGTACCGGGCGATATAGCCGCTATCGCCGAAGTCAATCAGCCAATCCCGGTAGGCTTCTGGCAGGTCGTCGATTGGGCGTCCGATATGCGGATGTTCTCCGAGTGCCTGGACGCCTTGGAGGATCGCCTGAGCAGCTCGCTCGGCCGCTGCGGGACTCTTCGGTTGCAAGAATTCACGCAGCCGCTCGAGGTCGCTGATCGCTGCCGGGGCGAAGATCACTCGTGGCATGTAGGGGCGAGCTCTTCATGATCCGTTCCCCAGCTATTCAGCCACTTCTCTACATCGTCTGCAGTCGCGTGCAGGCCCGTCGCCTGGTAGTCCTCCCAAGCCCGGAGCGCATCCTGCTTGAAGGCTTCCCGGTTTTCTTCACGCACGACATACTGCTCGATGGCTTCACGCATGAGCCAGTGCGGCGAGCGTCGCCGCGCATCGGCCAAGTGCTGCACCCTTCCTTTCAAGTCGTCGTCGAGCTTGATGGATGTCGGGGTCGCCATGTCAGCCTCCGTGATTAAAGCACGTAGTTGTCGGGTCCCGTGTGATTGACTACCCGCTTGGTAAATAACTCAGGACGCTTGGTCTGCCATTCCTTCATCATCGCA
>NZ_JAWHTP010000015.1:0-11054 GCF_033052815.1 Chromohalobacter sp. HP20-39 | reverse complement strand
AATTGGTAGACGCGCTAGCTTCAGGTGCTAGTGTCCGTATGGACGTGGAGGTTCAAGTCCTCTCCTGGGCACCATCGTGCATGCTGCTTTCCTAAGTTTCGAAGCTCCCTCTTTTTCTGTAACACCTCTATTCTTTTATGGGTAACGCCCGGGTCGCCGCGCGACACGCTGCAATGCCCAACCTTGCGTCTCGATATCCGCTTCGAAAGGCGTTTCGACCTCATCTGGTAGGCGCGGAAAGAAATCGAGCCGCGTTCTTGCCTCGAGCTCATCGATACTCACCAGAAAACGGTCTAAGGGTTCGTCACCCCTTACCGTCTGCGGGATCAAAAACGCCAGCACTCGCGGATGCTCGCCGGGCGCCACGATAATCTTGTAGAACGCCTCCGGCACCTGGGTAAAACCGATTCGATGCAGAAACTGTGTATCGAAGACCGGCCCCGTCACCACCTGAAGCCGCCCGAAACGCGGTAGAAAATCGTCCATCACGACCTCTTCGAGGCGCTGCCAAACGCGCCGGTTCAAGTCGGGTCGTTGCGGCGTGATGTTGGTCATCTGAAAGGTATCGAGCTGCGCGTCGCGACCGTATACGCGGGCAATGGCGTAGTTGGGCGCCAGGTGGCCGCGATCATAACCACTGCGCGTATACTGATCCGAAGTAACCGGCCATAGTGAACGCCAGTCGCGTACAAACCCATTCGGCCGATCGCCAATGGGGCCATCCGCGGTGTCATGCAGCATGTAACTGACCCACAGCGGGCTGACCCGGATATCCGACCACCCCACCAGGAAGCCGTCGTTGCGCAGCACCCGGTTGAACCCCTGCCAGCTGGCCGTTTGCCACTCAGGCACGCCCATCCAAATGAGCTGCTCACGAACCTCACGCTCCTGCCAGTACCACAGGCCGGAGCCCACCACAGCGAAAATCAAGGCAATGCCCGTGCCGCGCACCAAGCGCCGAAACTGATAGGAAATAACGGCGATCATGCCAGCGACGTATCCTTGTCTTGCAAAAACGAAACGTTAGATGTGTGAATATTCTGCACGCTACGGGCGCCGCTACCACCCCAACGAAAACATGGTCTCGAGGTCGTGGCGAGAATGGACCTGCATGGCATTCAGGGTCTCGGTATCATGGATCCCTTCGACCTGCATCAGTCGCTCTGTCACGAGCTGGGCTAGAGATTCGAAATCACGCGTACGCGCAATCGCGACCAAATCGTAGCGACCGCAAGTGGAAAATACCTCGCTGATTCCCTCCAGGTCGGCCAGTCGTTGAGCGACCGCATTGGTCTGTCCCTTTTCCACGTCGATCAGGATCACCGCGCTTTGCATGACACTCTCCTGCTGCCTAACTGCACTCGAGGGGGCGTTGCATCGGGCTTTTTACCGGCACGCTCAAGATTCACCGCTACGGCACTTTACCGACGGCGCGCGGCCAGTATATCAGCCTTGCGCGCTTCGGCTAGCGACGCATTTCAGCCGCTGCCTCGCCGTCGCCGGGAAGCGGCCACTGATAACGGCGCACGACCTCGTCATCTTCCACCGATTCCAGCTTGACCGTGAACCCCCACAGTTGATGCAGGTGGCGCAACACCGGATACAGGGTCTTGCCCAATGGCCGGCGCTGATCCTGGACGTGGCGCAGGGTCAGCGAACGATCGCCTCGAATATCGGCCTCCCAAACCTGAATATTGGGCTCGCGCAGCGACAAGGCATATTGCGTGGACAACGCCTCGCGCACGCGCCGATAGCCACGCTCATCGTGAATGGCACTGATGGTGAGCATCTCGTCGCGATCATCATCGACGAGGCTGAACAGTTTGAGATCGCGAATCACTCTGGGTGACAGGAACTGCTGAATGAACGACTCGTCCTTGAAGTTGCGCATCGCGAAATGCACCGTCTCCAGCCAATCACTGCCGGCGATCTCCGGAAACCACTCGCGGTCTTCCTCGCTGGGCGCCTCACAGATTCGACGGATGTCCGAAAACATCGCAAACCCCAGGGCATAGGGATTGATACCATTAAAGTGCGGGCTGTCGAACCCCGGCTGCTGCACGACGGCGGTATGCGACTGTAGAAATTCGAGAATCGTGCCCTCGTCGATAAGCTCCTCATCGTAGAGCCGATTCATCAACGTATAGTGCCAGAACGTCGCCCACCCCTCGTTCATCACCTGGGTCTGACGCTGGGGATAAAAATACTGCGCCAGCTTACGCACAATGCGTACGATTTCCCGCTGCCACGACTCGAGAAGCGGCGCGTTCTTTTCCAGAAAATACAACAGATTTTCCTGCGGCTCGGGAGGATAACGCCCGTACTGGTGGAGCCCCAGCGGATCATCGCCATCCTCCGCGAGCGCTTCCAACTCGCCGCGTGGCGCTTTTCCTGGAATCGTGCGCCACAAGGCATTCACCTGCGCCTGGAGATAGGCTTCACGTTCCTGCTGGCGGCGCGCTTCTTCCTCCGAGGAGATTGGTGAGGGACGCTTATAGCGATCGACGCCATAGTTCTGCAGCGCATGACAGGCGTCCAGGAGCTGCTCCACCGCCGTGACACCGTGACGCTGTTCGCACTCGGCAATGTACTTGCGTGCGAACACCAGGTAATCGACGATCGCCGAGGCATCAGTCCAGGTGCGAAATAGATAGTTGCCTTTGAAGAAGGAATTGTGGCCGTAACACGCATGCGCCATGACCAGGATCTGCATCATCAACGTGTTCTCTTCCATGAGATAGGCGATACAGGGGTCGGAGTTGATGACCAACTCGTAGGCCAGCCCCATCTGACCGCGCCGATAAGCCTGCTCGACGGACAGGAACTGTTTGCCGAAGGACCAGTGATGATAGCCCACCGGCATGCCCACGCTGGCGTAGGCATCCATCATCTGCTCGGAGGTAATGATCTCGATCTGATTGGGGTAGATATCCAGACGGTATTCCTTGGCGAGCCGGGCGATCTCGCGTTCATAAGCCGTCAGGATCTCGAAATTCCAGTCCGAACCGGTGGCAATGGGGGTCGATGCGGTACTCATATCACCTCCTCTGCGCGATGCCTCATTGCGCTGTACGCTTTCGGAACAGCTTGCGGAAGACCGGGTAGATGTCGCCCGGCTCGACGATCTGCTGCATCGCGAAGCGCTCAGGGTGGCGCGCCTGCACGCGCTCGTACTCCTCCCACAACGCCTGATGCGAATGCGGAGTAATCTCCACATAGGTGTAGTACTGCAGTTTGGCCATCAGCGACGACATGAGCAGGTCGCGGCAGATAGTCGAGTCGTCGTCCCAGTTGTCGCCGTCGGAGGCCTGAGCAACGTAGAGATTCCACTGCGTGGGCGAATAACGCTGGGCAATGATTTCGTCGACGAGCGTCAACGCACTGGAGACGATGGTCCCGCCGGTTTCGCGTGAGTAGAAGAACTCTTCTTCATCGACTTCCTTGGCTGCCGTGTGATGACGAATGAACACCAGTTCGACCTTCTCATAATTGCGATCCAGGAAGAGATACAGCAGCAGAAAGAAACGTTTTGCGATGTCCTTGTGGCCCTGCGTCATGGAACCGGAGACATCCATGATGCAGAACATCACCGCCTTATTGGAGGGCTGCGGCTGGTCGACGAGATTGTTGTAGCGCAGATCGTAGGTATCGATGAACGGCACCGCGTCCAGGCGCTTCTTCAAACGCTCGACCTCGGCCTTGAGCTCGTGGATGCGCGTCGGATTGCGCAGCACCGGGTCCTTACGCTCCTCCAACTCCAGCGCCTCCTCGGCTTCACGCAGGGCACGCTTGATGGGCGCACGCATGCCGATACGCCGCGCCTGCGCCTCGCGCATCGAGCGCACGATATTGATACGCGACGGTACCCCATCGCGGGAGACCCCGGCCCGCACCGGCCGCACTTCGTCGAGGTCGCGCAGTTGCTTGCGTTCCAGATGCGGTAGTGCCAGACCATCGAAGACGAAATCGAGGAATTCCTCGCGGCTCAAGGTAAATGCGAATTCGTCCATGCCCTCGCCCTGATTGGAGGCACCGCCCTCTCCCGCGCCGCCTGCACCGTCGCCGCTCGGACGCCGTAGACGGTCTCCTTCGACGAACTCCTTATTGCCAGGGCTGACGATAGTTCGCGAGCCGCCGGGACCATGTTGAAATACGGGCTCGGAAATATCCTTGGTGGGGATCGAAACCTTCTCGCCGCGCTCCATGTCGGTAATCGAGCGCCGGTTGACCGCCTCTTCCACCGAGCGCTTGATATGACCACGATAGCGCTGCAGGAAGCGCTGCCGGTTCACGGCGCTCTTGTGCTTGGCATTGGCGCGTCGATCAATGAAGTAGGTCATTGGCGACCTCCTCTGTTCAGTCGCCGGCAGCGGCACGTCTCCGCCGCCGGAGAAGGCCCGGTGTACCCGGGCGACTACTGAGACTTACGAACCCGCAAATACCACTCCGACAGCAAGCGCACCTGCTTCTCGGTATATCCTCGATCGACCATGCGCGCCACGAAATCCTCGTGCTTCTTTCGATCTGCGGTCGAGGCCTTGGCGTTGAAGGAGATCACCGGCAACAACTCCTCAGTGTTGGCGAACATCTTCTTCTCGATCACGCCCTTGAGCTTCTCGTAGGACTGCCAACTAGGATTCATGCCGTTGTTCTGGGCCCGGGCACGCAGCACGAAATTGACCACTTCGTGACGGAAATCCTTGGGGTTGGAAATACCGGCGGGCTTCTCGATCTTCTCTAATTCCTCGTTTAGGGCCTGGCGATTGAACAATTCGCCGGTCTCGGGATCACGGTATTCCTGGTCCTGAATCCAGAAGTCGGCATAGGTCACGTAACGATCGAAGATGTTCTGCCCATACTCGCTATAGGATTCGAGATAGGCGGTCTGGATTTCCTTGCCGATGAAGTCGACATAGCGCGGTGCCAGATACTCCTTGATAAAGCGCAGATAGCGCTCGAAGGTTTCCTTGGGCAGCTGTTCCTGTTCGAGGCGCTGTTCCAGCACATACAGTAGATGCACCGGATTGGCAGCGACTTCGTGGGTATCGAAGTTGAAGACCTTGGAGAGAATCTTGAAGGCGAAACGCGTCGACAGGCCTTCCATGCCCTCGTCGACACCGGCCGCGTCACGGTACTCCTGTAGCGACTTGGCCTTGGGATCGGTGTCCTTCAAGTTCGCGCCGTCATAGACCCGCATCTTGGAATAGATGCTCGAATTCTCGGGTTCCTTGAGACGCGAAAGTACCGAAAATTGCGCCAGCATGCGCAGCGTATCCGGCGCACAGGGCGCGGCATTCAGTGACGAGTGCTCGAGCAGCTTCTTGTAGATGTTGATTTCCTCGGAGACGCGCAGACAATACGGCACCTTGACGATATAGACGCGATCCAGGAAGGCCTCGTTGTTGCGGTTGTTGCGAAACGTCTGCCACTCGCTCTCGTTGGAATGCGCCAGGACGATGCCGTCGAAGGGAATTGCGCCCATGCCCTCGGTGGGGTTGTAGTTACCTTCCTGCGTCGCCGTCAGCAACGGATGCAAGACCTTGATCGGCGCCTTGAACATCTCGACGAACTCCATCAACCCTTGGTTGGCCTTGCACAGGCCACCGGAGAAGCTGTAGGCATCCGGATCATCTTGGGAATAGAGTTCGAGCTGGCGAATGTCGACCTTGCCCACCAGCGAGGAAATATCCTGGTTATTCTCGTCCCCAGGCTCGGTCTTGGAGACGGCAATCTGATTAAGACGCGACGGATAGAGTCGCACGACGCGGAACTGGGAAATATCACCGCCGTATTCCTGCAGGCGCTTGGCGGCCCATGGCGACATCACCGCCCGCAAGTGGCGCTGTGCGATGCCATATTCCTTCTCCAGCAATTCGCCGTCTTCCTCCGGCGAGAATAGCCCCAGCGGTGACTCGAAGACTGGTGAACCCTTGATGGCGTAGAACGGCACATGCTCCATCAACAGCTTGAGACGTTCGGCCAACGAGGATTTACCGCCGCCCACCGGCCCCAGCAGATACAGAATCTGCTTCTTCTCCTCCAGCCCCTGCGCAGCGTGTCGGAAATACGCCACGATCTGCTCGATGGCCTCTTCCATGCCGTAGAATTCGGAAAACGCCGGATAACGACGGATGACCTTGTTACTGAAGATACGTGACAGCCGCGAATCCTTGGCGGTGTCGATGACCTCCGGCTCGCCGATCGCCTCGAGCATGCGCTCCGGCGCGCTGGCATAGACACTAGGCTCTCGGCGACATAGTTCCAGATACTCCTGAAGACTCATCTCCTCTTGCTGAACGCGCTCATAACGGTTCTGAACATGATCGAAGATACTCATTAAACGCCTCCTTTCACGACCCGGGGTCGCTCATCGGATTCTGGGCTATCTATGTATCAGCGTAGACGGATGGAGAAGAAAGGGGTGATGCGAAACGTATTTCCTTTCAACGCAGCGGCACGCCCCTGGACATGAGAGCCCACAAACGGCCATTGGTTCGTTGAAATCCGAAAAAAGCGGGCAAGGCGAGAGCACCACAAGGCCCTCGCCCTGGCACTCGATCAAGCGGCCGACAATGCATCGCGCGCATCGTCGAGCAGCCGATCGAGCAGTGCTTGGGTGGTGTTCCAGGCACAGACGAAGCGCGCACCGCCAGCGCCGATGAAAGTGTAGAACGTCCAACCACGCTGACGCAGCGTCTCGAGGACCGCGACGGGCAACGTCACGAAGACACTGTTGGCCTGGGCGGGAAACATCAATTCGGCCCCCGGCAAGGCGGCGAAGCCCTCCGCAAGATAACGTGCCATGACATTGGCATGCTCGGCGTTACGCAACCAGGCGCCGCTTTCCAACAGCCCCAGCCAAGGCGCGGTGATGAAGCGCATTTTGGAGGACAGTTGCCCCGCTTGCTTGCAGCGGTAACCGAAATCCTCCGCCAGGGCGCTATTGAAAAACACCACCGCCTCGCCCATCGGCAAGCCGTTCTTGGTCCCCGAGAAGCACAACGCATCGACGCCGACCTGCCAGGTGAGTTCCGCCGGGGAAGCCTCGAGCGATGCGCAAGCATTGGCGAAGCGCGCCCCGTCCATGTGCACGTGCAGACCATGTTTATCCGCCATGCCACGAATCGCCATCAGCTCATCGCGGGTATACACGGTGCCTACCTCGGTGGCTTGGGTCAGCGAGATCGTGCGCGGCTTGGGGTAGTGGATGTCGCTGCGCCGCGTCACCAGCGATTCGATACCCTCGGGCGTCAACTTGCCATCCGCACCGGAGCACGTCAGCAGCTTGGCGCCGTTGGAGAAGAACTCCGGGCCGCCGCACTCGTCAGTTTCGATATGCGCCAGCTCATGACAGATAACGCTATGATAGCTCTGTCCCATCGAGGCGAGCGTCAGTGAGTTGGCGGCGGTGCCGTTGAAGACGAAAAACACGTCGCAGTCATAATCGAAGAAACGACGAAAGCGGTCGGCGGCTTTTTGTGTCCAGGCATCGTTGCCATAAGCGAGATCATCGCTTTCGTTGGCGCGCAACAGGTAGTCGAGCGCCTCGGGGCAGATGCCGGAGGTATTGTCGCTGGCCAGAAAACGCGGCGTACAGTCGGATTCCATGCCTTATTGTCCTCATGTGTGGCGAGAAGAAAGACGCTTGAAACGCAACACCAGGCGCCGGGTGCCAACACCTACCGTTAACCTGCAAAAAATTGCGTCTCGATCCAGTCTACTCATCGCCGCCGCTCACCGGAAGCCCGCCGTCACGCACCTTCTTATACACGCACTTTCTTACACAAACGCTTTCTTATAGGCGTGCCGCCAGGCGAGTGCCCTGATCGATGGCCCGCTTGGCATCGAGTTCCGCCGCCGCCTGCGCCCCGCCGATGACATGCACCTCACACCCGGCCGCCGACAACGGCGCCTCGAGATCCTTCACCGGTACCTGGCCGACACACACCACAACCGTCTCCACCTCGAGGCATTCTTGGTCACCATCACGCATGATATGAAGCCCCGCAGCGTCGATGCCGAGATATTCGCAGCCACTCAGCATGCGGACCCCACGCTGGCGCAGCGCGGCACGATGCACCCAGCCAGTGGTCGTGCCCAATCCCTTGCCGGGCTTGCTGGTCTTGCGCTGGAGCAGCGTCACCTCGCGGGGCACCCGCGGCGCTTGCGGTGTCACGAGACCGCCCCGCGCCACCAACGACAGGTCGACGCCCCATTCGGCACACCACGCCTCGCGGTCCAGCGCGGGATGCTCGGCATGAGTCAAGAGCTCCGCGACATCGAAGCCGATCCCGCCGGCGCCGATGATCGCCACGCGCGCGCCGACACACTCGGGGTGCATGATCGCCGTGGGATAGTCCACCACGCGTGGGTCCTCGCTACCAGGCAGCGATAACACACGGGGCGCGACTCCCGATGCCAGCACCACGACATCAAAGGCCTGCAAGCGTTGCGCCTCGACCGATGTATTCAGGCACACCGTCACATCCAGCGCCTCGAGCATGCTGCGGTAATAGCGCAGCGTCTCGTGAAATTCTTCCTTACCGGGGATGCGCTGCGCATAGCGGAATTGCCCCCCGACCTCGGCCTCGCGCTCGAAAAGCGTGACGCGATGACCGCGCTGCGCCGCCGACACGGCGGTCGCCAGCCCCGCCGGCCCGGCCCCGACCACCGCGATATCACGCGGCGTCGTCACGGGCGCGAGCGTCAATTCAGTCTCGTGACAGGCGCGCGGATTGACCAGGCAGGAGGTCAACTTGCCCTGGAAGGTATGATCCAGACAGGCCTGGTTGCAGGCAATGCAGGTATTGATGAACGCTTCACGCCCTTCGCGCGCCTTGGCCACCCACTCGGGATCGGCGAGAAAGGGACGTGCCATCGAGACCATGTCGGCGTGCCCTTCGGCCAGCACACGCTCGGCCACCTCGGGCATATTGATGCGGTTGGTGGCAATCAGCGGCACCTTGAGCACCTCGCGCAGGCGCCGCGTGACCTCGGTGAAGACCGCCCGCGGCACGCTGGTGACGATGGTCGGTACCCGCGCCTCGTGCCAGCCGATCCCGGTATTGATCAGATTGGCGCCTGCTGTCTCGATCGCACGCCCCAGGGCCACGACCTCGTCGTGGCTGCTGCCGTCCTCGACCAGGTCGATCATCGACAGGCGAAAGATGATCAAAAAATCATCGCCCAGTGCCCGGCGAATGCCCTGCACGATCTCCACCGCGAAGCGCATGCGGTTCTCGAACTCCCCACCCCACTCGTCGTCACGGTGATTGGTGCGCCGACACAGGAACTGATTGATCAAGTAGCCTTCCGAGCCCATGACTTCGACGCCGTCATAACCCGCCTCGCGAGCCAATTTGGCGCAATTGACATAGGCCTCGACCTGCTCCGTCACCTCGTCGCCGCTCAACGCCCGGGGCGTGTGCGGATTGATCGGTGCCTTGAGCGCCGAGGGCGCCACCAGGGCGGGCGAATAGGCATAGCGCCCGGCATGCAAGATCTGCATGCAGATATGGCCACCCTCGGCATGTACCGCCTGAGTCACCTGCCGGTGCGCCTCGACTTCTTCCGACTCGGTCAATTTGGCGGCGCCTTCGAACACAGCCCCCTCGGGAATCGGGGCGATGCCACCGGTGACGATCAATGAGACACCCGCTCGTGCCCGCTCGGCATAGAACGCCGCCAGACGCGCGAAGCCGTCGGGCGCTTCCTCGAGATTGGTGTGCATCGAGCCCATCAGAATACGGTTCTCGAGCGTCACGGGGCCCACGGTCAGCGGGCGGAAGAGATGCGGGTACTGAGTCACGGCGTGTCCTCGCTTGCACTCGGTTTCAAACCACCATACATTTTCAAACAACTGTATGAAAAGTGTAGCGAAGGCGTCACGGGAGGCAATCCCGACCAAGGGCGCAGGCAAGACTGCCTTCTCACGCTAGACAAGCGAGACCCGCATGGATTACCAGACCTCTCAACACCGCATTCCCATTGCCACCGGCGGCGAGCTAAACCTCACCCACTTCCAACCGGAACTCACCCACGGCCTGCCCATCCTGTGCTGGCATGGCGCCATCGAGTCGGGGCGCATCTTCCACAGCCGTAGCGGCAAGGGGCTGGCACCCTGGCTCGCCCAGCAGGGCCATGAGGTCATGGTGATCGATCAACGCGGACGCGGCAGCGCCTCGCCGCGTCCGGCACGTGGGGCATCATTCTCGCAGCGCGAAGTCATCATCAATGAAGTCGCCGCCGCGCTGGCCGCCTGCCTGAACCTGAGCGGGCAATCGCGCTGCCATATCATGGCGCATTCCTGGGGTGGCGTCTTGATCGCCGCACACCTGGCGCGCGCCCCCGGCAGTCGCGAGCATATCGCCAGCCAAGTCTATTTCGGCACCAAGCGTCGGGTACGCGTCCAGAATCCCAGCAAGTGGCTCTATATCGACCTGATCTGGAAAGGGCTCGCGCCGCTGGCGCGCGGCCTATGCGGTTACCTGCCGGCGCGCGCGCTACGCTGGGGAAGTGACGACGAATACGCCGCCAGCCATGCGGACAGCGTCGCCTGGGTGCGCGAGACAGCGTGGCAGGACCCCGAGGATGGCTTCGATTACGCCGCCGCCCTGGCGCACGGAGGATTGCCGCCCACACTGCATCTGGCCGGTCATCGCGACAAGGCGCTGGGGCACCCCCGAGACGTGGCGCGCTTCGTCGAGGAATGCGGCCCACATCGGCATGCGCTACGCGTACTGGGACGCGAGAACGGCCAGGGACGGGACTACGGGCATCTGGACATGCTGACGCACCCCGACGCAATGAAAGACATCTACCCGCAGGCACTCGCCTGGTGCCAGGCACATCAGGACGACGCGGTCTCGGTCGAGGAAGACACTGAGAAAACAGCGCGATAGGAGCGTATGCGCATGAAAAAGGAAGGCCCAAACGACAAAACCCCAAGTCAATGACTCAGGGTTGGCCGATGGCGATCGTGGCGGACCGGACGGGACTCGAACCCGCGACCTCCGGCGTGACAGGCCGGCATTCTAACCAACTGAACTACCGGT
>NZ_JAWHTP010000014.1:0-23842 GCF_033052815.1 Chromohalobacter sp. HP20-39 | reverse complement strand
AAAGACACCAGGGCCCCCCATGGAGAGTCGCGGCGCGCCGCCCGGCGGAAGGCCGCCCCGATCCTCGTCAGGCATTTCTTCTGAAACCTCCGCTTCTAAAGAGGCGGAGTTTTGTCGTTTATGGGGCTCTACCCACATGCACGTCTAAGCAGTACAATTCGCGGCAAGAATCCATTCTTTTCAGTCAGATGCTGTATCAGCATCGACTGCCGCAAATCAGCGAAGTATATCGATGTCAGACACCCAAGTGGCTAAAGCAGCAGAATTACGCCGGACCTTCGCCATCATCTCGCACCCCGATGCCGGCAAAACCACTATCACCGAGAAAATGCTGCTGTTCGGCAACGCGATTCAGCTCGCCGGTTCGGTCAAGAGCAAGCGCGACGAACGTCATGCGACCTCCGACTGGATGAAGATGGAGCAGGAGCGTGGTATCTCGGTGACGACTTCCGTCATGCAGTTCCCGTACAACGGTCGAATCGTCAATCTGCTCGATACGCCTGGCCACGAAGATTTTTCCGAGGATACCTACCGCACGCTGACGGCCGTGGACTCGGCGCTGATGGTGATCGATGGCGCCAAAGGGGTCGAGGACCGCACCATCAAGCTGATGGACGTCTGCCGTTTGCGGACGACACCAATCCTGACATTCATCAACAAGATGGACCGTGATATTCGTGATCCGGTCGAGGTGATGGATGAGGTCGAAACGGTACTCAATATTCAGTGCGCCCCGATGACTTGGCCGGTAGGGATGGGACGCCATTTTCGTGGTGTCTATCATCTCTACAATGATGTCATTCACCTTTACAAGCAGGGCCAGGGCAACCGGATCCCGGAAGATCTTCGCATCGAAGGGCTCGATAACCCCGAAGTCGAGGAAACGCTGGGCAAGGAGGCCGCTGAAGAGTTGCGTGCGGAAGTCGAACTGGTCCGTGGCGCGTCTCATGCTTTCGATCTTGACGCATATCGTCGCGGTGACCTCACCCCGGTGTATTTCGGAACGGCGATGGGTAATTTCGGGGTACGTGAAATGCTCGATGGTTTCGTCGAATATGCCCCCTCTCCGTTAGCGCGCGATACCGATAAGCGCACCGTAGAAGCAAGCGACCAACGTTTCACCGGTTTCGTTTTCAAGATCCAGGCCAACATGGATCCTAAGCACCGTGACCGTGTTGCCTTCCTACGGGTGTGTTCAGGGAAGTACGACAAGAACATGAAGATGCGCCACGTGCGCATTGGCAAGGACGTCAAGATTGCCGATGCGCTGACTTTCATGGCATCCGATCGCTCTCATGTCGAAGAAGCTTGGCCCGGTGACATCATCGGCTTGCACAACCATGGCACAATTCAAATCGGTGATACGTTCACCCTGAATGAGGATATGCGCTTCACGGGTATTCCGCACTTTGCACCTGAGTTGTTCAAGCGTGTGCGACTGCGTGATCCACTCAAAATGAAGGCGTTGCAAAAAGGGTTGAAGCAGCTCTCGGAAGAGGGAGCGACGCAGGTGTTCATGCCGATGGACAATAACGACCTGATCGTCGGTGCCGTAGGGTCGCTACAGTTCGATGTCGTCGCGCATCGCCTGAAGCAGGAATACAAGGTCGACTGCCTGTATGAGCCGGTCAATGTGCAAACGGCGCGGTGGGTATACTGCAATGATGCCAAGATGCTCGACGAGTTCAAGCGCAAGGCCAGCACTAACCTTGCCTGGGACGGTGGCGATTATCTCACTTACCTAGCACCGACACGCGTCAACCTGCAAATGACGCAAGAACGTTGGCCGGACGTCGAATTCCGTGCCACACGTGAACACTGAAGCTTCGCTAGCGTTTCGTCTTCACCGGCGCGCGCTTATCGGATGCGTCGGTGAGAGAGGCACACCATGTCCTTTACACTGATCGATGCTCATTGTCATCTCGACTTCGATGTCTTCGATGAAGACCGCGACGCTGTACTGGCGCGTGCGGCCAATGCTGGAGTAAAGCATTACATCGTCCCGGGAACGACGCGTGAGCGTTGGCTGCAGGTAGCCGATCTGGGACGACGCAAGGAGATCAGTGTCTGCTATGGGCTGCATCCCTACTTTCTTTCGGTGCACGCGTCGGGAGACATCGATGCTTTGGAAGCCCAGCTCGACGCTCATCCCGAGGCCGTCGCTCTCGGCGAATGTGGCATCGATGCGCGTCTTGATGATCTCGACCGTCAATGGCAACTCTTCGATGCGCAATTGCGTATCGCGAAGCGCCGTCATCTGCCAGTCGTGATTCACTGTGTCCAGGCCAACGACCAGGTGGCAAAGCGCTTGCGTCAGCTCGCATTGCCTGCCGGTGGCCTTATACACGCATTTTCGGGAAGTCCGGAGCAAGCTCGGGGATTTCTGGAGTTGGGATTCGTCCTGGGGCTCGGCGGGGGCGCGACCTACACACGCGCCAAGCGCCTGCGCCGTGCTATACGATCGCTGCCCGACGATGGTTACGTGCTCGAGACCGATAGTCCCGACATGCCTCTTTCCGGAGCGCAGGGGACACGCAATGAGCCATCCCGAGTTCATGCTGTCTGTGAAACGGTAGCCGGGCTCCGCGAACAGTCCTATTCCGCGGTGGCAATGCAGAGCACTGCCACCGCGCGCCGCCTATTCGGATTGGTGCCACATCAGGCCTGAAGGGACATGCTTTCCGGATCGACACGTTCGATCGCATAGGGCAACGCCAGGCGCTCGAGCGGCACGCCATCGACATTGAGCTCGCGTGGCTCGTCGCGCTGCGTGATGATAGCGAGTACCTCGGTTTTTCCATCTGCGTTCAGGGCGGCGCACACGACGTCGCCTTGAGACTTGCCGTTAGCATCGTGGACGGGCGTCCCCGGCGCCGGTAGCGTGTCGTTTTCCAACTGAGCACGTAGCAGACGCTTCTTGACCTGGCCACGGAAATGCGCCCGCGCGACCACTTCTTGACCGGTATAGCAGCCTTTGCGAAAACTGATTCCACCCAACGCTTCCCAATTGATCATCTGAGGAAGATAACTGTCACGTTGCGCATCGCCCAGCCAGGCGAGACCGGCCTGGATGTCCTGTAGACGCCATACTGCATTCCCGACGGGCGTAGCGAGGCTCTCGAAAGCCTTCCATGCAGACACAGCCGCATCTTCCAGGCCGACGACCATGAACCGTGGTATCGGGCCTGGGTGGTGAAGGATGACCGTGGTATCGCTTTGAGCCATGGCCCATGTGGCAGGGGCAGTGATATCGAGTTGTGCTTTGAGTTGAGCTGCCGCGTCCTCGCCCAGCACACCGAATATCTGCGTTGCCGGCTGCGTAATCTCGACCTTGTAAAAGGGTGCGTATTTCGCGAGATGCGTGTGCAGCGAGTCGGCCACGCCGATATCCAGCACGAGCCAATAGCGTGTCTCGTCCACGCGCATCAATTGGCCATTGGCCAGCACGCGCCCCTTGGGAGAACAAAATGCCGTCAAAGGCGCGAACTCACCATCGGCAAGCGACACCTGGGCGCTGGTCTGGCCCTGAAGAAAACGTTCGGCATCGGGACCGGCTATTTCCATGATCGAGTACTGTGGCAACGGCGCAATTGCCGTGGACGACAAGGGCACGCGCGCCTGGGACACGGCCTCGCCGAAGTGCCACTCATTCTCAGCTGCGCGCACTAGCCCTTGTGTTTCAAGATGCCTGATCCAATCGTTCATGGAATAACTCCGTATCGCGAACGCGACGGTCGCTCGACCGTATTCATATGTCACTCACGAATATCAGGGCGGGCAAGAGATTTTCCAACCATCGCGGCGTCGCCGTTGTGCCATGATAAACTCCCACCGGCAAACGAATGAACGAATGGAGAAGCTCCCATGGCGCGTATAGCACTGACCTTCGAGGAGGTCGATAGTGCCGAGGATGTCAATCGCATCACCACGGCCCTGATGGAGATGGACGGCGTCGAGGAGGCCGAAGTCGGTCGTCATGGTGCCGAAGTGGAAGGGCGCGTGCGGCGCGAGGCGTTGCTGAAAACCGTCCAAGCGTTAGGGTACAAGGCACATTGACTGCCACACGGGAGAGTAGGCATGACGATCACGGTCATTACGCAACGCGATGGCTCGCTTCGCCAGCAGGCGACGGTAAGGGAATTTTCGGCGTTGGCGGTGGATGCTCCACGAGAAGTGGGCGGCGATGAAAGCGCTCCAGATCCGCACGACTATTTCGATCTGTCACTTGGTGCGTGCAAGGCCATGACGGCCCTCATGTATGCCCGGCGCAAGCATTTGCCCGTGGAGGCAATCACCGCGACCGTGGAGCGCGATGCCAGCGATGAGGCACGAGGCCATTACCGGCTTACCGTGACCCTGACGTTCGAGGGTATCGATGATCCCGAGACGCTGAATCGTCTACTCGAGATTGCCGATCGCTGCCCGATACAACGCCTGATGACCGTGAGCGACGTGGATATCACCACGCGTCAGGCTTGATCCGCGAGCGCGGTCGAGGCTTGAATGGCCCTTATCTCGCCCTTATGTGAGACTCATGAACAAACCCTTTCGCATTCAGTCGCAATTCCAGCCTGCGGGCGATCAGCCAACCGCCATTGAAGGCTTGATACATGGCTACAACGCCGGGCTGGCGCATCAAACGCTGCTCGGTGTCACCGGGTCGGGGAAAACGTTCACCATGGCCAACGTGGTGGAACGTCTACAGCGTCCGACCATCGTCATGGCCCCGAACAAGACGCTGGCCGCCCAGCTTTACGGCGAGTTCAAGAGCTTCTTTCCCGATAATGCGGTCGAGTATTTCGTTTCGTATTACGACTACTATCAGCCAGAAGCTTATGTACCGTCGTCGGACACCTTCATCGAGAAGGATGCCTCGATCAACGACCATATCGAGCAGATGCGTCTCTCGGCGACCAAAGCGCTTCTGGAACGCCGTGATGCGCTGATCGTGGTGTCCGTCTCGGCCATTTACGGCTTGGGGGACCCCGATCAGTACCTGAAGATGCGCCTGCACTTCAACCGTGGCGAGCTGATCGATCAGCGCACCTTCTTGCGACGTCTCGCCGAACTGCAATATACCCGCAACGACATGGATTTCCGTCGCGGTACTTATCGAGTTCGTGGCGATGTCATCGACGTTTTCCCGGCGGATGCGGAAGATGAAGCGGTGCGGGTGGAGCTATTCGATGACGAAATCGAGACCATCAGCTTGTTTGACCCGCTGACCGGAGAAGTGCGTGGCAAGGTGCCGCGCATGACGATTTATCCCAAAAGCCACTACGTGACACCGCGCGAGACGATCCTCGGTGCCGTGGATGACATCAAGGCCGAATTGGCCGAGCGGTTGGACTGGTTGCGCAAGAACGACAAGCTTGTCGAAGCGCAGCGTCTTGAGCAGCGTACGCTTTATGACATCGAAATGATGCTCGAACTGGGGTACTGCAATGGCATCGAAAATTACTCGCGCTATCTCTCGGGCCGCGCTCCCGGCGAGCCACCCCCGACGTTCTTCGATTACCTCCCGGATGACGCGCTGTTGTTCATCGATGAATCCCACGTCAGCGTTCCCCAGGTAGGCGGTATGTACAAGGGCGACCGTTCACGCAAGGAAACGCTGGTCGAATACGGTTTCCGATTGCCTTCGGCGCTGGATAACCGTCCCATGAAGTTCGAGGAATGGGAGCGGATCTGTCCGCAGGCCACCTTCGTTTCCGCGACGCCGGGCAAGTATGAGGCTGAACATGCCGGTCAAGTCGTCGAGCAGGTCGTGCGTCCCACGGGCTTGGTCGACCCTGAAATCGAGGTACGTCCGGCGGGTACGCAGGTAGACGATCTGCTCTCCGAGATTCGGCTGCGGACCGACGTGGGAGAGCGCGTTCTGGTAACGACGTTGACCAAGCGCATGGCCGAAGACCTCACCGAGTACCTAGGCGAGCACGATATCCGGGTCCGCTACCTGCACTCCGATATCGATACCGTCGAGCGCATAGAGATCATTCGCGATCTGCGACTGGGGAAATTCGATGTGCTCGTGGGCATCAACTTGCTACGCGAGGGGCTGGATATACCAGAAGTCTCGTTGGTGGCGATTCTCGATGCCGACAAGGAAGGTTTCCTGCGTGCCGAACGTTCACTGATTCAGACCATCGGACGTGCCGCGCGTAACGCGCACGGTAAGGCGATTCTCTACGGTGATCGGATAACGGATTCGATGCGCCGGGCGATGGACGAAACCGAGCGCCGTCGGGATAAGCAGATAGCGTTCAACGAAGAGCATGGCATCACGCCCAAGACGGTGACGAAGTCGGTTGCCGACATCATGGAAGGGGCTCAGACACCAGGTAAGAAAGTAGGGCACAAGCGACCCGACAAGCGTGTTGCCGAAGCTCCGGGGGACTACAGTGCCGAGCAACTCAATCAGATGGATGCCGCGGGTCTGACGCGGGAAATCGGCAAACTCGAGGACGCCATGCATGAAGCGGCGCAAAATCTGGAGTTCGAAGAAGCCACGCGGCTGCGCGATCAGTTGCAATCCTTGAAGGCACGGTTGCTTGAGTTGGGTTAAATCCCTTCTCCATGAAGGTTATACCGTTATCAACACTATAGAAAAACCATCAGCTAAAAGTAAACATCATTTGAATAGACTTTGGGCGATCATACTCCGGCATGATCGCCCATTTTCGGTATAATCCTGCGTTTGTGTTTCTCGCGATGCTTCCTGACGGTACCTCGCGGGGTGTTATCCATAATAAGGAGCCTCTTTCATGACCGTGATACGCCAGGATGATGTAATCCAGAGCGTGGCAGATGCCTTGCAGTTCATTTCTTACTACCATCCCAAAGACTTCATCGACGCCATGCACGAGGCATATCAACGTGAGGAAAATCCCGCTGCTCGTGATGCCATCGCTCAGATCCTGATCAACTCTCGAATGTGTGCCGAAGGCCATCGACCGATCTGCCAGGATACAGGCATCGTGACAGTATTCGTCGAGATCGGTATGAACGTCCGCTGGGAAGCCGACATGAGCCTCGACGACATGATCAACGAGGGCGTCCGCCAAGCCTACAAGCTTCCCGACAATGTGCTGCGCGCCTCGGTCTTGGCCGATCCCGACGGCAAGCGTCAGAATACCGGCGACAACACGCCAGCCGTCATCCATCACAAGCTGGTTCCCGGCGATAAGGTTGAGATCCACGTCGCGGCAAAGGGGGGCGGCAGCGAAGCCAAGTCCAAGTTCGCGATGCTCAACCCTTCCGACAACGTCGCCGAGTGGGTCCTGGAGCAGTTGCCCAAGATGGGGGCAGGGTGGTGCCCGCCAGGCATGCTGGGCATCGGCATTGGCGGCACCGCCGAAAAGGCCATGGAACTCGCCAAGGAAGCCTTGCTCGATCCCATCGACATTCAAGATCTCAAGTCCCGTGGTGCCGAGAATCGTGCCGAGGAACTGCGTCTCGAGCTCTTCGAGCAAGTCAACCGCACCGGTATCGGCGCACAAGGGCTGGGCGGGCTAACGACCGTGCTCGATATCAAGGTCAAGGATTATCCCACCCACGCAGCCAACAAGCCGGTCGCGATCATTCCCAACTGCGCGGCCACGCGTCACGTGCATTTCACGCTGGATGGCAGCGGCACGGCATCGCTTCCCGCCCCGAAGCTGGAAGACTGGCCACAAATCACGCGTGAAACGGGCGATAACGTCAAGCGGGTGAACCTGGACACCGTCACGGCTGAGGAAGCGGCTTCCTGGCAACCGGGCGATACGCTGCTGCTCAATGGCAAGCTACTGACCGGCCGTGATGCCGCACACAAGCGCATGGTCGATATGCTGGCCAAAGGCGAGTCCCTGCCGGTCGACCTGCGTGGGCGCTTCATCTATTACGTAGGGCCTGTGGATCCGGTTGGCGATGAAGTCGTCGGACCTGCTGGCCCCACCACCGCCACACGCATGGACAAATTCACGCGGACCATGCTCGAGCAGACCGGCCTTCAAGGGATGGTCGGCAAGGCCGAACGTGGGCCGATGGCGATCGAGGCGATTCGTGACAACCGGGCCGTTTATCTGATGGCGGTGGGGGGTGCTGCGTACTTGGTGGCGCAAGCGATCAAGAAGTCTCGCGTGGTCGCTTTCGAGGATCTTGGGATGGAGGCGATTTATGAGTTCGATGTCGAAGACATGCCGGTGACCGTGGCCGTCGACAGTCAAGGCGAATCGGTCCACCAGATCGGCCCGGCGAAATGGAAAGAGATCATCGCCGCGAGTGCATGATCATGCGATGATCATCGCCTCAGGCCCCGTCCACGCGGGGCCTGATTTTTAACCAGCGTGCGCTTCGAAGGTTTCAGGGAGGAACCGATATGACATCCGGACTGATCGGTATCCTGATCGTAACGATCCATGTGCTGGGCGCGTTGTCCGCGATCATGGCATTGATGTCGAGTCGTACCTCGCAAGGGGCGGTTGCCTGGATCGTCACGCTTTTGACCTTTCCCTATCTGGCCGTTCCCATCTACTGGATCTTCGGACGCCCACGTTTCTACGGGTACACCTCCGCACGCGGTGAACGCGACACCGTACTACGCCAGGTCCTATTGCGTTTCAGACCTCGGCTCGAGCCGTTCTTTTCCCGTCCCTCGTTTGACACCACGCGCATTCAAGCCGTCGAACGCCTGGCCATGATGCCCATGAGCACAGGTAATCGCGCCGAACTGCTCATCGATGGGGAAACCACCTTCCAGAGCTTACTGGAGGGAATCGATGCCGCACGCGAATATATCCTCGTACAGTTCTTCATTTTCCGCGCCGATGAAATCGGAACCTTGTTCAAGCAGCACTTGATGCGACGGGCAGAGCAGGGCGTGCGGGTTTGCCTGCTTTACGATGAAATCGGCAGCCGCAGTTTATCCAATGACTACTTGCACGAGTTATCGCAAGCGGGCATCGAGGTCACGGCCTTCAACTCGTCGCGAGGCTGGCGGCACCGTTTCCAGATCAACTTTCGCAATCACCGCAAGGTCGTGGTCGTCGACGGGTGTGAGGGCTGGACCGGCGGTTTCAACGTGGCCGATGAATATCTAGGGAGGGTGGCGCGATATGGCCCCTGGCGCGATACCCACATCAAGCTCACCGGGCCGAGCGTCATGGGTTTGCAGGAAGCCTTCTGGGAAGACTGGTACTGGGCCACTGAAGAGATTCTATCCCTGAACTGGGAGCCGTCGGTCACCTGCGAGGAGTGCCAGCACGTGGTGATCGTACCTTCCGGGCCGGCCGATAACTGCGAGACGGCAAGCCTGCTGATTCAGCATGTCATTCATGGGGCCCATGAACGACTGTGGGTAACCAGCCCATACTTCGTTCCGGACCAAGGGGTGCAAGATGCCTTGAAGCTTGCCGCATTGCGGGGTGTCGATGTGCGCGTGATGATCCCTGAGCGTCCCGATCATCTGCTGGTTTTCCTCTCGGCTTTTTCCTTCCTCCCCGAGATGATTCGTCACGGCGTACGTATTTTTCGCTATCAGCCGGGGTTCCTGCACCAGAAAGTCGTCCTGGTCGACAACGAAACGGCGCTTATCGGATCGGTCAATCTCGATAACCGCTCGTTTCGACTCAACTTCGAGATTACCGCGTATATACCCGATGCGACGTTTGCCGGTCAGGTCGAGGACATGCTGCGCCGGGATTTCGCGGTCTGTCGAGAGGTCTCGCTGGATGAACTCAACAATCGTCCCATCTGGCGTAAGCTCGTCTCCCGCGCAGCATATCTGCTAGCGCCCATACAATGACATCCGCAGCGTGTCGGGACACGGCGTCTATGGCATGCTTTGCGTCTTTCGTACATTTACTGCGTGACCATCAGGAGTACCGGTGAATCTTGAAACCAAGTGGCTCGAAGATTTCGTGGCCCTCGCCAATACACGCAGCTTCTCTACATCGGCGAGACAACGGCACGTCACCCAGCCTGCTTTCAGCCGACGCATCCGTTCCCTGGAGCAAGCTGTGGGTGCCACTTTGGTCGACCGTTCCACGACCCCGATTGGGCTGACGCCGGAAGGGCAGTTGTTCCTGGTCACGGCACGCAGCATGGTCGAACAGTTGAGCGAATGTCTCGCCCATTTGCGCGGCCTGTCGATGGCCAATGAAGCGCTCGATATCGTCGCCGCGCACTCGCTGGCGTTGACGTTTTTCCCGCGTTGGATTTCGCGCTTGCAAAAGGGCGTGGGTGAACTGCCCACGCGGTTGGTAGCCATGAACGTCGGGGATGCCATTCATGTGTTGCGCGAAGGCAACTGCGACCTGATGCTAGCGTATTACGATCCCTATGCCAGCATGCAGCTCGACGGCGAGGCCTTTCCTTCATTTTCCATCGGTCAGGTGAAAATGCTGCCGGTGTGCGTGCCCAACGCCGACGGCACGCCACGCTTTGCGCTGGACGACGAGGCGGGCATCCCGTTTCTCGCCTATACCCAAGGCGCCTTTCTGGGACGTAGCGTACGCATGCTGCTCAAGAACGACCCGCTACGCATGCGCCTCAAAACTGTCTATGAGACCGCCATGGCGGAAGGTCTCAAAGGCATGGCCCTGCAAGGGGTCGGCATGGCGTGGATTCCCGATTTCTGCATACGCGAAGAACTCGCCGCAGGACGCCTGGTCCGCGCGGGAGATCCGCAATGGGACATTCCCCTGGAGATTCGCCTGTATCGATGTTCGCTGGTACACAAGCCCGGCGTCGAGAAGCTCTGGCGGCAGATGATGAAGTTACCGCGCGACTTCCTTCAGGCGTGAACATCTGACAGCGAGTCGCGTCACGGGGTGGCCATGCCGGCCGGCAAGCCTAGAAAGTTCTGAATGATGAAAAAATGATCCTCGAACAACGCTTCGGGGTCGAGATCAGCCAATGCCACCCAATGCGCCTGCTCGCCACTGCGTGAGGGCTTGAGCTTTGGGAGTTGCTGTTCGGGCCGTAGGGCGAAATAGAAAGCCTGCGCCAGAGTTCGGCCACGCCAACTGCGGTGAGGCTCATCGAACAAGCGCTGGCCACGCAGCGAGCCTTTGAGCACGGCTTCGGGGATCTTCAGACGCACCCGCTCACGCAGCTCGCGCAAGCAGGCATCAAGCAAGCGTTCCTGGGGCTGAATGAAGCCTCCTGGCAAGGCGAGCAGCCCCTTGCCAGGCGCCGCTCGTCGCTCGACCAGTAGCACATGCCCGGATTGCACCACGACAGCATCGACGGTCACGAACACCGGGGGATAGGGCGCCTGCGCCCAGGCCTCACGATACTGCTCGAGCAAATGCTGTTCTTCCCACAGTTGCGCGCATTCAGGCGTTTCGATAAAGCGCCGCAACATGTCGCGGACCGGCGCCGACAGACCACTGCTTTCCTCGCGGGCCAAGTAATCGCCTGCCAATGCCGGTTGGCCGAACAGCGCCTCGCGAATTCGACTGGCCGAGACATCACTGACCAGCGGGACGCTGACCGACTCCCACTGTGGAAACAGCGTGAGATAGTAGCTCGACTGACCGCGGCTGGCACCGATCAAACCGATTCGGGGTAATCGACCTTTTTGGGGAACGACTACATCGCGCACCCGACGTTGCACATCGCGTACCCAAACATCGTTGTTATAGAGCGCATCCAGTAACGGCGTGATTTCGAGTCGCGCGTTGTCTTCGGCGTCGAAGCATTCGCGCAGCATGTCGCGACGCTCCTCGAAACGCCAGGGATTACGCAGCGAACGGGCCTGCCAGGCGGACCCCACCATGACGATCACCTGCCGCGCCTGTTGTAGCGCCTCGCATATGACGGTGATATGTCCCCGATGCGGCGGCTGGAAGCGCCCGATGAAGACTAGGCAATCGAAGGCATAGGGTGTATCGGAGGAAGAAAAGGGCGTGGTGGCGTTGGACATGAAAGCTCCGTCAGCAGGGCCGAGCCATTATGGGCAGCCTCTAGGGGCTCTGCAATATAAGCGGAGGCCGGGGCATCTGCGCTATCCTGAGACCAAGCTACGTTGTGCCCGTCATTCATCATTTCCGACAAGGAGCGTCCGTGATCAATCTTTCGCCGCGCTATTGGTACCGAATCGTCGTCAATGCCGCGACCTTATGGTTTGAACACAATGCATTCAGCTTCGCGGGTTCCTTGGCGTTTTACACCCTGTTTTCATTGGCCCCGACGATCATCATCGCGGTTACCGTGATTGGATTGGTACTTGGTGAGGATGCCGCACAAGGCCAGATTGTGGCGCAATTGCAGGATACCATGGGTCAGGATGCCGCCATGGCGATTCAGCAAGCGGTGGCGCAGTCGCGCATCGAAAGCTCCGGCATCTTACCAACCTTACTCGGCTTCGGTGCGCTGATGGTGGGGGCGACTACCGTCTTCGCGCAGATGCAATTCTCCCTCAATACGCTTTGGGGCGTAACGGCGCGTCCCGATCGCAATAGCCTGCTGCTATTTATCAAGAAACGTCTGCTGTCACTGACCGTGGTGCTGGCGGTGGGTTTCATCCTCATGGTGTCGTTGGTGATGAGCGTAATGCTGCGCGCCTTTTTCAGGTATGCCAGCGACTGGCTTCCGGGGGTCAATGCGCTTCTCGGCAGTGCCGAATTCCTCGTCTCGTTAGTGGTAATTGCGCTGTTTTTTGGCGCCATCTTCAAGGTGTTACCGGATGTCGTGGTGAGCTGGCGAGATGTTATGGTCGGCGCGGTCGTGACGGCGGTGCTATTTGCCATCGGGCGTTACGCCATCGCCGCATATTTAGCCTATACCGCCACGGCGTCGACGTATGGTGCAGCGGGGTCAGTCGTTCTGGTATTGCTATGGGTCTACTACAGTTCGCTGATTCTACTGTATGGCGCCGCTTTTACCCGCAGCCATCTCGAAGCACGTGGCAAGCGTATCGTGCCGCGCAATTCTGCGGCCCTGGTCAAGCGCGAGTTCGTGGATTCTTCAGGATATGCGGCGGCCACCAGCGCGACGCCTGAAAGAAAAGGAGAAAGCCATGCATGAACATTGTCTCAAGGCATGGGTCACCGGCCGCGTGCAAGGCGTCGGATTTCGCGCCGCGACACGCGATCAAGCGTTAAGGGAAGGGCTCAAGGGGCATGCCCGGAACCTCGGCGACGGCCGTGTCGAAGTGCTGCTATGCGGCGAATCGACAGCCATAGACCGTGTCGTGCGTTGGTTATGGCAAGGACCACCGGCGGCGCGCGTCACCCATGTCGAATGCGAAAAATTCGACATCACGCCTCCGAATGCCTTCGAGCTGGGTTAAAACTGCCCCCGAAGCGTTCCGGTGTAAGCCAAGTAAGGCGGGGGCAACGGTTCTCAGTGGGTCAGTGTCTCGACGATCCAGTCCACGACGGCCTCACCGTCGGCGTTCATGCACACATCGACGCGCGGCGTGCGTGACCAACGGGGATCGATGAAAGCACGCTCTTGTGGTGCAAACAGCGTCTGGCCTTCGGCGTCCCCATCGGTGACGACATTCAAGTGTCCGCGCACGGTGGTGAAGAGTTCCGGGCGCATCAACCATGCCAAGGCACAGCTGTCGTGTGGGCAACAGCCATCGATATCCAGCGCGGTACGGTAGAAGGCGCGATAAAACGCATAGCTTCCGGCCAGCACCTCGCCCAGCTTGCCTTGAGCTGCAGCAATCTTGTCCATCTGCGCGGGGGCGAGCACGCAGCGATGCGTGGCATCGAGCCCTACCAAGGTCAGTGGCCAGCCTGCCGTCAATACACGTGCGGCGGCATGTGGGTCATTGAAGATATTGGCCTCGGCGACGGGGGTGACGTTGCCGCCTTCGCGAATCGAGCCCCCCATGACGACAACCTGTTTGACGCGATCGACGATGCTCGGATCGAGCTGCAGCGCGGCGGCCAGGTTGCCCAGTGGGCCCACGGCAACCAGCGTGACGTCGCCGGGACGGGCATTGACCTGCTCGACGATGAACTGCGGTGCACTGATCGTTTCGGCGCGATGGCTCGGAGTAGGCAAGGGATGATTGCCCAGCCCGTTGTCGCCATGAATATGTGTCGGCGCCGGATGTTTGCGCTTTACCAAGGGCGCCGCTGCACCTTGCGCGACGGGGATGCGCTGGTCGGCGAGTTCCGCGAGTAGCAGCGCATTGGTGGTGGCGGTATCGATATCGACATTGCCGTAGGTCGTGGTCATGCCGAGCAATTCGATCTCGGGATGCGCCAGGGCAATGGCAATGGCTTGGGCGTCGTCTACGCCAGGGTCGGTATCGAAAATCAGAGGTGTTGTCATGAAAATCCTGTTTCAAATAATAGCCAAGTAACCCAAAGAGGCGCCGTTACATCAATGACGCAAGATGTCGCGCGCCGACCAATCACGAGAGGACGCCGCCACCTCGCTGGCAAGCGGGATGCTTGGCGCCGCGCCGCTGCGTTGCACGCACAAGGCCGCGGCGGCGCTCGCTTCCTGCAGACACGTCTCGATGGGCCCGTTGCGTTGGCGTGCGGCCATGAAATAACCGATGAAGGTATCGCCGGCCGCGGTCGTATCCACGGCTTCGACAGGGAAAGCCGGAAGCTCGAGGCGCTGGGCGCCATGCTGATAACGCACACCATCACGTCCCAGCGTCAACACCAGCTCGACCTCGGGCAGGCGTTGATAGAGGGCATCCATGAGCTCGGCAACCCCCGCGTGTTCGTCGAGCCCCGCCAAGGCCGCGGCTTCGCCACGATTGAGGAATAGTATCTGGCACAACTCGAGCGGCAAGGCGTGCACATTGGCCCCTAGGGGCGCGGGGTTGAAAGCGATGCGCATGCCATGGCGCGCGGCAAGCGTCATGACACTTTCGAGTGCATTGCACTCGTTTTGCAGCAGCAGCCAATCGTCCGGGCTTACTGAGGTCATGAGGGCGTCGAGGTGACGCTCGCTGAAGCCGTGGTTGGCCCCGGGGCTGAGAATGATGGCGTTCTCGGCGTGATCATCGACCTGAATGATGGCATGCCCGCTGGCATCGGCGGTGAGTTCGATGGCAGACGTATTGACGCCCGCTTGAGCAAGGATTTCCAGCACCCAACGGTCGTTCTGCGACACACGCCCCCAATGCGTAACGTCACCGCCTGCACGTGCCATGGCCAATGACTGATTGGCACCTTTTCCGCCTAGTACCTGGGTGAAACTCTGGCTGGACAATGTCTCGCCGGGGCGCACCAGATGACTGACGCGGTAGACGTGGTCGATATTGATGGAACCGTAGTTGTAAAGCATGCAAGCTCCCGGCTTCAAAGCTTATGTATTAAGCGCGCGTGGCGAGCCAGTCGCGCAGGTTGTCGCACGTCAGAGCGACCACGTTGGCGCGGGCTTCCGGCGAGATCCAAGCACTGTGCGGCGTGACGATAAGGTTGAGCGCCTCGTCCATGGCGTCGATGAGCGCATGCCCCTGACGCGGGGGTTCTTCAGGTAAGCTATCGACGCCGAGCCCGCCAAGCGAGCCATCGCGTAGCGCGTCCAATGCGGCGCTTTCGTCTATGATACCGCCCCGCGCGCAATTGATCAGCAAGGCGCCGGGCTTGAAACGAGCCAGCATCTCGGCGTCGACGAGATGGCGTGTCTGATCGGTTAGCGGGCAGTGCAGGCTCAGCACATCGAGTTCACTCGCCAGTGACGCGAGGGAAGGGCGCGAATCCTGCGCTTCATTGCCGGGGCGCGCGGCAAAGGTGACGCGCATCCCGAAGGCCTCGGCTAACCGTGACACGGCGCGCCCGAGCTCGCCATGACCGACGATGACGAGATGCTTGCCAGCCAATTGCAAAGTGCGATGATCGAGCAAACAGAACAAGGCACTTTCGTTCCAGCGACCGGCGGCGACATCGCGCATGTAAAGCGGCAGGCGGTTGGCGAGGCCAAGCATCAACATCAGGGTATGTTGCGCTACGCTCGCCGTACCATAGGCGGAGACGTTGCGCACTTCGATGCCCCGGGCCCGGGCAGTCTCCATGGCGATATTGTTGGTGCCTGTCGCCAACACACAGATCAACTTGAGATCGGGCAGGGAAGCGAGCAGTTCGTCGTCCAGCACGACTTTGTTGGTAATCGCGATATCCGCGTTGTCGAGACGCGCCTGGCGCTCATCGATCGCGGTATGCGCATGGACCTCGAGGGTATCGATCGCCTCGTGCAGCGGCGAGAGGTCAATATCGTCGCCGAGGCTGGCGGCATCGAGAATCACGGCTTTCATGCAACGTCCTTTTTCTTTTAACGAAGTGAAGTGAGTCTGGCATCGTGGCGGCAAGCTGCATGATATCGAGCCCTGATACGCTTGCCCGCTGGGTGGCGCAACGCGCTATAATGAGCGGCTTTCGGAAAAGGCTTGGAAAGTGCGACCTCCGGCCCTATATCCCTGCCACCGCGCGTGGTTCGCGCGGGCGCTTTCTTGATGACTTGAATGGTGAGAACCATGCCCATCTACGAGTATGAGTGCAAGGCCTGCGGCCATCGCCTGGAAAAGCTGCAAAAAGTCAGCGCAGCAGCGTTGACCGATTGTCCTCGCTGCGAGCGCGCAGAATTATCACGTCTGGTCTCCGCGGCAGGCTTTCGCCTGGCCGGTGGCGGATGGTATGAAACCGACTTCAAATCGGGGCAAAAACGCAATCTCGCGGGAGAGGCTTCCGCGCCCTCCACGTCTACCGAGACTGGCGGCAAGACGCCCGCCTGACGCGTTCGGCGCCGTTCGGGCGGCGCCGAACTCGCCCCATGAAATACGCAACGAAACAGGATAAGACATGCGCAGTCACTATTGCGGTCAATTGAACGAAACCCAGGTGGATCAGGAAGTCGCTCTCTGCGGCTGGGTACATCGTCGTCGCGACCACGGGGGAGTCATCTTCCTCGATTTACGCGACCGCGATGGTATTGCCCAGGTCGTGGTCGATCCCGATACTCCCGAGGCGTTCGCCAATGCCGATCGTGCCCGCAACGAGTTTGTACTGCGCATTCGCGGACGCATTCGCCTGCGCCCCGAAGGTACCCAGAACCCCAACATGCCCACCGGCATGATCGAGGTGCTGGCCTCGGACGTCGAAGTACTCAACACGGCGGTTACCCCACCGTTCCAGCTCGACGAGCATGGCAAGGTTGGCGAAGAGATCCGTCTCAAGCACCGTTACATCGATCTGCGCCGCCCGGAGATGATCGACAAGCTGCGGCTGCGCTCGCGGATCACGCATAGCGTACGCGCCTATCTCGAAGCCCAAGGCTTTCTGGATATCGAGACGCCGATTCTGACGCGTGCCACCCCGGAAGGGGCTCGTGATTACCTGGTGCCGAGTCGTACGCATCCAGGCGAGTTCTTCGCATTGCCGCAATCACCGCAGCTTTTCAAGCAGCTCTTGATGGTGTCGGGCTTCGACCGTTACTACCAGATCGCCAAGTGCTTCCGTGACGAAGACCTGCGTGCCGATCGCCAGCCCGAGTTCACTCAGATCGACCTGGAGGCCTCGTTCGTCGAAGAAAGCGACATCATGTCATTGACCGAAGACATGATCCGTCAGCTGTTCCAGGACGTGCTCGATGTCAGCCTGCCGGCATTCCCCAAGATGCCGTACAGCGAAGCGATGAACCGCTACGGTTCGGACAAGCCCGATCTGCGTATTCCGCTCGAACTGGTCGATGTCAATGATCTGATGCGTGATGTCGACTTCAAGGTGTTCTCCGGTCCAGCCAAGGCCGATGATGGGCGTGTCGCGGCGCTCAAGGTCACCGGCGGCGCCAAGCTGTCACGCAAGGAAATCGACGGTTACACCGATTTCGTCAACATCTACGGTGCCAAGGGACTGGCCTGGATCAAGGTCAACGAGCGCGCCAAAGGCATCGAAGGGCTGCAGTCGCCCATCGTCAAGTTCATGGAAGGCATCATTGAGTCGTTGCTCGACCGGGTGGGAGCCGAGGACGGCGATATCATCTTCTTCGGTGCTGACAAGACCCGCGTCGTCAATGAGGCACTGGGGGCTTTGCGCGTCAAGCTCGGCGAGGACCTCGACCTTTATACCCAAGCGTGGGCACCGTTGTGGGTCGTGGACTTCCCCATGTTCGAAGCCGACGACAACGGCCGCTTGGCCGCCTTGCATCATCCGTTTACCGCGCCGTCGTGCTCGCCGGAGGCGTTCAAGGCCAACCCCGCCGATGCATTGTCACGCGCTTATGACATGGTCTTGAACGGTACCGAGCTGGGCGGTGGTTCCATCCGTATTCATGATCCGGCGATGCAGCGTGCGATTTTCGAGGTGCTGGGCATCGGCGACGACGAAGCGGAAGAGAAATTCGGCTTTCTGCTCGACGCCCTCAAGTTCGGCGCACCTCCCCACGGCGGACTGGCTTTCGGTCTCGACCGTCTGGTCATGCTGATGAGCGGCGCCAAGACCATACGCGAAGTGATCGCTTTTCCCAAGACGCAGAGTGCCGCCTGCTTGATGACCGATGCCCCGGGCGAAGTCAGTGCCGAGCAGCTCAAGGAACTCAACATTCGCTTGCGCCAGAAGGCGCAGCAAGGTGGCAGCGGCGAGTCCTGACGAGCGCCGCTGAATCCCGCGTCATTCTCGTTTTCCCGGCGTCGTCTCGGCGCCGGGTGTCCTGCAAACGTGAACGCCTGTTTTTTCAAGGAGTGACGTCGATATGGCAGGCCATAGTAAATGGGCGAACATCAAGCATCGCAAGGCCGCCCAGGATGCCAAACGCGGCAAAATCTTCAGCAAGCTCATTCGTGAGCTGACCGTTGCCTCTCGCCAGGGTGGGGGCGAGGTGGCAGATAATCCGCGCCTGCGCGCCGCCATCGACAAGGCGCTGGCCAACAACATGACCAAGGACACCATCCAGCGTGCCATCGAGCGCGGCGCTGGCAATACTGACGGCGACGAGATGGAAGAAACCGTCTATGAGGGCTATGGCCCTGAAGGTGTTGCCGTGATGGTCGAGTGCATGACCGACAACCGCAATCGCACGGTGTCCGAAGTGCGCCACGCCTTCAACAAGAACGGCGGTAATTTGGGTACGTCCGGTTCCGTTGCCTTCATGTTCCATAAGCAAGGGCGGTTGACGCTGCCGGTGGGCATCTCCGAAGAGGCCGCCATGGAGGCCACACTGGCCGCCGAACCCGAGGATATCGTCACTCAGGACGATGACACGCTCGAAATCGTGACCTCCGTGGAAGGCTTCGGTGCGGTCAAGGACGCGCTGATCGAGGCGGGCATCGAGCCTACTGCAAGCGATGTCGGGTCTTACCCCGATAACTATTCCCCCATCGACGATGTTGACACGGCGCGCAAGGTCCTCAAGTTGTTCGATATGCTCGAAGACCTCGACGACGTGCAGAACGTCTATTCCAACGCCGACTTCTCCGATGCTGTCATGGCGGAACTCGAGTGAGTGGCGTGACACGAATTAGTGGCGCCACGGAGATGATGAGTCAATGATCCTGTTGGGAATCGATCCCGGGTCGCGCATCACCGGTTACGGCGTCGTCGATGTCGCCTCGGCGACGCCACGTTACGTTGCCAGCGGCTGCATCCGTATCAAGAGCGACCAATTGGCCCAGAAACTCGCCCAGGTGTATGCCGGCATCGCCGAGTTGATCGGCGTGCATCGCCCGCATGAAATTGCCATCGAGCAGGTGTTCATGTCCAAGAACGCCGACTCGGCACTCAAGCTGGGGCAGGCACGCGGCACGGCCATCGTCTGCGCCGCCAATCACGGACTCGAGGTCTTCGAGTACGCACCCACTCAGATCAAGCAGGCCGTCACCGGCACCGGTGCGGCGACCAAGGATCAAGTACAGCATATGGTGACGGCGATTCTGGGGCTCGACGGCACGCCACAGGCCGATGCCGCCGACGCGCTGGCCATCGCTCTGACCCACGCCTATGCCCGCCAGGGACGCTCGTTGTCAGCGGCGGGCGGGCGTCGGCGAAGCGGTTCTCGTCAGCGTTGGCGGGATTTCCGCCCCGACTGAGACGCCGCATGTCGAGTGCTGGTCAGTCGCGGGGTGGATCAGTATAGTGTCAACCCAGTCAATCGAAGGACTCGATGTGCATGATTGGACGCTTGCGTGGCACCCTGCTGGAAAAGCAACCGCCGTGGATCGTCGTCGATGTCGGCGGCGTCGGCTATGAGCTTGAGACCTCCATGACCACCTTGCTGGCATTGCCGGCAGTGGGCGAAGAGGTCCAGCTTCACACGCATCTTGCGGTGCGCGAGGACGCGCATCTGCTGTATGGCTTCGCACGCGGCGAGGAGCGTCAGCTGTTTCGCGCCTTGATCAAGGTCAATGGGGTAGGGCCCAAGCTCGCCTTGGCGATTCTTTCCGGCATGGATCAGGAAGCCTTCATCCGCTGCGTCATGGAAGACGACAGCAAGGCGCTGACACGTCTCCCCGGCGTTGGCAAGAAAACCGCCGATCGCTTGGTCGTGGAAATGCGTGACCGCTTCCCCCATTGGCAGCTCGAGCAGGAAAACGGCCTGCATGCTCTCGAGCTGGGCGCCTCGCCTTCAGCACCTGCTGCCGATCCCTTCGCCGATGCGGAATCGGCCCTCGTGGCCTTGGGCTACAAACCCACTGAAGCCTCGCGCATGCTGTCAGGGCTGGACGATAGCCTCTCCACGGAAGGCCTGATCAAGGCCGCCCTGACGCGCAAGATGGCAGGTTAAGGACCGCGAATGATCGATACTGACCGCCTGATCGCAGCGCAACCCCAGGGAAGTGAGGTGCACGTAGATCATGCCATTCGCCCGCAGCGACTTGCCGAGTACATTGGTCAGCCCCGTGTACGCGAGCAGTTGGATATTTTCATCAGCGCGGCCCGTCAGCGCGGCGACAGCCTCGATCATACCCTCATCTTCGGGCCGCCCGGCTTGGGCAAGACCACGCTGGCGAATATCATCGCCGCCGAGATGGATGTCGATATCAAATCGACCTCCGGCCCCGTACTCGAGCGCGCCGGCGATCTCGCCGCCATGCTCACCAACCTGCAAGCTGGTGACGTGTTATTCATCGATGAGATCCATCGCCTCCCCGCCTCGGTGGAAGAGGTGCTATATCCGGCGATGGAGGATTATCAGCTCGACATCATGATCGGCGAAGGACCCGCCGCGCGTTCCATTAAACTCGATCTGCCTGCCTTCACACTAGTGGGCGCCACCACGCGTGCGGGACTGCTTACTTCGCCGCTGCGCGATCGTTTCGGTATCGTGCAGCGGCTGGAATTCTACGCAGTCGACGAGTTGACCGAGATCGTGGTGCGTTCGGCGCATTTGTTGGGGGTCGAGGCCGACCGTGAAGGTGCGGCCGAAATTGCTCGCCGCGCGCGTGGCACGCCACGCATCGCCAATCGTCTGCTGAGACGCGTGCGCGACTTCGCCGAAGTGCGCGGCGACGGTCGCCTGAACGAAGCAATTGCCGACCAAGCCCTCAACATGCTGCATGTCGATCGCCATGGACTCGACCACATGGATCGGCGCCTATTGATGGCGATGATTGAGAAGTTCGATGGTGGTCCGGTCGGCGTCGATAGCTTGGCGGCCGCGATCAGTGAGGAACGCGACACGATCGAAGATGTCCTAGAACCGTACCTGATCCAGCAGGGGTTCATGATGCGCACCGCACGTGGACGTGTGGTCACACGTCTGGCTTACGAACATTTCGGCCTGACGCCGACCGATGCCGTCATCGCGTCGCCGTCGCTTGACGATAAGCGACAGGAGGGCGATGCATGAGCGGTTTCACGCATGCGGTCAAGGTCTACATCGAAGACACCGATGCCGGCGGCATCGTCTATTACGTCAACTATCTCAAATATATGGAGCGGGCACGCAGCGAATGGCTAAACCACTATGGCCTGACCCAGCGCGACTTGCTGGCGCAAGGTATCCAACTGGTCGTGCATCAACTGGAGTGCCGTTATGCCAAGCCCGCCCACCTCGACGACGAACTGCACATCACGGCAGACGTCGTCGAATCCACTGCCTGCCGCGCGACATTCGCCCAGACAGTGACACGTCGCGGGGAACGACTGTGCGAAGCCCGGGTAGACATTGTTTGCCTCGAGGCTTCTCGGCTTAAACCCGTGCGTTGGCCGGATGCGCTGCATCCACTCATGCACGGATAACCCAAGCGAAACGAACTCTCAAGCGACACGAGGACTGCCGTGAACGACTCCATGTCCATTCCGCATCTGATCATGAACGCTAGCCTGATCGTTCAGTTGGTCATGCTCTTGCTCCTGGCGGCCTCCATAGCCTCCTGGATCGTCATTTTTCAACGTGGCATCGCGCTGCGTCGCGCCGCAAAGGCATATCGGGACTTCGAGGACCGCTTCTGGTCCGGGGTCGACCTCAATGAGCTCTATCGCGACTTGCCCGCCGAGCAAGAGTCGCTCGGCGCCGAGCACGTATTCCGCTCCGGGTTTCGCGAGTTCAATCGTCTAATGGCCAAAACCAGCAGCATCGATGCAGTGCTCGAAGGCGTGCAACGGGGCCAGCGCGTCGCGCTATCGCGTGAGGAAGACCGCTTGCAGCTACACCTTACCTTCCTGGCCACCGTCGCTTCGGCGAGCCCCTATATCGGATTGTTCGGCACTGTATGGGGCATCATGGGGTCTTTCCAGAGCTTGTCGATGGCACAGCAGGCCACGCTGTCTACCGTCGCGCCCTGGATCGCGGAGGCGTTGGTCGCCACAGCCATGGGGCTGTTTGCCGCCATCCCCGCAGTGATCTTCTACAATCGGCTATCCGCCCATGCGGGACGCTTGCTCGGCAAATACGAAAACTTCGCCGAGGAATTCCACGCCATCCTGCACCGTAACCTGCAGGGACGTAGCGAACGCGCAGCATCCTGAGGGGGAGAGCATGTACGGATCCTATCATCGTCGACAGCGGCGTAAGCCGATGGGCGAGATCAATGTCGTCCCGTTCATCGATGTGATGCTGGTGCTATTGGTGATCTTCATGATTACTGCACCGATGCTCAATCAAGGGGTCAATGTCGAGTTGCCGCAGGTATCTTCCGACCCCATCGACACCGATGAGCGAGAACCACTGATCGTGTCGGTAGATCGTGAAGGGCAATATTACATCTCCCTGGGAGACGAGGAGACGCCCGTTGCCCTTGATGAACTCGGAAAAAAGGTCCAGGCCATGTTGAGCCGCCACGCCAACACCCCTGTTATGGTGCGTGGTGATCGCAATGTTGCCTATGGTCAGATCGTGACGTTGATGAGTACGTTGCAAAGCGCGGGAGTGGGTAATGTCGGGCTTATATCCGAACCCCCTTCCGGCGGTGAAGAGTGAGGCCTCGACATGGCAAAACGTGAACGCCGTGTAGGTTATGGCTGGCCCGTGCTGCTGGCTATTGGCGTGCATATTGCGGTGCTGATGCTCACTATCATCAAATGGCCGGAAAGCGCCTCCGACCCAACCTCCTCATCAGTGGTTCAGGCAACGCTCGTGCGTGCTGAGACGGCAACGGATCAACCGCAGCAGACGGAGGAGTCCACACCGCCGTCGGCTTCACAGCCGGAAGCAAAGAAGGATGCGTCGCAACCCGAGGAATCGCCACCGCCCGAAGCGTCCGATAAACCAACGGCCGATAGCGGTGTCAAGGTGCCGGAAAGTGTCGTGGAAGAAGCCCAAGCCGAAGCGCAGCGCTTGCAGGAAGAAGCCCAGCGTGCAGCTCAGCAGCGGGCTGAGGCGGAACAGCAGCGTCAGAAAGCAGAAGCTCAACGCCAAGCCGAGGCCGAGCAGAAACGCCAGGCGGAAGCCGAGGCTGAGCGGAAACGCCAGGCGGAAGCCGAGGCTGAGCGGAAACGCCAGGCGGAAG
>NZ_JAWHTP010000013.1:0-28916 GCF_033052815.1 Chromohalobacter sp. HP20-39 | reverse complement strand
GAAGCCCGAAGCCCGAAGCCCGAAGCCCGAAGCCCGAAGCCCGAAGCCCGAAGCCCGAAGCCCGAAGCCCGAAGCTCGAAGCTCGAAGCTCGAAGCTCGAATCCACTTTCCACAGCGCCCCGAACCTGGCGCTCGCAGCCTGCTAACCACCACGCGCTTCGACAAACGATCAAAGGGGATAACGATGGCGGACGATATCCGCTGGCAGCAGCGATTTTCCAATTACATCAATGCGTTTGCTCAGTTGGAGCAAGCCGTCGAAGCGTATGGCGACACG
Source organism: Chromohalobacter sp. HP20-39 (assembly GCF_033052815.1). Taxonomy (NCBI): domain Bacteria; kingdom Pseudomonadati; phylum Pseudomonadota; class Gammaproteobacteria; order Oceanospirillales; family Halomonadaceae; genus Chromohalobacter; species Chromohalobacter sp. HP20-39. Next base: position 28,639 of record NZ_JAWHTP010000013.1, on the reverse strand, counting down.
ACGCTAGATATCATCAAGGAAGGCGTCATCCAACGTTTCGAGTTCACCCACGAGCTCGCCTGGAAGGTGATGAAGGATTACCTGGAGCATGAGGGTATTCAAAACGTGACGGGATCGCGCAGCGCGGCCCGACATGCCTTCAACATCGGTCTACTGGAAGACGGCCAAGCCTGGATGGATATGATAGAAACTCGTAACAACACGATGCATGCGTATCGTCACAGCACTCTGGAAACTGAGTTCAAGAACAGCATCGAACGTTATTACCCAGCCCTGAAGCAGTTTCGCGAAACGATGGAGCGCTATCACGAGATCGATAACGAAGCGCTCCGCGAGCATATCGCGCGGGTTGGTCAGAGATTCGATGCGAACCATTCATCGCATCATCCTGGTTGAAGCTGGCGGGATAACCTGCCATGAGCAACGAGCAACGAGCAACGAGCAACGAGCAACGAGCCACGAGCAATAATCCTGCCGAAGCCTGAAGCCTGAAGCCGCTCTTCACAGCGCCCCGAGCCTGGCGCTCGAAGCCCGCAGTGTCTGGCAGTCAAGGATGCTGTTGCAGGTAGTCGTTCAGCGCCTGGCGGGTGAGGTCGTTGAGCGAGATGCCGTGCCGCGAGGCTGAAACGGCGGCGGCCAGGTGCAGGTCGTGGCCGACGCGCACATTGAAGGAGCCCTTGCACGGAGTCTCGGGCGCCTCGCCGAGTTGCTCGCAGGTGGCGAGATAGTCATCCACGGCTTCGCGGAACGCGGCTTCCAGCTCCGCCACCGTCTCACCTTCGTAGCTGACCAGGGCGCGAACGAACTGCAGCATGCCGAACAGGCAGTTGTCTTCAGTGCTGGCCTCGAGGGAGCCATAGTAGCCCCGGTACTTCAAGAGTTTTTCCATTAGATCAGCCCTCCTGAGCGTAGCTGCTCGATGACTTGGCGCTCGATCATCCGGCGCCCCCAGCATTGAGCGACTGTACATAGCGCACCAGATCATCGGTGCGGCCAGCACTCACCAGTTGCTCGGGGGTTTGATAGTCGAAAGGCGGTATCGGCTCATTGCGGAACCAGAAAAGAGCGTCCGGCAGGTTGCCGTTGATATCCGCAGCTACCCCCAACACGCGGATGGCATCGCGTAGAAAGCTTTGCAGCTTTTCGGCACCTTGGCCCCGAGTGATGGTGGATCTATGCACGTGGGCGCGGCTGGCAAGTGTCTGAATATCCATGCGCAGGGCACTGGCAAACAATCGTGGACTGATGACCGGCTCGCCTTCTGCACGTGCGGAGGCTTTCAAGTCTGCAACGAAACGTGCGTACGAGGCAGGCGCGTGATACTCAACCGGATCGGGTAAGGACTCTTTCAGAATTTCAGCGGTCATGGGAAGCGCCTCGCAACGAATATGCTACGTAATTGCTACTTCTATGTAGCATAGCATTGTCGGTCATGGTGTGCAGCCCGCCGCCTTACCCCCATCCCTCCGCCGGCCTTTCCAGCAACGGATCGAGCGTCTGCAAGCAGATTTCGATCTCTGCCTCGCTGTTGTAATGGCTCACGGATAAACGCGTCGCCGCCGTATACCCAAACGGCGCGAGGGCGCGCACTGCCTGGGGCGAGGCCAAAAGCTGGGCGGCGATGCCGGTGGCTGCGAGCCACTGCACTACCTTCCACGCTTCGATGCCTTGCACATGGAATGCCACCGTGCCGTCCCGCCATAGCGCATGCGGCGCGCCGATCACCCGCACGCGTGCATGGCCGTGCAAGCCGCATCGCCACAGCGAGGTGGGCGACGCGCTCGCCTCCGGCGTCTTCGGTGCCTCGGGAAAGCCATGTAACAACCGGTTCAACAACGCCCGCTCATGGGCCTGAATGGCTTCGCCCGCTGCCACTACGCGAGAACACCGGGGCGGGGTGCCGGTGAAGTGCCTGCCCAGCCAATCGAGATACGCCACCCACTCGGTCATGCTTGCCAGGGCAGTCGGCTCTTCACCGCTATGCGGAGGTATCAAGTTGCTGGGCATGGTGCTGGGCATAGTGCTGGGCATGGCGCCGCGCATGGCCAGCGACAAACGCCGCGACAGCCACGCAAACCCCTGCCGAGGGCGACAGAAGATCGCCTCCGCCCCCACGACATACGCATCGACTTCCCAATGCGCCACCGCCAGCGGCGCGTGTGCGGCGTGATGCTCCCCCATGACCAGGATGAAACACGCCGGCGCCACCTTGCGTATGGCACGGGCAATCGCCGCCACATCCTGACGCATGCCGGTGAAAGGGCAGGTATGCACGAGCGTCGCAACGCGCGTCTCCGGTGTCACGCAGTGAGCGTACTCTGCCACTTCCAGTCGACCGGTCAGCGGATTGACCGGCACCGTGGCGCTGCTCAACGCCTGCTGCCTGGCGTGCAGCGCGATGGCCGTCGCCTCCTCGGTGGAGGCCAGCGCCGTGGTCACCACATGGCTCCCACGGGGCGCCGCCCCCAGCGCCAACGCCAGCACCTGTACCCAGCATTGCGCCGTACTCGGCGCCCGCCAGAGCTGACTACGTGAATCCGCCAATGACGACCGCGAAGGGACGCCCAAAGACGCCTCCAAAGACGCCCCCAACCAGATCGCGAGATCTTCCCAGCCATGCGTGGTCAACATCGCCTGAACATGATGGCCCGGCGCATTCGCCTCCAGCGGCACCGGCATGCTCGCCAGCTCCGCATTCATCTGCACCGCCGCCTTCAACGCCAGCGGCTCCCCAACGCCGTTCAGGTGGATCCGCTTGCCATCGATGGGGCAATGGTCGACGTAATAGAAATGCCCCCGTACCTGCCGCAACAACCGCGGCGGCAAGCTGATCGCCTGGCCGCACGTTGCCGAGCTAGCGCCGTGGGGGGAGTCGTGCACCGCATGTGCCGCGTCCGTCATCGCCATCCTCAACCGTCCTCCATGCAACGTAACCAATAGTTTCAAATCAATAGTAACTAATGGTCAAGTTAAGCACATTGTGCGACACGTTGCATTAGATAAATACGAATCACAATGTCAGTCGTGCCATCAGCATCCCTGTGAAATACGGCCATGAGCTAAAAGCCACGAGCCACGAGCAACGAGCAACGAGCAACGAGCAACGAGCAACGAGCAACGAGCAACAATCCTGCCGAAGCCCGAAGCCCGAAGCCCGAAGCCCGAAGCCTGACGATTCTGGTAACGAATCCTTACTTCCCTTAATATGAGCGACGCGCGGCCACGGCCGCGTTTTTTTGTGTCGCTATATTAGATAGTTGGCTAATAATATTGACCCCAGGGACTGATCTACACTGTCTAAGTGAGTAGATAGCGGGCAGATAAGAAAAAATGGGCCAACCAAACACTGCCTTGTGTGGAAAAAACGACACACCTGGCGTCGTTTACTGGCGACAATTTTTCCTAAATGCACACAAATTTCAACGCCATACCGCTAGTGACACCTAGGGCACTCGCTTAGAATGGCGCATACGTGACCGGAGATGTCACGTGACAGCGTGTGAGCGCGTGTCAGCGATAACGGCGTCGCGGTGACTGGCAACACGATTGACGCAAAGGGCCTTGGGAAGACGCCCGGAACAATCCTCGGGCGGTAGCGTGTCCAAGCGCCGTTTCATTTGAATCTTCTTTATTCGGCATACGGGATGGAACCTGCAGCACTCACCACATTAGTCCTCATCTTTTCCGTCCTTGCCTGTCTTGCGCTTACCCGAGTCGCCCCCGATGTCATACTGATGGGGGCGCTGGCGTTTCTGGTGGTTAGCGGTATCCTCACGCCCGGCGAAGCGCTGGCGGGGTTTGCCAACCCCGGCGTGATGACCATCGCCACGCTCTACGTGGTCGCAGCGGGGCTGAAGGAAACCGGCGCCATTCAATGGCTGGCGCATCGCCTGCTTGGCCAGCCCCGACGTTTGCGACAGGCGCAGTTGCGCGTGCTGCTTCCGGCCTCGGGGCTGAGCGCCTTCATGAACAACACCACCGTGGTGGCCATGTTCATCCCGGCGATTCAGGAATGGGCGGCACGCTTGCGGTTGCCGACCTCCAAATTGCTGCTGCCGCTCAGCTATGCCTCGATACTCGGGGGCACCTGCACGCTGATCGGCACCAGCACCAACCTCGTTGTGGATGGCCTGCTGCAGAGCGAGCGGGGCATCTCGCTGCACATGTTCGAGCTGGCCTGGGTGGGCGTGCCGCTGGTGGTCATCGCCGGGGGCTTTCTCTATCTGATGGCGGACCGCCTGCTGCCCAACCGCCAGGGGGCGCTGGAACAACTCGAACAGGCGCGGGAATACGCCGTGGAAGTCCGCGTGATTCCGCAAGGCCCCCTGGAAGGCAAAAGCATCGCTGATGCCGGCTTGCGAAGCCTGGCGCATGGCTACCTGGCGGACATCGAGCGTGGCGGTGAGCTGATGACCGCCGTGCCGCCGGAAACCAAGCTGCAGGCCGATGACATCCTCGTCTTCGTCGGTGCCCCCGAATGCGCCCGCGAGTTGCGCCGGGTCCACGGTCTGCGCCCGGCCAATGGCGACGTGCGCAAGCTGGATATCGCGCATCACCGGCGCTGCCTGGTCGAGGCCGTGATCGGCCCGGACTTCACCGGGATCGAGCAGACGGTGCGCGAATCGCGCTTTCGCTCGCGCTATCAGGCGGTGATCCTCTCCATTTCTCGCCATGGCCGCCGATTGCCCGGCAAGCTGGGGGATATTCGTCTTCAGGTGGGCGATACGCTATTGATGGAAACCGCCCAGGAATTCGTCTCGCAATACCAGTACCGCAAGGATTTCTTGCTCGTCAGCGCGCTCAACGATTCCACGCCGCCGGATTTTCGCAAGGCACCCTGGGCGTTGGGCATTCTCGGCGCCATGGTGCTGGTCAGCGCCACGGGGCTGTTGAGCATTCTCGAGGCGGCGTTTCTGGCCGGCGGCGCCATGCTGCTCACGCGCTGCGTCACGGCGAGCAAGGCACGGCGCTATCTGGAGCTTTCGGTGCTCATTGTCATCGCCGCCTCGTTCGCCCTGGGCAGCGCCATGGACAAGACCGGCGCCGCCAACCAGATCGCACAATGGCTACTGCTGGCGGATGGGCTCTCGCCCTGGATGGCCCTGGCCATGGTCTACGCCCTGACCGTGATCTTCACCGAACTGATCACCAATAACGCCGCCGCTGTGTTGATGTTCCCGGTAGCCACCGCCGTGGCCGAGCAACTGGGCGTGAGTATCATGCCCTTCGTCATCGGCATCATGTTCGCCGCCTCGGCCAGCTTCATGACCCCGCTGGGCTACCAGACCAACCTCATGGTCCTCGGCCCCGGCGGGTATCGTTTCGTGGATTACCTGCGCCTCGGCGCCCCCATGAGCCTGTTGGTCGGCAGCATCGTCATCGGGCTCGTGCCGCTGGTGTGGGGGTTTTAGATACGAGCCACTAGCCACGGGCTACGAGCAGCGGGCAGGGCGTTGCAAACCGGAAGCGTCGAGGTTGCATACTGCCGAAGCTCGAAGCTCGAAGCTCGAAGCCTCATTTTCAAGAGACCGCTATGACAGAAATCACGCCCGAGCGACAGACCCACCTCAAGCAGCTTGAGGCGGAATCGATCCATATCATCCGCGAAGTGGCCGCCGAATTCGCCAACCCGGTGATGCTGTATTCCATCGGCAAGGATTCGTCGGTGATGCTGCATCTGGCGCGCAAGGCGTTTTATCCCGGTACGCCGCCGTTCCCGTTGATGCACGTCAACACCACCTGGAAGTTCCGCGAGATGATCGAGTTTCGCGATCGCATGGCGTCCGAGGTGGGCATGGAGTTGATCGAGCATATCAATCAGGAAGGTGTCGAGGCGGGCATCAATCCGTTCGATCACGGCAGTGCCAAGCATACCGACATCATGAAGACCCAGGCGCTCAAGCAAGCCCTGGACAAGTATGGCTTCGATGCTGCCTTCGGCGGCGCGCGGCGCGACGAAGAAGCCTCGCGCGCCAAGGAGCGCGTCTACTCCTTCCGCGACAAGCACCACCGCTGGGACCCCAAGAACCAGCGTCCGGAGCTGTGGAGCATCTACAACGGCAAGATCAACAAGGGCGAGTCGATCCGCGTTTTCCCGCTCTCCAACTGGACCGAGCTGGATATCTGGCAGTACATCTATCTGGAATCGATCCCCATCGTCCCGTTGTATTACGCCGCCCCGCGCCCGGTGGTCGAGCGCGACGGCACGTGGATCATGGTCGACGACGACCGCATGCCGCTGGAAGAAGGCGAAGTCCCCGAAGAGAAATGGGTTCGCTTCCGCACCCTGGGCTGCTACCCGCTCACCGGCGCCGTGGAATCGAAAGCCGACACGCTGCCCGAGATCATCCAGGAAATGCTGCTGACCAAGACCAGCGAACGCTCCGGCCGTACCATCGACCGCGACCAGGCGGGGTCGATGGAGCGTAAGAAGCGGGAAGGCTATTTTTGAGCTACGAGCTACGAGCTACGAGCTACGAGCTACGAGCTGCGGGCAACGAGCTACGGGCTGCGAGCAACGAGCTACGGGCTGCGGGCAACGAGCTAAAAAGCTAACAAGGAACTTACATGCGGCATGAGCAAATGGAAGTTTGGCAGCGTAGCAAACGCCTGAGTGTCGATGTTTATCGGGAACTCCGTAGCCTCCGAGATTTTGGCTTTAAAGACCAAATTACGCGCTCCGCACTGTCCATTCCAAGCAATATTGCCGAAGGTTTCGAGCGCTTTACCGAGCGCGAGAAGTTCCGTTTCGTTTCTATCGCCAAAGGCTCTTGTGGGGAGTTCGCGACGCAAGCTTTGATAGGCATTGAAGTTGGCTACATTCCTGACGAGATAGGTCAACAGTGGCGTAGTGAAGCGATGGCTCTGTCGCGAATGCTTGGTTCCTTGCTTAAATCCCTATCCAACAGCCCCCGGCTGTCATAACTGAACATGAATATGGCACGGCCTGCTCGTAGTACTCGTGCCCGGCTTAAGCTTCTGGCACACCAATCTCAAAACTAGTCAGCGAACATGAAGAGAGCACAGCCTGCTCGTAGCCCGAAGCTCGTGGCTCGTAGCGCTCGTGCTCTCCACAAATGGGGAATGAACCATGTCACACGCCTCACCGATGATCTCGGAAAATATCGAAGCGTATCTGAGAGAGCATGAGCAGAAAGACCTGCTTCGCTTCATCACCTGCGGGAGCGTCGACGACGGCAAGTCGACCCTGATCGGGCGTTTGTTGCACGATTCCAAGATGATCTACGAGGATCAACTGGCGGCGATCACCCAGGCCTCCAAGACCAGCGGCACCACCGGCGACCAGGTCGACCTGGCGCTGTTGGTGGATGGCTTGCAGTCCGAGCGTGAGCAGGGCATCACCATCGATGTCGCGTACCGGTATTTCTCTACCGACAAGCGCAAGTTCATCATCGCCGACACGCCGGGGCACGAGCAGTACACGCGCAACATGGCCACTGGTGCGTCCACGGCCAGCCTCGCGGTAATCCTGATCGATGCCCGTCACGGCGTGCAGACCCAGACCCGGCGGCACAGCTTCATCGCCGACCTGCTGGGCATCCAGCACCTGGTGATCGCGGTCAACAAGATGGACCTGGTCGACTACTCCCAGGCGCGCTTCGACGAGATCGTCGCCGAGTATCGCGAGTTCGCCGCCAAGCTCAACGCGCCGGACATCCACTTCGTGCCGCTGTCCGCGCTGGAAGGCGATAACGTCGTCAATCGCAGCGAGAACATGCCCTGGTACACCGTCGATGGACAACCGGGGACGCCGTTGCTCGAACTGCTCGAGACCGTCGAGGTCGCCCACGACCGGAACCTGACGGATCTGCGTCTGCCGGTGCAGTACGTCAACCGCCCGCACCTCGATTTCCGCGGCTACTGCGGCACGCTCGAGGCTGGCATCTTGCGCCCCGGGCAGGCGGTCAAAGTGCTGCCCTCCGGCAAGCACTCCACGGTAGCGCGCATCGTCACCTTCGACGGCGATCTTGAGGTGGCTTATCCCGGGCAGGCGATCACCGTCACGCTCGACGACGAAATCGACATCTCGCGGGGCGACTGGCTGGTCGCGGAGGACGCCGAGGTGCCGCTGGCCGATGCCTTCGAGGCGGACATCGTGTGGATGCACGACACCGCGCTGGAGCCCGGCCGGCTGTACGACCTCAAGCTCGCCACGCGGGACCTGGCGGGCAAGATCAGCCGGATCGACTACCAGACCGACGTCAACACGCTCGAGCACCACGCCGCCGAGACGCTGAACCTCAACGCCATCGGTCGCTGCCGCATCGAAGTGGCCGGCACGCTGCCGGTGGACGACTATCGGGTGAGCCCCGGCACCGGCAGCTTCATCGTCATCGACCGGCTGACCAACGTGACCGTGGGCGCGGGCATGGTGCACCGCATGCTGGAAAGCGAGCCGCCCTATGAATACCGCACCCACGACAGCAGGGCCGAGGTGGTGTGGAACCGCTCTAGCGTGACGCCGGAGATGCGCGCGCACATCAAGGGGCATGCCGGCAAGTGCATCTGGTTCACCGGGCTTTCCGGCTCGGGAAAATCCACCCTGGCCAACGCGTTGGAAGTCGAACTCAACCGGCGTGGTTATCACACCATGCTGCTGGACGGTGACAACATTCGCCACGGCCTGTGCAAAGACCTCGCCATGAGTGAAGCCGACCGTACCGAGAACATCCGCCGGGTAGGGGAGATCGCCAAGCTGTTCGCCGATGCCGGCATCATCGTGATTACCGCCTTCATCTCGCCGTTCCGCTCCGACCGCGATACCGCTCGTGAGCTGTTTGACGACGGCGACTTCATCGAGGTGCATGTCGACACGCCGCTGGATATCTGCGAACAGCGGGATCCCAAGGGTCTCTACGAGAAGGCCCGCCAAGGCAAAATCCAGGACTTCACGGGGATCAACAGCCCTTACGAGGCACCCGATAAAGCGGAAGTACAGATCAACACGGACACGATGTCACAAGAAGCAATCATCGCGCAGCTGATGAAAGTGCTTTGAAGGACATGAATGTACAAGAATGGAAATCAAGGAATACCTGATGAGCAAGACCTTTATCGTCACGGGCGGCGCCGGCTTTATCGGTTCAGCGGTGATACGGGAGTTGATTGCCAATACTGACCATCACGTCGTAAACCTCGATAAGCTCACCTACGCAGGCAACCTTGAGTCGCTGGCTCAGGTGGAAGGGCATCAGCGCTACCACTTTGTACAGGCAGATATCTGCGATGCGGCAGCGATGCAGGCGATTTTCGATGAACATAAGCCTGATGTCGTCATGCACTTGGCGGCAGAGAGCCACGTCGACCGCTCCATCGATGGTCCCGCAGAGTTCATTCAAACGAATGTGATGGGCACCTCTGTCTTATTGGAGGCTGCGCGCCGCTATTGGAAAGCGCTGCAGGAAACCAACCAGGAAAAAGCGCAGGCGTTTCGGTTTCATCATATTTCGACGGATGAAGTCTACGGTGACCTGGAAGGGCCGGAAGGATTGTTCACGGAGGCAACACCCTACGCTCCAAGTTCCCCGTATTCCGCGAGCAAGGCAAGCTCGGATCATCTGGTGAGGGCCTGGCAGCGCACCTTTGGCATGCCGACGTTGATTACCAACTGCTCCAACAACTACGGTCCTTACCATTTTCCTGAAAAGCTTATCCCCTTGATGATTCTCAACGGGTTGGCCGGCAAGCCGTTGCCCGTGTATGGAGATGGCCAACAAGTGCGGGACTGGCTGTACGTGGAAGACCATGCTCGTGCCTTGGTGGAAGTGGCGACACGTGGAGAGGTCGGTGAGACGTACAACATCGGCGGCCATAACGAAAAAACCAATCTTGAAGTCGTACAGACACTATGCGATTGGCTGCAGGTACTAGCTCCCAAGCAGGATGCGGGGCACTATCGCGATCAAATCACCTTTGTGGCTGATCGGCCAGGGCACGACCTTCGTTATGCCATAGATGCCGGCAAGATCGAGCGTGAATTGGGCTGGACGCCTGACGAGACCTTTGAAACGGGCTTGAAGAAGACCGTGCAATGGTATCTGGACAACGAGGCCTGGTGGAAACGTGTACAGGATGGTAGTTACCAGGGACAACGCCTAGGGGTTGGGGCATGAGACAAAACGTAAGCAAAATTCTCGTAACGGGGGGCACGGGACAAGTCGGGCACGAACTGCAGCGCGAGCTAAGCGTGCTGGGGGCGGTCATGGCGCCGGACCGACATGAACTCGACTTGTCGGATGCGAATGCTGTCTCGCATTGGCTGGCGACTCACCGGCCCGATACCATCGTCAATGCGGCCGCTTATACAGCAGTCGACAAGGCTGAAAGTGAGCCGGCATTGGCGAAGCGGCTCAATACCGAGCTACCGCAACAACTGGCGAGCTATTGCATCAATCATAATGCATGCTTGGTACATTACTCCTCCGATTATGTTTACCCAGGCAGTAGCGATACGCCGTGGAAAGAAGATAGCCCAACTGGCCCTCTCAGTGTGTACGGCCAAACGAAGCTGGAAGGTGACCAGGCCATTGAGGCGGCGGGTATCCGCTATCTTATATTTCGCACAAGTTGGGTATACAGCGCGCGCGGTAATAATTTCATGAAAACGATGCTGCGGCTCGCTCGCGAAAAAGAAGCGCTCAATATCGTATCCGATCAAATCGGAGCGCCGACGCCCGCACGACTTATCGCACAAGTGACGCTATTGGGCTTGAGTCACAGCATCAACCCAGGGATTTATCACGTGGCACCACGGGGTGCTACAAGTTGGCATGGGTTTGCCAAGTGCATTTTTGAAAAGGCAGAGGCGTTAGGCGAGAGCCTGAAGATTGAGACAGACAACGTCTCGGGCATCCCCACCTCAGAATACCCGACGCCTGCCCAACGTCCTTTGAATTCTCGCCTTGATCTAGAAAAGCTGGAAAACGCTCTTTCAATAGAAATGCCAAGCTGGGATGCCCAGTTGGGGCTTACATTAAAAGACTACCTCGAGATGTAACGCACAATATGTGGACGGGAACAGGTAAAGGAGTATTGCATGGCTCGTAAAGGTATCATTCTCGCGGGCGGCTCAGGGACACGCCTCCATCCAATTACAAGGGGCGTTTCCAAGCAGCTATTGCCGATATATGATAAACCGATGATCTATTATCCGATCTCGGTCTTGATGTTGGCGGGCATTCGCGAAATTTTGATCATTTCGACACCGGAAGACCTGCCTCAATACAAGGCCCTGCTGGGAGACGGCGAGTGCTTCGGTGTACGCTTTGAGTATGCCGTTCAACCAAGCCCGGACGGGCTGGCTCAGGCCTTCATTATTGGCGAGGACTTCATTGGCAATGATTCGGTGTGCCTCGTTCTGGGCGACAATATATTTCATGGCCAGCATTTTTCCGAACAGCTTATGCGCGCCTCCGACCAGGCCGGCGGTGCTACGGTATTCGGTTATTTAGTTAAAGATCCTGAACGTTTCGGGGTCGTTGAGTTCGATAGTGAAGGCAAAGCGATTTCCATCGAGGAAAAGCCGAACCAGCCAAAATCCGAGTATGCCGTGACTGGGTTGTATTTCTACGATAACGATATTGTCGAGCTTGCCAAGCAGGTCGAACCTTCAGATCGAGGTGAGCTGGAAATTACCAGCATCAACAATGCCTACCTGGAACGGGGCGACCTTAGAGTTGAACGGTTGGGGCGCGGCTTTGCCTGGCTAGATACCGGCACACACGACAGCCTGCTCGAGGCGAGCCAGTATGTGCAGACCATTGAGCACCGCCAAGGATTAAAGGTGGCCTGCCTAGAGGAGATAGCCTGGCTGAACGGCTGGATTACCACAGAGCAGGTGGCAGCATCAGGACAAGCACTCAGTAAGACCGAATACGGCCAGTACCTGTTACGCCGAGTCGGCGCCTGAGATCCAAATCGTTTTCAGATTTAAAGGTTAGGTAGTCATGGAGTTTCAATCTCTCGAGATTCCCGATGTTGTATTGATGGAACCTCAGGTTTTTGGAGACGAGCGAGGGTGGTTCTCCGAAAGCTTTCATCAAAGCAAATTTGCCGATGCAGTTGGCCGTGAAGTGTGCTTTGTTCAGGATAACCACTCACGCTCAGTGCGCGGTGTACTGCGCGGAATCCACTTTCAGGTTGGAAAGGCCGCCCAAGGCAAGCTGGTGAGGGCGACGGTGGGGGAGGTGCTAGACATTGCTGTAGACCTGCGTCGTAGTTCTCCAACCTTTGGCCGCTGGGTCAGCGCCACTCTGAGTGCAGAGAATAAAAGTCAGCTATGGGTGCCAGCTGGCTTTGGCCATGCCTTCTTGGTTATTAGTGAGGTAGCAGAGGTTCAGTATAAGGTTGACGCCTACTGGTCCCCTGAGCATGAGCGTAACCTTTTATGGAATGATCCAGAGATTGGGATTGAGTGGCCAAAAATAGGGGAAGTGCATCTGTCCGAGAAGGACCGAATGGCCCCAACTCTGAGTGATCTGATTACAGAAGGGGACTTGTTTGAATAAGCCCACGGTTATCTTCGTGCTGGGAATGCACCGTAGCGGCACTTCAGCTATGGCTGGTTCGCTTGCTGTATGCAACGTGTGGCTGGGTGATAACCTCTTGGAACCGGCTCCTGGTATCAACGACAAGGGGTTTTGGGAACATAGAGAACTAGTACGTTTAAATGAAGCTCTACTCGATAAGGCCGGTTTGCGTTGGCATACCCCGCTAGCAGTTAGGCACTTTCAAGAATTCCTCAAGGATGAAGGTGGTAAGGCGTATGTCCAAGAGCTGAAGCTTGAAGCTTCTAAATTCATCGACGATTTGGTAAGTAGTCGGCCACATAGGGAGCTACAGACCTATGCGGTTAAAGATCCACGACTATGCATAACTGCTCACTTCTGGAAGCCATTGTTTGAACAGGCTGGCATACGAGTAGTATCGATCCACGTACTACGCCCACCTCAAGAAGTAGCACGGTCACTGGAAAATAGAGACGGAATCGTTCCATCACATTCGAATGTACTTTGGTTAGATTATGTAATAGGTGCATCACAATTCAGCAAAGAATTAGAAGAACACTATACTGGTACCTTTGAGGACCTCATGGGAGCGCCTGCGGACTTTGTAAAAAAGGCGGGCCACAAACTGGGGATAGATCTAGTTGCTGATGTAGAGGCCCTTGAGGGATGGGTTCAAAGAGATTTACGCCACCATGAGTCCAAAAAAGATATTGGCAAAGGTTTTTTGGCTGATATGGTAAAGAAGCTTTATACGGATTTGGCTTCTAAAAGAGAAACTAGCCCCAGTGTTTTGGATGATCTTGATGTGCAGTCGAGATTGCTTCTGAGTGATATTGAGGTTCAATTTCGCCAGTACAATGAAACAGTAGTTAAATTACAGGAATCTGAAAAAAAGCTTTCTTCTCTTGGCGAGGAACACTCTCGTGCACTGGAAGTTATTCAGGAACGAGACTCTCAGCGCGACGCGATGCAAGAAATGCTTGATAAGCTGAGTCAAGGAAATTCCCATATATTAGATGCTATCCATGAACGACTTAAAGGGCTTGAGCAAGAAAATTCCCGTACATTAGACGCTATCCATGAACGACTTAAAGGGCTTGGACAAGAGCATTCACGCGCATTAGATGTGATTGATGAACGAGGTGAGCAATTAAAATTAGCCCAGAGGAAAGTGCTAGAGGTTAGTGAGAGAGTAGGGGGGGGCGAAAGGGTGCGGAGAAAATTATGGGGAGGTTTAGGTAACCTAGCCAAGACTTTTACCTTTTCTGAAGACAAGGCTATTGTTACCCCTTTTGCAGGTGAGTTGACTGCTCCTCTAAGCAATGGCAGACGACGATCAGTAGATGTGATAATACCAGTTTATCGTGGCCTAGAAGAAACCTGTGCGGCGGTAACGACTGCTTCAGAAACTTTAGACCGAACTTGGGCAAGGTTGATCGTAATCAATGACTGTTCACCTGAGCCTGAAGTTGTTCAGTGGTTGAGAGAAAATAGAAAAGTTTTAGACTTTGAGTTTCTCGAAAACAAGCAAAACCTGGGGTTCGTAGGTACCGTTAATAGAGGGCTAAAACTTAACCCAGAAGCGGATGTCCTTTTGCTGAATAGTGATGTGGAAGTCGCAAATGATTGGCTTTTACGTCTGCAAGATTGCGCCTATTCACGGAAACAAGTGGCGTCAGTGACTGCTACAGCAAATAATGCGACAATCTGCAGCTTCCCGGTATTTTGTGAAGACAACAAACTTTTATCGGGACATAGTGTACAGTCGATCGACGAAGTATTTCGTGATTCTGTGCCAGCAAGTATGGCCGTAGAAGTTCCGTCCGGTGTTGGTTGTTGCATGTATCTCCGGCGAGACGCCATTAATAAAATAGGGGTGTTTGATCAGGAAGTTTTTGGTCGGGGATATGGTGAGGAGAATGATTGGTGTCAGCGTGCGATACAGTGCGGTTGGAAGAACCTGCATGCCCTCAATGTATTCGTATATCATAAAGGTGCCGTTAGCTTCGCAGAAGAATCTAATCCGAGAGTTGAAGAAAACCTGCGTAAACTTCAAGATCGACATCCGACTTACAATGCTGATGTGCATGCTTTTATACGTCAAGATCCGGCGAGGTCTTGGCGTGTCCGCCTGTTGTGTGAGTTGTTCGCTAAGAGCGAACGACCACTTATTTTAGCTGTATCACACGGGTTAGGAGGAGGGGTTCTTACACACATTCTTGAGCTTGAGCGGGAGCTGGCAGAATCTGATTACGTATTACTTGAAGCAATCGATAACAAAAAAGTACGTCTTTCCTTTTTACCATTAAAGAAAGATTCATCGCCATATCTGGATTTTTCGATTCCTGATGACTATGAGATGTTGGTATCTCTATTGAAGTCAATGGGTGTTGTTCATGTACATTTCCATCATACGATGCGGTTGCCTACTAGAATATGGGGAGTGGCGGATGATTTAGGGGTTAAGTATGATTACACCTTTCATGACTTCTGGGTTATTAATGGGAATCCTACGCTGACGGGCCGCAATGGTGTATATGCAGGTGATGGAAATGACCGCGATCGATTATGTGCAGAACACTACCCTCTTCCTGATGGTATAACCGCTGCCCGGTGGCGGGAATTACAGTTAGCCTTGATGGATAATGCGCGTTATCTTATAACGCCTTCGAAAGACACGATGCTGCGGATATCAGCAGAGCAAGAATTTAGGCACTTGAATGCCTGGAAGGTTTGCCCTCACCTTGATTACTGCTCATGTCCTGAGGAGATAGTTCCGATTGAGGCAGAAGGACGGAATATACGCGTTGCTATACTTGGTGCTCTTAGTAAGGAAAAAGGAGCAGATGTCCTTGAAGGTGTTGCTTCATGCTTGAATAATGCACCGATAGAATTTCACCTTCTTGGTTATGGTTACCGTCCACTTTCAAAAAATGTAATAACTCACGGTCCTTATGCAGAAGAAGAGGGACTTGAAAGCCTGCTTGCGATTAAACCAGATGTCGTATGGTTCACGGCTCAGTGGCCTGAAACTTATAGTTATACTCTGAGCATAGCTCTCAGGGCAAAGTTGCCAATTGTAGCGCCCAAGCTCGGTGCATTTAGTGAACGTCTTTCAGGGCGTCCAAGGACTGTGGTGCTGGAGAAGTGGGGGGATATACGAGAACTCGCCGAGTTCTGGAATAATGTATGTGTGGAACATGATGTTATCAACCATGCTGTGGCACCGGGTGTTGACTTGTCAGGGACTCATAACTTGGAATTTTACCACTCTAGTTATCTAGAGGGAGTAGATAAAAAGGTTAGACCAGATTGTGTTGAAGTATTAGATAGTCTCTTTCATCGTGGTGCTTTCAAGAGCGGCGTAGCAGATACTACTAATAAAGAGCGTATACTGTCACTTTTGCTAAAGCTGAGGAATGTCGGTATTATATCTATTTTGTTTAAATTTGTGCCCTTGAGCTTGCAGCGTAAAGTTAAGCGCTACTTAAGCCGGAAGCCGTTGCATGAGATAAAATAAATAGTCATTTGATCAAGTGGTGCAGTTTTTGGGTCGTAAATTTTTTCGGAGGTTATATGAAGCCATTCTTTATTCTCGGGGCGCCCCGCTCTGGCACAACTATGCTGCGAGATATTTTTAAGCAGATAGAAGACTACTATTCGCCAGAAGAGACCCATTTTTTTAGGTGGTCTGCTCCCTATAGAGGTTTTGAATTTGGTAGATATTATCAGAACAATCCTGTGCTTAAGAAACATCGTCAAATAGATGGTATAAGTGATGAACGCTTTTTTGAGCTTTATGAGTCATGTAATACTAAAGCTGAGTTCACTGATGCCTATTGTACTGAGGTTGCAAAAAAGAAAGGGGCAGTATCGTGGTTTGAAAAAACACCACAGAATGTTTATGGACTCCCAATGATTATTGACCAATTTCCGGAAGCTAAAGTTGTTCACTTGGTCAGGCACCCCCTATCCGTAGCGAAGAGCCTTATGGCAGGAAAGGTTATGAAACCACAAAGCTTTGTTGGAGCACTGAATTATTGGCGTGAGGCGGTGGCTACGGTTAACGTGTTGAAGCCAGTTATGGGCAATCAGTTGATTGAGATTCGGTACGAAGATATCCAGAGTGACCCTGCGGGAGCGATGGAACGTTTGGTCAAAGAAGTAATAGAGAAGCCTGTAGATCAGTTGAATCTTAATCACGTGAAAACAAAAATTGACATCCCTTATGCCGACTTTTTAGATGAACAGATTGATCTAGCTATACAGGTGTTGGGGCAGTATCCTTCTCATTATGGATATGAATTGAAGTGACTTAAAGAGCTATATGATGGTCGTAGTCTAAAAACCGACTTTAGGAAAAGTATATGCAAGCTGCCCATTACTCTGAGAAAAAGGGAAAAGGCTAGCTTGCAATAACCATTCTAGTACAAAAGTATTTCTTGGAGTTATGTCAGGCGAATTATAGAGATGCTTAATGACGTTCTTTCTCATGAAATGATTCTATACGGGTATTAACTACTAATAATCCTATAGAGCTCTTTAAACTTGACGTCCAGTGTTTCTAATTTTATTTTATGCGTCATGCTTTGCATGCTTTTATAAATTGACGAGGCCTTAAATGTCTGAAGTATACTTCCACATAGGCTTGCCAAAGAGTGGTTCAAGTGCAATACAAGTATATCTTAATGAAAAATCTAGTGACCTAAGAAGCTTGGGGTATGTTTACCCTTATGATCATGGATACCCTCAGCAGTACCGGACATCTGGTGGCAATGCAAAGAAAATTAGAGAGATCGCAAGGAAAGGATTCCCAGAGGGGGATGTGTCCTCGTTTAAAGATGAGATTGCTTTTTTTTGCGGAAAATTCGAAAAGGTAATTTTTAGTGCTGAAGCTTTATCGGTCATCTTTAAAGATTCTGATCCTAAGCTACTCAAGTCATTGGTCCCGGAAAATGTAGATATAAAGATTGTTATTTATCTGAGGAATCAGATTGATAAAGTGGTGTCGGACATTAACCAAAATATAAAAAATGCTTATAAAACTGACTATAAAATAAATGAAAAATGGTTTGAGTTTAACGACTATGAGGAGCAAATAAGACGCTGGGGACATGCCTTTGGGTATGAATCTTTGATCATTAGGGGGTATGATAAAAAGGAATTCCCTGAAGGGGATGTTGTTAAAGATTTTTGCGAGCATGTTGGTATTCCATTCTTAGGCTATGATACTTCATCCCCAATTAATCCTTCCTTGGGGTGCCAGCACCTTGAGCTTATGCGCCAAGTAAATGCTATAATAAAACACGAAAAAGATGAAAAAATCTTGAAGCACTACATAAAGGGGTTTTTATGGGAAAGTTCTGTTGCAAATGAGGCCGCTAAGGAGAGTGAAAGCAAGCAAAAAAAAGCTACCTATATAGAGAGAGAAACCCTGTCTATGATTGCTGAAAGGTTGTCTGGTAGTAATGAAGCTGTTTACAGAGAGTTTGGGGCTAGCGGATTGAACCTTCATGAAGCTTTAAAAAAGTATAAGGTTGTTGAGCCCTCACACGATTCAAGAGTTTTCGCTGAAATTTTGGTTCGTATGGCTCGTGATAAAAAAACCACAGGGGTGACGAGTGATAGAGTTGTTCAGGAAGTAAAGAGTGCCCCCATGTATAATACTCATGGTAATCTACTTAAAAAGTTCTGCAAACAGCCACTTGAATATATCCGTAGCCTTTTAAAGGCCGCCGTTTTATTCTTAAGAAAGTAATCAGGCTTTTCAGTAAGTCATAAGCTTCGCTGGAGTTTGCTAAAATGTCATTATGTTACTGCAGTCACGCCACGTAAAAGGTGATGTTAAGGAGTCTTAAGTGTCGCCTTGAATATTTTTTAACTACTGTAAGGAAATAGATTGGGTGCTCATTTAGCATGAAGGGCTATGGCAGAGTAAAAAACAGTTACTACATTTTTCTCTCCTCCTTATGCCCCAGTTCTAGCTCTTGAATTTAGGAGATAGCCAAGTTAGCTTTAAATTAATCTGATGCAGGTTTGTTTGTCACGAATCTACGTTAGATGTTTTTCAATGCCGGGGAAGCTATAAGTCCTCGTTTCTCTTTTTATTTTAAGTGTTTTGTTTATAAGTATGAATGTAAAAAAATATAGCTCATTGCCATGGCCCGTTCTATTAGGTGCTAAGTTTGTTCAGATCAACACCGTAGGTACAGTTCTAGCGGCTATATTAGCACTTTTTGGCCAGATAGCAGTGCTGGGAGCCTTTATACTCCCACTAAAAATTGTGATGCTTATGGGAGGAGATGGTTTTCCAGATTTTTTCCCTGATTTCCTGGGAGGTTTCAATAAAAAAATTGTGGTCAGCGCCTTGGCAGGGCTTAGTATATTTTCTTATATTTTTTACCAGCTAAGTGCTAAGGCAATTGAAAAGATTTCACAATCCGGTGTCGTGAGGATAGAAAAGAAAACGCAAAAACTGTACCTTTTTGAAGGCCAAAAAGAGCTTACACAAAAGTCATATGCGAAATACATTAATGCTGTCGCAAGTGTTAGTTTTATTGTTCTTGCTACTGCCTTGCTTTTTTTTGTTTATTCTGAGATAGCAGTTGTTTTTACGAGCTATGGAGTCCTGTGCATAGTCGGCGCGTTGTTTTTTTTAAATAGTAATATGATAAGTTATGAAAAAGGAGTTGCATGCATCCAGAAAAAGATTCCAACATTGTCTGGAGTAGGTTTTTTCCTTATTTTTCTCTGGATACTTTTTGATTACATTTTTCTCTCGATTCCCAACAACTTTTTAGTATTGCTTGTAGCAATAATTTTGGGGAGACAGTTGTTGTCTCAAACTGGCATTGCAGTTAATAGTCTTATTTTTCTTAATAATAATAAGATAAAGCTAAAGGCTATTTTGCTCCATGAGGAGGTGCTTCAATCTAGTGAACAAAAGACCGACAGCTTCTGGGGATTCCTTGAGCCGGGCTCTTCTCCTAACAGGCAACTCCAAGCCTTACTTATGAATATTTCGAGCGCATTCGAAAACGGCTTAGTACTTGAGTGGAGAGATTCAGCTTTACCTGGTATTGCTTTTTTAAATGCAACTAATGGCCATGATGGAAAGACTTACCTAGTTAAGATTTTTGCCAAAAACAAAATCACTGAAGCCCGGCACGAGGCTGCGCTTTTGTTAGAGCAACCAGAGTTATTGCCAAGTCCTGAGCTATTGGCAACCAATGTTATCTTTGAGCATCACCTGCACATATTTGATCTGACAGGATATACTGCATGTTCTAGAGTTCCCAGCCGGTCAGAGCAAGATGAGATCGTAATGTCCATTGGTAATACTAAGTTGGGTGATCTTCTAATATCACGCTATACACGATCTCACCAGATGCTTTGGGATCGCTTAGACGCCTCCCTTCTCAAGAAGATAGCTTTAACAGCTCCGGATAGAGGCGTTGTAGAAACCTTTATGTCAAAGTTATCCAGTATTAAAGATACTCTCAGGTGCCAACCTATCTGTCTTTATAACCCTCAGGTTAACAATTCTCTTCTTTGGGCAAAAAAAAATGGAAGTGTGGTGCTATTGCACTGGGGAAAATGGTCCCTTGAGCCATATGGAGCCGGTTTATCTTTAAATTATGGAAAAAGTGTAAGTGAAAATTATGTCCATTCAGAAGAGCTTGAAATAAAGCCCAGGTCAAAAGAAGAAAGGGAGGGGGTGCTTTTGTCGGCTATTATGTATAAAATTTGGAAGCAGCTAAAAGCGAACCAATTCAATAAGGCTGCCGAAACTATTGATAAGGTATAAGGTTGTTCACCATGCCAACCAAGCCCCCCACCTTGCCTCTTGATGTCAAATTTTCTGTTTGTTGTATATTGCCAACCTTGAATTCTGGAAAAGAAATTCAGAAATGTCTAGATGCATTAATGAAACAGCTGTTTCATTTTGATGTGTTTGTCGTTGATTCATCTTCTGATGATGATACCGTCGATCAGGTAAGGAGATACCTAAAAGATTTTATAACGATCAGGCGTTCAGAATTTAATCATGGTGGCACTCGGCAGATGATGGTTGAACGGTTATCTGGGTACGATATTTACCTCTTTTTGACCCAAGATGCGATTCTGGAGGACAATCGGGCAATCGAGAAACTAGTTCTCCCTTTTATGGACCCTGACATTGGTTGCGCTTATGGTCGACAGCTGCCACATTTTGATGCTACGCCATTGGCGAGGCATGCGCGTCATTTCAATTACCCTGAACTATCTCATGTTCGTTCGCTGGAGGATGGCCGGACTCTGGGCCTGAAGGCTGCATTCATTTCTAACTCCTTTGCTGCCTATCGTGCAAAAGCGCTGCAGGATATTGGAGGATTTCCAGAGAAAGTTATTCTGTCAGAGGATATGTATGTTGCCGCTTCCATGCTTTTGAAAGGATGGAGGGTGGCTTATGCAGCCGATGCCACCTGTCGGCACTCTCATAATTATCGGTTGCTGGAAGAGTTCTCTCGATATTTCGATATAGGGGTTTTCCACTCAGAGGAATCTTGGTTGAAGAGTGCCTTTGGAGGTGTTGAAGGGGAAGGGGTTAAATTTGTCGTTTCCGAGCTAAAGTTTTTGGGTGTCAGGAGGCTTTATTTATGGCCTCGCTCACTTGTTGCCAATGTTATTAAGTATATTGGTTTTTTTTTCGGAAAGCATGAGAAGTGGCTTCCACGATGGTTTAAAGAAAAAATAAGCATGAATAAGAAGTATTGGCACTATGATTGATATCCAGGTCGCTTTGCATCATGAGTAAAAAACGTAAGTCCAAAAGCATAACGGAGCGAGTTCCAGCCCAAGTCTTTGTCCCCTTGATCGATGCCGGGGCCGTGCTCTTTGCCGGCTTCCTGGCCTATTGCATCCGTTTCGGCTCCACGGATGTCCATGATCGCTTTCTGCTGGGTATGCTGATCATCGCCATCTTCGTGGTGATGGCGAATTTCATCGATGGCGCCTATGTGCGCTGGCGCACGACACGCCTTTCCAACATTTTGTTTCGGTTGCTTTGTATTTGGGCAATCGTCGCCCTGTTGGCGACCTCGATCATCTATCTGGCCGAGGCGTCCGTCCGGTATTCGCGCTTGTGGCTGGGGATGACCCTGCTGTTCTCGTTTGCCATATCGGCGGGCTTCCGGGTGCTGGTGATGCTGTTGCTGAAGCGGGCGAGGGCACTGGGGAAGAACCTGCGCGGGGTATTCCTCGTGGGGCCTCAGGAGAACTTGCTCAATGTCGCCCACGGCATGCGTCGGTCGCCGGGCGAGGGGTTTGCCATTTCCGGCGTGCAGCGCGTGAATGAGATGCCGGATGAGGCTTTTCTTGAAACCCTGGCGCGCCGGGTGGAGGCCTCTGGTGCGCGGGAGGTGTGGCTGTGTCTGCCTTTGGAAATGGGAGGCACCGTGCAAAACATCATGTTCGCATTGCGCCACCAGACCGCCGAAGTCCGCTTCCTGCCTGAATTTCAGGATCTGAAGTTGCTCAACCATCGCATCAGCGAGGTGGCGGGGCGCTTCTCCATCGATTTAAGTGTCACGCCCATGACGGAAACGGCGCGCTTTCTCAAGCGCGTCGAGGACGTGGTGCTGGGCACGCTGTTCTTGCTCATTTCCCTGCCTATAGGCGCTGTCATCGCGCTTGTCCTGAGGTATGAATCGCGTGGGCCGATTGTGTTCAAGCAGTACCGTACCGGCGTGAACGGGCAGCACTTCAAGGTCTACAAGTTCCGTTCGATGGAAGTACATGATGAGCCGACCGGCCAGATCACCCAGGCGCAACGGGGCGATCCGCGCGTGACGCCGTTCGGTGCGTTCCTGCGGCGTACCTCGCTCGATGAATTGCCGCAGTTCTATAACGTGCTGCAGGGGCGTATGTCGATTGTCGGGCCCAGGCCGCATGCCTTGAATCATAACGACCACTACAAGGAACTGGTCGAGTCATACATGAAGCGCCATAAGGTCAAGCCGGGCATCACCGGGTGGGCGCAAGTGAATGGCTTTCGCGGCGGGACGGATTCCATCGAGAAAATGGAAAAGCGGGTCGAGCACGACTTGTGGTACATCGACAACTGGTCGCTGTGGCTCGATCTGCGCATCATCGGTTTGACGATCCTGCATGGCTTCATACACAAGAATGCGTATTGACGCATCGTGTGGCATGCAGGCTGACGGGCACATTGGTATATTCACGGGCCGCTGATGATATCAGCGGCTTTTTCATGAAAGGGCCTCGTGGCGTCGCCATGTCGTTACATGGTGCGCCACGGGGCTCGAACGGCTGTTTTTGGGGGTGGAATGCTGCGTTCTCGCCTGTGGGAGCCTAGCGGTATCGGTCGGTCTCCCGATGTTCTTGTGATCGTGGGGGTTACAACGCTGCTGGTGTATGGCCTGTTGCGCGTACTGTGGCCGGCCGTTGGCAGCCCGGCGGGGACTGCCATGGCGTTATTGGGATTGATCGCCGTTTTGAGCTGGGGCCGTGGAATACGCGGTTCCGGGCCATTTTGGCTGTTGCTGTTGTCGGTCGCCGTGCAGGTGCTGTCGTGGGTGCTGGGGTATTTCCACCATCCCGAGTGGGTATCCAGCAACCCGGAAGTCGACCGGCTGGCGAAGTTGTTCATCTTCATCGCTGTGGCCTGGTGGCTGGGAGGCAGTACCCGCAACACCTTGCTGGTGTGGGGATTGGCGGTGCTTGGATACCTCATTGCCTCCTTCGCGGCCGGTGGGCTGGATGAGTGGCGCGAGGGCCTGGAGGGCGTGCGCACCGGCTTCGGCATTCGCAATAACCAGCACGGCTCGATGCTGTTCGGGGTAGCCTTGCTGGGGCTTGCGATTTTCGCGCGCCGCATCATGACACATGACGCGCGCTGGGTGCCGTGGCGCTGCGTGGCCTGGGCGCTGGCGCTGGGCATTTGCGTGGTCGGCATTGCCATCGGGCAGACCCGCGCGGTGTGGCTGGCGCTGGCGGTTTCCCTTCCCGTGGCCGTGTTGATCGTGCTGCTGTGGGCGCGTGCGCGCGGCATGGGCCAGCGCATGCTGCGCCCCGTACTGGGGGGCGTCGGCGTGGGGCTGGTGCTCATCGTGCTGGGCGGTGTGTTCTTCGGGGGCACGCTGAGCGAGCGTTTGGAGACGGAGTCCGGCGTGGTGGTCGAGGTGCTGCAGGGCGACCTGCAAAACGTCCCCTATAGCAGCGTGGGCATCCGCATTCATACCTGGGTGGCTGCGGGCGAGTGGATCGCCGAGCGCCCACTGGTCGGTTGGGGCGGTGAGGGACGTAGCCTGGTGATCGATCATACGTCCTGGCTGCCCGAGTTCGTGAAGGCGAACTTCGGCCACTTGCATAACTTCTTCCTGGAAGTCTGGGTGGCGTATGGCGTGCTGGGGCTGGGTGTCATCGCGGCGCTGGCATTGTGGATCGGCCGGGGCACTTGGCTGGCGTGGCGCGCGGGCGTCATACCCAACGATATGGCGCTGTTCGGGGCGTCGTTCTTCGTGTACTGGATGATCGTCAATCAGTTCGAATCCTATAACGCGTTTTGGACGGGCGTGTACGTGCATAACCTCGTCGTGGGGGGGCTGGTCACGCATATCTGGCGCTGGCAGTTGGAAAGCGGCCGGCGCGTATTCGCCTGGCCGGTGCGGCGGAGCACGTGATGCGCACCTTGGTGGTCGTGCGCTCCCTGAAGATGGGGGGCATGGAGCGGGTGGCGATCAATCTGGCCGATGCCTTTGCCGAGGCGGGACACGAGAGTCACCTGGTGAGTTTTCGCCCGGTGAAAGCACCGCTGTGCCCCTCGCATGCCAGTGTGCAGCAGCATGCGTTGCCGTTAATGCGCTGGAGTCGGTTGACCGTGATCGGCTTCTGCCTGGAGCTGCTTGCCCGCTGGGTGCTCAACCCCTTGTTCAAACGTGCTTTGTTTCTGGGCACTGGCATCATGGGCGGCGTGGTGTTTCGCTTGTGGCTCAAGCGCTTCGAGAAGCGCCATGGCCGCGTGGATCGCATCGTCTTTCGGGGCATCGGCACTTTTGAGCTCGTATGGATGTTCCGCGATACCCGCGCGCGTTATGTACTCGAAAACATAGTGCGTCCTGAAAGGGCATCGTTCAGTCGTCGGTTATTTGCGCGATGCCTGTATCAGGGGCGGCACTTGGTGGCGGTGTCGGAGGGAGTTGCCGAGACGATACGGCAGGGCATGGGCGTTTGGCGTTTTTCACCGGCAAGCTTGAGTGTCATCCCCAATCCATGTCCCATCGCGGGCATACGCCAGGCGATGCTGGCCCCGGCGCCGGATATTCCTGCCGAGCCGTATATCGTCAACGTGGCGCGCATGGTGCCCGCCAAGGATCATGCCTTGTTGCTACGCGCCTATGCGCGCTCGGGCGTGACCTTGCCGCTGGTGCTGGTGGGCGACGGCTGTGAGCGCGCCAACCTTGAAGCATTGGCCACGGAGCTGGATATCGCCGAGCGGGTGATCTTCGCGGGCCGGCAAGACAATCCCTACCCGTGGATGCACCACGCGCGGTTGTTCGTGCTGAGTTCGCGCTTCGAGGGCATGGGCATCGTGCTGTTCGAGGCGCTGGCTTGTGGCACGCCGGTGCTGAGCGTGGATTGCCCCGGCGGCATTCGCATGATTCTCAAGGGCGAGCTTGAAAACAGCATCGTCGCCCATGACGAAGAAAGCCTTGCCACGGGGATACGTGATGCCGTAGCCAACGCCCAACCCATGGTAAAAGAAGCATGGCTGGATGACTTCAAGCCCGAGACTGTCGCGACGCGCTTCATGCAGAAGCCTGATGCGCGCTAGCCATTCTTTGCCATAGCCATATAAGACTTTCGTGCTACGCTTCGTGCGCCATGATTGATATCATGCTAACTATTGATAAAGCATGACGATAACGAGACGTACGTATGGAAGATGGCTCATATCATGCGTTAGGGCCGCGCGGAGAGAATTGGCCTGACAGCGCCAGTAGCACGCAAGGGTGCTGGTGATGCGCTTCTTGTTACCCACCCAACGACGGCTGCCGACGCCCCCCGCCGGCGATCCTGCCTTCGCGCCTCTGGAAGACCCACGCATGTACTGGCCCGTGCAGCGGGCCCGTGTGTCCAAAGTGGTGCGAGAGGGCGCTCAATCCCTGGGCGTACCGGTGGAGCTGGGGTTGCTTGGCCTCTGGCAGCATGAATTACCCGGCGCTGCCTGGGTCGAGCGTATTGGCTTGCCGCGCCGCGCGGTGGAATTAACGCTCGGTGACAAGCTGATCTTGCACGTGAACCCGAATGACCTGGTTCGAGCCACGCACTGGCAAGGCTGGCCCCATAAGCATCGGCCGACTTCCTCGTCGTTCATTTGGGATGGCGAGTGGGATCTACGGCGTGGTGATCTACGCCAGGGATCTCGAGCGCGCTTCATCGCGGATATCGATGCCCACCGAGGCAATCTCACTCAATCGAAAGCCTTCGGCACGTACATGGCTCGCCTGAAGGCCGGCAAGCCCTGGTCGTCGCACCAGCAAGGCATCCTGCTGGATAGCGAGGCCCGCATCCTGACGTTCCTGCGTGTCTACCTGAGTTTCATGGACGACATGGCGATCCGAGGCTTCGATTCCACCCGTGGCAAGGATATGCTGGGCGTCGCCGTCACCCGTGAAGGGCGGCTCCTCAAGATCAACCGGGGCCTGCATCGCCTGGCCATGGCCCAGCACCTAGGGGTGCCGAGCGTGCCAGTAATGGTGAAAGCCGTGCATCGGG
Organism: Chromohalobacter sp. HP20-39; assembly: GCF_033052815.1. Lineage (NCBI taxonomy): Bacteria > Pseudomonadati > Pseudomonadota > Gammaproteobacteria > Oceanospirillales > Halomonadaceae > Chromohalobacter > Chromohalobacter sp. HP20-39. The sequence goes on along the minus strand of NZ_JAWHTP010000013.1, from coordinate 2,333 downwards.
AATGGTGGGAAAGGGTGACGCGGGGGGCGCGAGGCAAGCACGCCCTGGCGCTGGTGAAAGAGAGCCTCGCCGACTGTCACCCGGAGATGGCACCGGGCCACTCAACCCTATAGAGTCGTGAAGGCAAAGTATAAGCCTTTCAAAGGCGCACAGTACGTATGGCTTTAGGTTAAACGTACTGGCTGGCGTTAATGGAACGAGTGAGCTATGGGAAAGGGGTAAATGACCGAATCCAACGATGACATGAACTGGCGGTGTTTCATTCGCCATGTGACCACGGAAGTCTTGAACGGTAAGCCTGGGCTCCGGCTCGTTCGGCTCTGTAAGTCACTGTGGTCAACGAATTCCAGTCGTCAGGCGGTGCTACGGCTTCGTCTGACCCAGTTGCTGGGCCACCAAGGCTACCGTTCTCTTGCGAGATGGCAGCGGGCACGACTGGCAATGCGTTTCGGCGTGCACCTCGCCCCGGGAACGGTGATAGGTCGAGGGGTGCGTCTGCCTCATCCCACCTCTATCGTTATTGGTGGCGGGCTGCGTATCGGAGCGCGTTGTCGTATGTATCAGCAAGTTACCCTCGGCGCTGCACCGCCTGGTCATGGAGACCTGATGTGCAGGATTGGGGATGACGTGACCATCTATCCTGGGGCCAAGTTCGTGGGTGAAGGGCGGGTCGGCAACCGCGTTATCGTCGGTGCCAATGCCGTCGTGACCAAGGTCTTCGGCGATAATGTCGTGGTAGCTGGCACGCCCGCCAAAATCGTGCGTGAGATTCGGGCTGACGACCGTACTGGCTCGGAGAAATCGGTAGGGTATGAATAATAGAGAAGTGGCTAGCTTCGCTTTGCCAGAACGTTTGATAGGAGCGGCCTCGAGCAAGGCGCTATCACTGGCAGGATGGTTTATCTTCCCACTGATACCTTGACCTTGTAGTCCAGTGGCAATAAAAGCCGTTAGTGCTCCGCAACAGCGCGTAAAGCTGCCCTGGATTAGAAGATTTTGAAGCACTGTCGTTCTAGTCTTGTGCCCCTTGTAGTTTCAGGTAACGCTGCGCGACCTGCTCGGCCTCCAGATGCGCTACATTCGCAACTCCTACATTTGGAGGGGTTTCCACGACATCATTGATAGCTTGAGCGAAAGCCGTGACATCTCCCATGGGTACCAGAAAACGCGAAAGCTCTTCGGTGAGTATTTCTCGGGGGCCAGATGGGCAGTCGGTACTAACGCATGGTGTCCCACATGCGAGAGCTTCTGCTAAAACAAGCGAAAAACCTTCATAATCGGAGCTAAGCAGTAGCGCTCTGGCTTGGCGCATGTAGGCATAAGGGGAGGCGCGATGCCCCAGCAATATGACACGCCCTTGCAGTCCCAGGCGTTCCACTTCCCGTTCGATAAATTGCTGGGCACTTCCTTTGCCGATAATGACCAACGGTAGCGTTGTGCCGCTCTCTTTGTATGCGGATAGCAATCTATCAAAACGCTTCGGGCGTTGATCCAGCCTCCCCACATACAGCAAGTAATCATCCGGGACGTCATCAACGACTTGCTGGCTTGTCTCGGTGATCGCTTTGAGGTCCAGCGGGTTATGCAAGCCTACCCCTGGCGTGCCCTGGACGTTGAATACGCGGGAAAGCGATTCCAGAATCCCATGTGACACGCCAATCAAACGCTTTCCATTGTAAAGCCGGTGTACCTTGCGACATTTACGCCACCGATCAAGCCCAGTCTTTTTGCCAAGGAAGCCGATGTCGGGGTCGGCGTGCAGGCAGTACCATGCACGCTGCGACACACTGCTGCGGCTGACGACTTGATGCGCATGATGTAAATGCGCCACTACCAGTGTGTCGTGGCTCAAGTCGATATCGTTCAGAAGGCGATCCAGTTGTTTTGCATGATTGGCGTAGCGGTGCAGGCGTTGCCACCTCCCAGCAGGGCTATATGGCAAGCGATGAATCTGGACGCTATCAGGTAAGGTATGCGTAACTCGGTCACTCAAGACGACGAGAGTAACTTCGGCGCCCACGTGCCTGAGCGCAACACAGAGATCACGAATGACGACCGGGGCACCCCCCGTATTGAGGTGATCGGCGATAAAAAGAACGCTGGGCGGCATATATCACGACCTAGTACGAAAATGATGAAATCCAAACAAAATACCACAAAACCGTAGTGAAGGCCCTGCGCCGGTTGGGGCTCTTGGTACCGACCCTCGAGGAAGTGGGTCAGCTGCGCTCCGAGAATAGGCACTGATTCCCTAGTTGTAGGGTCCCGGATGATCAGATGAGCTATAGAAGTTATCCTTTGCTGGCCGCCAAGGAGCTTCTTCAGCAGTTCAT
>NZ_JAWHTP010000012.1:0-34308 GCF_033052815.1 Chromohalobacter sp. HP20-39 | reverse complement strand
GCGGACCGGACGGGACTCGAACCCGCGACCTCCGGCGTGACAGGCCGGCATTCTAACCAACTGAACTACCGGTCCGCTGAATACAATGCGGATCACACATTGTCGAATTTCCGATGAAGAACTGGCGGACCGGACGGGACTCGAACCCGCGACCTCCGGCGTGACAGGCCGGCATTCTAACCAACTGAACTACCGGTCCGCTGCATTCTTCTTTTACGTGTCCCCATCACTCGAAACGCATTTCGCGTAATGGTGGGTGGTACTGGGCTCGAACCAGTGACCCCCAGCTTGTAAGGCTGGTGCTCTTCCAACTGAGCTAACCACCCGTGGTCACGTGGCGCTGCATTCTACAGAGAGACTGTGGAAAGTCAACCGATTACATTCATCTGATTCGTTCACTTGCCTGCATGGCAGCGGCCACGACACGCGCCGCCTCCTTGATCAACGCTGCCTGATCATGCCCGGCTCGTCGTCGCGGCTGCCAGTCATGATCACCATCGTCAAGAAAATGCACGTGCGCCGTCGCCGGCAAGGCATATTCACGCACTTCGCTCTCCCCCCCGAACGGGTCCCGCGTGCCTTGCAACACCCAGGTTGGGCAGGTCAGATTCGGCCAATGCGCCAGTCGCGTGCGCTCGGGCTTGCCGGGCGGATGAAATGGATAGCCGAACAATGCCAGGCCCGCCGCTTGATCGCGTGCCGCCAGCAGACTCGCCACGCGCCCGCCCATCGACTTGCCACCCAGCCACAGCGACGATGGTGTGTCGTCGGCGAGTGGGATCAACGCGTCGCGCCATACGGCCAGCTCGTCGACCAAACGCTCGACACGCGGCGGTGGGCGCCGACGCTCTTCGTGCCATATCCGCTGCATGTAAGCGAAATCGATGGCCCAAACCTGCACGCCATGCAGCGCCAGTGACTCGCGCAAGCGCTGCATGAAGGGCGATGTCTGCCCTGCCCCGGCGCCATGGGTCAGCAACAAGCGCCCCACACGCGGCTCGCCACGCACTTCCAGAGGGCCAAGGTCGTCCAGATAAAAATACTGCGACGCGACGCCGGGCGAGACGCCGCTCTCGTGCAGTGACGTCAGTGAGCGTGGCGTCGCGGCATAGGCATGCTCGAAGCTCATATCAGCCAGTTCTCATTAGGTAGCAGGGTGCGTCACTATGCAGCTTTGACGGGGTTCACGCGCTCCCCTAAGGTAGGCGCGTCCTAGGAGAAAACGCCATGACCGACGACACCGCCATTCCGGCCTCGCCGATGCATGCCCATTGTCAGACATGCCGGCTCAATTCGCTGTGTCTGCCGCTGGCGCTGGGACTCGACGATCTCGACGATTTCGACGCCATCATCCGGCGGCGCGCGCCCCTCAAGCGTGGGGAAACGCTTTTCGATGCCACGACCCCGTTCACCCATCTTTTCGCGGTGCGCTGCGGCAGCCTCAAGCAAAGCGTCGCGCAAGCCCACGGCGAGGAGCGCATCACCCACTTTTACCTGCCTGGCGAACTCGTCGGTCTGGATGGTCTCGCCAGCGGTGGCCATCCGGGACGCGTCGAAGCGCTGGAAACCACGGCCGTATGCGCGATTCCCTTCGCTCAACTGGACCGCCTCTCCGTTGATCTGCCCGAGCTGCGCCATGCGCTCTACCGCAGCATGAGCCGCGAGCTTCACGACGACCGACACTGGCTTTGTCGGCTCGCCGGCCACACCGCCGAGGCACGCCTCGCCAGCTTCATCATCGACGTGTCGCGCCGCTTCCAGCGCTGTGGTTTCTCCCCCACGCGCTTTCGCCTGCCCATGGCGCGTGCCGATATCGGCAATCATCTCGGCCTGGCGGTAGAAACCATCAGCCGTTTGATGAGCCGTTTTCAGCAGGCCGGGTTGCTGCGAGCAGCACGCCGCGAAATCACGTTGCTCGAGCATGAGCGCCTCGCTGCCGTAGCGCGCAGCGAGACGTCGCTTCGGGAGTGAGCGTCACGCCTCGCGGGTCAGCACGTCGAGTGTCTCGATGCGCTTGCTCTGGAACTCGCGTTGCTTGTCTTCCAGCCCCTCGAAATCGAAGAGGTTGCGGTCGGCCAGCTGCGACGGCGCCACATTGGTGACCGACTTGAACATCGCCTCCAGGCGCCCGGGGTGTTTCTCCTCCCACTCCGCGAGCATCTCCTTGACCACCTGGCGCTGAAGATTGGGCTGCGAACCGCACAGATTGCAGGGAATGATCGGAAACTCGCGCCATTCGGCATACTCGGCAATATCGGCCTCACGGCAATACGCCAAGGGCCGAATGACGACATTCTTATTGTCGTCGGAGAGTAGCTTGGGGGGCATCGACTTAAGCGTGCCGCCGAAGAACATGTTGAGAAACAATGTCTCCAGCATGTCCTCGCGGTGATGGCCCAGCGCGATTTTGTTGGCACCGATCTCTTCGGCGAAGCCATACAGCGTGCCACGCCGCAATCGCGAGCAAAGCGCGCAGGTGGTCTTTCCTTCCGGGGTTTTCTCCTTGACCACCGAATAGGTATCACGCTCGACGATGTGGTAAGGCACGCCCACGCCATCCAGATATTCGGGCAACACGTGCTCAGGGAATCCCGGCTGTTTCTGGTCGAGATTGACGGCCACCAGCTCGAACGAGACCGGCGCATTACGCTGCAGGTTCATGAGGATATCCAACATGGTGTAGGAATCCTTGCCCCCCGAGAGGCATACCATGACCTTGTCGCCGTCGCGGATCATCCCGTAGTCGACGATGGCGTTTCCCACCTGGCGCCGCAGGCGTTTTTGCAACTTGTTGAATGCCAGTTTGTCTTGGCCAGTGAGTGCGTGCATGACGATAACGCTTTGACCTGCCGTGGTAAGTGAATCCTCTCATGTTACCACCGCAGGTCATCACGACGAAGTGTCGGCCCTGGACGCTCAGGCACTGATCGCGCGTCCGTGATACAAGCGCAGATACATCAGCGCCGTAGTCACGGCATCGCCCAACGCCGTATGGCGCCCCATGATCGGCACGCCCAAGGCCTCACTCATGGCCTCGAAACGCACATCCGGCTCAATGTCCGGCTGCACGCGCCGGCGTTCACGCGCATACAGCCGGCAGACATCCAGCGTCCGGTTGGGCAGGTCGAACCCTGTACGCGGGCGCAGGTGACGATTGATGACCGCGACGTCGTAATCGATGCACCAGCCAACCAACGGACGATTGCCGATGAAGTCGAGCAAACGATCGAGTGCATCGCCCAGCGCCTCGCCACCCCACAGATCGACGCCGCGCAAGCCATGAATGCGGATGGAGTTGCCCGACAGGCTCTCCGGTCGCTGCAGGCGCAGGTCCAGCGACTCGCTGGTCAGGACATGCCCATCGCGTATCTTGACCGCCGCTAGTGCCACTAACTCCGCGCGTCGCGGGTCCAGGTCGGTCGTCTCGCAGTCCAGGGCGATGACCTCGCTGCCGCAATACGGCTCGAAGCGCCAGGCGTGATGCCCGCCCAACTGGCGGCGCCGATCACCGGCACGACGTAATGCTTTTATCATCGCAACCTCCCCCCATGCCTCTGACGATAGCCCGCGCGCGCTGCCTCGGCCACTCGCCTCTATGCCTCTCGTGATCTCAATATTCGAGATGAAAACGCTGCGACAAGCGTTGCTTGAATTCCTTGACCGTATGCAACGCCTCGCGCAACAAGTCACGCTCGAAACCACTGAGACGCTGCACGATCACGTGATTGGGCTCTTGTGACGTAGCGTTACTTTCAAGGCTTTCCAATTGCTGGCGCAGCCGCAGTTCGGAGAACAACGCCATGGCTTCGCCCAGATCGTCGGCGAAAGGGCGGTCGAGGCGGCCGTCGTCGACCAAGGCATCGAGACGCGCAAACGTCGAGGTGGCGGCGACACGGCGTTCCAGCGCCAACGTGCGTACGCCATGTACGATGGGAAAAAGCCCGCCTTTCTTGATATCGATGCCATGCTCCGGGCGCTTGAGGGTGCCAAACAGGGTCAGCGGCGTGGAGTAGCGCAACACGCCCCGAGCGAAGTACGAGAGAAGCAACTCATCGTGGGAACCGCGCGCGAATAAGTGCTCACGGAGCCCTTCGAGCAAGCTCGCGTTGCCGGCGATGGCATGGGCGTCGAGCATGATGGCGAGATTCATCAGCGAATCCGGATCGCGGCTTGAAGCCCAGCGGGCGATCTTGCCGCGCCATGCCGACTCGCTCGCCACCCACTGCGGATTGGAGACCATGATGTTGCCCGGACATGGCGGATAGCCGAGTCTGCCCAGTGTGTCGGTCAAGCTCCCCATGGCCTCCTCGAGACCCGGCCAATCACTGCCATCGGCCAGGATCAGAGCATTGTCCTGATCGGTCTTGAGGATCTGCTCGCCGCGCCCTTCACTGCCCATGACCAGTAAGCATGATTGCTCCAGCTGCGTTTCAGGCATCAGGAAACGAAACGCCTTATGGATGATGCGCCCATTGAGCGCCGCCAGCAGCTCCATGGCGAAACGTAGCTTCACCCCTTGCGCCATCAACGCATGAATCAGTTGTGGCAGTCGCGCACTGGCATGCGCCAGGGCATCGATATCTTCGGCTTGCTCGATCTGCAGGCTGACGACATGGGCACGGCTCGAAAAATAGCCCAGCACATCGGTCAATTCGACAACGCCCACCGCCTGCGCCCCTTCCATCACCACGACACGCGCCACTTCATGACGCGTCATGCTTACCAACGCGGTAAAGAGATAGTCATCGGCATGCGAGGTAATCAGCGTGAAATGCGCGATGCCGCCCACCTCGGCGGAATGCGGCAAACCTTGCTGAACCAGCGCATCGAGCAGGTCGGTCTTGGTGACCATGCCACAGCGTCCCGCATGACTGACCAGCAAGCTGTCCGCATGGCACTCACGCAATTGCGTAACGGCCTCGGCAATCGTGGTACGCCCCTCGACCACCACAGGCTCGCGCATGCACTCCGCCACCCGGGCCAGCATGAAGCGCGCCATGCTCATGCCCCCCTCCGCCCGCCGCTGAAGCACATCGTGTGCCTTTTCTGCCAGATGCTGGTGGAAGAAGTCGTCGAAGGCGGGATAGGCGTTACAGATCTCCTCAAAAAGCGCTCGCGGCAGCAAATAGCACAGGCTTTCCTGTTCGACCTGAAATCTATAACGGCTCGTACCATTGAGGATGCTGATCGCACCGAACAGATCACCCGCAGTGTAATGACCGATGCGTCGGTCCCCCTCGCTGGCATTGAGGTCGAGCTCGGCCACTTCGCCCTTGTGAATCAGGAACACATACTCACCCCGCTGACCGGCATCGAGTATCACCTCGCCCTCATTGAAATAGGCGAGATCGACGCCGTCCCGGACACGCTGCCGCCCTGGTTCATCGAGTAGATTGAAAGGTGGCTGTGTGAGGTTGATATCGACCATGGTAGTACCCTCGTCCTGTGCCGGCCCTGGCACGACTTGGTGTCATCATTACCGCTTCATGTTCCTTATACTTTTCGGTAACACGGCCGAAAGATGCTTACCATATTACGCGTTCGAGGATAGCAAAGCCGATTTTTATTACGACACATAGACTATCGTTCTACGCTGAAACCACGCCCCAAAAAAGCCATTGCCTGATGCCCCACAAGACTCGCTGACGTCTTTTTTATAAGCCTGCTACGAATCCTTGGCTCCCCTCACAACCCAATGAAAAGCATGATAATTCAAAAAATGACTCTTTAAACTAATGGCTTGATACCAAAGTATGGGATTCTTTTTTCTCCGTCATTGGCCACTATCATCAGCATGGCTTTCAAGGCAATCCCAGGTAGTTAACACTCACTAGACAGCGCCGTCATTGTCGATAAAAGTCTAGCGCCACTATCGTATCAATGACGTCACCCTACAGAATGTTCTATACCTGCGATTGCTTTGAAGCGTTTCGCATACACTCATCACAACACCCACATATCCCTATCAGTGGAGAGCGACACCATGGCAGATGAAAAAACCAATGCCGAGGCTTACTGGAAAGCCAACGTGCGTCTAATAACCGGTTGCCTCATCGTTTGGGCACTGGTCTCTTACGGCTGCGCGATCCTTCTGCGCCCCCTGCTGTCTAGCATTCCCATCGGTGGCACTGACTTGGGCTTCTGGTTCGCTCAACAGGGCTCAATTCTGACGTTCATTGGCCTGATCTTCTTTTACGCCTGGAAGATGAACCGGCTAGACAAGCAATTCGGACTCGAGGAGTAAGCCAGCATGAGTCAATTTGCCATCAATATCCTGTTCGTCGGCGCTTCCTTCGCTCTATACATTGGTATCGCCATCTGGGCCAAGGCGGGCTCGACCAAAGACTTCTACGTAGCCGGCGGCGGCGTACACCCGATCACCAACGGTATGGCGATCGGGGCTGACTGGATGTCCGCCGCATCCTTCATTTCCATGGCGGGCCTCATCGCCGCCGGCGGTTACGCCAACTCCACCTTCCTGATGGGCTGGACGGGCGGTTATGTGCTGCTGGCCCTGCTTCTGGCGCCTTATCTGAGAAAATTCGGCAAGTTCACGGTGCCCGAATTCATCGGCGACCGCTTCTATAGCAAGACTGCACGTATGGTGGCAGTCGTCTGCCTGATCGTGGCTTCCCTGACCTACGTCATAGGCCAGATGGCCGGCGCTGGCGTAGCGTTTTCACGCTTCCTGGAGGTCGATGCAACCACCGGCCTAATCATCGCCGCCGTCGTGGTGTTCTTCTATTCCGTGCTAGGTGGCATGAAAGGCATCACTTACACGCAGGTGGCTCAGTACATCGTACTGATCATTGCCTATACCATTCCGGCGGTCTTCATTTCGCTAGAGCTGACCGGCAATCCGCTTCCGCCACTGGGCCTGTTCTCCGACCACAACGCTTCGGGTCAGCCGCTGCTCGCCAAGCTCAACGAAGTAGTGACCGCACTGGGCTTCGATGCCTACACGGCGATGGTGGACAACAAGCTCAACATGGTGTTGTTCACGCTCTCGCTGATGATCGGGACCGCTGGCCTACCGCACGTCATCATGCGCTTCTTCACCGTTCCCAAGGTGGCGGACGCACGCTGGTCCGCCGGCTGGGCACTGGTGTTCATCGGCCTGCTCTACCTGACCGCGCCGGCCGTGGCCTCCATGGCACGCTTGAACCTGATGACCACCATCTACCCCGACATGGCCGGTCAGGTCGAGAATTACGACGCCGCTGCCGCCAATCCCATCGCCTACGAAAATCGGCCGGAGTGGATTCGGACCTGGGAAGAAACAGGACTGATCACCTTCGAGGACAAGAACAACGACGGCAACATCCAGTTCTACAACGATGGTGCCGACTTTTCCGAGCGCGGTTGGGAAGGCAACGAATTGACCGTCAACAACGACATCCTGGTACTGGCCAACCCGGAGATCGCCAACCTACCACCCTGGGTGATCGGGCTGATCGCCGCCGGTGGCCTGGCAGCGGCACTCTCCACCGCGGCCGGGCTACTATTGGCCATCTCCTCGGCGATCAGTCATGACTTGATCAAGGGGGCCATCAATCCACGCATAACGGAACGAGGGGAATTACGAGCAGCTCGTATCTCGATGTCGGTCGCCATCGTGGTCGCCACTTATCTGGGCGCCAATCCGCCAGGCTTCGCGGCTCAGGTCGTGGCATTGGCCTTCGGTATCGCCGCGGCCTCGCTATTCCCGGTGTTGATGATGGGCATCTTCTCCAAGCGGGTTAACAACAAAGGGGCCGTCTCCGGGATGCTGGCCGGCTTGATCTTTACCTTGATCTACATCTTCGTCTACAAGGGCTGGTTCTTCATTCCTGGCACCAATAACTTGGCGGACACACCCGAAAACTGGGTATTGGGTATCTCCCCGCTGTCGATTGGTGCGGTGGGCGCGATCATCAACTTCGCGGTGGCCTACCTCGTTTCCAAATTATCCGAGGAACCACCTCGGGAGATCCAGGAACTGGTAGAAAGCGTGCGCTATCCCAAAGGTGCTGGTGGTGCTAGCAACCACTAAGCCATAATACCCATCGGCCCGGCGGGTCCGGGCCACGGGATCACACTATCGGGCTTCCCAGGGGGAGGCCCGATTTCGTTGCAGGGAGACATTATGATTTGGCAATTGATCGCGGCGATATTTGCCGGCCTCGGCGCGGCGGGGATCGGGTTGATCCTGCGGCAGCTCAGTGGCAAGCGCTTGCCCCGCTGGATCGTGCCGGCACTAGCAGGCGTGGGGATGCTCAGCTATCAGATCTACTATGAATACAACTGGCTGACTTCCAAGCAGCAGCAACTGCCCGGCTCCGCCGAGGTCGTCGATGTCGAATATGATTCGATGTTCTGGCGTCCCTGGACGTATCTGTACCCCTTACCCGTCGCCTTCGAGGTGATCGATCGCGATCACCTACGCACCACCGAGGCCAACGGCCAGCGCATGGTGGAATTCATCCTCTACCGTTTCGAGAAACAATTCACGGACCGCGTGAGCCATCAAGCCTACCTGATGAATTGCAGCAAACGACAATGGGTGCCCCTGATCGGTGACGAGCGCCAACCGGACACCTCCGCGCTACGCGAGATTGGCGCCGACGCGCCGCTGTACCAGGCTCTATGTGAAACGCCCTGAGCGTAAGGACGACTGACGCGCACCAGCGGATTACCCTAGAATGGCGGCAGACATAGGGGAGAGAGCATGTTTGCTGGCTGGCTACTGATCGTCGTATCGCTGATCTACATCGCTGTATTGTTTGCCATCGCTTGGCGTGGCGACAGCCAGGCCAAGCGCCATGGACCAGGCAGGCGACGCCCCATCGTCTACAGCCTCGCGCTGGCAGTCTACTGTACGTCGTGGACGTTCTATGGCGCCGTCGGCGAGGCTGCCACGGCTGGCTGGTCCTTCGCCAGCATCTTTGTCGGCCCAATCCTGACCTTCCTGTTGTTCTGGCCCGTTCTGGCCAAGATGATCCGCGTCGCCAAACGCCAGAACGTCACGTCGATCGCCGACTTCATCGCCTCGCGCTATGGCAAGACCCAGTCGTTGGCGGCGTTCGCCAGCCTGGTGGCCTTGATCGGTACGCTGCCCTACATCGCCTTGCAGCTCAAAGCCGTCGCCTCCGCCTTCACCGTACTGACCGACAGCGGCGACCTGACCCGAGCGCCTGTGTTCGGCGATACGGCCTTCTATATCGCAGCCGTCATGGCACTGTTCGCCATTCTCTTCGGAACGCGACATACCGATGCCACCGAGCATCACGAGGGCCTGATTCACGCCATCGCCTTCGAATCGGTGGTCAAGCTGGTGGCATTTCTGGTACTCGGCGCCTATGTCACCTGGGGCATGTTCGATGGCCTCGGCGACCTGTTCGGTCGCGCCGATACCTATCTGGAATTGCAGCGCCAGTTGACAGAGCAAGATTTCGGTCACGGTTTCTGGGCTCAGACGCTACTCGCGATGCTGGCGATCTTCTGCTTGCCTCGCCAGTTCCACCTCGCCGTGGTGGAAAACACCCATGCGGACGACGCCAAACGCGCCCGCTGGCTATTCCCACTGTATCTGGCCGCCATCGGTTTCTTCGTGCTACCTATCGCGGCGGCGGGCCTGACGGTATTCCCTGAGGGCAACGTCAATCCCGACACTTTCATGCTTGCGCTGCCCATGGCCGGCGGCAACGAATGGCTAGGACTGCTCACCTTCATCGGCGGGCTCTCGGCGGCAACCGGCATGGTCATCATGGCCGCCGTGGCGGTGTCGATCATGATTTCCAACGAAATCATCATCCCGCTGCTGTTCCGTCTACGCTGGTTCGTCACCGAAGGCGACTACGCCAAGCTGGTGCTCCGTGCGCGACGCGCGACCATCGTCGTCATCCTGCTGCTGGCCTACATTTTTTATCGCCTGATCGCCGAATACAGCACTCTGGCCTCGACGGGCATGTTGTCGTTCGCTGCGGCCGCCCAGTTCGCACCTGCCTTACTGGGCGGACTTTACTGGAAACGTGGCAATCGCCTCGGTGTCATTGCCGGCATGAATGTCGGGTTCGCGGTATGGGCCTATACCCTGCTGCTACCGTCACTGGTCCAGGCCGAATTGCTACCGTTGACCTGGCTGACCAACGGCCCACTAGGAATCGACTGGTTAGCGCCGACGCATCTTTTCGGACTCAACGTCGGCGACAGCTTCACCCATGGCGTGATGCTCTCGCTGGGGCTCAATCTGTTCTGCTATATCTTCGTCTCGCAGATCACGCCGCAGCGCGTCGTCGAGCGCATCCAGGCCTCGCTGTTCGTCGATAGCATCGAAACTCGACAGACATCGGTTAACCGCCCCTGGACCGGCGCCACCACAGTGGGCGATCTCAAGGTGCTGTGCGAGCGCTTCCTGGGCACCGGTCAGGTACAGCGCGCCTTCGAGGACTACTCCCGCCGCGGCGGCCAATCCGTGGACGACAACACCCGCGCCTCGATCGACGTCATCCAGTTCACCGAGCGTTTGTTGTCCTCAGTACTCGGGGCGTCCTCGGCACGCATCGTGGTCAACTCCGCGCTTCAAGGGCGTGGCATCGGCATCTCGGATGTCATATCGATCGTCGACGAAGCCTCGCAGGTGCTGGAGTTCAACCGCGCGTTGCTGCAGGCGACCATCGAGAACATCAACCAAGGCATCAGCGTGGTCGACCAGAACGCGCGCCTGGTGGTCTGGAACCAGCGCTATCTGGAACTGTTTCGCTTCCCCGACAACCTGATCCGTGTCAACGCACCGTTCGACAAGATACTACGCTACAACGCGCATAACGGTGAATACGGTCCCGGCGACCCCGAAGAGCACGTCGAACTCTTGATGGACAACATTCGCCAGGGGCAACCACACCGCTACGTGCGCTATCGTCAGGATGACAGCGTGCTCGAGGTTCAGGGCAACCCCATGCCCGGCGGTGGTTTCGTCTACACCTATCAGGACATCACCCAGCAAAAGCGCACTGAAGAGGCGCTGATCCGCTCCGAAAACAACATTCGCATCTATACCGACAACGTACCGGCGCTGATCGCTTATTTCGATAAGGAATGCCGTTACCTCTTCACCAACCGCGCTTACGAAGCGGCGATGGGCATCGACCGCAACGAGGCGATCGGTGAGCGCTTCGATCACGTCATGCCCGCCCAGGTCATTCGCGAGCGCTCGCCATGGATGCATCGCGCCCTGGCCGGCGAGCGAGTAAGCTTCGAAATATCGCAGGACGACGGCGACGGCGGCGTGCGTTACATGCTGGTGACCTACACGCCCCACTTCGGCGAAGGCGAGAGCGTACTCGGGTTCTTCGCCCTCTATCAGGACATCACCGAGCGTCGCCTCGCCGAAATCGCCTTGCGTGAAACCAACGAAAATCTCGAGGAACGCGTCCGCGAGCGGACCCAGGCGCTGTCGGAGGCCAACGCGGCCCTGCGCCAGGAAAACCGCGTGCGCGCCGAGGCCGAGTCGGCGTTGCGCCAGGCCAAGCAGGTCGCCGAGGAGGCCAACGCCTCGAAGACACGCTTTTTGGCCGCCGCCAGCCATGACCTCCTCCAACCGCTCAACGCCGCGCGTCTATTCACCTCGGCATTGGGACAGCAAGTCGAGGCCGATGAACTGCGCCATACCATCGGCCATATCGACAACTCTCTGCAGGCCGCCGAGGAGCTTTTGAGCACGCTGCTCGACATTTCCAAACTCGATGCCGGCGCCCTGACGCCACGCCGTTCGCAGTTTCCTCTGACTGATATCCTGCGCCCGCTGCGCGCCGAGTTCGAAGTCATGGCAGCAGATCGCGGCCTCGACCTGGATGTTGTCGCCACCGGCACCTGGGTGGACAGTGACCCCCAGATGCTGCGCCGCATCGTGCAGAACTTCCTCTCCAACGCACTGCGCTATACCCAGCAAGGGCGTGTGCTGATGGGTTGCCGGCGTCAGGGCGAGCATTTGAGCATCGAGGTCTGGGATACCGGGCCGGGGATTCCCGAAGCCAAGCAGGCGGAAATCTTCCAGGAATTTCGTCGCCTCGACCAGGCCTCGCGTCACAAGGAGAGCGAGAAAGGCCTGGGGCTCGGGCTGTCCATCGCCGACCGCATGAGCCGCGTGCTCGAGCATCCCATCAAGATTCGCTCGTGGGAAAACGTCGGCACCGTGTTCTCGGTGTCGGTGCCCCGGGTCGAGGGACGCCAGCAGGAAAAAAGCGCCGAGGATACGCCCACGCGACGTCCCGGCAACAAACTCGCGGGCGCCAGAATCCTGTGTATCGACAACGAGACACTGATCCTTGAGGGCATGAAGGCGATGCTCGATGGCTGGGAGTGCGAAGTCTTCACCGCCACGTCCATCGGTGGCGCCAAGTCGGTGTTACGCCACCTGGACAGCGACCCCGAAGCCATTCTCGCCGACTACCATCTGGACAACGAAGTTACCGGGCTGATGGCTCTGGAAGCGCTTGAGGAACTCTGCGAAGGCCCCGTCCCGGGTATCGTGATCACCGCCGACCGCACCGACGAGGTCGCCGAGGAGATTCGTCGCAATGGCTACCAGTTGCTGCTCAAGCCGGTGCGCCCCGCCGCCTTGCGCGCGCTTTTGACACGCACCCTGCAAGCCAACCGTGCCGCTCGTCAGGATCGCTAGCGTCAGCGACGGACAGCAACGGGAAAAATGATAGTCACACTCAATCGCCTCTTGGGACAACGACTATTGGTCAAGCCAAGGCCTCTAAGTTAACCTTCAGACATTCGATTAACCATGGTTAACTTAGAGTCGCTACCATGCTGAGTACGATTTCCGACAGTGCGATACGCGAGCAAGCGGCATCGGCGCTCAACGGCACGGCCCGACGCTGGGGATGGACGGCCTTCTTCGGTCCCGCGCTGATCGCGGCGGTGGCCTATATCGACCCCGGTAACTTCGCTACCAATATCGAAGCGGGGTCGCGCTACGGCTATACCCTGCTGTGGGTGGTACTCGCCGCCAACTTGATGGCCATGCTGATCCAGACCTTGTCGGCACGCCTGGGACTCGCCACCGGGCGCAACTTGCCCCAGGTGATTCGCGCGCGCTATCCGCGCCCTGTGGTCTGGTGCTACTGGATACAAGCAGAGATCGTGGCCATTGCCACTGACCTCGCCGAGTTCCTCGGCGCGGCGCTGGCCTTCAATTTGTTGTTCGGGCTATCGCTGATGGAAGGCGCGTTGCTCACCGGGGCGATCACCTACCTGGCGCTGCATCTCTACCGTTACGGCTTCCGGCTCATGGAAATCGTCATCGGCGCGATGATCCTGGCTGTGGCGTGCGGTTTCATCCTCGAGCTAGTGCTCAGCCGACCGGCACCAACGCCCCTGCTCAAGGGGCTGTTGATCCCCGGCTTCCCGGACGGCTATTCACTCTATCTGGCAGCGGGCATACTCGGCGCCACGGTCATGCCACATGTCATCTACCTGCATTCGGCGCTGTCGCAGCAACGGATTCAAGTAAAAGACGACGCTCATCGCTTGCGCTTGATGCGTTACTATCGTCTTGATGTCATCATCGGCATGGCCATCGCTGGCGTGGTCAACATCAGCATGCTGGCCATGGCGGCGGCGGTCTTCCATGCTAATGGACGCCTCGATGTCGCCACTATCAGTGATAGCTATAAATTGCTGGCACCGATGCTGGGTCAGGTCACGGCAAGTCATGTCTTTGGCGCCGCCTTGTTGCTCGCCGGACTGTCGTCGTCCATCGTCGGTACACTCTCCGGGCAGGTGATCATGCAAGGCTTCGTGGCCTTCACGATCCCTCTCTGGCTACGCCGCCTGGTGACCATGTTGCCGGCGCTGGTGATCATCATGCTCGGCGTGTCCGAGCAGAAAGCCCTGGTCGGCAGTCAGGTGATTCTCAGCTTCGGGATTCCATTCGCGCTAATCCCGCTGCTTTTCTTCACCGCCAATCGCCGTATCATGGGTAACTTGGTCAATCACAAATCGGTAACCGTGGTGGGCGGTATCGTGTGCACGTTGATCGTCCTCCTCAACGCGTACGTGCTATTTTCTACGTTCACGGGACACTGAAAGCAGGGGTTGCATGAAGTCTCAGCCCAAGCACGAATATTTCAAACGCGTCCGGCAGGATCATCAGACCGAACTGGTCGAGGATTATGTCGAGGAAATTGCGCACCTGCATACGCAGCTGGGCGAAGCTCGTGCCAGCGATCTGGCCGAGTGTTTCGGCGTCAGCGCAGCGGCAGTGTCAAAAGTCATCGCGCGCTTGAAACGCGACGGGCTTGCCGTCGCTCGCCCCTACCGCGGGATATTCCTGACCGACGAGGGGGACGCACTCGCCAAGCGCGTCATGGCGCGCCACCGAGTCGTCCTCGATGCCTTGCGGGCGCTCGGTGTACCCGAGGAAGTCGCGCGCGCCGACTCCGAAGGCATCGAGCATCACTGCAGTGAAGAAACCGTCAACGCCATGCGAGAATTCCTGCAGCGTCAGCCGCGTCCATAGACCACCGTCTTGCCTACGAGCAACGATACCCACAATCGCAGAAGCCGTTCCCGTGTCTAACGGGAACGGCTTCTTGTCTCTCACATGGCCTTGTGGATCGCCGCCTAGGACTCGACCTTGGGCGGCTCGACCTCGAGCTTCTGCGCGGCGATGACCGCCTGAGTGCGCGAATGCACCCCCAGTTTGCGGAGAATCGCCGTGACATGCGCCTTGATGGTCGCCTCCGACACGTTGAGCTCATAGGCAATCTGCTTGTTGAGCAGGCCTTCGTTCAACATGTTGAGCACTCGGAACTGTTGGGGTGTCAACGAGGCGATGGCTTCGGCGAAGCGCGCTTCATCTTCATTCGATTCCCCGAGAACATCGGCCATCGCCTCGGGCAACCAGACCTCCCCTTCGAGCACCTCACGGATCGCTTCGGCGATAACATCCAGCGATGAGGACTTGGGAATGAAACCCGACGCGCCGTAGTCGATGGCACGACGTACCACCGGCGGCTCCTCGCTGCCCGAGATGACGACCACAGGCACTTCGGGCGACTGACCGCGCAGTTGGATCAACCCCGAAAAGCCATGCGCACCCGGCATGTGCAAGTCGAGCAGGATAAGATCGGCATCTGGATGGCGCATCACCATGTCGGTGGTCGCCTCCATAGTGTCGGCTTCGACGATCTCCGCCTGTGGCGCTACTTGGCGCAACGCCTGGTTGAGCGCGGCACGAAACAGCGGGTGGTCATCGGCGACGATGAATTTCTGGGCAAAAGCCATTGTGTCTCCTCCGGATCCCCCTGGAGCGAACGGTCGTGCCGCGATTGTCATCGGCAAGCATTAGGTTCACTTCTTGTTTTCAGCATGTTACCCCATGCTGTAGACAATACCCAAGCCTTGCGTCGACGCACCCCCGAACGTTCCTGGTGGCACGAAAAAGCCGGCCATCGGCCGGCGGAAGTCGGGTGGGCACCCGAGGCGAGCTGGCGTGCCGCCCCGTGTCGAACGAACCGACGCTGGATACCCACCTCAACACGTGTCAACGATTAGCGCGATGCTCGATCAACTCATCGACCACGCTCGGATCAGCCAGCGTACTGGTGTCACCCAGGCCTTCGCACTCATTGGCGGCGATCTTGCGCAGAATACGCCGCATGATCTTGCCGGAACGTGTCTTCGGCAGCCCCGGCGCCCACTGAATGATATCCGGCGTCGCAATCGGTCCGATATCCTTACGTACCCATTGCGTCAATTCCTTGCGCAGCTCTTCGCTGGGTTCGGCATCATCACTCAGGGTGACATAAATATAGATGCCCTGTCCCTTGATATCGTGTGGGTACCCCACCACAGCTGCTTCGGCCACGCCACTGTGGGCCACCAAGGAGGATTCGATCTCGGCGGTCCCCATGCGGTGCCCGGAGACATTGAGCACGTCGTCGATGCGGCCGGTGATCCAGTAGTAGCCATCCTCGTCGCGACGGCAGCCATCGCCCGTGAAGTAGACACCTTCATAGGGAGAGAAGTACGTTTGCACGAAACGTTCGTGATCGTTCCAGATGGTGCGCGCCTGACCGGGCCAGGAATCGAGGAGTACCAGATTGCCCGAGGTAGCGCCTTCGAGCACATTACCGTCATTGTCGAGCAGCGCCGGCCGCACGCCGAAGAACGGCCGCGTGGCGGAGCCCGGTTTGAGATCGGTAGCCCCCGGCAACGGCGTGATCATGATGCCGCCGGTCTCGGTCTGCCACCAGGTGTCGACGATCGGGCAGCGCGAATTACCGATAACGCGGTAGAACCAGCTCCACGCTTCGGGGTTGATCGGCTCGCCCACCGAACCGAGCACACGCAGGCTGTCACGCCGACTGGAATCCATGATGTTCTCGCCATGCGCCATCAGGGCACGGATGGCGGTCGGCGACGTATATAGGATCGACACCTGGTGCTTGTCGATGATCTCACCGAGGCGCCCGTGCGAGGGATAGCTCGGCACGCCCTCGAACATCAGCGTGGTCGCACCGTTGGCCAGCGGGCCATAGACGATGTAGCTATGTCCGGTGACCCAGCCCACGTCGGCGCTGCACCAGTACACTTCACCCTCGTGGTAGTCGAACACATAGCGATGCGTCAGCGCCGCATAGAGCAGATAGCCCCCGGTGGTGTGCTTGAGCCCCTTGGGACGCCCAGTGGAACCGGAGGTATAGAGAATGAACAGCGCATCCTCGGCGTTCATCTTCTCCGCCGGGCATTCGCTGGACTGGCGCTCGACCCACTCGTGATACCAGGCGTCGCGGTCAGCGTGCCATTCGATCTCGCCGCCAGTGCGACGCACCACCAGTACCTTGTCGACGATCTCAGTGCCATCGCGGGTCATCGCGGCATCGACGTTGTCCTTGAGCGGTACGTGCTTGCCACCACGCACCGACTCGTCGGCGGTGATGACCACCCGCGACTGGGCATCGACCACGCGCTGAGCCAGAGCATCCGGCGAGAAACCGCCGAAGACCACCGAATGGATAGCCCCGATACGCGCGCACGCCAGCATGGCCACCGACGCCTCGGGAATCATCGGCATGTACAGGGTGACGGTATCGCCCTTGGTGACGCCCATTTCCTTGAGCGCGTTGCTCAAGCGGCACACCTCGGCATGCAGCTCGCGGTAGGTGATGGTCTTGTCCTGCCCCGGGTCGTCGCCTTCCCAGATGATCGCCGGCTGATCGCCGCGGGTCTCGAGATGTCGGTCGAGACAGTTGTAGGCGGCGTTGAGCTCACCATCCTCGAACCAGCGGATATCCACGTTGGTGGAGGCGAAGGACGTATTCTTGATCTTGGTCGGCGCCTTGAACCAATCCAGAGACTCGGCCTGTTCCGCCCAGAAGCCTTCGGGGTCGTCGACGGAGCGCTGATAAAGGCTCAGGTACGTCTCGTTGTCCGCCCAGGCATTGGCGGCGAAATCTTCCGCCACCGGGTAGACTTTCTGCTGTTCGGTCATGGCTTCCTCGCAAAGGTCGAGAAATGGATGATCGGCCACACCATTTACGGCGTGACCGTCCAATAATGTATGTCCAGCATATACCCGTAGCCCCCCTGGCGCCCTATTAGACCTTGGTATTATCAATTTTTCTTTTTAATTCATTGAGTTACATCACTTTTGCGCAACGAAACGCAAGCGCTGTCGACAATGTCGGCAATGATAGGCGGTGCCGCGTTGCGCCCGTGCATGGCGCCGCGCGGAAAATCGATGCTCGGTGGCGCATCCACAACGGTAGCAATATGGCGCGGGACTGGCACGCGTGACATCGAAACGATGCGTGGTACGTGGCGGCAAACCGTAGAGCTTTTGCATGACGGTACGCCATTCGTGGCCGTGCGGACGCGCCGGTGGCCCCTCGAGGTGAAAGACCAGCCAATGCGCCATCTCGTGCGGGATCACGTCCACCATGAACGCCTCACGGTTCTCGCGCAGCAGGACCGGATTGAAACGCAGGCCACCACGGGTGAAGTGCGCCTGACCGGCGCCTTTGCCGCGCAGGTCCAACCACACGCCGGGGCGCGGCAGAGAAGGATGAACATCGAGGGCGACGCGCCAAGCCGCCTCGACGCGCGCATGCAGCGCCTCGTGGAGAGCCGGTTCGTCGAGCGACGCCAACCAATCGTTATCGGGAGAGGGCAAGGTGACGGACATCATGGGATGCTAGAATGCCGCCCAACGCGTCAGGCGTCCACCACTCACCGACCGCTCCCTGCAAGAGGCCCATCATGTCCGAGACGTCGCCCCCCATGCCACTGCTCGACGACGCAGCGCTCGAGACCCTCGACGATTTTATGGAATCCGACCAGGTCGACCCCGAAGCGCTCGACTTGATCGGCACGCACGGCTTCCTCGTCGCGCTGGCGATCGCGCCGATCGAAACGCCGGCCACGACTTGGGTCGCCGAATTGTTCCATGGCGAGCCCCAGTTCACCGACGCCACGCAGCGCGAGCAGATCCTCGGCCTCTGCGAGACACTCAAGCAAAACGCCATCGAAGCCCTTGAGCACGGTCATCTACCCGAATTGCCGTTCGATCTCGAGCTGGGCGGAATCGCCCCGGCAGAAACGCCCATCGGCGATTGGTGCACGGGCTTCATGGAAGGCGTGTTTCTCAATGAAGTCGCCTGGTTCGAACACGACGAAGCCCGAGTCGCCGAACTATTGCTGCCCTTCATGGCATTGTCGGGGCTATTCGACGACGAACCCGACATGCACGAGTTGATCGCCGACAGCACCCGGGCCGAGGCACTCGTCAAGCAACTGCCCGAGCTGGTCCTGGACCTCTATCTGCATTACCGCGTCCCCGAGGAAAAACCCAAGCCCACACCACGCAAGAAGAAACCCGCCGGACACCCGGGAGGCAAGAGGCGCCGCTAGAAGAGACTCAACGCAGCCGCGTCATCCAGCCGTTGAGGGTGCCAAAGATCCACTCACGGCAGCGTTGCATCCACGGGCGCCGCTGCCATTGCGCCCAATGGATTTCTTCGCTGGTGGCGAAGTTGCGTTCGAATAGGGCCGCCACGTCGCTGGCAAAACGGCTGTCCTCGACTTCCTGGTTGGCCTCCAGGTTCCACTGCAAGCTCCAGTGGTCGAAATTGCACGAGCCGATCGACGTCCAATCGTCGACCAGTACGAATTTGGCGTGAATGAAAGTCGGCTGGAACTCGTAGATGCGCACCCCGGCCCGCAGGAGCCGTGCGTAGAAACGCTGCCCGGCATAACGAATGCCCGGATGATCGTGGCGCGACCCCGGCAGCAATAGCCGCACGTCTAGCCCCTGGCGTGCAGCACGGATAAGGCGTCGACGCAGGCTGAAGGTCGGCACGAAGTACGGCGTGCATAGCCACAATCGCCGCTCGGCAGTGGCGATACGCTGATGCAACGAATACCGGATCGCCTGGTAACGATGTCCGCGCCCGCTGATCATACGCCCACGCATGCCGCCTGTGAGTGGTGCGATGGGAGGCAGCGATGGCCAGTGACGCGACGGCGCCTTGCGACGCGTCAAGGGCGACTCCCAGAGCTGCGCGAACAGGCCGACCCAGTCCGCGACGACCGGTCCTTCGATACGTACGGCGACTTCATACCACGCCTCGACGAAGGAATCGACGGCGCCGAAACCACCGGTGAATGCCAGTTGCTCATCGACGATCAGCAGCTTGCGGTGATCGCGCGACAGGTTCTTGCCCAATTGATGCCAGGCCAGTGGATTGAAGAAACGCAGCGCCACGCCGCTCTCGCGCAAGCGCTCGCGATCCGCATGCGCGAGTTTCATCGAGCCGTAGCCATCGAGCAGTACCAGCACCGTGACACCCCGCCCAGCCGCCGCGCATAAGGCATCGATCACGCGTGTGGCAAGCGTACCCGACTCCATCAGATACAATTCGAGGTACAGCGTGGTGCGCGCCTCATCAATGGCTGAAAACAAGGCGGGAAGAAAGCGCTTGCCTTCCGGCAACAAGGTAAAACGGTTGCCTACTTGCCAACGTCCGCGCATGGTATCTCCTCGATTTGCCGCCTGCCGACGGCCCGAACATACGTTATTGACGCATGTTCGTGATGGCGTTGAAAAGCGCCGACCTTGGGCCTATACGCTGCGGCTGGCTATACTGCGACACCGCGTCCCTTCAAGGCTAATGGATGGCTGTTTCAAACAAGCTCCTCGCTCCCCTGCGCACCCTGTGTCGCGCGTTGCTCGACCGTTGGCTCGACTATCGTCATGTCGAAGCGCCACGGCCCGCGCTCGATGCCACGCGGCCCACGCTTTACGTGCTGCCGCATCCCGCCTTTTCGGACAGACTGGCACTCGAGTTGATAACACGCCGCGAGGGCCTGCCCAGCGCCCGAGCCAGCGTCGCGCTCGGCGATACGCATCTTCCCGCTTGTATCGCCCTACCCCGGCTCAGTCGCGGGCTGACGCAGGTACACGGACGACGCTCGCCGCATCTCGACACCTTGCTGGCACAGCTAGCCGACGACCCTGAGCGGGACATCCAGCTAGTACCGGTAAGCGTGTTCTGGGGGCGCGCCCCGGGCAAGGACTTCGGCTTCTGGAAACTACTCGCGGCGGATAGCTGGCAGTGGAGCGGACGCCTGCGCCGACTCTTGTCGATGGTCGTCAACGGCAAGCACGTCCAGGTGCATATCGGCGCCCCGTTGCAACTACGCTCAATGGTCGAGACGCGTCCGCTGCCGGCCGCCCAGCGCAAGACGGCACGCGTGCTGCGCGTTCACTTTCGTCGTGTGCGCGTCCGCGTACTGGGCCCCGATCTCTCACACCGCAACACGCTGATTCGCGGCGTGGTCGACAGCCCACAAGTGCGCCAGGCGATCTTTGATGCGGCCACCGCCCGCGGCAACAGCCTCGAACGCGAAACACGCCGCGCGCGGCGCTATGGCCGCGAGATCGCTTCCAACACCTCGTACCCCGTGCTGCGCTTCCTCTACCAGTTGCTGCGCCGGCTCTGGAATCGCCTCTACGACGGCGTCACCGTCAACGGTCTCGACGACGTCAAAGCGCTGGCCGGCGATCACGAGTTGATCTACGTGCCTTGCCATCGCAGCCATATCGACTACCTGCTGTTGTCCTACGTGCTGTTTCGCGAGGGACTGATGCCGCCGCACATCGCGGCGGGCCGCAACCTCGATATGCCAGTAATCGGCGCACTACTACGTCGCGGTGGAGCGTTTTTTCTACGCCGCAGCTTTCGCGACAACCGCCTCTATGCGGCGGTTTTCAACGAATACGTGCATCGCCTGATCGCGCGTGGGCATCCACTGGAGTACTTCATCGAAGGCGGACGCTCGCGCACCGGGCGGATGCTGGCGTCGCGCCCGGGCATGCTGGCCATGACGTTACGCTCCTTCGCCCGCGACCCTCGCCGCGAGGTCGCCTTCATACCGGTCTATGTCGGCTACGAGAAGGTGCTGGAAAGCGGCAGCTATCTCAAGGAATTGCGCGGCGGGCGCAAGAAGAAGGAGTCGCCCTTCGACCTGTTGCGCATCGTGCGTCGCCTGCGCCAGCCGCACGGCCATGTCACGGTCAATGTCGGCGCGCCGCTCATGCTCAGCGGCTTTCTCGACCGCCAGGTGCCCGACTGGCGGGACAACCGTCGCCAAACGCGTCCCGATTGGCTGCACCAGGCCGTGCCCGCACTGGGCGCCACACTGGCCCAACGCATCAACGCTGCAGCGGCCATCACGCCGGTCTCGCTGGTCGCTCTGGGGCTTCTGGCCAATTCGCACCACGCCATCGAGGCCGACCTGCTCGAGCGTCATATGCGCTTACTGGTGGACCTGAGACGGCATCTCCCGGGTGGCGGGCGCATCACCCTGCCCGATGGCGCGCCTCGGGACTGGATCACCCATACCGCTCAGTTGGAGTTCGTCGAACGCCGTCCCCAGGCGCTCGGCGAATTGATACTCGCCACGCCGGAACAGGCAACTTTACTGACATGGTATCGCAACAACGTCTTGCACCTGTTCATCGACATGGCGCTGGTCGCCTTCGCATATCGGCATAACGCCCGCTTTAATACGGAGGAGTTGCTCACCCTGCTGGGGCCCACCTGGCCGGTGCTCGCACATGAATTCCACTTGCCCGACGAGGCCTTTGCACCACGCCTGGAACGCGCCCTGGCAGCGCTGGCGTCGGAAGATTTGCTGATCGAGACCGATCACGGTTGGGAGCGCCCGGCAGGGCACCTGGCCAGCAGCGAACATCTGCGCCTCCTGGGCCGGCTGGTTCAACCGACTCTGGAGCGCGGTTATCTGCTGTTGGCCGTGCTGCTGCGCGAGGGAAGCGGCACCCTGACCCGCGAGGCGCTGGAGGAACAAAGCCGTCAGTTGGCTGAACGTTTAACGCTGCTCTCCGGGCTCAACGCCCCGGAGTTCTTCGACAAACGCCTCTTCAGCGGCTTGCTCGACACTCTCGAGGCACAGGGCTGGTTATGGCAGGAAAACGACAAGCTATGCTATGACAGCTCGCTCGACAACGCTCAGCGTCGCGGGCAAGCGCTCTTCGACCCCAGCCTGCGCCACCGCCTGACCCAACTGGTGCATCGCCAGGCGTCTTGAGCCATGAGGCCGCGTTACGCAGACTTCAGGCTGCGATGCACATAGAGATCATAGCGACTGGTTTTGCCCTCGAGCACGTGATCGGGTGCGGGGCCATCGAGCGGCGGCGCGCGGCGGGGGCGCTTGACCACTACCCGGTGCGTGGCAACCTCCAGGGCGGCTTCCAACAGACGCGGCGCATCGTCATCGTCGCCGGCCAGTTCGCGGAAGATGCGCATCTCCTTCTTGACCAACGCGCTCTTGTCGCGGTGCGGAAACATGGGGTCGAGATGCACTACCTGCGGCGCGACGTCGTGATGCGCTACAAGCGTCGCCAGCTCACGCGCGGCATCGCCATTCGCCAACCGCATGCGCGCCACGATCTCGGCGGCCTCGTCATCCGCTCGAGCACGCCGCACGCCATCCTCGAGCAGTGCATAAATCGCCGCCACGCGCTCGATCAGCAACACCTCGGCACCGAGACTCGCCAGCACGAAGGCATCACGCCCCAACCCCGCCGTGGCATCGACGATACTCGGCGTCACGCCATGCGCCAGCCCGCATGCCTTGGCGATCAGTTGCCCACGCCCGCCGCCGAAGCGGCGCCGGTGCGCGACTTTACCGGCAGTGAAATCGATCCGCATCGGCACGCCATAGCGACGCGTGTCGCCCGACAGCGCTAGCCCCTCATCGCGCATGGCCAAGCACAAGGGGGTGTCGGCATCCGCCTCGGGTTGCCAGGGCAGCCCAAGGCGCGCTGCCAGTGCGCGTACCGGCTCGCCGATGGCCATGACCCGTTCGCTCATACCACCCACACCAGCAGCACGACGCCCAGGATCAGGCGGTAGATGACGAACGGCAGCATGCCGATGCGATCCAGCACGGCCAGGAACAGCTTGATGCACAGCCACGCCGCGACGAACGACATCAGCGTGCCCGCGATGATGGTGCCCCAGGCCACGCCTTCGCCCGCCTCGACAAGCTCGATGCCCTTGAGCGAACCGGCGGCGAGAATCAGCGGGATCGACAGCAAGAACGAGAAACGCGCGGCGGCCTGGCGGGTGAAACCCAGCAACAAAGCCGCCGTGATCGTGATTCCCGAGCGCGACGTCCCGGGAATCAATGCCAGTGCCTGGGCGAGCCCGATGATCAGCGCATCGCGCAGCGACATCGCGGTCAACGCATGCCGGCGGCTACCACGTACATCCGCCCACCACAGCAGAAGCCCGAAGACCAAGGTAGTGATGGCGATCACCAGCGAAGCGCGAAGGTATGACTCGATGACGCTTTCCATTAGAAAACCGATGATGACGGCCGGCAGGGTGCCGATGATCACCGCCCAGCCCAAACGACTCTCCGGTGTCGCCGGCCCACCACGGCAATGCGCTACCCAGTCACGCAATATCTGAATGACTTCCTGGCGAAACGTCAGCACCACCGCAGCTAGCGAGCCGACATGCACCGCGACATCGAAGGCCAGCCCCTGATCGGGCCAGCCCAACAACTGCGAGGGAAGAATCAGGTGGGCGGATGACGAAATCGGCAGAAATTCGGTAAGGCCTTGAATGACGGCCAGCGCAACGACGTGCAACCAATCCATGAGATGTCCTTGAAACAACGAAAACATGACGCTGCGTACGGGCGTGCAAGCACGCCATTATTATTCTCTGCGGCTTAGGAAAGCCTTAAGCGCGCTGCCAGGCTACTTCATTGCGTAGATACACCGGCACCGCTGCGTCAGGCGTCGGGCGCTCGCCCGACTGCCAGGCCTGCACAGCCAGATGGACCATGTCCTCGGCAGCCGGTTGCGGCTCGCGCAAGCATTGACCGAGCGCCGACTGCACCTCCACAGGCATCCGCTCGCGCAAGGTCCAGCCCGAGCCGATCCCCACCCAATCGACATCATGCGAGACCGCTGGCAGGCGCAATCGCTCCGGTGCCAACACGACCTCCGCCATGAGCGGCTCGAGCACGCCGTCATGACAGCGATAGGCTGCGGCATAGATCTCGTTCATACGCGCATCCAGTGCCGCCACCACGTAACGCGCATGCAGGCGCCGATGCGCGGCGAGTGCCAGAGTTTCCAGGGTGGATACGCCGATCAAGGGGCACTCGAGTGCGAAGGCCAGCCCCTGCGCCGTCCCGGCAGCGATTCGCAAACCGGTGAACGAGCCCGGCCCACGGCCGTAAGCCAGTGCGTCGAGATCGGAGAGCCCTACGCCTGCCTCGGCCAGCACGTCATCGACCATTGGCATCAAGAGGTGGGTGTGTTGACGCGGGGCGTCACGATAGCGGGAAATGACATGGCCATCGCGCCACAGGGCGCAGGAACAGGCGCTAGTAGAGGCATCCAAGGCCAGCAGAGTGGGCATCGGCGATCATCGAGCAACGGGTGAGCCCGCACTATAAACGGGCCACCGGCCATTGGCAAAATGCCCGGCGCGCTAGCCGACGCAATGCTTGACGCAGGTCGCCATTGCGCGGCGTCAGGGACGCCGCGCGGGAGGGAGAAGATTACCCTTCGAGCGCCGTCAGCACCTGCTGGCGGATCGCCTCGACACTACCGGTGCCTTCCACACGATGATAGGCTGGCGCGCTTTGCGGATCTTGCTGCGCCCATGCGCGGTAATACTGCACCAGCGGCTCGGTCTGTTCATGGTAAACGGACAAGCGGTTGCGCACGGTCGATTCCTGATCGTCGTCGCGCAGCACGATCGCTTCGCCCGTCACGTCATCCTTGCCCTCTTCCTTGGGCGGCTGGTACTCGACGTGATAGACACGCCCCGAGCCCGGGTGCACTCGACGCCCCGCCAGACGCTTGACGATTTCCTCGTCGTCCACGGCGACTTCCAGCACGTGGTCCAGCTTGACGTTGGCGTCTTTCATGGCGTCGGCCTGGGGGATCGTGCGCGGAAAGCCATCGAACAGGAAGCCGTTAGCGCAATCCGGCTGGGTGATCCGCTCTTTGACCAGCGAGATGATGATATCGTCGGACACCAGCCCACCGCTGCTCATGATCTCCTTGACCTTGAGTCCCAGTTCGCTTTCCTCCTTGACCGCCGTACGCAACATGTCGCCGGTGGAGATCTGCGGAATGTCGAAATGCTCGCAGATGAATTGGGCCTGGGTGCCCTTGCCTGCGCCCGGGGCGCCCAACAAGATCAAACGCATCGATAGTGCTCCTTGAACGAGTCATCACGTGTTCGTTATCGGCCATGGCATGCCCCATGAAGCACACGCCATCGCTTTGGGAATGGCCCATGACGATACCTGCACGGCTCGAGCGGCACAAGCACGCCCGCCTTACCTTAGCCATCCACGAAACTCTATAATGCGCCTATTTTCAGCGACTTGCCTAAGGCATTGCACTTTCGTCGCGCGCGTGACGGCCGGCTCTTTTTTGTCGCACCATAAAAAAGCGGCCCCCGAGGAGGCCGCTTCTATAATGTCACCTATGTGATTGGATCACATCAACAGGCGACGAATATCGCTCAGCGCCTGGGCCAAAAAGGCCGTGAAGCGTGCCGCATCGGCGCCATTGACCGCACGATGATCGTAGGACAACGACAGCGGCATCATCAGCCGCGGCGCAAACTCGGCGCCGTCCCACACCGGCTTCGTCTGCGCTTTGGAAACACCCAGGATGGCGACTTCCGGGGCGTTGACGATGGGCGTGAAGGCGGTGCCGCCGATGGAGCCCAGGCTGGAGATAGTGAAGCAGCCGCCCTGCATCTCTTCGCGCTTGAGCTTCTTCGACTGCGCCTTGCCGGCCAGCTCGACCGATTCTTTGGCCAGGTCGATCAGCGATTTCTGATCGGCGTTGCGAATCACCGGGACCATCAGGCCGTCCGGCGTGTCCACGGCGATACCGATGTGCACGTAGTGCTTCTGCACCAGCGTTTCGCCGTCGCTCTTCAGGCTGACGTTGAACTGCGGGAACTTCTGCAAGGCGTAGGCGCAGGCCTTGATCATGAACGGCAGCGGCGTGAGCTTGGCATCCTGCTTGGCGGCTTCGTCCTTCATCGACTTGCGGAAGGCTTCCAGCTCGGTGATGTCCGCCTCGTCGAACTGCGTGACGTGCGGCACGTTGAGCCAACTGCGGTGCAGGTTGGTCGCACCGGCTTTCATCAGGCGACCCATGGGTTTTTCCTCGACCTCACCGAACTGGCTGAAGTCGATGTCCGGCACGGCCGGAATACCCGCACCGCCACTCGGCGCGGCGCTGCTTCCGGCACCGCTGGCACGCTGCTTAAGCGCATTCTTGACGTAGCCCTGCACGTCTTCCTTCAGCACGCGCTCCTTGGGCCCGGTGGGCGTCACCTGGGCCAGATCGACGCCCAGTTCACGCGCCAGCATGCGCACCGCCGGGCCGGCATGCACATGCGCGCCCGCCGTCTTGTCGTCACCTTGCTTGTGGCGTGCCTCGGGGCTCGGCTCCCCCGTGGGCTGCTTGGCAGACGGCGTCGACTTGGCAGCGCTGGCTTTTTGCTGATCGGCATCGGCCTTCTGGTCCGCCTTGCCAGCCTCAGGCTTCTTGCCTGCACCGGCTTTCTTGGCCGGCTTCTTGCTACCAGCCACTTCTACATAGCCGATCAAGTCACCCTCGGAGACGCTGTCGCCTTCCTTGACCGACACCTCGACCACCTTGCCCTTGTAGGGGCTAGGCACGTCCATGGAGGCCTTGTCGGACTCCAGCGTGATCAGGGTGTCTTCCTCGCTGATCTCGTCGCCTTCGCTAATGGCCAGTTCGATGATCGGCACGTTCTCGCTGCCGCCGATGTCGGGTACACGCAGTTCCTTGCGGCCACCCTCATCGCCGCCTTCTTGCGTCTGATCTTCGGTGTCTTGCTCCTCGGCACCCGTATCCGAATCGGCACTGTCGGAGTCGTCTTCTGCCGGGACTTCGTCGGCATCATCGTCTGCGCCGTCACCTTCGTCGGCGATCTCCATGCTGCCGATCAGGTCACCCTCAGAGACGCTGTCGCCCTCCTTGACCGCCAGCGAGACGAGCTTGCCGCTGTAGGGACTCGGTACGTCCATCGAGGCTTTGTCGGATTCCAGCGTGATCAAGGTGTCTTCCGCGCTCACCTCATCGCCTTCACTGACCGACACCTCGATGATCTCGACGCCTTCGCTGCCGCCGATGTCCGGCACTTTCACTTCAACGGTGCGCTTGCCGCCGCCGGAAGACTTCTTCTTCGGCGCCGCCTTCTCGGGCTCGGCTTCGTCCTTATCCTGCGACTTGGCGTCATCCTGAGACTTGCCATCGTCCTGGGAGGACTCCTCGGCGTCGCTATCGTCCTGCCCGTCGCCGCCACCTTCGGCTTCGAGCTCGAGGATATCGTCGCCCTCGGAGACACTATCGCCTTCCTTGACCAACACCTTGACGACTTTGCCGCCCTTGGGCGCCGGGACGTCCATGCTGGCCTTGTCGGACTCCAGCGTGATCATGGTGTCTTCGGCGGCGATGACATCGCCTTCGGACACCGCCACCTCGATGATTTCGACGCCGTCACTGCCGCCGATATCGGGAACTTTGATGATTTCGCTACTCAAGGTCGCGCTCCTTTCCAATCTGGCAGTCTGGTCGTCCCGGCAACACATCGCGCCCGGGCAATACGACCAGACCAGGCAATCTGGCCATGGCCGCCGCCATGTTTAACCGGCAGCGGCACCTTGATGGGACACTTCAGCCCATGACATCAACGGGGCTCAAGACACCAGCGGGCTGGGCTTGGCGGGGTCGATGCCGTATTTCTTCATGGCATCATTGACGACCTTGGCGTCGATCTCACCGCGGTTGGCCAGCGCGCGCAGCGCCTGAATGGTCACGTAATAGCGGTCGACCTCGAAGAAACGACGCAGCGCTTCACGCGTGTCGGAACGCCCGAAACCATCGGTCCCCAGCACATGGAAGTCACTCGGTACCCAAGCACGAATCTGATCGGCGTAGAGCTTCATGTAGTCGGTCGAGGCGATGACCGGCCCCTCGACATCTTTCAGCTGCTGTGACACCCACGGCTTCTCACGCTTCTCATCGTAGTCGAGGAACTGCAACCGGTCGTATTCGAGCGCTTCGCGGCGCAGCTCGTTGAAGCTGGTCACGCTCCACACATCGGCGACGACGTCATGCTCGTTCGCCAGCATCTCGGCGGCGGCTTCGACCTCACGCAGGATCGTGCCGCTGCCCAATAGCTGCACGCGCGGCTGTTTCTTGCGACCGTCCTTCTTGCCTTCCTGAAGCAGATACATGCCGCGAACGATGCCCTCCTCGCTGCCCTTTGGCATTTCCGGGTGCGGGTAGTTCTCGTTCATCACGGTCAGATAGTAGAAGCAGTTTTCCTTGTCCTGGAACATGCGCTTCAGACCATCCTGCAGGATCACCGCGACCTCGTGGCCATAGCACGGATCGTAGGCACGGCACGACGGCACGGTCGACATCAGGATATGGCTGTGACCGTCCTGGTGCTGTAGCCCCTCGCCATTGATGGTCGTGCGCCCAGCAGTACCGCCGATCATGAAGCCGCGCGCCTGCAAATCACCGGCGGCCCAGATCAGGTCGCCGACGCGCTGATAGCCGAACATCGAGTAATAGACGTAGAACGGGATCAGCGGCAGGTGGTGGTTAGCGTAAGCGGTCGCCGCCGCGATCCACGCGGAGATGGAACCGGCTTCGGTGATGCCTTCCTCGAGAATCTGGCCTTTCTTATCCTCGCGGTAGTACATGATCTGGCCGGCATCCATGGGCTCGTACTTCTGCCCTTCGGCGGCGTAGATCCCCAACTGGCGGAACATGCCTTCCATCCCGAAGGTACGCGCTTCGTCGGGAATGATCGGCACCACGCGCGCGCCCAATTGCTTGTTCTTGACCAGGCCGTTGAGCACACGCACGAAAGACATGGTGCTGGAGACTTCGCGGTCGCCGGAGCCCTTGAGCTGGCTGGCGAACATCTTGTCGTCGAGCCCGGGAATCTCGAGTGCCTCGAAGTCGTTCTTGCGTGCCGGCAAAAAGCCGCCGAGCTTCTCGCGCTGGAGATGCAGGTACTTCATCTCCGGGCTGTCGTCATCGGGCTTGTAGTACGGGATGTCACCGCTTTCGATCTGCTCGTCAGTGATCGGCACGCCGAAACGATCGCGAAACGTCTTGAGCGCGTCGGTATCCATCGACTTGATCTGGTGGGCTTCCATGTCGGCTTCGCCGCTGCCGCCGCCCATGCCATAGCCCTTGACGGTGTGCGCCAGGATCACGGTAGGACGATTGCCGGCATTGTTGACCGCTTCATGGTAGGCCGCATAGACCTTCTGCGGATCGTGACCGCCGCGATTGAGACGGAAGATCTGCTCGTCAGAGTAGTCCTTGACCATCTCCGCGGTTTCATCGTACTTGCCGAAGAAGTGCTCGCGGGTGTACTTGCCACCCTGGGCCTTGTAGTTCTGGTACTCGCCGTCGACCGCCTCGTCCATGCGCTTTTGCAGCATGCCCTTGGTGTCCTGTTCGAACAGCGGGTCCCACTGACCGCCCCAGACGACCTTGATCACGTTCCAACCGGCACCGCGGAAGACGCCCTCGAGCTCGTCGATGACGCGCGAGTTGCCGCGCACCGGCCCGTCGAGACGCTGCAGGTTGCAGTTGATGACGAAGATCAGATTATCGAGCTTCTCGCGGCTGGCCAGATGCAGTGCGCCCAGCGATTCCGGCTCGTCGCACTCGCCGTCACCGAGGAAGGCCCAGACCTTGCGGTCCTTCATGTCCTCGAGCTCTCGCGAATGCAGATACTTCATCACGTGGGCCTGATAGATCGCCTGGATCGGCCCCAGCCCCATGGAGACCGTGGGGAACTGCCAATAATCCGGCATCAGGTACGGGTGCGGGTAAGACGGCAGGGCTTCGCCGTCGACTTCCTGGCGGAAGTTATCCATCTGTTCCTGCGTCAGGCGTCCTTCCAGGAACGAACGCGCGTAGATACCCGGCGTCACGTGTCCCTGAATATACAACAGGTCACCCTTGTGGTCCCCGTTGTCGGCACGGAAGAAGTGATTGAAACCCACTTCATAAAGCGTGGCACTGGACTGATAACTAGCGATATGACCGCCCAGGCCCTTATGCTTCTTGTTGGCGCGCAACACCTGAACCATCGCATTCCAGCGGATAGCTGAGCGAATCTTGCGCTCGATGAACATGTCACCGGGCATCTTGGCTTCACGATGCATCGGAATGGTGTTGCGATGCGGCGTGGTCCCGGAAAAGGGGGGTGAAGAGCCATCGCGACGCAGACGATCCGCCAAGCGGCTCATGATGTACCGAGCGCGCTCTTCGCCCTCATGCTCGATGACCGAGGCCAAGGAATCCAGCCATTCCGTGGTTTCGATCGGATCGAGATCGTTTCTTGCCTCCAGACTCATAGACGTCTCTCCGAATGAAGATTGTATGTCGGTCATGGCCCGTCTACGCATCGCGATGGGGCCTGTGGCGCTCTTCAGTGTGGGCGCGACCTTCTGTGGGTCGTGTCTCCGGGGAAAACTTTCTGTAATTTCCTTACAGCAGGGCGTGCAAGACGCACGAATTCAGGCCACGACGATACCGCAAACGCTGTCTGCTGCCAATTCGATAGGTCGCAAGCGACCTGCAAAATGCTTATTGCCCATACCACTCAGGACCAAGTCACGAGCCCAAGACAAAGGTTTACATGATGTAGTGAATTTACACGCACAATGAACGTCATGGCGCTTCATCCGGCATCTCCTCCAGGCAGCGATGGAAATAGGCCCAGTCGAAGGCCGGCCCAGGATCGGTCTTGCGCAGTGGCGCAATATGCGCGTGGCTGGTCACCCGCTCGACACTCAAGACAGGATAGCGCTCGCGCAAAGCGACAAGCACGCGTGCCAGGCAGCGATACTGCGCGTCGCGATAGGCGTGAATTTCATCGCCTTCCAGCTCGATGCCGATACTAAAATCATTGAGTTCACGGCGTTCACGATGGCCCTCCCACCACCGCGAGCGACCGGCATGCCAAGCACGCCGGTCGAACCCCACGAACTGTACGGCTTCACCGTCGCGGCGGATCAGCACATGTGCCGAAACCCGCAAGGTGTGAACCGTGGCAAAGTAGGGGTGCGCGGCGGGATCGAGACGATTGGTGAACAAGCGCTCGATGGCATCGCCACCGAAGCTCCCCGGCGGCAGACTAATAGAGTGCAGCACCAATGCCGACACTTCACCCTTGGGGCGCACATTATGATTGGGCGAGACGACGTGTCGCGCCGTGGTAAGCCAGTGATTGTCGACCCGCATGCCTGCTCCTATCTTTTCGGGACGCGCTTTTCGGGACGCGCCCCGATGAACAACGTACCCCTGACCGAAGCGCCGTGAACCCGGTATAATACTCATATTGTCGCACATCAAAGATAAGGCGCCCGACATGCAATATCGCGAAGCCCTTGCGGAGGATATCCGTACCAGTGCCGCCCGCCTGCTGGCCGAGGACGTCGGCCCCGGTGACATCACCGCGCAGTTGATCCCCGCCAAGCAGTGGGCCTGGGCGCGCGTCGTGGCCCGCGAGGACGCGGTGCTGTGCGGGGTGGCGTGGGTCGATGAGCTTTACCGGCGCCTCGACCCGAGCGTCAAGCTCCATTGGCATGCCGCCGATGGCGATGCTCTGGCGACCGATGAGACCTTTCTCGAGTTGGAAGGCCCCGCACGCAGTTTGATGACCGGCGAGCGCGCGGCCCTCAACCTGCTACAGACCCTCTCGGGAACGGCGACGCGCACGCGTCATTATATCGCGCAGGTTGCGGACACCGGCGTGGCGTTGCTGGATACGCGCAAGACCCTGCCCGGCCTACGCCTGGCACAGAAGTACGCCGTTACCTGCGGGGGTGGCCACAACCACCGCCTAGGGCTACACGATGCCTTCCTGATCAAGGAAAACCATATCGCCGCCTGCGGTGGCATTGCCAAGGCCGTCACCGCCGCGCGCCGCATCGCCAGCGACCTGCCGGTGGAGGTGGAAGTCGAAACGTTCGAGGAGTTGGACGCCGCCTTGGATGCCGGAGCCGATACCATCATGCTCGACAACTTCGATCTCGAGACGCTGCGCGAGGCGGTCGCACGCACGGCCGGGCGCAGCCGCCTGGAAGCCTCCGGCAATGTCAGCGAGGCAACGCTGCGCGATATCGCCGATACTGGTGTCGACTGCATCTCCATCGGCGCGCTGACCAAGGACGTCAAGGCCGTCGATCTATCGATGCGCGTCGTGCGCACCGAAACGCTCTGACTGTCTTCATGCGCCGTTGCCGTTGACCTAGCGGGCTCAGCGGCCGAACGCCAGCATCCGCTCCAGGGGCTTGAGGGCCTGCTGACGCAGCGCCGCCTCGATGTGAATCTCGCCACCGCCGTCACTGAGGGCGCGCTCGAGGCGATCCAGGTCGTTCATCGCCATCCACGGGCAGTGCGCGCAACTCCGACACGTCGCGCCGTTGCCCGCCGTGGGCGCCTCGAAAAGCGTCTTGTCCGGCACCGCCTGTTGCATCTTGTAGAAGATGCCCCGGTCGGTGGCCACAATCAGACGTTGCTGATCGAGTTCGCGCGCGGCCTTGATCAACTGCGAGGTCGAACCCACCACGTCGGCCAGTTCGACCACCCCCGCCGGCGACTCGGGATGCACCAACAAGGCGGCGTCGGGATAGACCTTCTGAAGATCCAGCACGCCCTGAGCCTTGAACTCCTCGTGCACGATGCAGGCACCATCCCAGAGCAGCATGTCGGCGCCGGTACGCTCGCGGATATAACGCCCCAAGTGCTTGTCCGGCGCCCACAGGATCTTTTCGCCGCGGGCCTGGAGATGCTCGATGACCTCGACCGCAATCGACGAGGTCACCACCCAATCCGCACGCGCCTTGACCGCCGCCGAGGTATTGGCATAGACCACGACCGTGCGGTCGGGATGCGCATCGCAGAACGCCGCGAACTCATCCGCCGGACAGCCGTCATCCAGCGAACAAGTCGCTTCCAGCGTGGGCATCAACACGGTTTTCTCGGGGGACAGGATCTTGGCAGTCTCGCCCATGAAGCGCACCCCCGCCACCACCAGGGTCGTGGCCGAATGCTGGGCGCCGAAGCGTGCCATCTCCAGGGAATCGGCCACACAACCGCCACTTTCCTCGGCCAGTTGCTGAATGGCGTCATCGGTATAGTAATGTGCCACCAAGGTGGCGTGGCGCTCGCGCAGCAAACGCTTGATCGTTTCGGACTGCGCGCGTTCCGGCGCACTCGGCGCGGCCGGAGAATACGCCCGGGCCAGCGGCGAAGCCGCTTCGGGCACTTTCGGTGTCATGATCGTCATCGTGTCTACCACTGTGACTGGCAGGGGCTCCCCCTGCATAACGAGAAGCGTCGCGCCGCGATCTCTTCGCGGCCACACCGCACCCGATATCATGATACTGCCCGTCGCTACCGGCTTGCCAGCATCGTGGCCACATCGATATCGCCATGAAAATGAGGCCCAGAACGCAAAAACCCCGCCTCATGCGAGACGGGGTTGAATGCTGGTGGGTCGTGTAGGATTCGAACCTACGACCAATTGGTTAAAAGCCAACTGCTCTACCACTGAGCTAACGACCCATAATATGTCAATTCAGACAATTTTTGGCGGCAATGGTGGGTCGTGTAGGATTCGAACCTACGACCAATTGGTTAAAAGCCAACTGCTCTACCACTGAGCTAACGAC